>NZ_SBHM01000007.1:1860118-2480158 GCF_004028095.1 Paenarthrobacter ureafaciens | reverse complement strand
GTCCCGGGAGCTGGCCACCATGTTGTCGCGGCATTTCGGTGTTCCTGCGGCGGTTCTCTCCGATGCCACTGCTGCCCATCTGGGCGCGTTGCAGGGCGGACCGGGCACCACGCTGATCGTGGGAACGGGTGCGGTGGCATTCCGCTTTGATGAGGCGGGCGTCCTGCACCGGGCCGACGGTTGGGGCCCGTACCTCGGCGATTTCGGCAGCGGACGCTGGATCGGCCAGCAAGGACTCCAGGCCGTTTTGTTGGCGTTGGACGGCGGCCCCGCCACTTCCCTCTCAGCGGCGGCGGGGGCACTCGTTGAATCCCCGACCATGCTGCCCGCCTGGTTGGCCGACATGGACAACCCCTACCGGGCGATGGCTCGCTTCGCACCTTTGGTGCTGCACGCAGCGGAGGCGGGTGACGCCGTCGCGCAGGGCATCGTCAGCGAGGCGTGCCGGGGCCTGACCCGCACCGTACTCCTGGCCGCCAGCGGCGATCCGAGCGGGACGCCGCGCGTGGCCATCCTGGGCGGCGTGGCCAACTCGGAGTTCTTCGAGGGACTCTTGCAGAAGTCCCTGGCTTCGGCTGGGATTGAAGTGGTGGCCCCGCTCGGGGACGGCCTGGACGGCGCCGCCCTCGCAGCGCAGCGCCGCGGGCTCCTCCAGGAAAGGTACATCCACCGTGACGGAACAAACTGGCCCGACTGACGCTGACAAACTCGCAGGTCTCCGCACCGAACTCTCCGGGCTCCAAACCGAGGCTGCAACGGACAGTCTCAAAGACCTGGACATCCTGGGCACGGACGAACTCGTCACTGCCATGCTCGCCCACAGCTCCGGCGTGCATGCCGCCGTTTCCGGGGCGAGTTCCGCGATCGCGCAAACCGTCGACGCCGTTGCGGAGCGACTCCAGCGCGGGGGGCGCCTTTTGTACGTGGGCGCCGGGACCGCTGGGCGCCTGGGCGTGCTGGACGCGAGCGAGTGCCCGCCGACGTTCGGCACCCCGCCGGGACTCGTCGTCGGGCTCATCGCGGGAGGCCCTGAGGCGATCCGGAAACCCGTGGAGTACGCCGAGGACAACGCCACCGCTGGCGCGCGGGACCTGCACCATATCAACGTGACGGAAGCGGACGCCGTCGTGGGTATTACCGCCTCCGGGAGGACGCCCTACGTGATCGGCGCGTTGGAGGAGGCGCGGAAAAGGGGTGCCTTCACGGCGTCGCTGGCCTGCAACAAGGGCTCGGCGGTGAGTCATCTGGCCGACGTGGCGATCGAGGTGCCCGTGGGGCCGGAGTTCATCGCGGGTTCCACCAGGCTCAATTCCGGGACGGCCCAGAAGCTGGTCTTGAACATGATCAGCACGTTGGTCATGGTGAAACTCGGCAAGACCTACGGGAACCTGATGGTCGATCTTCGCGCGACCAACCACAAGTTGCAGGCCCGCTCGCAGCGGACCGTGCAGCACGCCACCGGTGTCTCCGCCTCGGAAGCTGCGACGGCGTTGGACTCGGTTGGGGGTTCGGTGAAGGCCGCGATTCTGGTGTTGCTGACCGGGATGGATCCTGCCGACGCAAAGCCCGCGCTGGAGGAAGCCGGCGGTTTCCTGCGGAGGGCCATCGAAACCCGAAAGTAATGGTGCTGAGGGCCTAAAGTTGCATGCAGGAGGCCTCATGAATACGTACACGACCGTGCCCAGCGGCGAACAAGTGGTGCAGGAACTGCCTTGGCGGTGGAAGGTCCAGGGCAAGATCTTCCTCATTGGCGGCCTCGGCTTCATGTTCGACGCCTGGGATGTGACGCTCAACGGCATCCTCATTCCCCTGCTGTCCAAACATTGGTCCCTGCAACCGGCCGACGCCGCGTGGATCGGCACCTCGAACCTGATCGGCATGGCCGTGGGCGCGTTCGCGTGGGGCACCATTGCGGACACGATCGGCCGGAAGAAGGCCTTCACCGCCACGCTCCTGATCTTCAGCCTCTTCACGGTGCTGGGTGCCTTGGCGCCGGACATCGTGTGGTTCTGCATTTTCCGGTTCATGGCCGGTTTCGGCTTGGGCGGCTGCATCCCGGTGGACTATGCCCTGGTTGGGGAATTCACACCCCGAAAACAGCGGGGCAAAGTCCTCACGGCCATGGACGGTTGGTGGCCCGTGGGCGCGGCCCTGTGCGGATTCGTCTCCGCCGGCCTTGTGGCTTTGTACGGCGATTGGCGCCTGACGATGGTTGTCATGGTGATCCCTGCCCTGCTGGTGTTCTGGGTGCGGCGGTCAGTTCCCGAATCTCCCCTGTTCCTGATCCGGAAGGGTCGTCGCGTTGAAGCGGCTGCGGTGATCGACGGCCTCGTGGAAGCAACCGGCGCCACGCCGCGTGCCTACAGCCTGCCCGAACCAAAGGATGCGCCGCGCCTCTCCCCCGGCAGCGCGTGGCTCCAGCTCCGAAACATTTGGACATTCAACTGGAAGATCACCACTGCGGCCTGGGCGCTGTTCTTCTCCGTGCTGTTGGTCTACTACCTGTCCCTCACGTGGATGCCCCGAATCCTCATTGGCGCCGGGTTCGAGGAGTACAAGGCCTTCGTGACCACGGCGGGGATGGCCGCCGTCGGGCTTTTGGGCGTTATTGTCGCAGCGCTCCTGGTGGAGCGCGTGGGGCGCAAGTGGATCCTGGCCATCACTGGTCCGCTGTCCGCAGTGACGCTGGTGATCGTGGCGTTCGTGGTGGATGTGCCTTCGGCCGCGGTGGCCTGGCTGCTGGTGTTCGGGTTCGTGGTCCAGGTGGCCATTCCCGTCCTGTACGCCTACGTGTCCGAGCTGTATCCCACCGAGCTCCGTGGTTCCGGCTTCGGCTGGGCGTCGACGTTCTCCCGGATCGGCGCCGGCTTCGGGCCCCTAGTGTTTGCCTCCTACTTCTGGCCGGAGTTCGGCTTGGCGACGTCTTTCGCCCTCGCTGGCGGGCTTGTCCTGCTGTCCGTGTTGTGGATGGCGTTCTTCGCCCCGGAGACGAAGCAGCGCGAGCTATCGTAACTGCGCTCTCCCCCTCCCTCCCTTCCCAACTAGGTCGCATTTGTGCGCGTTTAGAGCTCTCTAAACGCGCACTGCTGCGACCTAGATGGGTGACCAGCCGTGTTGCTCGAGCGCGCGCCTGACCTTCCGAACAGCGGTTGTCGCGTCAGTGGTCATGTGGCGCTTTGAGATGCGGACGAGGATCCACCCTGCTCGGGCGAAGTCTTCCTGCTTCTCGATATCCCGCACGATTTGTTCCGGCTCGGAATGGCCTTCCCCCTCATAGTCGACTGCCACGCGCCACTCGCGGAAACTCAGGTCCGGTTGACGTTCGACGCCTGGACTCAGTTCCGTGCGCACGTTGGCTTCCGCTGTGGGCAGCCCAGCCCGCCCCAGGGCCAGCCTCAGTCGCGTTTCCGGCGCGGAGTCGGCACCGATGGTGATTTCGTCGTCGAAGAACTGGCCCCGATGCCCCACAACACCTCGACGGCGAGGGATCGCCATCGGCTCCGGTCGGGAGATGTGGATGACAGGCTCATTGCTGCCCGGCAGGAAGCCCGGGAACTCCCACAGCAGGAAGGCCGTGGCGTGTGAAGCTGCGGAGAATGCCGTGACCTGGGTGAGGGGCCGGGCCATGTCTGCCAACGAGTGGTCGGCTCCGGATCCGGGCACTCGAACCGCCCTGCTGGGTGAGGCCAGGCTGTGGTGACTGAGCCGCCGTCGTGATACTCCCGCCCGGGCGGCTTCTTGCCACGTGAACGGTGTTGATGACAGCGGATCGGGCAGGGCACTTGGTGTCTTCATGCCCCATGCTGACAAATATCAGAGTGCCGCCGCCCGGTTATCCACAGCCCGTGGCCCTTAGGCGAAATGTAGGTCGCAGCACAGCGCGTTCTGGGCGTTCAAAACGCGCACAAATGCGACCTAGTTGGGGGAAGGGGCGGCGGCCAGGTCTGCGAGGGTCTGGACCAGGAGGCGGCGTTCCACTACCTTGATGCGTTCGTGCAGGGTTTCCTCGGTGTCATCCGTCTGGATCACCACGGCTTCCTGGGCAATGATCGGGCCCGTATCCACCCCGGCGTCGGCCCAGTGCACAGTGCAGCCCGTGACCTTCACGCCGTAAGCCATGGCGTCGCGGACCCCGTGGGCGCCCGGGAAGGACGGCAGCAGCGCGGGGTGGGTGTTGACGTATTTGCCGTCGAAGGCGTCGATGAAGTCGGCACTCACAATGCGCATGAAGCCCGAGGACACCACGACGTCCGGTTTGTAGGAAAGGACCTTGTCGCGCAGGGCGGCGTCCCACTCCTCGCGGGTTTCGAAGGAATTGAAGTTCACCACGAACGTCTCGATCCCGGCCTCGTCGGAGCGTTCCACGCCGTAGGTGTCCGGACGGTCAGCGCCGACGGCAGCGATCTCCACGTCCAGTTCACCCGACTTCACGGCGTCGATGACAGCCTGGAGGTTGGAGCCAGTACCGGACACGAGGACAACAATGCGCATTGCACTAGCTTATGGGCGGCTCGCGTAGGCTGGAAAACATGAATCCCGACGTCGGTCCCCGGCCGAGCCCGCAGCCCGGCCCCGAGGCGCAAAAGTCCGCACTTGGCGTGACGCAGATCCTGTTCCGCGCGTTCCTGTTGTCGGCCCTGGGATCGTTCTTTGTGTTCTCGCTGAACGTCAATTACGTGTGGCTCAGTGCCATCCTGACCCTCGCCGGCATTGTCCTGGGGATCGTCGTCCTGGTCCGTGCCGTGAAGTACAAGCATTCCAAGTTGGTGTTGTTCGGGACCATTTCCGGGTTGGTTGTCTCGGCGATCATGTGCCTGCTGATCCTGACTACTGCCCTGTTCTTCAAGCACGTCACAACGTACCAGGACTGCACGCGGTCGGCGCTGACGGAGACCGCGAAGTCGCAGTGCTTGTCCGAGTTGGAAAAGTCGATGCCGGGCGCGTTGCGCTAGCTTCCATCCGCTGAGCGGACGCCGGGCGGCTTAGGCGTGTTCGTCGTCGAGCGCTGGCTCGTCCAGGTTCGCTTCGCGAAGCTTCTGGCTGCGTTCCAGCCACGGCCCCACTGCGTAGCCGATCACGACGCCGATGCCCACCTCGGCTGCCACCCAGACTGCCGTCCACAGCGGGTTGGGGCCAATTTCCGTGAGCCGGCCAATCCCGGCCGAGCCGCGGGCGATCCACGCCAGCGCACCGCTGAGCGCCCCCGCAACTACGCCGATGAACGCACCAAGGAACAGGGTTGAAGCGGCGGCCGTGAACCACCGGGCTTTGATCTTGATGGACAGCCACTCGTCAAAGTGGTTCTCGCCCTCACGGAGGAACCACCAGCCGGCCAGGATGCCGGCCACCACGGGGAGGGCGAGGGCCATGCCGCCGAGGTCGAGCTGGCCCGCGGGAAGCGCACCGAAGATGGGTACAGCAGGCAGGGGTCCGACGGCGGATCCCAAAGGTCCGACGGTGGAGCCCACGCCGAGCGAGAAGCCTGCGCCGGAGGACCATGCGAGGGTGAAGATCACCAGGTTCGGCAGGAACCCGAGCTGCGCAATGGTCAATACGGCGCCGCCCAGGGCACCGGCTTTCAGTCCTTCATAAACGGCGATGATGTCCGTCCAATGCCACACGATGTCCACGGCAAGGAGCAGGGCTGCCAAGGAGACAGCGGCCATGGTGGCCACGAACCCGGCCTTCAACGCAGAGCCGACGTACGACCCTGCCCAGCGTGAATGCTGGCTGGTCTTGGCCAGCCACGCGACGGCGTCGACGCCGATGAGGCGGCTCCACGAACCGGCCTCACGCCGGGCGCCGAGCACCATGCCCAGGCCGAAGGAAATCAACGGGATGGTCATCGCCAACCACAGGTTGATGACCACGTCCGGGGTGCGGCACACGAAGCCCGTTGCGGTCCCGAAGGCGGCATAAACCACGGACGCGCCAAGGAACGCCTGCCAGAGCTGGTCGGTGTAGGAGGCGCGGGCAAGCCTGCGGCCGGCACGCCATGCCAGAAGAAAAGGAATGAGCGTCAACCCGAGCGGGATCAGGGACAGCATTCCCGAACCCGGCTGGGCCGCAGTCCCAAGGTTCACCTGCGCCAGATGCAGCGGAACCCCGTGGATCAGGAGCCAGGCTTGCCCGGCCAGGCGAGCCAAAGCATCGACGTTCCGGTTCTGGAATCCGTCCGTGGCCCACACTCCCACCAAGGGAAGCACCACAACGATGGCCGAGAGGATTGCTGCCTGCCCCGCTTCCAGACCACCCTGCAGCCAAAGAGGCATCGGGAGGCCACGGTTTCCGGTCTGATCAGCGCGCAGTTTCATCGTGATCTATCGTGCCACGGGGCTCCCCGCTCCCCCGGCAGGCACTCGGCGGAACCCCCATTTTCCGTGCAATTTGGGCATCAAGGCCGTAAAATTGGAAAAGGCGTCACAGACTTCAGAAGGCCCGGAAAAAGTCGGAGCCGGGAACTAGGAGCGGCCAATGAATAAGTGTCACAACTGATAACAGAACGTCGTACTAGCAGCTGGTGCAACCACCTACGGATACTCTCCAGGTTGCACCAGCCTTCTTTTTGGCTTCTTACCCTCGCCGCGAGGGGTTAGATCTCGGCACTTAGACGGGCGCTAAGCCCCGAGAACTCACCCCTCGGTGAGCAAAGTACGACGGCGGCGACCTGGTTCCGGCGCCACGGCACCCCACCTTCCCCGAGGGGTTAGATCTCGCCACTTAGACGGGCGCTAAGCCCCGAGAACTCACCCCTCGGTGAGCAAAGCACGACGGCGGCGAACTGGTTCCGGCGCCACGGCACCGAGCGTCACGGCTGGGGTCCGTAGATGAACTCCTTCGCGTGGTTCACTGCCTTCTTGAACGCATCGTTTCGCAGCGAGACCTGCTCCCGTGAAGCGCCGGCAACCGGCTCAACGAACGTGGTGGGCCCGGGGCGGAGGATCCAGATGTCCCCGGAGGGCGGCAAATAGAAGACTCCGAACGAACGGTGTTGGGGGTCGTCCGTCCAGATGGGGACCACGGCCACCGCGGCTCCCGTGTCCACGTTGATCCATTGCGCACGTGGCATGGGTTGCTCGTGGACCTCGGGATCCAGGAAGGGTGCCGTCCCTTTCCCCCAGCGTTGCTCGAAGCGCTCGTAGAACGCTGGGATCAGGTGGCTGTCGTACGAACGCCAAGCACTCATGTGCGTCTCCTTGGTGTTGAATGGCCGCGAAGGGGTGCCCATCGGGTGGGGCCGAAGATCAGGGGCTCGCTGCGATCGGGGCCACTTGCAGGCGGAGCATGCCTGGCGCCCTCCCCCGCCGCGTCCGGTTCCTTTGCCGCCGTCGTGCGGTGAATCCGTACCTTGACCGGCGTTCCGGCGCCGATGCCGGGCGACCCGGAACGTGCGCGGTCGTACTCGTGCTTCCGTGTTGCGTCCGACAACACGACGTATGCCTGCATGATGGCGTGCAGGCGGTGGAGGTCGGACGCCTCGGATGCACCGCCGTCGTGGTCCGCCTGCCGGGTGTCCGGGTGGTGCCGGCGCAGCAGTGAGCGGTAAGCATGGGTGATCTCGCGCGCCGTCGCGGTTGGCGCGACACCGAGGATCGCGTAGTAGTCAGGTTGGCTGTTCCCCAAGGCCGGTTCCATGAAGTTGCTGTGGACTGGGCGATGGCCCCCGGGCGAACTTCGCAGTTCGGACGGGGGCCATCTTTTCGGGAGGCAACGTCGGGGGCCGCGTTTCCTCTGCGCAACAAGCGCTATGGCGTGGCGCGAAGCCTGCGCCCATTCTTCCGATGCGGCCGGTCTGATGCTCCCGCATGAGCGCTCCGCCGGTGACACCCCGGGCATCCCGGCGGAGCAGGCTCGACTATGCGTTGATCTCTTGGCGCTGCTGTCCGTTGGCCGTGATCTCGATGCGCCGCGGCTTAGCCTTCTCGGCCACAGGGATACGGAGCGTCAGGACGCCGGCGTCGTAGCTGGCCTTGACGCCGTCGGTGTCCAGGGTGTCGCCGAGAATGAGCTGCCTGCTGAAGACGCCTTGGGGGCGTTCAGCCGCAAGCATCTCGGTATCCTCGCCGGCGAGTGACTTCCGCTCGGCCTTGACGGTCAGGACGTTGCGTTCGACGTCCAGCTCAATCGACTCGGGGCTTACACCTGGCAGGTCGAGAGCGACGATGAATTCTTCACCCTCTTGCCATGCATCCATTGGCATGCCGGCCGGGCGTGCTGTTGTGCCAAAAACCTGTTGTGCGAGCCTGTCGAATTCGCGGAACGGGTCAGTGCGCATCAGCATTGTGGTTCTCACTCCTTCAGATCTTGATGCGATTCTGTTGTGTTTCCAACCCTTCCAGATCTGTGGTGGTTGGTATAGATTTTTTATAGCACCGGCATGAGAGTGGTGCAAGTGGTTTTTGAAGAGATTTTTGGGAGAGGTTACGTGGCTGGTTTACAGGGGCCTTCGGGGGAGTACGACGGCGGTGGGCCGGCTACCGGGGGCACTTCGGGCGGGGATTCCGCACCGGACGGCAGCCCGGGTTCGCGGGACGACCAGGGTGTCTATGCCATCTCCGTAGCGGCCGAGTTGGTGGGCACAGGGCATCAGAACCTGCGGCTGTATGAGCGCAAGGGCCTTCTCACGCCGGAACGGACCGACGGCGGCACCCGGCGCTACAGCGAACGGAACCTGAAGACGCTGCGGCGGATCGGGGCGCTCCTTGATGAGGGACTGAACCTGGCCGGCGTGAAGCTGGTGCTGGAACTCGAGGAAGAGAACCGCGGATTGGTGGAAGACAACCGTGGGCTCTCGGAAGACAACCGCGAGCTGCGGGCTGACAACAAAGGGCTGCGTGCGGATCTAAAGAAGGCGCGCGGCGGGGACTAAATGCGCTGGAGTCCAGTCAGTACCACAAAAGAATAAACTCTCCGGGGTGTCATAAATGTGCCGGGATGTTGGGGCTTCGTGTCTAAAAACCCTGGAAACGTTGTGCTCTGTCATAGTTATGCCATGACAACTCCAGAGCTCCCGGGGGACGGCGCTCAGCATCCCTCGCCCCACCCTTATCAACCGCCCTATCAGCAGGCCGGTAACGCCCCTGCATATACAATGCCGGCGCCGCCTGTTGCACCAAAAAAGCAACTCAATGTTCTTGGACTGATCGCACTCATAACCGCAGTGCTGGGATTCATCTTTGCGTGTGTTCCTGGCGCTCTTATAATCGGCTGGGTCCTGCTTCCCATCGCCTTCATCCTGGCTATCGTCTCCCTTTTCCTCAAAGACAAAGCCAAATGGATGGGAATCGCGGCCCTCATCACCTCCGTTGTGGGCACCATCGTAGGGTTCATCGTCTTCACCGCAGTGGTCGCTACCTCCTTTGACAACGCCTTCGGCAGCGGAGATACCACTGTGGTGGCGCCTTCCAACGAGGCGGGAGCCACCACAGGCGCTCAAACCAACACAAACGCCGGTGCTGGAACCCGAGAGAATCCATACCCAATCGGCTCGGTCATCGAGTCTGACGAATGGCGCGTGGTAGTCAACTCGGTGACGCTCGCCGCTACCGACGCCGTGGTAGCTGCTAACTCGTTCAACGACCCGCCCGCTGCGGGGTCGGAGTATATTCTGGTTAATTACTCCGTCACTTATAAAGGGGACGACCCTAACGGCCAGACCCCCATGTTCGTCTCAGTTGATTACGTAACCGCAGATGGCACAACGGTGGACGGGACCAAGAAGATGGTCGTGGCACCCGATTCCATCAACAACTTGAGCACGCTGTACAAGGGTGGCACAGCCACTGGTAACGATGCCTTTGAAGTTCCGAGCGCGACAGCCGGAGACGGCGTTCTTGCAATTCGAGCAGGCATGTTAAGCGACAAGGTATTCGTAGCCGTTAAGTAGGCTCCCTCAGCAAGATATAGGAATGCCCCGGCGAGAAATTGGTTCTTCGTCACTAAACCCACATTGGGTAGTGGTCTCTAGTATCCAACTCTTGCCGGGGCATTCGTCGTCCTAATAGTCGTGTCTCAATTCCTCGAATCATTGAGACAATGTTCGTCTTACAGAATCGCCGTCATTCCGTTCCACCCCGTGCCCACCCGGGTCGCTGACGGCCATGCCGTTCCCCCGGCGCCGGAGTACAGCCACAACTCGCCAGAAGGGTTGCGTGCAAGGATGTCGGCCCGTCCGTCGCCGTCGAAATCACCGGGTCCAGTCAAAGAGTTCATGACGTTCCAGCCCTGGCCGATCGTCTGACGTGGAAGCCATCCGCCGATACCGTTCGGCGGGTAGAGCCACAGAGCGCCGGAGCTGTCGCGGGCAGCGAGGTCAGTGACGCCGTCGCCGTTGAAGTCCGCTACGCCGGTGAGTTCGGACATGCCGTTCCAGCCCGACCCAATCCACATCCGCGGAAGCCAGCCGCCACGCCCGTCTCCCCGGTACAGCCACAAAGTCCCGCTAGCGTTCCGCGCTGCTACGTCAGCGAAACCGCCACCGTAGAACGAACCGATGCCGACAATCTCGGTCATGGCATTCCACCCCTGACCTACGGCAACCCGCGGAAGCCACCCACCCGATCCGTTGCCCGGATACAACCAAAGCACCCCGGCACTGTCACCAGCCAGGACGTCGGGCAGAGCGTCACCGTCGAAGTCACCCGGCGACACCAGTGCCGTCATCACGTTCCAGCCCACGCCAACCTGAATACGGGGAAGCCAGCCACCGGATCCGTTGCCCGGATACAACCAAAGCGCTCCGGCAGCATCCCGGGCCAGGACGTCCGAGTGGGCGTCGCCATTGAAGTCGTTCTTCACAGGAGCGGCGACGTCAGGATCGATGATGGACACCGACGAACTGTTGTTGTTAGCCACATACACCTGACCCGTGGCTGCGTTCACGGCAGCGTCAATCGGCTCCTGGCCCGTAAAGACCGAACTCACCCGAAGCGTGTCGCCGTCCACCACCATCACTCCCCTGCCGGACAGGCTCGCGTACGCCTTGTTATTGGCCGGGTTAATCACGATGTCCCGAATGCGCGATGCCGTCCGGAGTTGGGCGACCTGCTTCTTCGTCGCGCCATCAATGACTTGGACAAAGCCATCGATGGAGGTGCTGTCACCGGCCACGTAGACCGTGTTCGTCACTGGGTTCACGGCGAGCTGACCGACCAAGTTGGCGGAAGGCATGGTATCCGTGACCGTGTCTGCGGTGCCGTCGATCACGCGGACCCCGGCACCATAGCGGCCCAGAGTTGTGAAGTAGATCTTGTTTGTCCCGGGGTTTACCGCGAGCGCAAGAATGCCGCCGGCTCCGATGTTGACGGAGGCAGTTACCGTTCCGCCAGCCCCCAGAACCTGGATTGTTCCGCCGGACAGGACATACACCTTGCCGGTGGCCGGGTTCACGACGATGTCCTGCGCTCCCCCTGCGAGCGACACTGACGACGTAGCCAAGGTGGAACCATCAATGATGGTCACCCCGCTTTTCACGCCAACGTAGATCTTGTTCGTCACCGGATTGACCGCGACAACACCCGGCGACGAGCCAACAGGCACGGATGCGACTGCTCGGGAAACGCCGTCCACCACCGCAACTGACCCGTCGGTCTCACTGACGTAGATCTTGTTCGTTGCCTCATTCACGGCAACGTCCATGGGTCGGTCTCCCTGGTACAGAATTCCCGCTGACGCCACACCGTCCAGCACGGAAACTCCATAGTCCGTGGCTACATAGGCCTTACCAGTCACGGAGTTCACGGCCACTGCTGATGGCTTAGTGCCGACGGGAACTACGTCAGTAACCGCGTCCGCGATGGCCGGCGAACCAACCAGCGCCAGCCCAAGCCCGACGGCGACAGTCCTCACCGCCGCTGGGCGCCGCCGTCGTCCGTGACTAAGCGCGCGTAATCCAGCCCCGACTGCACTCATTGAATAGACCCCCAGCATAAGGAACGCCCCAGCGCGTCCGTAGACCGTGAGTCTATCGCCGGCCTGTGACAAAAAGGAGAACCTGCTGTTTACCTACTCTTCCCTTTCAGGGCACCTGCTCGAAGACAGCCGGCCAACCGTCGGGACGAGCGTTGAAGCCGTGGGGACGGGCAGCACGTTGGGCGGTGAATCGGGTCAAGCAGAATCCTTGCCGATTCAGCCGCGTCAGCGTTGGCTGGCGTCCAAGCGTCGCTGTACGTCCAACAAGAACTTGATCCCGGCGTCGGAAAGCTTCGGCTCTGGACCTCGCCGCATGCGGGAGCCCCAGAGAGCCAACAAGCCCAGGGGCCGCCGTACGTCCAAATAGAGATCGCGGGCCAGGTTCAACGGGATACCGCCGTTGCCCTCCGTCATGACAAAGCCGCGAAAAGTAAGCTCGGAGCGGACTACCTCGTCGATCATCATCCAGCCTGGTTCTGTTCCAGTGAGCTCCCAATGAACAAGGAGCCTCATAACCACCTCGTCCGCAGGTGTGTCCGGGGACGCAAGCCTGTCCGCAAGGAATTCCCAAAGCGCCGCGGGTTCCTCGACCACACGACGGCCCAGAGGCGTAAGCAGCAACTTACCCTTGTACTTCCGCAGCAGCTTCCAGCGTTGCAGCTGTTCCCGGAGGTCCATGACATGGGGAATGTTGACCTCGTTGCGGCCAGTTCCGAACCAGTCGTCGTCCCACTTGAGGTCTGTCATCATCCGCTTGATGATGCCTGGTTTAAGCCATCCCGCCGATGTGAGGTCCAGCCCGTCCGGATCGGATTCCCGCAACAGCCAGAGGAGGGGTTCAAGGACCTCGTTCATGTCTTCGGGCGAAGGCGGCTTGGCCCAAAGCCTGCGCGCGAGTCGATCCAACGCCGTATTCACGCCCTCCAGGTCGAAGGCGGATGGATCAAACCCGGTGGCCTTCTCCCCGGTCACCGTTTCGAACCAGAAAACGGCATCCCGATGTTCCGGATGGTTCGGATCTCCTATTACGCGGGCTACGTTGGCGTATCCGTGCACACCGCCGGAGTCTTCCACCGGCCCGCGCATTGAACCGCCAGTGCAGAGAATGGTAACTGCAGTAAGCTCCACTGTGCCGATGACATCGATCTGGTGAGTCCAGCTGTCACCGAAATCGTACTCGTACTCGAATGCCGACTCACCAGGCGAAGCCGGGTTGAACAGCTCAATTAGCCCGACCTCTCCCGCGGATTCAGCACCTTCCGGGGAGTCATCGTCGAGCACCCCTATGGCTCGCCGCCTTCCGCTGGGCTCCGTTCCGTAAAAGACGTAAAGGTGTGCGTTGTTCCAGCCGAACGCCGCTTGGATCGCCTCGTGCAGATCTTCAAGGGTTGCGCTCTCCGGGAGTACCAGCTGCCGCCAGATAGCCGGTTCAGTGTCGCTGATTGTGATGCGCAGTTCGACGGCGGGTACCGGGGTGTCAGTCATACGGCCATTCTGCCAGCCGGGTCCAATCAGGCCGCCAAAACATAGCCGCACCACCACCTAGGAAACATCCTCAAGCACCTATTTTTGCCGACAGCCAAGGAGAAATGGCCCAAATAGCTATAGTTCCACCCCAAAAAGCCATAGTTCCACCACCTAGGAAAATCGAACCGACACCTAGGCCCAAAAACTGCCCTTACTCTCGGAGTGTGCTTCCGGAACGGGAGACCCGGTGTCCGGCGGGAACCCCCATCCGTTCCAGGCGTAGGGAGCACAAAGCACGGCTCCATCGTTCCTAACCCCACGGTGGAGCCGTGCCCCACCTAACGCGTGCCCCACCTACCGAGTCCGCAGCCGCACCGTCCGGTACACGATGCCGACGACGAACATGGCCACGCCCAGCGCCACAGACAGCGGCGGCAGCGTAGCAACCAGAGCGACGCACGCAGCCGCACCCAAAACCTGCAGCACCTTCGGATACCGTCGGTCCGCGTAGGGCTGCGTAAACGCGGCAATGTTAGCCACCAGGTAATACAGCAGCACCCCGAACGACGAGAACCCGATGGCCCCTCGAAGATCCGCCACGACTATGACCAGGCAGATCACGACGGCGATGGTGAGTTCGGCCCGGTGAGGAACCTTATACCGGGGATGAACGGCGGCGAGGGCGTGCGGAAGATCGTACTCGCGTGCCATGGCAAGACTCGTTCGCCCCAAGCCGGCAATGAGTGCCAACAGCGCGCCGAGCGACGCAACGGCAGCCCCGATGCGCACCACCGGCGATGCCCACGCCAAGGTCCCGCTCTCGACGGCGGCCGCCAACGGCGTCGGGTTACCGGCAACGCCGTCGGGCCCCAGTGCTGAAAGCACGGTCACGGCGATCACCGCGTAAACAACAACGGTAATGCCCAGCGCAATGATGATCGCCCGTGGGATGGTCCGGCGCGGCTCCATGACTTCCTCGCCCATGGTCGCGATCCGCGCGTACCCGGCGAAAGCGAAGAAAAGCAGACCTGCCGACTGCAGTATCCCGTACCAACCGTTCGCTAGCAGCCCCTCCCCCAGCACGTTGTCGAGCGCCGGCCCGGCCCCGCCCCAGCACGCCGCAACTGCAACTGCCAAGGCAGCCAGCACGGCAATGACAAGGATCCGTGTCAGGCCCGCCGTCCGCGTCACCCCATGATAGTTCACGGCCGTAAGAAGAACGACGGCGGCAATCGCCACCGGCCGCTCCCAACCGTGAGGCGCGGCGTAGGCAGCAAAGGTCATTGCCATGGCGGCGGCGCTGGCGGTCTTGCCGATGACGAATCCCCACCCTGCCAGAAAACCCGGCCATGGACCGAGCCGCTCGCGGCCGTAGACGTAGGTGCCACCGGAAGTGGGATAGGCGGCAGCCAGCTGGGCTGACGACGTCGCGTTGCAGAAGGCCACGAACGCGGCCACTACCAACCCCACCAGCAATCCTGATCCGGCCGCTGCGGCCGCGGGCGTAAAGGCCGCGAAGACTCCGGCTCCGATCATGGAACCGAGGCCAATGAGGGAAGCGTCGAATGTACCGAGTCTGCGGGCCAGGGCGGGAGGGTTGTTCACCCAGCCAGCCTATCGATGATCACTTGGGCGGAAACGTATTGCCCACCAGGATGAACAAACTTGTCCTTGACGAGGCTCCGGTCTTCCGGAGGGCATTGGAGATGTGGTTCTCCACCGTCCGTGCGCTGATCCTGAGCCTCTCCCCGATCTCCACGTTGGACAGGTAGCCGGCAAGCGCTGCCACCTCGACCTCCCGTTCAGTCAGCGAGCTGGCCTCGAACGTGTTGAATGCCAGCTGCTCGTTGGCACTGGGGAATCTGGCGGCAAAGGACGAAGATGCCTTTGCCAATGCTTCGGCTGCGGCATTGTCCCCTTCCACCACGCGTCGTTTGAGGGCACTCCTGAGGAGCATGCCGATTTGGTACACGTCCGTGTCCGGTTCGTAGTGCTTCAGGAGAAGGCCAAGAAGCTGATGGTCTGCCTCCACCACGGCAGTGGCGATGGCCGTGAACTGCTCGTGGACGGTGACGCCGCTTTCCCGGAGTATCCGCTGCAGCAGATCCAGCACTTGACGCCCGGGGACGAGGCAGGTGAACAGCATTGCGGCCATCATCGCTTCCAGGGTGTAGCCGCTTCTCAACTGCTGTTTGATGAGCCTGCTGGCCTGCCGGTCGAAGCCGGCGGGCTTTTGGTTCTCCTTGGCAATGAGCACGTAGACGCCCTTGCCCACCCCAGGCAACGGCCCGACGTCGGGCACTCCCGCCCGCGCCTGCGCGGCAATGGACACTGTGGCCGTGGTTGTGGTGGTCGCCTGCCGCAGGCCGGCGAGGCGGAGCATGGCGTCATAGAGAATGTCCACCACGAAGCCCGGTCGCCCCATGGCAAAGACGCTGCTCATAAGGTATTCCGCCTCGTCGAAGTGTCCGCTGTACAGCAGCCCGTGGGCGGCGACGTAGCTGCTGGTCACCACGCCGAACTGGTCCAGGTTCTTCCGGGCCTCGGCGCGCCAGTCGAGCGCGAAGACCAGCGATTCATCCACCCTGCCCGCTGCGAACAGTCCGAAGCCTTTGATGAACGGCCGCAGGTGTGGGAAGAGTTCGTCATCCTCTGCTTCATCAACAATTCGGAGTGCTTCCAGTGGCCTGCACCTGTACAGCTCCACCAACGCCTGGGTGAGGACCTCGAGTGTTCCGGGCTTCTCCTCGGAACTTTCCGCATATGGCGAGCTTCCCGCGTCCGGCTGCGGCACACGGCCGTGGGAGGCGCTGAGGAACTGGATGGCCGCGTTGGCTTCTGCTTTCTGCTCCGGATGCGCTTCGGCAAACTGCTGCAAAACCTCGACGGCGGCACTCAACCCGCCCGCCTGGATCGCTAGGAGGGCCTTCGTGATGGTGAGGAAGAGCAGGTCCGAGGGGTCGGCGTCGTGCGTTGATGTTTCTTCGAGGACGCGCGCGGCGCGAACCGGGTCCACCGGGGCGCCCCAGTAAACACGGAGCAGGGCTGCTGCATTCGCGGCGGTCTTGTTGATTTCCCATCGTTCGAAGCGCGACCGTTCGCGGACGGCGCTGTGATCGTGGAAGTGCCTTGCCGTGACGGCGTCGTCGTTGCCACGTTCCGAGCGCAACGCCGAAAGCACCCGAGTGAGGCAGTCCGCGGTGGTGGCTTCGATTCCAGGTACCTGTGGTGTGGAGTCGAGCATGCCCGCGATCTTGGTTCTCAACATGTGCCGGTCTCGAAGAGTGCGCCTGCCCCGGAAGTAGTCCACGATCACCGGTGGGCTGATGGCCGCAATAGTGCCGTTATGGTGGTCGTCCATGATGGAGAGGAAGCCCTGGCGCTCAAGGCTGTCCAAAGCATCCGCGGACACGATCTTCTGCAGGACATCGAAGCGGGCCGTTCCGAGGATAGCCATGCTGTGCAGGGCGTTGACGTCCTCGGGCGGGAGCTCTGCCAAAAGCGCTTCGACAGTTCCGCGAAGGTGGTCGTTCCACAGTGACGTCCCGGACATCTGCCACGACCCATCGCGCCGGACAAGCAGGTTGCTCAGGGATGCTGTTTCCGCGATCCGCACGACGAGCCTCGGGTTGCCGCCCGACTTGGTGAGGATTCTCGCGGTGGTGTCGATATCGGCGGGACCTCCAAGCACGCGCGCTACGAGCGCGTGGACCTGCTCGTAATGCAGCGGATCCAGTTGAAGGATTGCTTCCCGACCTTGGTTGAGGACCGCCAGCTCTCCGCGAGTGAAGGCGTGCGTTTCCGGTGCCGTGGCGATCATCGGGGCGGCCGATTGTTGCCGGACTGCTTCCAGGACGGCTAATGACTCGTTGTCCAGTAAGTGAATGTCGTCCACAAGCAGCAGATGTTTGCCGGCTTTCGCGAGCTGGCTTGCCAAAACATCCGCGAGGTCCAGCACTCCGCTCCGGCCAGGTCGCATCTCCATCCCGAGACCTTTGACCGCGGCGTACGGAATGGCCCGGTGGGTCCTCAAGCCCGTGACCGCGTGGATGGTGAACCCGGTCTTCTCCAAGTTGAACACCGCACTGGAGGCCACTGTTGTTTTCCCGCTGCCCGGGGCACCTACGATGCGTACGCCGATGCCATGCCCCACGTAGTCGAGGATGCGCTGAACTTCTGTATCGAACACCCGATCCAACCTTCTGTTTCCCACCATCACCGGCACGCGGCTCACCCCGGAGACTAAGCCCGAAAATCGGGACTAGGGGTCCAAAAGAACCCTGCACAGGCCGATTGGGCCGCAAACACGGTCTGTTTGAGCCGAATTAGGTGGTGGTTGGAATCCTCTAGGTGGTGGAAGCGTGGCTTCAGTTGGCTGTTGTGAGTGTTCGGGCAGATCATCAGTACCCCTTGCGTATCGGCTTGTGGCTACCAACGCTATGGGGTTCCGGAAACGAATTACATGTATGTAATTCACTATGTGGATATGTGTTCTAGCTGGTTAAGGCACAGTAGTACATATATACGATGAGGACGACAAAAAGCAGGGCCGGTCATGAGACCGGCCCTGCTTTGAGTTATCCGAAGACTAGATAGCCTGGATGTTCACTGCCTGGGGACCCTTGGGGCCCTGCTCGACGTCGAAGGAAACCTTCTGGTTCTCTTCGAGGGAGCGGTAGCCCGAGGAGTTGATTGCAGAGTAGTGAGCGAAAACGTCCTGGCTGCCATCTTCCGGGGAGATGAAGCCGAAGCCCTTTTCAGCGTTAAACCACTTGACGGTACCTGTAGCCATAATTTCAGTCCTTACTGAAGGTGGAGATGCTTCCCGACTTTCGGGTCTCCGGGTGTGGGGTGTTCTCCACCGTTACTTCAGTAGACCGCGATCCAAAGGACCCCGGGGACTGCCTGAACTACGAAATGCCAAACACAACAACACCGTCAAGTCTACAGACTTCTGTGGGGATAGCTAGTGCTGGAGCAGATTAATCAATCCGATGGGGGTTGGAGCAAGAAGAAACTGTCAGTGATCTGGCTTAGCCTTTGAAGCAGGAACCCTGTCCAAGGCAAGAAGGACCAACTATTGAAGGGCCAGATGGACTACTACGCGATCAACGCGCTGCGCGAAAAGCATGCAGGCTGGGCATTGCTTCGAGCCCAAAACGCGCCCCTCGCCCTGCACTTCTTCATGTCCGCCTTCACGGACCCCAATCAGCGGAACGTCGGGCGCCAACAGCTGATTGACGTTCTGGACGATGTCTTGTTCGGCGTACGGGAAACCTATGGGGAGGAGAAGTTTCCCCGCAACGCCTCGGAGTACCTGGATGACTGGGCCGCGTCTGAGCGCGCTTGGCTGCGAAAATACTACGTCCAAGGCGAAGACGAACCGCATTACGACCTTACTCCGGCGGCTGAAGATGTGGTGCGCTGGGTTGAGAGCCTCAAAGGCCGCGAGTTTGTGGCCACCCAATCGAGGCTGACAAGCATCTTTGCCGTGTTGAAGACCCTCGTACAGCAGTCAGAGACAGACCCGGACGTGCGATGGGCTGAACTTCAACAGCAACGGAACCAGATTGATGCCGAGATGCACCGGATTCGTGAGGGAGACCTCAAAGTCATGACTGCACCGGAGGCCCTGGACCACTTCCAACAGCTCACCACCCTGGCAAAGGACCTGCTCTCCGACTTCCGCGAAGTCGAGCAGAACTTCCGGAAACTGGACAGACAGGTCCGTGAGCAGATTGCTACGTGGGACGGCAGCCAAGGAGAACTCCTGGACTCAATCTTCGCCAACCAGCAAGACATCGGAAGCTCGCTCCAAGGCCGCACTTTCCAGGGTTTCTGGGACTACCTCATGTCTCCGCAGCTGAGGAGAGAACTCAACGACCTCCTCCACAGGGCTACCCGGATCGAAGCTTTGGCCCGGATGGATAACCTCCACACCATCACCAACCTCCACCAGGATTGGCTACCCGCAGTGGAGCAAACACAGGCCACGGTTAGACAGCTCTCACAACAGATGAGACGCCTCCTGGACGACAAAGTCTTCCTCGAGAACAAACGCATCATGCAACTTATCCGAAGCATCGAGGCGAACGCGCTGGACCAACGGGACCAGCCGCCGTCGAACTTTGCCATGGAGATTGAAGCGTCCTCCGTGGACGTCGCCTTACCGTTCGAGCGGCCTCTTTACGAGCCGGGCAGCCGCGTGATGGTGATGGATGATGTTGTTACCGCAGATGATCAGGATCTGGATGCGAGCGCGCTGTTCAGTCAGTTTCATGTGGACCGTGAGCGCCTGAAGTCCAATATCGAAAGTGTCCTCGAGGAGGAGAACCAGGCGACGCTGGCGGACATCACGGCGGCCCATCCGTTGTCCCAAGGGCTCGCGGAGATTGTGGCGTACTACCAGCTCGCTGCGGAGTCGGACTGGGCCAGCATCAACCCCGAAACTACGCAGCGCCTCCATTGGACTTTGGAGGATGGCAGCGTCCGGGCAGCAGTCATCGATCAGATCATTTTTGTGAGGCCGGCATGAATACTGCAAGCGAAACGTCCAGTCCGGAAGAGTTGCCGGGAATCGTGACCAAGCTGTTCAAGGGTGTGGTCTACGCGGAGACTGACGAGAAGGTCTGGCAATCGTTGCTCGCCTTGACGTCCCACGTGCGCGATTATGTGGCAGTACTGGGGCTGAACCTGATTCTGGACGAATCCGAGGGCTACGCTTTTCTGAGGTCCCGGGAGGATCCCGAAGGCACGCTCCCCCGGCTTATTCCGCGCAGGCAGCTTACTTTCGATGTGAGCTTGCTGCTTGTTCTACTCAGGAAACGGTTGTTGGAGTTCGATACCAACAGCAGTGAACTCCGGTTGATCATGACGGAGGAGGAGCTAAAGGACATGGTCGCAGTGTTCCTGCCGGAGTCCAGTAACGAGGCCAGGATTCTGGACCGGCTAAGCACCAACATCAAGAAGGTGGTGGAGCTCGGCTTCTTGAGGAAGCTCCGCGGCGAAACGGGGACTTACGAGGTAGCGCGTATCTTGAAGGCGTACGTTGATGCTCAGTGGCTGGAAGAGTTCGACGCGCGGCTGGCCGACTACCGTGAATCACTCACCGGAAGCAAATAACCATGAGCACTGACGTTCAGGACAGCCTCTTTACTCTCGAGGAGCCCGACGAGGAACCCTCCGACGAACAAGCGAACGACGGCGGCCTTCCGCCCGGGTTCCGACTCCACCGTTTGGAGCTGCTCAACTGGGGCACCTTCCACGGCGGTGTGCGCACGTTCCGTCTGGACGGGGCCAACAGCCTTCTGACAGGCGACATTGGCTCCGGAAAGTCAACGGTAGTCGATGCAATCACCACGCTCCTGCTTCCTGCCAACCGGATTGAGTACAACAAGGCGGCAGGGGCTCAGAAGCGTGAACGGACCCTAATGTCTTATGTGCGGGGCTTCCATAAAAGCACGCGCAGTACGGGCGGCGAGTACTCGAAGCCGGTTGCCTTGCGAGCGCCCGGCACGCTCACTGTTGTCCTTGGGGTCTTCCATAACGCCGTCATGGACAAGACCATCACGCTGGGCATCACCCTCTGGACCATGCAGGAGGCTGGACAGCCCACACGCTTCTATTCCCTTGCCGAGGGCGAGCAATCCATCGCGGAAGACTTCTCCAACTTCGGGCAGGACCCCGCCAAGTTGAAGAAGAAGCTCCGCGCCGCGGGCGTCTCTGTCTACGACACTTTTGATCCCTATGCCGCGGCTTTTAAACGCCACTTTGGCATCAGCGGCAACCAGGCAATGGAGCTGTTCCACCGCACTGTTTCCATGAAGCAGGTGGAGAACATCACCCACTTCGTGCGCACCAACATGCTGGAAGACGATGACGTCCAGACACGTATCAACAAGCTGATCAGCCATTTTGACGATCTGAAGAAAGCGCACGAGGCTGTGGTCCGGGCTAGAGACCAGATCGAGCTTTTGAAACCGATCCGCGATGGCGCCGCCACCCACCGGAAGCTCAGTTCTGAAGAAAACCAGGCCCGCCGGCAACGCGACCAGCTGCATCCCTGGTTCACCGACCAGCAACTTACGTTAATCCTCGAACATCAGGAGGAGCTGGAGCGGACTGGTCAGAAGCTTCGCGAAGACAGCGCCCAGCTGGCCTCGGACATGGCCCGGCTCCGGCACGAGCTCGCGATTGTCCAGGAGGACATCCGTACAAGCGGTGGTGGCAGGCTCGCCGCGATTGACGCGGAGGTCTCCCGACTTGAGGAGTCGGCCAAGAAGCAACGCAACCGTTTCGAGGATTACGCGGCTGCCGCCGTCGAGCTTGGACTCCATGCCCCCGAAGACCGCGTGCTCTTCGACGCGAACCGGGCCCGGCTGGGCGAGGTGGAGGGAAACCTCGCGTCCAAGGCGGCCAAGCTGCAGGAGCAGCGCACGGCGTTGCATTCAGAGCTCAACGCGCTCGCCGCCCGACGGGACGATCTGGATGCCGAGCTTGCCAGCCTTGGCTCCCGCCCCACCTTGCTGGAACGCCCGCAACTTGAGCTCCGGCGTCGTATCTGTGAGGGCACTGGCATTGCCGAGGCCGCGCTCCCCTACGCAGCGGAGCTGCTGCGTGTCCGCGAAGGCGAAGCCGAGTGGGAGGGTGCTGCCGAACGCACGCTGCGGAGCTTTGCGCTGTCCCTGTTGGTGTCAACGGAACACTACGCGGCTGTTAGCTCGTGGGTGGATGCCAATGATCTCAAAGGCAGACTGGTGTACCGGAAGGTGGGTAACTCCTATTCATCGCGTCCGCCCGCACCTGGGACATTAGGGGCGAAGATCGCGATCAAGCAGGGCACGCCCTTCCGGGACTTCCTGTTGGACGAGCTCAGCGCACGGTTCGATTACATGTGCTGCGACACCATGGATGAGTTCCGTCGGTATCCCAAGGCCCTGACGATCAACGGTCAGATAAAGGGCGCCCGGGGGCGGCATGAGAAGGACGACCGCAAGGGCCTCATGGACCGGCGCACCTTCGTGCTCGGCTGGGACAACCACGACAAGATCGTCCGCATCAGGGCCGAGCGTGACCACATCGATGGCAAGCACCGCAGTGTCGGCACCCAGTTGGCGAAGGTGGACGCCGGACTCGGTGACATGGGACGGATGCGGCAGTTGCTGGGCAACGTCGGGTCCGTGGCTGAGTTTTCCGACATCGCCTGGCAGCTGACCGCCCGCAGGGTTCAGGAGCTCAAGGATGAGAAGCTCGAGCTTCAGTCGGCTAGCAGTGTGTTGCAGCAACTGACTGTTAAGGAATCGGAGGTGTCCGTCCGCATCGAGCGATTGCAGGAGCGCTCGGATAGGGTTCAGCAGAGGCTCGGTGGCAATGAAAATGCTGCCCGGGAAATCGCTGCAGCTATTGAGGAATGCCGCCTGACGCTCACGGAACAACCGCTAACGGACGACGGCGATGTGCTGGCGGCGGTAGCGCGGCTCACCGCCGAGGCCTTGGGTGATAAAGCGCTGACCTACCGCAACACTGGCCCGGCCGAGAGCTCGGTCCGGTCCAGTCTGACCGCAAGGATCGATGCTCTGACGAAACGGATCGCGACAGCGAGTGCCACCACGATCCGGCTCATGGCTGATTTCCGTAACAAGTACCCCAACGAAACAACGGACATCGACGCGACGTTGGAGGCGGCCGAAGAGTTCAATCGGCTGCTTGGGCAGCTGGAGCGTGATGACCTGCCGAGATTCGAGGCACGGTTCAAGGACTCGCTGACGCAGAACACCATCCACGAGGTGGTTGCGTTCAACGCGTTCCTGGACAGCCGGCGGCAGGACATCGTGAACCGCATCAGCGAGATCAACCAGTCGCTTGCGGAGATCCAATACAACCCGGGCCGTCATATCCAACTGGAGCACCAAAGCTCTTTAGATCTTGATGTGAGGCAGTTCGGGATTGACTTGCGTGCCTGCTCCGAGGGCACCATCGGCGACGACGAGCAGTACTCGGAGCAGAAGTATCTGCAGGTTGAACGTCTGATCGAACGCTTCCGGGGTCGCGAGGGATTCACCAGTCTTGACGAACGCTGGACGGCCAAGGTTACTGACGTGCGGAACTGGTTTACCTTTTCAGCTTCCGAAAGGTGGACGGAGACCGGCGAGGAATTTGAGCACTTCACCGATTCGGGCGGCAAGTCCGGTGGCCAGAAGGAAAAGCTCGCGTACACCATCCTGGCGGCGGCGTTGGCGTTCCAGTTTGGGCTCGCGGCCGGGAAGGGAGCTGCGCGGGGAGGCGGTTCCGGGAAGGGCCGGAGTTTCCGGTTCGTGGTGATCGACGAGGCTTTCGGTCGTGGCTCCGACGAGTCCGCACGGTACGGCATGGAGCTGTTCCAACGCATGAAGCTCCAGCTGCTGATCGTGACCCCACTGCAGAAGATCAATGTCATCGAGCCGTTTGTGGCACACGTGGGCTTTGTTGCAAACACCAACGGCAACGATTCCCAACTTCGGAACATGACCATCACTGAGTACCGTGAGGAACGGGAGCGGCGTGCCGGGTAAGTCAGCTGCTTCCCGGTGGACCTCGTTGGCTGACTTGCGAGCGCTGTCTGCAACCGCGTGGGATCGGGGGCAGCTCCTGCGGGAAGCTATTGATCCAAGCGGGGTTTATCCACGCCGCCGGGTGTTGAAGCGCCCATCGGCTACCGAACTGCGCGATGACTACGCGGCCGCCCGCGACTGGGCAGCCAGGCTCTTCGCCGCAGAGGGTCCGTTCAGTTTGGAAACCGCCGACGTCGGCCGCACCACTATCGGTTCAAACCGCCTTCCCGCTGTGGCTGTGTTTGCTTCTGTGGAGGACGAGATTGAGTTCGCCGGCAAACAGCGGGAAACGAAGCAGTTTCTGTCCTTGGCCGCCGAGCTGGGCGGCTTGGACCCGGCGCTCCAGGCCTGGGCGGCGAAACGTCCGAAGCACTTGCTGGTTCTAGGTCAAGACGCTTTGCTCGCTGCCCGGGTGGCGCTCTGGCTTAGGGATCACCCCTCCCCCTCCGTTTATGTGAGGCAGTTGCGTCTGCCCGGCGTGCACACCAAATTCATCGAGGCCCACCGCAGGACAATTGACGAGATGGTGGAGGCGCTGAGGCCCGTCCTGGCAGAAACATTGCCTTTGGACGGCGATTCAGATGCGGCAGACCCGGGCCTTGACGACTCTGTCCTTGGCACGCCGATAGCCCGCACTCCCGCAGCTCGTTTCGCGGAGCGCCACGGCTTCCTCCATCAGCCTGAGCAGGTGCGTTTCCGGCTATTGGACCCGTCCATACCGCTGCTCGGTGATGCGCGGGACATTACGGTGACAGCCTCGGCCTTTGAATCGCTCCGGCTCCCGGTCACCCATGTGATCATCACTGAGAACCTCGTAAACTTCCTTGCTTTGCAAGAGCGGCACGGGACACTCGCCATCTTCGGTAAGGGCTACGGTTTCTCATCATTGAGGGACGCTGCCTGGTTGCAGTCCTGTCAGGTTCTCTACTGGGGTGACTTGGACACTCACGGCTTCCGCATCTTGGACCAGCTCAGATCCGTGCACCCGCATGTGGCGAGCGTGCTCATGGACGAAGCGACTCTCCTGGCGCACCGGGACGCGTGGAGCATGGAGGCGTCGCCTTCGCGTGCTGCGTTGACACGCCTGACCCCTGACGAAGCCCTCGTGTATGAGGCGCTCCAGGCCGGGACTTATGGGGACAGGGTCCGCTTGGAACAGGAGCTGATTGCGTGGGAGTGGGCGCTGACGCGGCTCGAGTCTGACTGACTTATCCTGGCCGTAATTGCCGCACCCCATTAGTTCCTCACGACGCAGGAGTTCAAATTATGCAGATGCCCGAGCCCTCAGAGGAAGACAAGGAGCGCTTCCGCTCCGTACTGCCAGATCATCCGGATGTTGTGGTCAAACCGATGTTCGGCAACCTGGGTGCGTTCGTGAACGGCAACATGTTCTCAGGCCTATTCGGCCCCACAATCGGCGTGAAGCTTTCCGACGCTGACAGGGCCGCACTGGAAGCTGAAGAAGTAACCCAACCCTTCGGGCCGGAGGAACGGCCCATGGGCGGCTACGTCGGCTGGCCCGAAGCATGGAACAGCGATGCTGCACAGGCTGAGCCGTGGGTGGCACGTGCCTTCGCCCATGTGGCAGAGTTCCCGCCCAAGGCGCCTAAAGCCAAGGCGAACAAGCCAAAAAAGTAGGCTCCCCCACCAACGCACTCTCGCCAAACACGTCCGGAAGTGCTGTGATCGAGCTATGTCCTCCATGACCGGACGAACAGCACTTATGACCGGTTCCACCAGCGGCCTTGGCAAGGCCATCGCGACTGCGCTGGCCCGAGAAGGAGGGACCGTCGTCGTGGTTGGCCGTACGGCTGCCCGGCAGAAGGCGCGATGCGCGACATTCGTGGCAAAGTTCCGAACGCCGCGCTGGAGCCGCTGGCCTGTGACCTCTCAAGCCAGGCCTCGATCCGGCAAGCAGTGGACGAGTTCCTGTCCCGGCACCAGAAGCTCAATGTGCTGGTCAACGCCGCCGGTGTTTTCCGGAAGGAGCGTGAGGTGACGCCGGACGGTTTGGAGGTCACGTTCGCCACCAACGTGATGGGGCTACTTCCTGCTGACCAATCAGCTCACGGACGCGCTCAAGCTCGGGAGCGCCGAGGATGGGTGGACGTCGCGGGTGGTCAATATTGCGTCGAAGTATTCGGGTGGCCCACAAGTCACCAAGATCGACTTCGAGGATCTGCAAAGCGCCAAGGGTAAATACAGTTTCACCCGCTCCACGCCGCCAACCATGCTCGGCCGGGTTCTGTTGACGCAGGAGTTCGCCGAGCGCCTTCGCGGGTCCAACGTAGTGGTGAATGCCGTGCACCCGGACCTTATCAAAAACACGGGCCTGCTGCAGGACGTGCGCGGCCCCTTCCGCTGGTTGACAAACACATTCGGCAAACCGGCTGAGGAAGCCGCAGATACGCCCGTGTGGCTGGCGACGTCGCCGGAGACTGCTGCGGTGACGGGCAAACTCTGGGCGAAGCGCAAGGAATTGCCAACTCCAGGCATGGGTTCCGACCTGGCCGCGCGGAAGCGGCTGTGGGTGGAGTGCACGCGGCTGGCGAAGATCCTCTAGTTCAACAGGGGCGAGTTATCGCTTGCTCTCCGCTGTATCGGAGGAAGATCTTGAGCCGCCTCAGTCATAGCAGGAGATGAGAATCCCGCTGGCTCGGGGTTGGCTCTCCACCGAGCAGGATAAGATCGTCGCCAGCGGCCATGAGGTCCTCATCGTGTGTGGCTACGACGACGGTCGCGCCCCGACGGGCCTCCTCTATGAGGAAGTTGATAACTAGTTCACGGTTTCTTCGATCGAGCGACGCAGTCGGTTCATCTGCGAGCACGACATCGGCGCCGCGGAACATCGCCCTTGCCAAGCCGACGCGTTGTTTCTCGCCGCCACTGAGCCGAGCAGTCTGTTCCTTCCCACGACCCGACAGCAAAACGTGGCTGAGGACCTGGTCAGCACGTTCGCGGTCAGGCTGCCGTAGACCAAATAGTCCGCGTCGGCCGACCGTTACGTTGTACTCCACGCTTGATTCATCTATAAGTCCGTAGTCTTGGAACACGAATGCAACATGGTCTCGCCAAAAACGGCGACGGCGGGCGTCATTCCATTTTGTGGCGTCCTGTCCACCGACTACAACGGTGCCAGCATCCGTGCGACTCAACAGTCCAAGAACGTTCAGGAGAGTTGTCTTTCCACTGCCGCTCTTACCTGCCAGAACGAGCATTCGTCCTGGTTCGGCCTGTGCGGTAGCAGACTTCAGGACGGGCTTGCCGTCAATGACAATCGAAACTCCATCGGCACGTAATTGCATATGACTATCCTCTCCGTGCGAGTGTAGTGCGGAATGTTGTGGTCGCAGCCCATTGATGAATGAGCCATACAACGGTCAAATATGCGAACGGGGCGATGCCGGAGATCCAGATATTAGACGGAGAGGCCGCCCCAAACGACATAGCCATCGCCGCGCCGAATAGAAGAGCGGAACCTGCTTCCCATAACATTCTTGGCTGAAGAATGGACCTCCACGATAATCCCGCGGTGCGTTGAACGAACCACCGATGACGTCTCAGAAGTGCGAAGATCCAAGCCGTTACGCTGAGGCACATAACGAGCGCTAATACTGCAATGGCAATTGCTGCGGCACCGAGTTGAGCGTTTCGCTGTTTCGTCTGCGCATCGTACAGGCCCAGGTCTGCGATCCGGTCGATTGATAGGATGTCCGAGCTTATTCCCCGCTGCTCTACTAGCGCTTTTAACTGTTCCGGATCAGTGAACACAATATTTCCCCTGCTCATGGCTGAAGCCAGGAAGGCGTCGTCGAACTGGGTGAGATCATTTACTGAGATGATCAGAGGGAGCTGATTCGTGTCCAGCGTTCCCGCCCTGCCTCCTGACACAGCGATTGGGGCCTCACCGGTGCTGCCGTAGAAGCGAACATCCGGTGCTTTTCTCGACGTGGTCCACAGCTCCAGATTCGGTAGAAGTTGACCCCGGATCGAATCAGGCAGCTCTTGAACTGAATGGACAGCACTGACAAGTTCCCAGGTGGCTCCGCCCGCACGATTGACGGTATCAAGGAAGGGTTCCCCTGTAAGGACGACGCTGTCGAAGCCGAGATCTTCAAGATCTTTTCCAGCCGCTTCATCTACTAAGTTGACCGTGTCGGAGCTCAATGACATGGAGAACATTGCGGCGTCCCGCCTCACAAGATCCCTGATGAGACCGGCGAACGCCGCATTTTCGGCGTCCCCCAAGCGGTTCGCCACACGGACAGTTACGCTGTCCCCCATAGATTCCCATAGCGCGCCCTGAGCGGTAGCAGCGGAAGCATTTGTCACCACACCCGACGCTGTGGGCACGATTGCGGCCACGATGACTACGGCAGCTACTTTCAGGACTTCGCTGATCACCCACGAACCTCGCTCAGAAGGTCTTCTGGCCGCAATATCACGCACAGTGGGCAGGGAGAGCATCCCCATGATCAGGGCAACAGCGACGGCGAAGGCTGTGACCGCACCAGTAAACAGCATGAGTGTCGAGATGAAGAATCCCGCTCGACCAAACCCGGTGACTATTATGCCTAGGACGGAAATCGCGAAGGTTGCCACAACAGGCACGGCTAACGCTCCGAATAGCGAACGAAGGTCCGTTAAGACGACGGTTGATAGGCGCATACCGGCCAAGACCCGCAACTCTCGGCCGTGAGCACGCAGAACGTACCAGGACATGACGATCGCTCCCAGCAACAGTATTGCTGCTGACATCGGCACCCATGCTCCAACTGTCAGGAGTGCATACGTGAGCAAGCCAACTGTTGTTTTTTCCTTCAGGGCAGCGTCGGCTCCTAGCTCGCTCTTCGCCCAAGTTTGGAAGGATTTCGCTTGAGAATCGCTCCCCTTTATTGCGTATACGCCGTTCAGGGATGTGAAGCCAAGCTCGCTGGACTTGGCGACTGTTCCGCTCATCGTTGGGGAGAACCAATCAATCTCCGTATCTCGGATTCCTCCGGAGCCGAACACAAATGCAAGTCGTTTGTCCAAAAAGTCATCTGGGGCGCTTGCCACTCTAATTATGCCGACGCCAGCAGAGTCAGCGTATTGGTCCAGTGAGGCAATGACTTCACCACGCGGCATTGGACTGTTGTCGAAACGCATTGACGCCACATAGTCAGCGTCCGGCAAACCGTCCAGATCCGCCGCAGCCGAATAGACACCGGCAACCAAAGCAATCAGTGCTGCGATTGCCACAGCGGCAAAACGGACAAGTATTTTCAACATTTTTCATCCTATAACCTTTGCACTGCACCGCTTCGAAGCGGTGCAGCGCAAAGGTCTGTTCAATTAGCAAAGACGGTAGTAGGCGCGGTTGTCCTGGAAACTCGTGGTAGGTTGCGCGTTGTTCGCCCACGAGTTCGCAGCCATGTTTGGCGAGGACGAGTAGCCCCAGTCATTTTGCGTCGACGATGCGTGACAAACGTTTTGATTGAAATAGTCGGAGTACAGGTGCACTCCAGCTGTTACCCCATAGTTCCAGGTGCCACCTTCGGCTGGAGACACTGTCGCGGCTATCGCCGCTGCACCTCCGGCTGCCGACAACCCCACCGCGAGAGCCGCTGCTGCAATGGTACGTCGAATATTCATCTCTATTCCCCCTCGAAACTAATTTCTACTTTCATTGCCTTTAGCATGCCCATGACGGGTACTGCCTGTGCGACGAAATGATTAAAACTGCAAAAGATTATTGTCCTGTTTTAGCTAGTTCTTCACCTCCTCTGCTGGAGTCGCAAACTGCAGTGCAACTCTGGATAAGCAGTCCAAATGGCATCGCTAGTTGTAGTCTAAACGCGCAAAGGTCAATCTGGACCATGCTATTTGTCAAATTTGGGAATAACTTCAAGCTAAGTCCAGAGAGTCTTGATTGCCCTGGATCAGAGCCATCCGGCTATGCGGCGTTCCTAGACGGTGACCCGGGAGATACGAAATGAAGAGCTGCGGAATGTTCTTTCAATAAATTCATTGTTCCCCCAAAAACAAGAATCGAAGCGAATCGGGATGCCGCTTGTCGCTGGCGCACTTCTCATCGATTCGTGATAGCCGTATGAGAACAGGCAACTACGGCGATTGGACTTTGTCAATGAATTAGTCAAATCCCACTCTTTCATTTACCCCGAGCCGTGAAATATTGCGTCTTCTAAGAGGGTCAGCGTCACGTTCCCAAACCTGTCGACACTTCTTAAGGGGATCTCCGTTTCCTGGGAGCCGATTCGTCCCCCAGGGCATAAGGAGGCATCCCTCTATCTCGACATGCGCCCCGGAATCACGTCACCGTTTGATGCCAATGCACCCCGAAAGAATGCCCAACAGCATTTGTTCGGGAGAATTGTGGAGCTGGACAGGCCGCTGTTCGATCCGGTGCTGCCAGGGTCGCGGCATAGGCAGCCGAAAGCCGCCCACCAGTCCGCTCCACAACGATGCCGTAGGTGCTGGAGATCGCCAGCGGCACCATGTAGACCAAGCCCAGCAAGACCAGAGACGGAACGCGGAGGACACGGCTCCAACCTTGGGAAGGAGGGACGGCCCCGGGATTCGTTGACTCTCGGGGTCGATAGTTTTCAGGCGGCTTGGAGGCCGCTTTCGATTGTCGCACGATGGCCAAGCGTAGTTCCTGTCGTGAGGTCCAGCGTTCTCGGTCCAGCACGTTTTTCTGCAGCAGGGAGCCATAGCCGGTCCGGTGCCGCGGCGGTAAAGTCCCGGCCGACGAGGTCGTCATGGACTGGTGGGCCCGCCTTACGGTTCAAGCCCCGCTTCTTGGCGAAAACAGACCAAATCCGCTGGCTGCGGCACAGCCGCTGCACCCGGTTCTCCCCGGCACTGATGCCGTAGGCCGGCAGTTCATCGGCGGTGAACCGGTACCCGAAGGCCGGGTCGTCGCGTTGGATGTCAAGAGCCGCATTGATCACTGCGCATCAGCCCTGTCCCGGTCGGAAACGGGGTTGGCCTTCCATTTGTAGAACGCCTGCTTGGAGAAGCCAAGCACCCGGCAGGTCACCGCCACGGACATCCCGTCGGCGGCACGGTCAAGGACCAGCGGGAAGCTCATTTGGGGGCAGTTCCCTGGCGAAGAACGCCGCGGCCCGGCGCAGGATCTCGTTCTCCTGTTCAAGAAGCCGGATCCGCGTCTTTGCCTCCCGTGACTGGGCGGTTTCCTTCTCGGTCATGCCGGGACTGACGCCGTCCTCGACGTCGGCTTTCTTCAGCCAGCTATGGAGAGTGGCTTCGGAGATCCCGATGTCCTCGGCGATTTACGCCAGCGGGGCTTCATGCTTCGGAGCAACGGCTACGACGTCGAGGCGGAACTCGACGGGGTAGGGCTCAGGCACAGGAACATCCTTCCTTGGAAGGACAGAATCCTCACAGGTTAGGAGTCAACCAAACCGGGGGCAGTCCCTACAGGTAGTCACTTGAAAGATGGCCGTATCGGTCGAATGCCGAAACCCATCCCCAATCGCCGCCTCCGGGCGTACAATCCACGCCATGGGATCTGCCCCAGATACCGTGATCATCGGAGCCGGCCAGGCCGGCCTCGCCACCAGTTACTGGCTCACCCAGGCCGGCGTCGAGCACCAAATCCTCGAACGGCGCGAGTCCCTCGGGGGCGCCTACCAGGACCGTTGGGACGGTTTCTTCATGAACACCCCCAACTTCACGCTGGACCTCCCTGGCATGCCCTACACCGGCGATGCCCCGGACGACTTCCTGCCGCGGACCGCCGTCGTCAATCTACTCAGGCGCTACGCCGATGTAATCAACGCCCCTGTCCTGACTGGCGTGGACGTCACCCGCCTTTCCGCCTCAAACGGCACCTTCAGCCTCGAAACTTCGCAAGGCAGGCTCGCGGCCAAGAAGGTGGTCCTCGCGACCGGCGCCTACCAGGTGCCCAGGCTGCCCGCCATGGCCGCCAAGCTCCCCAAGGAAGTCACGCAACTCCACACGCACCACTACCGCAGTCCACAGCAGCTGCCCGAGGGCGCCGTCTTGATTGTCGGTACCGGCCAGTCGGGCGGACAGATCGCCGAGGAACTGCACGACGCCGGACGCGAAGTCCACCTTGCCGTGTCCACCTGCCCCGAAGCTCCCCGCCGATACCGCGGCCACGACATCCTCTACTGGCTCCTCGAAACCGCCAAACACGGCCCCGAATACGGCGTGAACGCCCTCACCCGCGAGGCACTCCCCTCCCCCGCCGCGCGCCTCGCCTGCAACCCGCTGCTCTCCGGCACCGGCGGTGGCCACGACATCCACCTCCGTGAACTCGGCCGCCGCGGCATGCACCTGCACGGCCGCTTGGAAACAATCGACGACGGCGACCTCACCTTCACCGACGACCTCCCCGAACGCCTCGCAACAGTCGAGGCCGGGTTCAACAACCGGATGCGGAAAGCCATCGACGGATATATCGCAGCAGCCGGCATTGACGCACCCGAGCAGCCGACCGTGCCCTACGACGACTGGCTACCGTCCGAGCCGGCTACCGTGAACCTGGCCGATGCCGGTATCACGTCCGTGTTGTGGGCGACGGGGTACGGACTGGACTTCTCTTTTCTGAACATGCCGCTGCTTGATGAGTGGGGGTATCCGAGGCACACAGCAGGCGTCACCGAGCAGGCCGGGTTGTACGCTGTGGGGCTTCCGTGGCTGACGCGGCACTACTCGTCGATCCTGGGCGGGGTGGGCATGGACGCGAAGCTGCTTGCCGACAACCTGGCGCACGCCTGAGGACGTTCACCACAGGATTACCCCGCGTCCCCGTCAGCTGAACTGTCGTCAAAGCTGCGCCCGTCCGGCGCGGCGTCGTCCTCCACAAGCAGTTCCTCCGAGCCATGAAGTGGGCTCAAAGACAACTTCAGAGTCTGCGTCGAGGCAGCTCCCCTGGACGCTTCTGCTCCCGCTTCCACAAGCCACCACTTGATGCCGGCTTTACCACCGACGGCCTTGGTTACCGCGGTTTCCAAGGTCAGCTCAATGCTGTCTACGCGGAACCTGACCTCGCTCCCGGTGCCGGCCACCATGGCCTCCCAAAGCTCCTGCCTTAACGATTGGATAGCCTCTGCCAACCCGATGCCGGGAGAAGCCTTTTCCATTTCAGTCATCTGCACCGCTCCTAAACCTGATGAAATGCCAATAATCAGGGACTTGGGTTTTCCCGTCAAGGTATGTCCAATGCGGAGCCAAAAAGAATAATGAATTTGAAATCCTGCAATACCAGCGGCGGCATCGGTGCACTAGAATCGCACCACGGTGGCTTGCCTGGGGGTTCAAGTACTCCGGATCGGACGACGAGGAGTGTCATGGAGAATCAACGAGGATCCGCCATGCAAGGCGACGAAAATGTTAACGGGAAATCCCTTAGCGCAAGCCCCGTAGTCTACCCGTCCGGGGCGTCCTTCGCGGCTGTAGCCGAAGAAGAAGCGGGAATCACCTACTCGGATCCGGTCGACGACGGGCGGGTTCCGCTCATCAGGCTCGAGGACAATCTCCGGACTCACTTATCGCCTAATTTCACGGTCGGGAGCTTCGTGGGCAAAGTAGGACGCGACTACCAGTATGCCCGGATCTCCGTAGATTTAGTGCGAACAATTCAGGCAATTCAGGAGCGTGCCCAAGCCCCTTTGTTGATCGTTTCGGGGTATCGGCCTCCAGCAGTAAATGAGCTTATTAAGGGCGCGGATCAAAGTCCCCATATTGCGGGACGAGCGGCAGACTTCAAGATTAGCGGGATCGAACCCCTGGAAGTGGCCGCGTTGGCGCTTGACGAGATGGGGCCACACGTCGGGATCGGGTTGGGCGCCGGAACCATCCACATAGAGCTGCGGGACAGCCTGAAGTCGTGGGTGTATACGGGCGCCAAGCTCAGCCACGAAGAATTTTCTGCCTGGGTGCAGGAAAGGACAAAAAGAGCGTCACTCTAGGCCCGGAGCGAAAGCGGTACACCTCAATGGCACTCCTTGAAACCGGACGTGTAGTCAACATTGCCTACAACTTCAACGGCAAGCCACGGGTTGGCTCCGGCCTCGTGGTCGGCGGTTCCGTGGTGCTCACTGCAGACCACGTCGCCAAGGGTTCTGGTCACGAAGTTCTAGGGCTGGAGGGTACGTTTCCTGCCAAGGTCTTGATACGTTCCGGATCGGCCACCGTGGACATAGCTCTATTGTCAGTCGATGGGGCGGTGGACTTCCCCCTACTAACGTTCGGACGAGTCGATCGGCAGAATCTCGACGTCCTTCACGATTGCATGGCCGTGGGTTTCCCACGGTTCAAGGCTGTCAGCGGAGGCCGCATCGCCGTTCACACCTACGGGAGCATCCCCACCGCGGAGGGACTCCGCGCAGTCACTGGTAAGGGTCTTGTCCCCGGGTACCTGGCTCTGAAAGTGGACAACACACCCAGGGACTGGCCACCTATCCTGCCGGGAGACTTGGAAACTTCCCAATGGGCGGGAATGTCCGGTTCCGGGGTTTTGTCCGCCACGAATGACGTCATCGGAGTGATCCGGCATCACAATCCAAGCGAAGGGCCGGGAAGTCTTGCATTAACCCCGATCGACGCCATAGAAACACTACCCGCGGCCACAAGAGAGGTCTTCTGGAGCCATCTGGGCCTGAACGGACTCCAGGACTTCAAGCTCCTCCCCCGCCAGGAAGCCAAGCCCGACCTCAGCAGGGCCTTTACCCCCCTGTTTAGGAGCAGGCGAACTGAAGGCTTTGTCGGGCGGCGGGAGGAAATTGCCGCTCTGTCCGCTTTTGCAAACGGGCCGGGCGGCGTGTTGGCCATCACCGGCCGTCCCGGGTTCGGAAAGACTTCGCTGCTGGCTGAGTTTGCCCAACAACTTGGTGCCCGGGCCGCCTTCCACTTCTTTACGAGCAGGTATGACCCGTACTGGTTGGACGAAGTATTTTTCCTCAGGAATGTCCTGCAGCAACTGTCTGCGGACCCAACAGCTGATGACTATCCGAACTTGGACCGGTTGTCTCTTCAGTCCATGCTGCACCAGCGCCTGGGCGAGGCAAGCCATAGCAATGGAACCCCCGATGTGCTCATATTGGATGGCATCGACGAGATTCAAGGCTGGTCGATTGCCAATTACGTGGCAGGCGCATCTCCCAAGCACCTTCACGTCATAGTTTCCATCCGCGACACAGGACAGGAATGGCGGAGCAAGTACCGCTTGCAAGGACCGGACGTCAAGGAATTGCGGCTCGACGGCTTCGGTGAGGAGTCCGTCGTCGAACTCTTCTCGGCGACCGGTCCGCACACCGCAGCGCTCATCCAAAAGCCGGGAGCTCTGGCCGCAGTCATGAAGGCAGCTGTTATCGGCCCTGTGGACGCAAACACCAACAGGGCAGCAACACATGCCGACCCCCTGTACATCGGCCTCCTGGCCAAGGAAGCTCTGGAAAAGGAGTTTGACGTGGCAGATCTCGAGCAGCAGCCCGAGGGGTTGGCAGCGTACTTGGACGTTTGGTGGAAAGAGCTCCTGGATGTGGCCGGAGAGCGTCCAGCGCTGTTGCTCTTCGCCACGTTGGCTGCTGCCCACGGACCCCTTGCGCGAAGTGACCTTGAAGCCCTGGTTCCGGAGGCCTTTGCCGACCCCACAGGAATGCTCCGCGACCACTTTGACCGCAACATCCTCCCCAAAATCCGCCGACTGATCATGGGAAACGATGCCGTTGGCTACACGTTGGCGCACCCAAGGTTCGGGCAGCATCTGTCCACAAAGTTCACAGAGGACCTCTTGCAGTCAGTTCAGGAGCGGCTGCTGGAATACAGCCGAAACTGGTCTGACAACGCAAGCGGGTATGCACTGACACACCTCCCCGTCCATATGGCGAAAGTGCGGCCGAATGAGCTTGCCGCTCTCTACCAAGACGCGCACTATCTGGCGAAGGCAATTGGCACTCTCGGAGTGGACCGGGTCATCGGCACGCTTCGCCGCGTACAGTCCGAGGCGCAGCTGAGCCGCGAGGATGAGAAGACGCTGCATAGGAGCCGCATGGTCCTTGAGCACGAGGCCCACAATTTCCGCGCCGAAGCCGATGCGGCGGCAGCAACCTCCGAGGCGTACGCCGCCGGACAGCTGGCCTTGCAAGCCCTGGTGATGAACGACCGCGAACTCTATGAATCCGCGCGAACGTACCTCGCCCTGATCGTTCCGCACGGAATTTACCCCGCGTGGACTACCAACACCAGCAGTGACGCCCTTCTGCGAACGTTGTCCGGCCACACCTCCGTGGTGGAGCGGGCTACGATAACCGGCGGGGGTTCGCGGGTTTTCACGCTCAGCCTGGACGGATCGGCCAAGCTTTGGGACCTCCAAACAGGCGCTCTCTTGCAGACTCTGCAAGATTCAGACAGTCCCATTTCCGCCGGTGCCATAACGTCCGACGGCGACATTGCCGTGACGGCCAACGGCCAGGAAGAGTCGGCGAAGGTTTGGGACGTTGAAAGCGGAAACCTCCTGTTCGTTCTGGAGGGACATACCGAAGAAGTCACGGACGTCGCCATCGCACCGAACAAAACTTTCGCCGTCACCACAAGCAGGGACGGAGCCTATGTTTGGGACCTTGCTTCCGGGAAACGGGGCCATTTCCTGAATGGCCACCAAAATTGGCTGACCTCGGTGGCCATCAGTCCGGACGGGCAAAAGGCCTTGACCACCAGCTGGGACAGCACAGCGTGTTTGTGGAACTTGGCCGACGGAAAGCTACTCTTCCGCCTCGAAGGTCACAGGGCCGGGGTGTCAAAGGGCTTGTTTTCGAGTGATTCCAAGCGGGCCCTCACCATCAGCAAAGATTCCACGGCGAGGTTGTGGGACCTTGAAACCCTGGAGCTTCTGCACGAACTTTCCGGCCACGAATCAGAGCTGACCGCCGCCGTCTTCGTTCCCGAGCGGGACGAGGCAGCTACGGCAGGACAGGACGGGACCATCCGCGTGTGGAATCTTTCTACCGGCCAAGCCACAGCGGTACTGCAGGACCATGGCGAGTGGGTAAACGACGTCGTTCCTTTCGGTCGGAACGGAAATATCGCTTCGGTCAGGCGGGACGGAACCATTGCTGTCTGGGATATCGCTGCGGCGGAGATGATCAAGTCGTGGAAGGGTCATCCCGGCCCGGTGAAGAGCATTGCTATTTCCGAGTTGGGTGACCTAGCCGTCACAGCGGGCGATGACGGGTCTGCACGAGTGTGGGATTTGGCCGCCGCCATCACCGCACCAGCGCCCCACGGGCATCAGGAAGCCGTAACCTCGCTGACGTACCACAGTGAGAAGGAGGAGCTGATGTCTGCCAGCCGGGACGCAACCGTGATGGTGTGGGACTCCGGGTCAGGAGATCGGCGTCTGGTACTGGACGACGGCGGCGGGCCGGTCACCGCGCTGGCACTAGCACCGGGAACCGGAGTGTTGGCGACCGGAAGCGAAGACCGTTCGGGAAGGCTGTGGGACCTCACCGGCGGCGGGCTGCTGAGCAGGCTCACGGGGCACAAAGCCGGGGTCACGGCTGTTGCGGCCAGCGAACCTTCCGCCCGGGTGGTCACCGGTGCGCAAGACGGCTCGATGCTCGTCTGGGACCTCGAAGAGGGCACGCACGTGTTGGAGTTGGTGGGCCACACCAAGCGGATTGCCAGCATCCGAGTCACTACGGATGGGGCTCAAGCGGTGTCAACCAGCTGGGATGGCACCGCACGGATCTGGGATCTTGAGACCGGCGTCTGCACGAACGTCTTGGAAGCGCATCCGGGACCAGTGACTGACGCCGCCCTCGCTAAAGACGGCCGGCTGGTGACGATCGGACACGACGACAAGCCCCGCGTATGGAATCTGGCCGACGGATCCCTGCTGGGTTGCTTGGAAGGGCACACTGGGCCGCTGTCCACGCTCGCCCTATCCTTGGACGGCGCCGCAGCCCTCACTGGCGGCTGGGACGGCAGCATCTGCCTCTGGGATCTGGAGGCGAGAGCCTCCCGGCTGGTCATCGCCCCGTCGGAATCGGGAAAGATAGTAGCCGTCGCGTTCCTCGCCGACGGCGAGCATTGTTTATCTGTGAATGTCAGTGGTCTTGTTGCGCTGAGGGCTCCTTCTACAGGAGAGCTTGTTCAGAAGCTTCAGCTTCCTTCCCAACCCACGGCGGCAATTATCTGCGGTCAGGAAAGCAATCTTGTAGCAGCGGGTGAAAACTCCGGTGCCGTGACGGTGTTCGGATTCACTGCGACATTGGAACACTCCATGAAATGAGGCTCTTCCCGCTTCTCCGGACGCCAGCCGTTTGAATCCACCCATGCATAGAGTTGCGGCTCGACGTAGTCGCGAAACCACAACTTCTTTTCCGCCGCGTAGTTCAAGGCGTTGACATCGTTCGCGTACTTGCTGGCAATCCGTTGTTTCTCCGCCGCGTAACGGCGGACATGACCTGCGTCCGCCCGCATCCAGTCGCGAAAGCTGAGCGTGAAGAACCACCCGGCCGACCCTACGACCCGCACATGGATATTGACGTGCTGAGCCGGGTCGGAATTTACGTGAAGGTGCTTGGCCCACTGCTCGGGTTCGGGTTGATAGCTGGTTGGCGCGTCCCACCACTTGCCCGGTACAGCCCGGTAGCCTGCAGCGTCCAGATGTGCGGACACCTGATCCAGGTGGCTGACGTTCGCGACGCCGACTTGCAGGTCAATGACGTTCTTGGCAGGGAGCCCCGGGATCGACGTGGAGCCGATGTGGTCCACCCGAACGATCAGAGGGCTGGTCCTCAGGATCCTCTCTGCGGTCCGTGACGCAGTAGCCGGCCAAGCCGGATCCGGCGGACTCATCACTGCCGGCCCTTTCCGATGCTTCGGCCTGGGAGCTGCCTTGTTGCGGCTAAAGGGAAGGAGACGGTTCTCCCACAGCTGGTCCACCGCGTTGCGGAGGAGAGCCGGGTCCGTCTCCGTGAGAACCACATCCGGGCTGTGCCGGGGGCAGCACTGTTCAGAACCGTCCGCTACCGAAAGTACGAGGTCGAATTTGGAAGTCGGAAGAGATCTATCAGCGCAGCTCAGCATAATCGGGCTGTCCCGTTCCTGGCTCAGCTCCGGCGCTGAACGTGCCTGGATGACCGCACCATGCTCAGTCAGCCGCTCCACGACCAGGGGCGAGAGCTCGTTCCCTGATACCACTCCAACGTTCAGCATGGGAACAGCATAGGTCCGGGGCGGTGGTGGGTGGGTAAGCAACCCGCGTAAGGGACCGACGGCGGCCGCGATGTCCACCTCCTATTGCCTGTCGGGCGGTCCTGGGCCCAGCGCGCGGACGATGCTTTAACCTATTTCGGTCATATCCCCCACCCCAGGCGTCCCCTCAACCAAGGCATAGCGCTGCATCACCGCGCCCTTTGGTGAGGCAACCACCGGCTCGATAAGTTGAAGGCTCGTCGGGACCACCCCCGCTTGCGGCTGTGAGAATGTGCGCGCCGAGCGCCATGCCTCCGCCCCCCCCGGCGACGCAGGGTCCGCCACCGAAGAGTGCCAGTAATGCCCTATCTCGTGCTGCCCCGTGGAGCGCCCTTTTCGCAGCGCCCGTGCCAGCGTTTCCTACCCGGATTCCAACGGTACGGAGAACATCCGGCGTTGCGACACCGACCGCTGCTGAGCTGATGAGTCCCTGAACCCATCCCACGACGCTTGGGTCTAGCTTGTCCAGACTCGCGATTTGAACACCCGTTCCATCCATCCCGTCGAGAACGGTGTGCTCATCCGCCCGTACCTGCGTACCGAGCCGCACAAGGAAATCTTCCATTCTAGAAATGACGTCGCGCTGGGTATAAACGCACCGCCGCAGAAGTGAGCTCGGGTGAAATGCCGGTACGGGAGCCATAAACGCATCCGAAAAGCTCCTCCGACTCCCGGGCGGGTAACAACCTGATGGCCGGACTGGCAAGGCCCCGCAGCGCCTGACTATCTTCCAGGCTCAGTGGGTCTCCTCCATCTCCGATGCCGCACAAGTGGATCGGACCGGACAGTGTCGGCACACCTCGTAGTTGTTGATACCGGCAGGTAAATACATGGCATCTTCGGGTGCAACGGCATCTACGTCAGGATTACTAGATGCAATTGCCGCCTTGTAGGCCCGGTCATGAGGCCCCGCGCCTGCCTTGCTGCCAGTAAGAGTGAGAGTCCAAACCGAGTCTGCCGACAATCCACCGCCTTTCACCCTTCGCTTCGAAAGACTGCTTTGCCGTTGGCCTGGCGTGAGGTGCCGCCATAGATCGTCGGCCACCTGCTCGGCACGTTCTCTCGTAAAACCGTTGCCTCGCATGAGCGCGCCCAAGACATTCCCATAAAGCATGGATTGGTGATGCTCAGATCGAAAGGCATGTGACTCACCCAGAAGCCATTGAAGAGCAAATCTGCGAGCACATGCCAATCCAGAGGCGGCTGCACGTGGGTCGATGCCGGCCACTGCGTCGGCTAGGTCCTTCATGGATACTGTGCTGTTCGCTGGCATTGGCGGCGCCGAGCTTACAGACAAGCCGTTTGCGCTCTCTACGTGCTCCACCGTTACGCCTCCCGCCCTTTGAGAAATAGGCGAATCTTGAGTGGATGGACGAGTGAGTAGCGATATTAGAGAAGAAGGACTACGCCGTTCTCCATCCAACTCAGATACCCAGCTAAGCGTCACTCGTGCCCCTTCTTCCACGCCGTCCAGTGCAAGCCACAGCAGATAAAGGTCGCTTAGCGACGCATTGTCGGCTCGAGCCTTCAGGATCTCAACCGTCACCGTATCAACATGAGACCGGTCGTCTGTCATGTCTTCCATCTGGAAGGGCCAGCCCACGATCCGGGGCGCAGTCGGGAAAGTTCCCTCCGTGAGGTTAGTCAGGTGCAAGTTTCTAGAAGATTTGCGTAAGCCCAGCGCATCGAGGCCTCTGAGATCATTAACCGTTGTTTGGGCAGCTACTACATCACCGAAGGCGTCAAACTCCGCAGTTCTCCCCAATAACATTGCAACAATATCGACAATCCCTTCGACATCGATCTCTTCGTCCAGCCCAATAGAGAACCCTTGGACCTTAGAGGCAATGATCTGTCTTTCCTCCTCCCGCAACGCGGCCATACCACTTTTGAGGGAATCCTTAAGAAACTGGACGTGGTCTTTTAATACAATTCTTTCGCGTGCTGCGATCCTCTCGACTAATTTCACTGTCGAAGAGATGATGTTAAGGACCCCACTGGCCTCGTCCTGACTCAAATCTGCCCACGGGACCAATCGCAAAGGGTTTTCGGCTGCTTTCCTCATTCGCTTCAAGTCCGTATCGGACAAGTCCTTTGCGCCCAACGGTTCGATCTCTGCGATAGTAAGGCGCAAGAGGTGGTGTGCCCGAGTCTGCCATTCCTCACCGGTTACGCACCCATTGAAAAATGGTAACGCCCTCCTGAGGGCACTTACATATGCCGTCGATTTCGGACCGCTGCTGTCTGCCTCGAGATAACCACTGGATGCAATATCAACAATTGCCTCACCCTCGAGAGCGACTTCCGCTCGGCCTGTCGGAAGCGGCCTGATGCAATCGTGAATGGCCAGAAGAAAAGAACCGATGGGAAGCTGTGCCAAATCAATGCTGCCCTCGCTTTCCCGGCCAAGACGCCGCATGTAACGTTCTACCGATTTAGAATCAGCTGCGTACCAACGGGGCTGCTGCCCGTCAGCGCCTACCTTTTCCAATCGCCATTGACGCACAAGCTCCGCAGGACTGCGGCACTCCAAGACGGTAAGATCATCCGCCAATCCCTCAACGGCAACCGACTCTCCGACCAGAGCCTTGCGCAATGCCACAGCAGCTGGTTGGCCCTCCTGAATACCGCTTGTCTCCGTCGAACTGACTGTTCCCTTAGGCCGAGGCATATCCCATTTGTCAACAAAGAAACGTCGCCAGGTTTCAAAGGCTGGATTTGATCCGTCATCGTGGACGATGAAGAGCTGGTCTATATCGGGAATCGCACGCAACAGCTGAAATAGGGCCCACTGTGGCGGGGTAAAAAAGTAAAACCCGTGATGGACAAGAACTCGCCGACCCCGATTAGCCCCAAATACTTGCTCCAGCGCTTGTTCAACCCTGTCGCGCAACTGCCGCGCCCGAGGAGTACTCTGATTCTTAAACTCGTGAAAATCCATCCAAAGATCCTCGCGAGGAGCCGTTATCGCAGGAAGGTCTCCCTCCAACCAAGTCCAAGCTTTGATGGCCGCCTTGCCGAGGTCGTCGTCACTCGATAGGTCCTGAGGGCGCACACCAGCGGAGATTAAGGACTGAACGGTCCTTGCAAACTCGCGCTTAGACCTTACTAGAAGCCTGATGAGCCGCGATTCCTCTTCCTGCCTCGCGAACCGCCTCAATGATTCGTCGAACTGGATTCCCAAACGCAATCGCCGCCCGCTCGCAAGCATTTGCCAACTACGAAGCTGAAGGTCATAAGTTTCCTTGCCATTGCGGCCCAGGATGTCTGGGCCGGGGAATCCGTCAACGGTCAACCCAATATTGGGCACTCCGGGCCACACAATAAGGTCAACCAATGTTGCGATAGGAACACCCGGAACTTTCGTCTCCCGTATAGCCCTGGCAAGAGAAGCAGTTGCGGTGATGTGCCCTGCGGCCTCCCAGCTGATGTTGCGTTCCTGCAGTACGGTGCGAATCTGGGTCTCGTCGACTCCGGGAGTCGCGATGGCCGTCCAAAGTCCCATCTTGCTAATCCTGTCCGTTTAAGAGATCGGTCCAGCTGGAAGCAGCGCTTCCGGCTCTGGTGCGCTGGCTTGATCGATAAACGATTACTCGTTCTCGAGCGCGTGTCAGGGCCACATAGAGGAGCCTCGTCTCCTCACGAGCGGTCTCTTCGTCGTCCTGTGCCCACATGCCTTGCGCATCAGCCGACACATTGGAAAAGTTTTTCGAGTCGCTCCCCGGGTTCCACTGCCACAGAACCCGTGGCTCGCGTTGCGCGTTCCGTAGGATCGCTACTCTGCTCTTAGCAGACCCTCTTGTGTCGAATTTGGTCCATGTGTATGGCACAAGAACACGATCAAACTCAAGGCCTTTCGCCTTGTGAACCGTTAGAGCAGTCGTCCTGCCTTCTAAATCGCTCCATTCCACTGGCTCATCCTCCGTGTGGTTAGTGGCAATCTGGAGCTGCAGCCAGGAGATAACTCTATGAAGACTGACGGAACCATCTTTGAAGTTCGAGTCCAAAAGAGTAATCAGGTGGTCTAAACACCGGGCGTACCTCCTCTGTTCGGATTCCTCTGCAGCGGAACTCGCAAACGCAGCTTCGGGAGCCAACGCTCGCATACACTCGACCACCCACGCGACCACGGGCACATGATTGAGTAGCGAGCCTAAAGACGAAACGCGCGCCCGCAGGGGGTCTAGGTCAGACCGAATATAGTTTCCCTGTCGAAGGCCGACAATCCTGTCCCGCCAGTTCAGTAAGGGTTGAACGTCTGACAACCAGCCAGAAACGGGAATACCTTGAGGGGGTGTCCCAGCAAGGAGGCCAAGGGACCAACGGGTTTCACAAAGCTGCAGAAGCGTAGCATCGTCGTTGGGTTCAGCAACGGCCGCAAGAAGGATCGCCAGTTCTCTGACGGCTGGTGATGTATAGAAGCTACCACCCACTAGGAGCTCGCAAGGCAGACCTGCCTTCTGGACAGCATCTCGCACGTCCCGGGCCTGCCAATTTTGGCGACATAATACGGCGATCGTCGCTTCAGGAGCTTGGCCCCTCCAAGTCTCTACATCCCGCGCCGACTCGTCAGCGAAGTCGAGGCGTTTGACTTCGGAAAACATGACGCGCTGGCTATCGTCAGAGGGCTTGATCTGAGGTCGAAGTTTTTCCGCTGGTTTATAGCTGAGCAAGCCTGCTGATCCCCATCGTTCAAAATACGGATGCAATGATTCGAGAAGAGCCGCACCAGAACGAAAATTACGTGTTAACGTGTATTCTCTAAATCGCGTTAGACCGCGCTCCTCAATACGAAATGTAAGTTCATCAAACGCATTTCCCTCGGCTCCACGAAACCTATATATACCCTGCTTGATATCGCCGACAACGAACAAGTTGGCACTTAGACGTGTTCTAACCTCTAGAATCAAATCCATTTGTAGCGGATCCGTGTCCTGAAATTCGTCAACAAATAGATATCGCGGCCTTTTAACTCGAGGATTATCTTGTGACCTTATAGCCGCCAGCGCAAACGGAACAAGGTGTGCAGTCCGGATGGACTGGTTATCTAGACAATGGTCCCGCAACCGGGGCGCAATCTCACTTACTATTTTTCGAGTTGCTTCTTCAATTTCAGCAGTGAGCTCCGGAGTGCCATTAGAGCTCCATTCCACAAGTGGGAGTATCGCCATTTCGTCCGTGAGGCTCATCAGCTCGACACCATTGTCTTCCAATGATGACCAAATTCGCTCGATATGCTCCTGCCAAGCATGGAACGCAGGGATCCGTCCAGGGAATTTGTTCATCAAGCGCACCAAATGGGGCGAAAGGACACCCCGAAGGATTTCTCGAAACGCCATCGTCTGCTTGCCAACAGTTACTTCTGGAGCCAGACCCAGTGCACCGCCACCGGTCTGGACAAGGTGTTTGGCGTAAGAGTGTATGGTTGCAACCTCGGCATTGCCAAGCTGAGTCATCCAGGCAAGGGTCGGTAGCACTGATCGTCGGCATAGGCGCTGACGGAGCATTATCGCTCGGCCGATTCTCTCCCGCATCTGCCGGGAGGCTTCCCGGCTAAACGTGACAAACACGATTTCATCGAGGCGAAGGTCAAATGGATGCTTTGAACCCGCCTCACTGCCTGACTCAGCACCGCCACAGGTAGCTAATAGAAAAACTACCCGCTCAGACATCGTTTCTGTCTTGCCTGTGCCTGCTCCTGCCGTAACCAAGAGATCCGACCCGAACGGGGCGTGCACGATGTTGTATTGACCTAGATTGATTCCTCCAGAATCGTCCGCCATCGCTAGGACGGCTCTCATGTCTGAAGACAATTCAGAGGGAAGATTGCCGTCAATTACCCAGGTTCCACGTTGCGATTCCGGCACGTGGTTAATGACGGCCCACTCCAACATTCTTGCGTCCCGGAAGGCACTCAATTCCGTTGGATCGACTGTGCTATTAGCAGTGTGGTCAGAAATTAGGAAGACGCGAATACCGTATTGAAGAAGTCCGAACAGGTCATCCAAATCAGTTCCGCCCAGTCCTATACGTAGTACAGAGTAGCGTGGAACAGATGGCAAGCCGAGGGACCTGCTGAGTATGTCAAGCCCGACAGCGGGATCAGAGGCCACGAATCTGGCTCCAGACGGAATGGAGGGCTGTGACTCAGATTCGTTCGTAGCGTCGCTCCGTGGTCTTCTGAGTTCTCGTTCATAGGGCTTGAGGTCCGGAGTATCAAGGTGCTTGTCCCCGCCTTCGACAGGAAAGGGCGATGGAGTGGCGCCAGTGATGTCGACGATCGGGCCCGGCACTATTTCCATTGAAGAGGAGGGCCATGTCCATACAAGAAGTTCGTCCCCCTGTTGGTCATACCTTGTTACAGTCCGCCCGGGGCCCACCAACTCCCGTACCTCCGCCCGAAGCCACCTACCAGCTGAAGATGCTGTAGGCGCTTCATAGACCATGATCCAGACCTTGCACCCGGTGTCTTTGGCAATGGCCAGATAATCGTCAAACGCAGCATGTGTTGTCCAGTGAATCCTCTCACCGGTGAGTGGGTCGATGTCGGCGCGCGTTCGGAATTTGATCTCCCAGAATTCACTCTTACCGGACTTCTGGGATTGAAGGTCTGGCGCCCGTCGCCGTCTACCTCCCGCAGAATACAAGGGAGCCATGGTTCCCGGAACGTTCCCTGTTGCTTCACTGAGATGCATCACGTAGTAGTTGTCCGATTGAAGCCAGCCAGACCATGCATCTTCACAAATGCGCCACGCCGCAAGCGGATCATCAAATTTCGGATTCATCGCTCTCCTCATCCTTGCGTGAGCGGGTTCCTATCTCCGCACCTGATACTCGATCCCAATGATTCCATCAAATGCCTCGAGCTTTACGTTCCAGTGCAATTCGCTCTCGGTCCGCCAACAATCTTTCAGGAGTCCTGATCAGGCTGTCCATCGAACCCATCAGCCTCCCTTCCCAAGCATCGAACACCTGAATCTGCAAATCTGCGGGAAGTAGCGGCGTCATGCCCCAGCGCGCCAGTATCTCAGCCTCAAGCGTGAAAGTTGCTCGCAGCGTCTCGTACTTTCTCTTCAACGACTCGTAGTCCTGAGAGGGACCAGAATCATTGTTCCCATCCGGGCCTCCAACGCGCCCCTCCTGCCGCAGCACTGAATCAAGAGCCGCGCCGACCTCCGCAGCTTCTCCATATTCCGCTGGAGAGGCTTCCACCGTCCGCAGAAGTTTCTGGGCCCGTAGCGTCTTCCGAAGGCGTAGTTCAGCGGCAAGCCGCCGTAATACCACATCGTCCTCCCGGCTGGCGAGAGCTAGCTCCTCGAGCTGCGATATCTTCAACGAAGCGTATGGCCGACCGCTCACGCTGGCTCCTCCGAGAACCTGACGCTCCGAGCACACATTCCAGCAGCGCCCCGCCGTCTGGGCTCTATAATCGCCGTATACTGCAAATTCAGTTACCTCTGTGATCATTCATTTGGCAGACCACTTTTCCGCCTTCGCTCGGCAGGTCAGGTGCCAAGAGCAACATCCTATATAGACCCTCATGTTGAGAAGCGTCGACACACTGGGAGCACGGGGCAAGTGGGGCCATTGCACCTACAGTAAAGGCCGACCGCGGAGGTTAGGCTCCTCAGAACATCACTTGCGTGGAATATGGTGACGCAAAACCGCCAACCCCGAACATACTGGGTGTAAAACAGTAGACCGAACAGTGCCTTATCAAATGAGAGCAGCCGGTGCTCTACCCCGGAGATTGCAGTGCCGTGAGGTCGTTCAACGGGGAGCAACTTGAGTTTGGAAGTGGGAGGAGCAACCGGTGACGGACTTCATGACCCCAGAACAGCGAAGCCAGCACATGGCAAAGATTCGTTCAAAGGACACGAAACCAGAGCTTCGTGTACGGCGCACTCTCCACCGCGAAGGATATCGATACCTCGTTCACGATAAGAGGCTGCCAGGAAGCCCCGATTTGGTTTTTCCTTCACGAAGAAAAGCAATATTTGTCCACGGATGCTTCTGGCACGCCCATGACTGTCCGGTAGGCCTACGCCTGCCCAAGTCAAACCCAGACTTTTGGGCAGAAAAACGCGCTCGTAATCAAGAGCGAGATCGTGAACAGGTCCTAAACTTAATGGAGCAGGGCTGGAATGTGCTGATTATTTGGGAATGCCAAACGAAGGACAGTGAAGTCATCCTCGCGATCGCACAAAATTTTCTGGAAGACTAGGCGTCCATTAGGGTTTAGACATCAAACTATGAATAATTGGCTCTGGAAACAGCTCGGTAAACCGCTGTTCCTTTATTTTGAATAGGGGACCTGCTTCGCGAGGAGCTGAGACACCTGCCCCCGCCTTCAAATTGATAACGTGGTCTACAGTTACTCCGCCGCTCGCGAGCATGGGCGAAAGCTGCTGAACTATAGGCATACTCGTTTGCACCGCGGAATGGTAGTGAATCAATTCCACGCCTCCTTCGCGACGTGAATTCGCCTTCACCCAGAACGTATCAGCATGCTTCTGAGCTAACGCATCCTGCAAGACTTCCAACCGCCACGAAACTGGATATGGCACCTCGGGATTTCGCGATGCCTCACGCAGGATGCCTGCGTTGTCGTCGACACTCAACTTAAGACCCTGCGAGTTCCAGGTCGTTCCGCTAACGGTACAATTTAACCTTCGCCCTTTACCATCGGCGCGGTCATATCCAAACTCCTCCCACAACCGTCGCACTGATGGAAGTTGACTAATGCTCCAATCAGGTACTCTGGCAAATAAGGTTAGACTACGCCTCTGCTTACCTCGCGTTGACTTTATTTCAACGCCTTTGTAATCAGGCGCTTTCGACGAGTTAGCCTGTATACCGAGCTCAGTTTCGAGAAGATGACCAACTCCTGTGTCGCCGTGGCGAATGGCTGGAATGAAACCGCGAGCAGATATGTCACGTAGCATCTCCAACAGCTCTTCGAACACGCTCTCTCGCGCCGAGATTCTCGGCTTCAGAAGGGTCCTGTAATTCGCGTTGATTTCAACGGCCTTGCTTAGATCAACACGACTCAAGTTGAGCAGCCATATGCAACTACCGTTCCATACACTGGCTAGAATATCCCCTGCTATACAGTGTCTCTTTAGTTGAGAGAACCAGACACGTGGGTCACCCTTCTTGGTCATGGGGCGATAGAGCGAAGCAGCGACTTCTAAGACATCACCATCCAGCGTCATTATCCTCGCAGGGATAATGGACTTATTTTGCGTACCCTGCGCTTGCAACGAATAGTCATGAATCCCTTGACGAGATAAAAACGAGCGATATTCAAAGGTTGCATCCATGATGCTCTTACCCAGTCCAGTTGCCGTGGGCTCAAGAAGTCCGAAATCAATGCTAAAACGTGTTAGAAACGCTGCGTTAGCAAGTTCAGTCTCGTTTAACTGACGCAATCCGTTCATCCCCCAAAAGATTTGCAATGCGCTCCCCGACGGCCAATGATAGCCAGGGAGAGACCGCATTTCCCACCTGCGAATACTGTGGCACTTCCACTCTGCGTCTATGGGCGCCCGTCGTTTCCTTACCGAGGAACTCGAATCGGTCGGGGAAGCCCTGAAAGCGCGCCATTTCTCGGACTGTGAAAATCCGAGGCTCTGATGGGTGAACGTAGTCGTCTGGCAGGGTTACAACTGTACGAGCTGGCTTTGTCCATCCCAGCACCTTCTGAGAGTGCTTCTTGGTGGCGAGACTGAGGACAACCCCACACAGCTCATCAAGGGTCGAAGCTAACTCCACTCCGTCCGGGGCAACCGCGGGAAGCTTCGCGTCCACCAGTTGATTCTTGACGTAAAGGACGGCATCTGATTCTGTCAAAGATGCTGCCCTGCTTATGATTCTTTGATCCAAACCTGCTCCCGCGAGATACTGATACAAGCGGAAACGCTGAGTGGTTTTCTCGTTGTGCCTTCGGGGCACATGATTTGTCTGCGGGCCCCCAGGCCTTGTCCGCATCTTCCATTTTGGACTTCGCAGGCTACGAATGTAAGACCCGTTTCGACCTTGCAGTTCGTTTGGAGCGTGAGGCGAGAGATCGGCAACCGCGTCAGACACTGTTCGCACTTCGTGGCTGGAAACGGTTGGAATCGGCGCTAATGGTGGCAGCGCTGATTTCAGGGCATCTTTGAACTCTGATTTCCATAGTTCACCCGTGGACTCAACGTCCAAGGCCTGAGCCACGTCCGAACGCAAAGCGATGATCATTAGTCGAGGTCGGTGTTGGGGTGCTCCGTAGTGCATAGCGTTCACATGAACGCCCTGCACCACGTACCCGGGCTCCGTCTCCCTCAATGCCTGCTGTAGTTGCGTAAACGACGACTCTTCTTGTGTCGTAAAGCGTTGATTCATTCCAACTACGTTTTCTATGACCACAGCTTTGGGCTGGGTTCGAGCTACAAACTCCAGATATTCCCATGGAAGTTTGTTGCGAACATCGTCAAACTTCCGCCGACCCGCAAGCGAGAACCCTTGACACGGAGGTCCGCCCACGACCAAGTCCAGATTGGCCTCGGTCAAGCCTTGCATCACGTTATCGTCGTTGAGTAGGACGTTTAGTTCCTTGACCAGCACCCGACCCTCCGCCTGCTCCTTCACTGGCAAGGCGATGTAGTCGTTCCACTTCCGAGCGTCCGAGGCGTCAGCCACAAGGTTGTGGTAGAAGGTTCGGGCTGCCATGTCCGATTTCTCAACCGCCACGACAAGTTCACCCCCTGCGCGCTCGACACCCAAGGACAGGCCACCACAGCCAGCAAACAGATCTACGTATTTCATCACCGTCCCATTGTCGCCTACGGCACTGACATTTTCAGGCGAGTACTGTTGACACCTCGGGTTTTTGTCTTGCGATGGTGATCACATGCAACGACAACGCACCTCATCTCCTCGTATGCAAGGCGGGATGCTGCTGTGCGCGTCGGGGCTGCTAGCGGATCCTTGAGATCACGCCTGCGAACATTTTGCGTCTCGTTCACCGCTCAAGTGGCCTCAGACGTACGGCAGGTCCAAAGTATTCTCAATCAGTCGTTTCTCTGCAGCCGTTAAGCATCGACCTCAAGTCCGGGCTTGGCTCGACTAACTTCCGCTCCGGCTCGGCAACTCTGCTTACGAGTTGGGAAATCGCCGGGTAGACCACCTAGTCGCCGCCTCGCGGCAGGGCCCGTTGCTGTGGGATTGCTGGCAGGCCCCTGGCGCGCCGCTCCGCTGATTGACGGGTAGTGACTCGCGAACGATCGGGGAGGCTCCTTAGTCAACAGAACGACACCGGAAAACAAGGCTGCGAGCCACCACGCCGTAGGGAGTCAGACCTTAGCGAGGTGCGTCCTCGTCTGGGGAGACATCTTCATCGGGGAGAACGACTTCATCCTTGTTTCTCCAGAGTTCAGTCCGCCCTTCCTGAGCAGCTATCCGTACATTCCAAGCATCTTTCTCGTCCAACTGAAACGCGTCCTCTTGATGCAGGCCGGAATCACCGTCGAACTCATAGCGCGTCGATCGCAGGCGTCCCAGCTTATCCTTCGTTGAGACCATAGAAACACGCCAGTTAACGTACTGCCCCAAAACCAGCCGCATGTCCGTCAGGGACTGGGAATCGAATTGCACGTCAAAGGCCGTAGCATTCCGTGTGGTGCCTCGCTTAACCTTGGCATGCCCCGATTCGCGCAACTCAGTCACGCGTCCGCTAACAAATATCTGCGTTGTGAATTCCTCAGCTTCACTCAGTGATTTCATGTAGTCCAGTCCGCGTTCGCTCAGCGTTGCCCGGCGAAGGTCGCCACTCCGTGCGTAAAAACGGAAGTCTGCAACGAGGCCAAGCCTTTCAAGTTCTTCCGAAAGTTTGGCCACGCCGCTGAGCATTGGCGAATTGGAATACATACGCACGTCCTCCTCGTGCTCAACTGCATCCACGAACTCAATGAATCGGCGAACCGGAGCTGCCAGAGGCGTTTCCCGCATAGGCACATCGTCATCCGCCAAAAATTCAACTGGTTCCCGCTTCACGGCTCGGAAGTGGAGGACGCTACTGCCCTTTGAGAACCCCGAAAGTTCCAAATTCACATTCCCGTCAGCGGCAGCGGCGACCGCATCCTGAATAGGCCGCAGAAGGCCCTCCCATTCCAAGCGCAAGGCGGAATTGGTGGCGGTTTCTCCGATAAGGCGAACCAAAAGTTCCTCCATCAGAGTTGCTCCAGGGTCGAAGGCCTGGGCCGCCTCCAGCCACTGTTTGCGCTCCAATTGCTCCCAACCCACATCATCGAGGCTTGGGGCGTCTGTCTCTTCGAAGCTCTCACGGTGTTGAGACAAGAGACGGTTACGCCACTCGAAATGTGACCTCGGAGCGTTCATGACATCACCACCTCTACATAACCCCGTCTTGGCAGGCAGGTCCCTTCCGACAGGCCCCGATCATCCTCCGCACGTACACGCTGCCACCAGTCATCCCACGTGCCGCGAGTCGCCAAATATGTCCTATGCGACTCTTCCAAACCGTCCAAACGGAAAACATGCACGACAGGCTCGTAGTACAAGAATAATGGCGAAACGCCGAATTCATCCTTGACCGAGTCCCGGGAGCGTGCGAAAAGTCCCGTCCCCGCCTTCCCTCGGAGCGCATCCTTGGCTCCTCGGTTAATGATCAGCGTCGCATCCACGTTATTAGGATCTAGTTTGGCACTGACAAAACTCCCACCGAGCCATACCCTGTCCAAGACTGGAGCCGTCAGGATGTCCTGATACTTTTCCTCAAGAGCGAAGAACTTCGCGATATACCTTTCGAAGTTCAGCCAGAGGTCCACGCGGGTAGAAGAATTCTTGAACCCCGGATCATGAACCAGCCTCTGCTGTGCCTCCTCCGGCGTGCAGCTGTATCGGCCCACCGGTAGGTGCCCGGTCTGCACGTCAAACGGTGGCATCATCGCCATTCCCCCACTTCTCCAGAACTAAATCCGCGCCATAGGCACTGGCGTGTACCGAATATAACGCTTGCTTGCCCAGCTGGCGACACATGTATTAGGTGGAACTGCTGACTATCGAACATGGCGCACGCGAGGACGAATTCCTTCCGTACAGAGGGCCGCGTGATGCACGAACACTTAGGCCGCAATCCCCCGGCCAGGACGCACTGCAGCAGCGGGGCTTGGAGGAGCAATTAGTCCTGATTCCGACCTCCTTAGACCGGTTTCCGGTCCAAGGGGATTTCTCATTTTCTCTTTGCAACCCCAACGGCAGTCAGAATTTAACTCCTTCGGCAGAGAAAGAGTAACCTGCCGGGTCTGCCCGTTGGTGAAGTGCACGGTCGCGACATCCGAGGACACGTTCCCCTTGGAGAACGCCGTCAACAGCAAAGTCCGCCCCTTGCCCGAAACAGCAACTTCCTGCCCAGCTGCCTTTAAAATATCCGGAGTCCCCACCGCCGTCGGATGCCAAACGCACGAGACCCCAAATGCAGAGTACGGCTTCCCAGTCACCAAACCCAGCCGCCGCAAGTGCCTCCTCCGAGAACGTCCGCCGACCAGCCGTAACAGCCCCATTGCGCGGATTGGCCGCGTTCGCCACTGACCTCTGGTTCACCAAAGAACCGAAAGGCAGCGCCGCAGGCGCAATTCCAGGCCCCTGATAGGCACCGATGTTCGGAGCCCCAACGGAGCCGGCACCAGAGGCGGGATTCCCGAAGAAGTCTCTGCCGCCGTCGTCGTTAACTGAAACGCCAGCACCCAACAAAGGCGACGCGGAAAACTCCTCGCACAGTGGTGGGCTCCCGGCGACGTTGCGCCAACTGTCGGTCACCGCTTCACGATGGATAGGGGCAACTGGGGCCAGCAGCAGTGGGCGAAGTCACGGCAGTCGAGCCGGGCAAATTGATCACGTTCATCTTCGCCGAAGGCATGCTGGACACAGCCATCACATGGGAACTGGAAACGACCGCCAACGGCACGGTCCTGCACTTCGAGCACGCGGGCTTCAAGTTGGACACCCCGTTGGGCCGCCAAGCCCTCGAAGGCATGGGCAACGGCTGGCCCGGTTTGCTCGCGCGGATTGATCAGGTACTGGTCAAAGTGAACTAGTCGGACGTCAGGCCTTCCCTGGTTGTCCGGCTAGCCCTCCCCGGCCCAGGCTCGGAGCTTTGCCGCTTCGCCCTTGTCGAGTTGGAGCCCAGACACCCGGCACATACCTTCCACGTGCCCCACCCAGGCCCGGGTAAGCTCGGCTGACGACAAGCCACTGGCGAGCGTGACCTTGGCATAGATCAATCCCTGAATGACGTAATTCACGGAGGAACGGGCCACAGGAACATCCGAAGCTAAGCACTCATCCCGGACCAGTTTTGCGAGCTCACTCCGATTGGTGGTCTCGGCCAGTTTGTCTGCCAGAGTGACCAGAATCTGCCTGTATTGCACCGCCGACAAAGCCGGGATATCCGTGACCCGTGCAATCTGATTTTGGAATGAAGCGTCTGGATCTTCCACCGTAGGGAGATCTCCCTGCGAGAACCGTTTTGCATCCCAAACCCACCCCGGGGAGGGAATAGGCGCAAACTGTATTCCGTCGTCGATGCGGGTTATCCAAGTACCGAATTTGCCTTGGCCGCCCCAGTCGCTGCTGAGCGTCGGATCCACAGGCAATGCTCGCTGGGCAACTACCGCGGATTTGATCGGCCCCTCAGCGGCCTTGACCATCTCGCGTACCGCAACTGCTGCACTTGAAGCTAACGAGGCCTTCTTGGCCGCAGGCTTAGCAGTATCCCCAGCCCGTGGCCGGGCCGGCTCCACCGCGAGGGCGCTGCTCGCCACCCCACTCAGTAGCGCAAGGAAGTCGTGCGACTGGATAACCGTGTCCGCCATCTGTCTGTATGCAGCAGCAACTGGTCCAGCGACTATCACGGTCGTTCGGCGATCAGCAGCCCGGAACCGCTGAACGAGCGACGTAAAATCTGCGTCATCCGAGGCGATAAAGAATTCCTCCACATGCGCAACACCAGCCAAGACATCCACTGCGTCCAGAACCAGATTGATGTCCTACTGCTCTTTCCTTGCTGAGTAAGGGAAGGACAGTCGATGACCCTGAAGCCTGCTCGGGTCCAATAGGTCCGGTACTTCGCGTAAACGGTCGGGTTGAGGTAGCAATTGCGAATGAGGAATCGCACGTGTTTCCCACCCGCTTCGTCCGCCTGTGTAATCGCTGGCCGGGATCAGTGGCGAACCGCTCCGCGGCAGACGGATCAAGTGATTTGAGCCCGATATAGACGTTGTCGAAATCAACAAATATGGCTGCACGGACTCTGTTGGACGAGGTGGCCCCCAGGAAAGGTACGGTCATCGCCCCATTATGGCCTTCACCATTCGTCGAATCCGGCAAAGCCACCCACCAAAGCCAACCACCCGCCGTCGTACGCCACTCCCAACCCGCGACGCCGTAACACGGGACCTAACCCGGTAAGTTGGAGGAAGAAGTTACACGACCCTCGCTGAGTTCCACGCCCCGCCTCACGAAAGCAGGATCCAATGACTGTCTCTCCCCTGATCTGGGGCATCACCATCGTCGTCATTCTGGCGCTTCTGGCGTTCGACTACTTCTTTCATATCCGCAAAGCCCACGTCCCCACGCTGAAAGAGGCAGCGGTCTGGTCGTCCATCTACGTGGGCCTGGCTGTGGTGTTCGGCATCCTGGTCCTCGTGTTCGGCGGGGCGCAGATGGGGTCGGAGTACTTCGCCGGCTACATCACGGAGAAGGCCCTGTCCGTGGACAACCTCTTCGTCTTCCTGATCATCATGGCGAGCTTCCGGGTTCCGCGTGAGGACCAGCAAAAGGTACTGCTCTTCGGCATCGTGTTCTCGCTGATCGCCCGGACGGGCTTCATCTTCCTGGGCGCGGCTCTGATCAACTCGTTCGCGTGGGTGTTCTACCTGTTCGGCCTGATCCTCTTGCTGACCGCCGGCAACCTCCTCAAGCCCGACTCCCACGGCGACGATCAGGCGAACAACTTCATGATTCGGCTCGCCAAAAAGCTCTTCCACACCACGGATAAGTACGACGGCGACAAGCTCTTCACGGTGGTTAACGGCAAGCGTGCGCTAACCCCGATGCTCTTGGTGATGGTGGCGATCGGCGGAACGGACATCCTGTTCGCGCTCGACTCCATTCCGGCCATTTTCGGCCTGACGCAAAACGTGTTCATTGTGTTCACGGCCACTGCCTTCTCACTGATGGGGCTGCGGCAGCTGTACTTCCTGATCGACGGCCTCCTGGACCGCCTCATCTACCTTTCCTATGGCCTTGCCGCGATCCTGGCGTTCATTGGCGTGAAGCTGATCCTCCACGCTCTCCACGAGAACAACCTCCCGTTCATCAACGACGGCGAGCACGTGAACGTCGTCGAGATCTCCACCGGCCTGTCGCTCAGCGTGATCTGTGGAACGCTCATCGTGACGGTGGTTCTGTCCCTCCTCAGCCCCGCCGGCAAAGCCCAGACAGCCATCAACAACGCGCGCCGCCACGCCGTCGACTACCTCGACCTCGACTACACCGCCGACGCCGCCGAACGCGAACGCATCTACCGCGCCCTGACCGCGGAAGAGATGCAGATCGCGCAGATGCCGTTGAAGTACCGGAACAAGGCCAAGGACGTGGACAAGATCCGTGAGCAGGTTGCAGAAGCGCATCGCCAGCACGAGGAATTCCTGCGGCGGTAGTGCCTGGCCCGTACCACGCTCTACGCAACGTCCTCCGCATTGTGAACTGCTCGCTGACGAACGGCTTTACGGTCATCCCAGAACCTGGAGGCAAACCATGCGCCACTCAGGGCACCTACGCCGGCCAAAAGGATCAACGAGATCAGGCCGGGTCTCTCTGTGCCCAGCATTCGAAGCGTCACACAAGCGGTGGCGGCAGCAATCGACGCTGCCACCGCCGCGCTGAGAATGACGAACACCAACTTCTTCAAGAGTCGCCCGGCCCGGTTGGTATCCGTTACTTAATAAGGTCCGCGGCTTGGTCCAGCATTGCCTCCAGTTTCGGAAGGTCTGAATCAGCAACGGCCGTACCTGTGGACTGGCCCATGAGCACAACGCCGCCCTTGGCTGCCATTACCACCACTTGATCCTGGCTGCCGGCTCCCGGAGCTGTTGCTGACGACTTGTACGCCAGGGCTCCATCTGTCTTGGCGGATGTCTGGAGGACGCTGGTCACCGCTTCTACACTCTGCCCGAGAATCGTGGCCTGGCTGGCTCCACAAGATTTCACGTTTGCAGCCCTGCCCGCCATGAGTTCGTTTACTCGGTCCTCGGACACTCCGGAAACCAAGGTCAACAAGACTACCGATTCAGCGTTCGAACTGGGTGACGCACCGATGCTGACAACGGCTCCATCCTCCAATTGGGCTCCACCTCCGGCAACGAACTCAGCGCAGGCGGCCGGTTCAACAGTGCTATTGGATACGATGTCCTTCGCCTGCTTAAGGGCATCCTTCAACCGATCATCCGGCATCACCAGCAGACGAGTGTCGTTGGAATCCCTGACGCTTTCAAGGATCTTCCCAAGCTCAACCCTCGAGTAGGTCTTGAACGGCACTTCGGTCGGGGTAGCGGACTCGCTGACCGGAGAAGGCTCCGCCTCGGCAGAAGAGGCCCCTCCTCCAGAGCACGACGTGAGGCTAATGGCCAAGAGAGCGGATACGGCAAGGCCGCGCAGAGCATTGATATTCAATTTTTCCCCGGGAAAAGTGCGTGCGATGAGCTGAAAGACATCAGCCTGGACAAGGATACAAGTCCGCATCACACCCGCCCGACAATGACGCGTGGAGCCCGATTCGATGACTTGCTGCGTGTTAGACGCTTCCTACCGTCTAACATGCAGCGAGCGGTCGAAATGGGCGGGCCTGGTCACGCCACTGGATTATCCGACCGTCTCACGCCGGACTAGGCTGACGTTTGTGACGGTGGCTACTGAAACTCGGATCACTCGTGGTCGCGGCCTGGGCTGGCTGCTGCATCTCCTAGCACTGCTAATCTGCGGAGCCTGCTTCGCCTATGGAGCCACCCTTTACGAGTCGCTTCCCGATCCCGTCCCAACGCACTGGGGACCAGACGGGCGCCCGGACGACTGGTCTCCAAAGTCCTTCGGCTCGGTGTTCCTTGCCCCGGTGATGGGCGCCGGGGTCAGCATCTTCCTGGCGCTGGTCACTGCAGCGGTGTCGAGGATGGATCAGCCGGACAAGGATGCCAGCCCCTGGAAGCTCTATAGCCGGGAAGCAGTGATCCGCGGCACCGTGGCAGCCATGGGCGGCACGTCAATCCTGCTGGCGGCTTTGTTCGGCTTTCTGGCAGTAGCGGGGTGGGTAAATCCGGATCGAGTTCCTCTGTGGCCGGCGATCGTACTCACCGCTTTGATTCTTGCCGTCATTCCGGTTTCCTATGCAACGGCATCCCGTTGGGCGCACCGGACGGCCCACCACCAAGGAATCCGCCCCACGGAAGCAGAAGAGCAGGAAAGCAGGCTGTGGGTTGCAGGCGTCATCTACAACAATCCAGAGGACCCACACGTTCTGGTCCCTAAGCGGGCTGGCACGGGTGTCGGTTGGACGGTCAATGTGGGTAGCCGCAAGGGACGTGTTGTGATGGGCTTTTTCCTTGGTGTCTTTGTGGTTCTTCCGATCGTTCTCGGCGTGGTCTTAGCGCTGTAACGCGCTCCGGCCAGTCGATGCGGCGTCCCGATTCGATGACTCGCTGCGCATTCGATGGTTGGCACGGCATAGTGCGCAGCAAGCCATCGAAACGGGCGCGCAGCCAACCCCAAAAGCGCACAAAAAAGAGGAGAACGCCTCTCCTCACTTTCAATCTATACGGCACAGGGGGCCTTGCCGCAAGGGCCGGGGCCTGCCGCACAATGGGGAGCTGAATCCGGACCAAGGAGCTCCCATGCCTCTCGCAACCAGTGCCTTCAACCTGCCTGAGCACCTATCCCCCAAAGCCACTCCCTCCCTTATCGCCGGCGATGAGCAGCACTTCGCAGCCATCGCCGCGAGCCTGGAGCAAACGATCGCGGACCTCGAAGGTCAGCTCGAAGCCATCAGGAAATCCCCCAGCCGCTTCGGCCAGGAAGCAGTGGAGAAGGACGTCGAAACGCGTCGCCTCACGGGCAGGCTCAAAGCACTGAAAGCGTACGGCCTGGACCTCTGCCTCGGCCGGGTCGTCACCGCAGAAGACGAGGAAACCCTCTACATCGGCCGCCTCGGACTCACGGACAGCGACGGCCAACGGCTCCTGATCGACTGGCGCTCCCCCGCTGCCGAACCTTTCTTCGGTGCAACCCACGCGAACCCCATGGGCCTGGCCGGCCGCCGTCGCTACCGCTGGACGCGCGGCCGGATCACCGACTACTGGGACGAGTCCTTCACCAGCGACAGCGAAGAGAACCCGGCCTTGGAGGATCTCTCCGCCTTCATCGCCAGCCTGGGCAGCAGCCGCTCCGCGAAAATGCGCGACGTCCTCGGCACCATCCAAGCGGACCAGGACGCCATCATCCGGGCATCGTCCCGCGGTGCTTTGGTAGTCGACGGCGGACCGGGTACCGGCAAGACAGTGGTCGCCTTGCACCGGGCAGCGTACCTGCTCTACTCCGATCCCAGGCTCGGGCACAGGCGTGGCGGCGTCCTCTTCGTCGGTCCGCATCGGCCCTACCTCAACTACGTCGCGGACGTTCTTCCCAGCCTCGGCGAAGAGGGCGTGCAAACCTGCACCATCAGGGACCTGGTTCCCGAAGGAGCCGCCGCGGCACCCGAGCCGAGTGCCGCCGTCGTACGCCTCAAAAGCGCAGCGGATATGGTCCGGACCGTTGAAAAAGCCGTCCGGTTCTACGAAGAACCGCCCACGGACGGCCTTGAGGTTGAGACGCCGTGGGCGGACGTGTGGCTCAGCGCGGACGACTGGGCCGAGGCGTTCAACGCACCGTCGCCGGGCACACCGCATAACGAGGCGCGCGAGGACGTGTGGGAGGAGCTCGTCACCATCCTGCTGGACAAGTTCGATACCGACGAGATCCCCGAGGACCTCCTCAGAAGAGCATTCGCCCAAAACACCGAGCTGACGGAGGCCTTCAACAAGTCTTGGCCGCTGCTGGACTACGCCGAGCTGGTCGCTGACCTTTGGCGCGTTCCGGCGTACCTCCGGCTGAGCGCGCCGTGGCTCACTCCGGAAGAAGTGGCCACCTTGCAACGAAAGGAACCAAACGCCTGGACCGTGCCCGACCTCCCGCTCCTGGACGCTGCCCGCCAACGCCTCGGCGACCCCCGCGCGGCCCAACGCAAGCGGCGTCGGAACACCGAAGCGGCTGCCGAGAAGGAACTCATGGACCGCGTGGTGGAGGATCTCATCGCCGCCGACGACTCCGAACTCCAGGTCATGTCCATGCTGCGCGGAGAGGACATGCAGGAAAAACTGGCCGACGATGACGTGCCCATCGCGGACCCCGACGTCCTTGCCGGGCCCTTCGCGCACGTCGTGGTGGACGAGGCACAGGAACTCACCGACGCCGAATGGCAGATGCTCCTCCAGCGCTGCCCCTCGCGCAGTTTCACGGTGGTCGGCGACCGCGCTCAGGCCCGTCACGGATTCACCGAATCATGGGAGGAACGTCTGGAGCGGGTGGGATTGGGCGCCGTTAATCTCACCAGCCTCAGCATCAATTACCGCACGCCCCAGGAAGTCATGGCCGAGGCCCAACCCATCATCCGCGCCGCCCTCCCCGACGCCAACGTGCCCACCTCCATCCGGACCGGTGGCCTGCCGGTGGTGCACAGTTCAGTCGGCGAGCTGGGAACTGTGCTCACTGACTGGCTTGAAGCGCACCCTGAGGGGACGGCTTGCGTGATCGCCAAGTACGACGCCGGAACGGGTTCGCTACCAGCGTCGCCGCGCATCCGGGTGCTGGCGCCGGAACTGGTGAAGGGCCTTGAGTTCGATCTGGTTGTCCTGGTTGATCCGGACTCATTCGGTGAAGGGATCGAAGGAGCCGTGGACCGCTACGTTGCCATGACCAGGGCGACGCAGCAATTGATGATTCTTAAATTCTGACCGCTTTTCGCGTCACATCCCGTCCCGTTGTGCCACTGAGTCTGAAAAGTATTCGCGGTTGAAAGACCCGTGCGCACAAGAGGGATGACTCATGAACCAAACCAAGGACCCCGGGGACGCCGTGCAAGCAGATGCTGGCTGGATTGTAGCCACCGACTGGACCGGGGTGCGGGGACGCAACGTCGAGGTCTATGAACACGGCGAATTCATGGACCGCGGCAAGGTGGACACCGTCACCTCCGATGGCCGCATCCTCTGGTTGTCCTTTCAAGGCAACATCCCGCGACGAATCATAGAGAAGTCACCCGAAACCACCATCCGGGTCCTGCCGGATTAACTGGATCGCTCCTCAAATCCCGTCGTCGTTTCCCGCAACCCTATAGACACCGCCGGCACCAGCATTGAGCACCATCACACTGAGAGAAACGAGCATGCAGTGAAAACTTCATACCCCCGGCGGTTATGGCGAGCAGCCGCCGCGTCGTTGGCCGGTGCAGCATTGGCGCTGTGTTCCACAGTCGGCCCCGCCGCAGCTGCCCCGGTGGTCGACGGTGACCAAACGGGCTCAATTACGGTGCACAAGTTTGAAAAGCCCGTGAAAACGGGCGGCGGCGGCAACAACGGCAGTGGCCACAACGGCGGCGGCAACCACCGCGGCGATGGCAACGGCTTCACCACGTTCGCGGTTCCGGACACGTCGGGCTTTACTCCCTTGGCAGGGGTCGAGTTCACCATCCAGCAGGTCAACACCCTGGACTTATCCACCAACGCGGGATGGGAGGCCGCCAACAACCTGAGCCATGTGTTCGATCCCCAGAACCCCACGGGCTCGATCACAGGAGCGGGATACACGCTGGGAACGGCCATCTCGCAGACAACAGCCGCCGACGGAACGGCCGTTTTCGCCAACCTTCCCATCGGCTTGTATTTGGTCACGGAGACGAATGTCCCGGCGGGAGTCACACCGGCCGCGCCGTTCCTGGTAACCATCCCCACCACGGATCCGGACAACCAGAACAACTGGCTGTATGACGTTGATGTCTATCCCAAGAACTCAGTCTCCACTGCAGAAAAGACCGTCACGGATGCCGCTGACGTGAAGCTTGGGGACCTAATCGACTTCACCATCCTCGGTGACATCCCCAACGAATCGGTGATCGACGGCTACAGGATTGTGGACCATCTGGATACCAAGCTCACCTACGTCGGAACAGATGTGACCCTGGTCGACGGGACAGTGTTGGATGCGAGCGACTACGACGTCGTTTTCGATGCGGGCACGAATACTGTCTCAGTGATCTTCACAGAAGGTGGCCGTCAGCTGCTGGCGGTACGTCAGGCCACCCGGGTCCAAGTGGTCATTACCGTAGCTGTCAACGCAGTAGGCGAGATCGAGAACGACGCCCTGCTCTACCCCAACGCGGCTAGCCTCGACGTTACCCCCGGACAACCCGGCGGACCTGTGGTGACCCCTCCGGTGGTCACCAAGTGGGGTGCCATCACAGTGGAGAAGATCAACGAATATGGCGAAGCATTGTCGGGTGCTTCGTTCTCTGTCTTTACCTCCGAGGCAGACGCCAAGGCCGGCACCAACCCGGTGGTCATCGGTGGGCAAACGAGCTTCGCCGTTGCCGGTGACGGAACTTTGACCATTTCAGGTCTCCGGTACTCGGATTGGGCTGACGGCAGTGCCGTTGCGCCAGGAAGCCCTGACTTCCGAACCTACTACCTAGTGGAAAACACCGCGCCCGCCGGTTACGAGTTGCTCTCTGAACCTATCCCCTTCCTGGTCACCGCAGCCACCACCGCGGTAGGTGTAGACCTGCAGGTCAAGAACATTCCCTCCAACGGCGGGTTCCAACTGCCTTTCACCGGTGGCACGGGAACCGGCCTCATCTACACAGCCGGTGTTCTGCTGCTGCTTGGCGCTGTCATTGGGTTCCTCCGATCCCGCAGGTCCAGAAAATGACCGCTGGCAGTCCGCAGGCGGTGAAGCTACAGGCGGCGGGACCCGGCCTCCGGCTTCTTCCACATCGCGGAGAGCACAATCACCACCAGGCTCAGCGCGAGCATCACCCAAACCATGAGCCCCCAGTTCGCCTGATTGACGCCCGGGCCGTACAAAACACCAATCAGCACAGTGGCCGTGATGGCGCCGAGGTAACGGCACGTCTGGAAGATACCGGCGGCAACACCGCGTTCCTCGGGACGGGCAGAGACGTAGAGGGCTTGGTTCGAAGCGGTGCTCACCGCACCGTACGGCACACCCATGACGGCGGTAACCACCAGCACCAGCGGCGGCCACAGGGACAGGGTCAGCAACCCGAGCGCACCCGAGGCTGCCGTCAGGACGCAGACCCCGGTGATCAGTACGGCCCGCACGCCGAACCGCTCAATCAACCGAACAGTAAAGGGCGTCACCACAACCGACAACGACGCAAGGGGAAGCATCAGCAAGCCCACCAGCCCGGCGTCGTAATTTCCTGCTTCCTGCAGCAACTGCGGAACGCCGAAGAACGCAAAGTAGTAGACCCCGCTGAACACAATGAAGACGAGGTAAATCAGCAGCAGCGGACGGTTCCCGCCCAGGAGCCGGAGGTCCAGGAACGGCGGGCTGAAGCGCAGCTCACGCCACGCGAACAAGGCACCGATCACGACGGCGGCAGCCAGCAGGTGCCAGCGGAACCCAGGCAGGACGTTGAGCAGGGCCATCATAGCGAGCATCAAAGAGACGACGAAGGCGAGGATGCCCGGGATGTCCGAGTCTCGGATGAGCTTGCCGAGGGATCCTGTTTCCTGCCCGGTGTCGGCGGGCGCGGCGCGCTGGACAACCAGCAAGGCGGCCAGCGCCAGTGGGACGTTGATGACGAAGAGCGCCTGCCAGTCGAAGAGGCTCACCAGCAACCCTCCCACCACGGGGCCTACGGCGGCGGCGGAAGTGTTGGCCATTTGGATACGCCCCAGCGGACGTGTGGTGGGTTCGTTGGCCAAGCGGCTGAGTTCGGTGACCATGACCACCGCGCAGGGGTACGCGGTCGCAGTGCCCACGGCCATCAAGGCCCGGGCCACACAGACGAGCGCGAAGCTTGGAAGGAACGGGGCGATCGCGCAGGTGACCGCGACGAGCGCCATCCCGAAGGTGAACAAACGGCGTGGTCCGAAGCGGTCGGCCAGCCTGCCCATGAGCGGTTGCCCGGCGGCAGACGCGAGATAGAAGGCTGTGATGACCCAGGTGACGGTTGCGACGTCCAACGCGAAGTCCTCCCGCAGCACCACCAGTGCCACCGCAATCATGGACGAGTTCAGCGGGTTGAGGGCGGTACCTATGCTCAGCGCCGCGACGGCCAAACCGGGGCGGGGGTTCTTGTTCGTCACGTACCCCAGTCTGGTCCATGGTTGCCCCGGGTCACGAAACGCCGGGCGCTACTCCTCGAAGTGCGTCGTGACCTTGCCAGAGGACACGGCCGCGATGATCGACTGGGCCAGATGGCGGAGCTTGATGTTCCGGTTGCTGGAGGCCGTCCGCAGAATGGTGAAGGCCTCCTCCTGGCTGCAGTGGTTCTGGGCCATGATGGCGCCCACGGCAAGATCGATCACGGTGCGCGACTGCATCGCCGCAGCGAGGTCGTTGCGGGCGTCGCTCAGCTGGGCAATCTTCAGGGCCAGCCGAAGTGACTTGGAAGCGTGGGACGCGAAAACCTCGGCCCGTTCGATGTCGGCTTCGGTGAAGTCATTGGCGCGCTCCGAGTAAAGGTTGAGCGCTGCCCGTGTATCTCCCTCAACGAGGAGCGGAACACTCAGGATGCAGCGCACACCTTGGCTTGATGCAGCAGCCACATACTCCGGCCAGCGGTATTCACGCGCGAGATCCGGCACCAGGACTGAACCCATCTGATCCATGGCAGTGCGGCATGGACTATCGAAGTCGTTCTGGAGGTCATCCATCACCCGGGCGCGATCGTGGCTGGTGGCAACTGTGGCGGCGCGCTTTTTTCGCAGGACGGTGATGCCGCAAAAAACCGGCGAGTCGGGGTGGGAGAGACTCTCTGCCGAGAAAATTGCCAAGTCCGTTAGGAACGCCTCGACATCTTCACTACCGAGGACAAGATCCAGAAAGTATCCATTCTGGAGAGCTTCCTGCTCGGGGTGGGGGTTGACCATGTGACGTATTTCCTACTGACTGAAAGCGTCCCTGGCCTACAGCAAAGGAGCGAAAAAAGCCGCCCTCTGCAAAACGGTCTGGGAACACCTTATCGTCCAACGATCAACGGTACAAAGTGCGCCACGGTCTGGTTGACCTGCGGCTTCGCACCCTCCCCGGACCGCATCGGACGACGCCTTCCACCTGTCGCATTGCATTAGAACTAAGTATGCTTACTATTACAGTTCGCATCGAGTGCAGGACCACCAGCGCAAAGGAGTTATTTCATGGGCATCGAAGAGAGCATCACTAAGGCCGCCGAGAATGCGATGGAAGACTTGGCCGGCACGTCGGATCCCGTAAAGGGCGACCAAGTGCCGGAACCAAACCAGAAAGCAGACGACATCCAGGTGCACTCCTCGCTCAGCGAAGGATCCAACGCCATGGATTCCGACACCCCGGAAGAACAGGCCCACGCAACGTCCGGCCGCGCGGGCTCTTCCGACTCACGGGTGCCGGCCACTGGCGATGGCGGTGTTGAGCAGGACACCGGAATCACGGACAGCGACATCAACCAGGACCGCGAAGGAGACCGGGACATTCCTACGGCGGCAGGCGACGTCCCGGGACCGGCAGGCCTTCCCGACGGCGATCCGGACGCGCTCAGGGCAGATCCGTCCGAGGGCGGCGAGGACCCGTCGACAAATATGGGTCGAGGCTAGGGCCGGGCGTACCGCCACGACCCGCTTTCACAGGCGAACGGCCACTTTGCAACCGGCTGCAGTTGCGGAGTGGCCGTTCTTTGTCCAAAGAAGGTCGTGGAGGCCCGCCGGAGCGGCCCTACGCCATCTGAGCGTCCGCCTCCGGATCGCGCCTGGCGTCGATCATCCCGGCCACCTTTGCTTCGAGCGCAGCCAGGGTAACGTCGGGCAGTACGATCAGGCCATCAAGCTCTTTACGGGCACGCTTGTAGGCCGTCTGACGTTCGGCGGGCGTCGCGGCAACGTCCTCGGCGATCCTCAACAGCTTCCGCGCAGTGGCCAGTCGATCGCGTTCGGGGCCGGTGAAGTTGGCGTCCTTGATGCGCTTGGCTTCGTGTTCGGCAATTTCGAAGGCGATCTCGTAGCTGCGGACCGCCGACCGGTATTCGGCGAGCCTTGCCGCCGTCGTGATGTCCGCAGCCGCCGCTGGACGCAGGCCGTCGGCTTCTTTTTTGGCTCGCAGGAAAGCTACGGTCAGCGGCTCCCGCACATCACTCATCAGCGGATAGTCGATGAGCTTTCCAACGTCCAGTTCATAGTCGAGCCACTTGTGGTTCACGGCGTCGTGAGCGGCCATGAGCACTGCAACCTCGGCTTGGCTTGCCTGCTCCGCAACCACCTGCTGGTTCTTCAACCTGTACAGCTCCACCTTGCGACGGTGGCGGCGCTCGTTGGCCTTGGAGATCGACTTGGCCCATCCACCGGCCATGCCGCCAAAGACGAAAACCAGCCACCAATAATTGCCGAGGAAGTTGAAAAGGGGTTCCACAGAGCCATCCTCCCACCTGCTCTCAACACCCAACAACCCGCAGCCTCAGGGCGGCAAGCACGTTTCCAAGCAGGAGTTCTTCTTATGCTCAGCACGTCAGAGCGTTAGTTTGACTGGTTGCTCGGTACGCTTCGTAGAACATCGTCACCCGCATGGAAGGACACCATCGTGCCCAACACGAACGACCACAACGACGTGGCAACCTCTGCAACCGCCCCGCAGCTCAACGTAGTCGTGGCCGGTTCCACAAGCGCTGCAGGGCAAACGGTGGTCAAGGCGCTCGTCGCGCTGGGAGCGCGGGTGGCCGCCGTCGATCTCGACGCCGCACGCCTTGAAGCGCTTGCGGAAAACCTCGACGGCGTGACGCCCTACACCTGCAATCTCGCCAACCGCGAGGCAGTGGAAAAGCTTGCGGCCTCGGTCCGAAATGACCTTGGGCACGTGGACGGACTCATCCACCTGGTGGGCGGCTGGCGTGGCGGCGAAGGCATCACGGGCCAGAAAGATGAGGACTGGGACGTCCTCCACACCAGCATCATGACCACGTTGCGCAACACTTCGCGCGCTTTCTACGCCGACCTGGAAGCTTCCCCGCGAGGCAGGCTGGCAATCGTGTCGGCCACGAGCGCGGCCAAGCCCACGGCGGGCGGCGCTGCGTACTCGGCCATCAAGGCAGCCTCGGAAGCGTGGGTCCTGGGAGTTGCAGACGGTTTCAACGCAGCACAGTCCGGCCACAAAACCGAGCCCAAGGAACAGACCTCGGCGGCAACCGTCTTCGTGGTGAAGGCACTGCTGGATGACGCCATGAAGGAAGCGGCCCCGCACCGCAAATTCCCCGGCTACACGCACGTCAACGCTCTCGCCGAACACATCGCGGCGCTCTTCGCCGCTCCCGCGGCGGACATCAACGGCACCCGCCAGCACCTCAGCTAGCCTCCGCAGCGGGACCTGCGGACTAGCATTGCCCGCATGGACCAGCGACTGCACTTCATCACGTTTGCCACGCAGGACCTCAACCGGGCCCGGACCTTCTACCAGGACGGGCTCGGTTGGGAGCCCCTCCTGGATGTGCCCGGGGAGATCATCTTCTTCCAGGTTGCACCCGGCCAGGTACTGGGCCTCTTCGACGCCGGGAAATTCGACCAGGACCTCGCCTCAGGCGCAACAACCGCCGGTGTCAGCGGGGTGACCCTTTCACACAACGTCGGAAGCCAGGAAGAAGTGGTCGCCACCATCGAGGAGCTCGTCGCAGCCGGCGGCACCGTGCTGAAGCCCGCGCAGGCAGGGGCATTCGGCGGCATCTTCCACGGGCACGTCCAGGATCCGAACGGCATCGTGTGGGAAATCGGCTACAACCCCGGCTGGAGGATCGAGGAGGACGGTACGGTAGTCTTCGGCTGATTGGCATACCAAATCATCCTTGCGCTTCCGGGTTTCATCTAAAAGCTTGCATTTCCGCATCGACTTCCTGCAATCTGGAATACCAAAGTAGAACCAATGGCCATTGCGTTCCGGCATTTCCTCCAGGAGTACAACGATGTGCAACCACGACCACACCTCAGCACCCACGCCAAAAAGTGAGCTGCCCCGCCGCGGAGTCCTCGCCGGAGCTGCCGCGCTGGCAGGAATCTCGGTAGCCGGGCTCGCCGCCCAGATGGTCTCGGCTCCCCCGGCCCTGGCCGACAACCCCAATTCAGGCCCGAACTACCCGGGCAAGGCCCTCACCACCCAGGCCCTGATCATCGAAGGCGGAACGGTGGTCGACCCCAAGACCGGCGACGCCGTGGCTGACGGCGTCGTGGTTCTCGACGGCGGCAAAGTGGCTGCCGTCGGTAGCCGCGACGAAACGCGCAAGGCCGTTGCCGCCGTCGTACAGCGTGCCCGTGTCCTCAACGCAACGGGTCGGTGGGTCCTTCCCGGCCTTGTGGACGCGCACGTCCATGCCAACGCGCTGGCCGATGCCCGACTCCTGCTCCAAAGCGGCGCCACCAGCGTCCGCAGCGGTTCAAGCTCCTTCTACCAGGACATCGCTTTGGCTGCCGTACCGTCCTGGTCTCCGGGCATCTCGCCACGGATGACAGCCGCCGGCCTCTTCATTTCACCGGACCAGGGCGACTCGCTGTTGGCCGACCCGGACCTGGCCCCCTTGGCGATGCTCAAGAACGGCGTGACGGAGACCCAGGATCTGGCCTACCTGACCCGGGTCAACATTAAACGCGGCGCTGAAGTGATCAAGACCCGGGCCAACCCGCGGGCGGGCCTTCCCGAACAGGACCCCCGCGAACTGGTGTACGACGTGGAGCAGATCGGGGCAATCGTCAAAGCCGCCAAGGGCGCCGGAGTGCTATGCCACGCGTACAGTGCTGAAGGCATCGACGGCGCCGTCCGGGCCGGCGTGCGCAGCATCGAACACGGTGTGTTCGTCAGCGAAGCAACCATCCACGACATGGCCCGCCGCGGAACATACTTCACGCCCACCATGGATGCGATCACCAGCATGGCCACGTCCGCCAACCCGATCCTCGCCGCCCGGGGCAAGGAATACACGCCCATCCTCCAAGCTGCCGTCCGCGCCGCCAAGGACGCGGGCGTGACGATCATTGCCGGCACCGACTCGTTCGGTACCGACGTCACTCCGATCGGCACCGAGGTCCGGTTGCTGTCGGAGGCCGGCCTGACCCCGCTGGAAGCCTTGCAGGCCGCCACCACCAACGCCGCACGGCTGCTTGGCCGTGGCGACGCCGTCGGCCGCCTTGTACGGGGCTCGCTCGCCGACGTCGTCATTGTCGACGCCGATCCCCTGACCGACGGTTCGGCGCTCGAGAAGGTGAGCACCGTCGTCGCACAAGGCGCAGTGGTGCGTACCAACCTCTAGTCGACGGCCTCCCCTTCCCGAGTTCGCCGGAAACGTGCCAGGACCTACGAAGGGACCAGCGTCCACGCACGCTTCCAGCGACCTCGGCCCCGCGAAGAGAACGCGGAGGGGAACCCGAAGAGAAACCGTTGACATGTGACTAAATGGTCACCTATCGTAGGGCTCATGGACCTAGTGTTCAAAGCCCTCGCTGATCCAACCCGTCGGGAATTGCTCGACGAGTTGTTCCGCGAGGACGGGCAGACCCTCTCTGCCTTGGGAGCCCGGTTCGAGATGACCCGTTTCGGCATCGCCAAGCACCTCAAGCTGCTGGAAGAGGCAGGCCTTGTGGTGACCCGCCGTCGGGGGCGTGAAAAACTGCACTTCCTGAATCCGGTACCCATCCGGCTCATCCACGATCGTTGGGTGAGCAAATATGCGGAGCCATGGGCCGCTGCCCTCAGCGACCTCAAATCCAGATTGGAAAGTCCCATGGAAAAGATCTTCGAGATTTACATCAAGACCACCCCGGAGCGGCTCTGGGAGGCCATCACCACCAGCGAGATCCGCAGCAAGTACCAGTTCGGAAACACGTTCACCTCGGACTGGACCCCTGGCGGGAAGTTCCAGATGCACAACGTGAAAGCGGATGCCCCCCTCGGCGAGGGTGAGAACATCGAGGTGGATCCCCCGCGTCGGCTGGTTCAGACCATGACCGCACTGTGGGGCGAGGACGTGAAGGCTGAAGGCACGTCGCGCATCACGTGGGAGATCGAGCCGGTGGGCGACTCGTGCCATCTCACCGTGACCCACGATCAACTCCGCGAAGGCGCCAACGACCAACTGTACGGCGGCTGGCCCATGATTCTCTCCGGCTTGAAGACCTGGCTGGAAACCGGTGAAACCCTGACTACCCCGGGCTCGTTGATGTACGCCTGACCAGCCCGTGAACAATCGCTAGGATTGCTAAATGACCCACGATAGCGAAGTTGAGGTTCCGGCAACCACAACACCGTTCCAGCAATTGCTGCAATCGGGAAGTGTGCGACCCGCAGCGGCAGCCGCTGTGGATTTCGCCAACATTAATCGCGTGAAGTTGACGACGGACACAGCCACGATCCTGGCTGAAGAACGAAACAACTCGTAGGGGACCTAGCCGGCTATCCCAAACCCTGCGAATTCGCCCGTGGCCTCGGACAACTCCGAGTCCACGCGCTCCACACGGCCGGGCGCGTGGGAAGAATCCAGCCAGTCCAGGAGCCGTTGGACGTCGTGGCGCGGGCCCTCGGCAACAACTTCCACTGTGCCGTCGGAGAGGTTGCGGACCGTGCCCGTGAGCAGCAGCTCGTCGGCCTTACGGGCCGTCCGGTAGCGAAAACCAACCCCCTGGACCACGCCGGAAACACGCGCGGTGAGCCTCACTGCATCTGCTGCCATGGACCCACCTTAACGAACCCAGCCCTTGCCCGCTGCTCCACCCACAAGGGAAGGATCAGCGGACAAGGGCCGGATTCGTGAGTCTTACTGCGGTTGGAGGCTACGCCACCACGATATCGTGCGTTGCGTGGCTGTACGTGATGGTGACCGGGCCGCCGTCGTGGTTCAACTCATGGTTGGCACCGTCGCGGACTCCGAAGGCACCGTAGTTCTCGTTCCACGAACGGTTCAGCGCGATCTTGTACGTGTAGAAACCTGCCGGGAGCTCGGCGGACAGGGACCAGACCTGCACCAGCGGGTTGAACTCCATCTGGGTTTCGTCGTACTGGGGAGCCCAATCCTCGGGGGCACCGAGGATCTTGTTGAAGTCCCCGGCAACCGCAACGGCTTCTGGCTGAGGCAAGGTCTCGACGGCGGATGCAGCTTCAGCCTTGGCCGGTGCCTTGCGCGTCGTCTTCTTGGCAGCCGTGGCCTTGGGCGCGGCTTCCTTCGCGGCAGCGGCCTTGGGGGCAGCTTTCTTGCCGGCAGCACGCTTGGTCTTCGGCTTCGCAGGCGGGGCAGTCGGGACGGCGACATCGTCCGGAATGGGGGTTCCGGCGTCGAGCGCTGCCGCGAAAGCCGCAGCGTCCGGGAAGGCGACGGTCGCGCGCAAGCCCTCTTCCGGGATGGTCCAGCCGGAACGTCCCTTGACCAGCCAGCCCGCCTTGACCAGCTTGGCCGAAGCGGATGTCAGGGTCTTGTGGCCGCGCGGAATCCCGCCGCTCAGCAGTTCAGCCTCGTGGGCGTTGAACGGAACGCGGGCGGTTGCTTCGGCCAGGACTTCACCGGCATTCAGCTTCTCCTCGGACCAGACATTCTCGGCGAGGATGTCCAGTACGGCCTTCAAACGATGATTGATGTTCTCGGCGGTGTTCGCGCCCATGCTTCTCCTTCAATGGGTGAATACTCACCCAGCAGTTTGCCAATGATTTGTTAATTCCCGCGACTGCGAAAGGTAAACACCGTGTGTCGTGACCGAGTGTGACATTCACGACGCCCCAAGTGATGGAGGAGTCTCGGCTACAGCGGCGAAATCACTGCGGCGGCAGCGACTCCTTGACCCACTGGGTGACTTCCTCCAGCAACTCCGCTTTGCGCTGATCGCTCGCGAACGAACTCCGGATGGAGTTCGCCGCCAGAGTCGCCTGCTCCGGTACGGAGAAGCCGTGGACTTTCACCAGTTGCTGGTAGTTGTCGTCCACGTAGCCGCCGAAGTACGCGGGATCATCGGAGTTAACACTAACGTTCAGGCCGATGGCGAGCATTTCCGGCAAGGGATGGTCTTCGAGTTTGTCCACAGCCCGGAGCCGGACGTTTGACAAGGGGCACACGGTCAACGGCACCTGTTCGGCAACCAGCCGCTGCACGACCTCAGTGTCCTCCATGCACCGGATGCCGTGGTCGATCCGCTCGACGTGCAGGAGGTCCAAGGCCTCGGTGATGTACGACGCCGGACCCTCCTCACCCGCGTGCGCGATCCTCCGCAGGCCCGCCTCGCCGGCGCGCTGGTAGAGTCGCTCAAATTTCGACGGCGGATTGCCCACCTCTGCGGAGTCCAGCCCGATGCCGGCGATCGGTGCGTTCATGTCAAGGAGCTGCTCCAGCACGTCCAACGCGGAGTCCTCGGGCATGTCCCTCAGGAAGGCGGCAATGAGCATCGTAGAAACGCCGAAATCCTCCTTGGACGTTGCCAGCGCTTTGGCCACGCCGTTCACGCAGGTCTCCAAAGCCACACCACGGGACACGTGTGCCTGAGGGTCCATCATGATCTCCGCATGGCGTACGCCACCGGCCGCGGCCCGCTTCAAGTAGTCACAGGTCATGTCCGTGAAATCCTGCTCGGTCTGCAGGACAGCCATGTTTGCGTAGTAGAGGTCCAGGAAGGACTGGAGGTCCCTGAACTCGTACTTCTCGCGCAGTTCGTCGATGTCCTGGTACGGAAGGTCGATCCCGTTGCGTTCAGCCAGGGAGAAGATCAGCTCGGGCTGGAGAGTCCCTTCGATGTGCAGGTGCAGTTCGGCAACCGGGGGCGCCGTCGTCGTCGTTTTCTCGCCAATAGTTTCCACTCGACAACTCTAGGCCGAATCGTCTTCGCGTGTCCCCGGACACTCAACTTGGTTCTGCGGCGATGCACCCCCAAACTGAAAGGATGCAGACTTTCCTCCCCTTCGCCGATTTCCGTGAGAGCGCCGCCGCGCTGGACACCTCAAGGCTCGGCAAGCAGCGCGTCGAAGCCCTCCAAGTGCTCCGCGCATTGGTCATCCCTGAGTACGGCTGGCAGAACCACCCCGCTGTGCGCATGTGGATGGGCCACGTTCCCGCCCTCACCATGTACGGGCTGGCGATGGTGGATGAATGGGTCAAGCGTGGGCACCCGGACAACACCCGTGACAACATCGCGGAGTTCGCGCCGCAGGCTGCGCACCCTGACTATGCCGCCAAGATCCCCATGCCGTGGTGGCTTGGCGAGGAAGAACTGCACCTCAGCCACCGGTCCAAGCTGGCGGGCAAGGACCCCAAGCACTACCGCGAACTCTTCCCGGGGATCGAGGAACGGCTGGATTACGTCTGGCCCGAGCCGCGGCACGAATTCCACCCCGAGGACCCCGAAGAGGACCGGCTCTGGATCGTCCGCGCACCCGTGGGTGAGCTCCGGCCGGAGCAACTGGAGACCGTGAGCCTGCCCCCGCACGGGAAGGCGCGCCCCGTCGCCAGCCCGGACGAGTACCAGTTCGTGTACGAGGAAGAGAAGTCCCGCCGCAACCTCGGCGCGCCGAAGAAGCGTCCGGTGCAGCGGGAGAAGAAGCCCACGCGTAAGCGCGCCGCCCAGGACCAGGCCTTCAGCACGCTCCCCGGTAAAACGGAGGTCGCAGTCCCGTTCGACGGTGGACAGACGTTCGCTGTCGGGCTCATCCAAGGCCGGCCCATCACGGTTGAGGGCCGTTTCGCCCGCAACTTCGAGGTCACCAACGTGATCAAGCGCTCCGACTTCGACTACCCCGCACTGCTGCAGGACCCCCGCGTGTTCTTCCCGGTTCCCGCACCCGCGCAGTAACTTCGGTTTCTGCGGCGCCTTTACATAACCCACGACGGCGGCAGCATAACGCACGACGGCGGCAGCCGGGTTCTGTTTCTAAGGAACCCGGCTGCCGCCGTCGTTTGCTTGTCGCAGTTTGTTTGCTGCCTAGACGAGTTGCTCCTCATCCAGATGGACGTCTTCCGAGATATCCATGGCGGGCGGCTTCCTCAGGCGGTAGGCCACCACATAGCTGCCTGCCGCAAGGGCCACTGTGATGAGCGGCGCCAGCTGCGCCAACACGGGTGCCGCTGTTTGTTCGGTCAGGTAGATGCCGACTCCGGACGCAAGGATCCATGCCACGGTTCCCGGGCTGAAGGCGGACAACCGTTCCCGGCGGATCTCCGGGACTTCGTTGATCTTGTGCCGGTTCAGGGCGATGTAGACCAAGGCGATAGCTACCCAGGCGGTGACGAAAACACCCTGCCATGCCAATGCTTTGAGCAGGTACGACAACACGTTGGTGAGCATCAACAGGTAGGCAATGGCGCCGGCAACGATTACCCACACCCACCGGGGAAGGGCCAGGCGGAACACGCGGGTGGCAAAGGCATCCAGGTTGGACGAGGCCAGATAGTAGTTGGCCGTGTTGATGCGGGTTTGCGAAATGAAGATGACGAGGACCCCGAAAATTCCCAGGGATGAGATGAAGGCGTCCACCACCCCGGTCTCGGTCCCTTCCAGCCCCCACGCGCTCATGATGTAGATGCCCACCAGGCCGTTGATGCCGAACGTGAAGGCGTAGAAGACCCAGCCAAAAGTGATTCGGCCGTGGAACTTCTCGTCCTGCTTGCGGGCCATGCGGGCGTAGTCGAACGTGTACATCATCATGATCCACACACCCATGTAGATCAGATAGGACGTCAGCCAGCCCGGAACGGGACCGTCGGCGATGCCCTCGGGGAAACCGACCGGAACACCGCGGATCGCCGTGGCCGCGACCACCACGGCCACCAGCCCGGCGAAGTACAGCGGCAGCAACCAACCGTTGAGCCGGTCAAGCCAGTTCTGCACCCCACCTGCCACCAGGGGAAGGGCGTAGATCACCACGATGGCGTACCACATGGTGATCTCACCGCCGAAGAACTTCTGGAACGCCACCGCGATGATGGATCCCTCGAACACTGCGTAGTAGATGGCCGTAGCCGCGAAGATCAGGGAAGCCAGCGCTGAGCCGACGATTCCAAACAGCGTCCGGGAGAGGAGCTCCACTGTGAGCCCCGTCCTGGCCGCATACCTGGAAAGGACCAGGTTGATGATGCCGTAGGTGGCGATGGTGAGGACCATGCCGATGATGGTGTTGACGGTGCCGACCGCGTTTGCGGAGGCAACGGCCACATAGATCCAGAACATGGCCGAGAAAAGAGCCCACCAGGCCATGGTCAGGGACCAGCGCGGAGCACGGCGTGCTTCCGGCATGACGTAATTTGCGTAGGACAAAGCAACCCCTAGGGTTCGGTCGAACGGAGAGGGCCTGGATTCCTGCCGCCGTGAGCGATGTTCCAAGAGGTTCACGTATCGTGGCGGGCAATTATGGCCCGCATCTGAGGCTAGTGATGGCCACCACAGGCAGGCATCGGGATTTTCGCCCAATTTTGGGGTCTCCCGTTATGCAGCCTGCACATTTACCTCACGCATTGGCGGCGACGATACTCAGCGCGAGCAGGCACGTCGCCCTGACTTCTCCGTCGGACAGGTCCAGCCCCAGCAGGTCCTCGATCTTACGGAGCCGGTAGCTCAGGGTGTTCCGATGGATGAACAGTTCCTCGCAGATTTCGCGGGAACTCCCGCTGTGCCGCAAGTAGCAGGCGAGGGTTTCACGCAGGGCACTGCCGCCGTCGGCCGCCAAAGGCGCCAGCAGGCGTTCGGACATCGAGACCAGTCCCGCGCTCGGCAGCCCTTGGACGATCCCGGCAAGGTCTGCGAGCGGGGCGGTCCGGACACCGGGCTTACCAACGTGCCGTCGGGCGAGGCTGAGGGCCAGCGGAAGCTCGTTCAGCGTCGAGCTTTCCGTGACGAGTACGGAAAGTTCAGGCGCGTCCTTGAAGAAGTCCTTGACCATGTCGAACAGCGGTGGCGTGGCTCGCTTCTGCTGCACCAACAGGGTGGTGAGGCCTTTCTCCTCCATGAAACGAACAATGCCGAAATTGCTTTCGAGCCCTACCCTGGCCCGCCACGCGATGGCCCGCAATTTCAGGCGCGGAATGTCCTTGGAGGCCCCGATGAGCACGGAACCCCAGGAATCGTCGGGATCAAACCCGGTTTCCGCAGCGAGCTTCTTCAGCTGCCCGGGCCGGACGCCGCCGTCGTACAGTGCTTCCATGAAGCGGGCCGCCTCCCTCGAGTGGAGAGGCGACCGCGAGCCCAGGGTGTAGCTCAGCTGCATCGCGATCACGGCCGCCACGGGACCAAGGATCGGCTGCAAAACCACAGTGCTCTTGATGCCCTCAATCATCAGCCGGAACCGTTGCGACTCTCCGCTGGGGATGCGCAGGGTTGTGCGCGCAGTACCTCCCGCTGCGTCCCCGGCCCCGATAAGTTCGAAGCCGACGTCGTCCACCACCGTCACCCGCGCGTCGACGAAAGCGGCAACGCGCTCCAGGACCGTTGCCAGCGAGCGGCCCTCGGCAGCGAGCCGGGTACATTCATCCGCCAACTCCCACCCGGACCGCAGTTCCTCATACCGTTCGGTGGCAATGACGTGCTCCACGTGCCGCATGACCAGCACGAACGGCACCTCGGGTGGCAGCTCCAGCAGAGGCAGTCCGTGAACTTCGCAGGCCTCCACCAGGCCGGCAGGAAGCTCGCTGTGCGCTGCCCCCAGCCCGAAGACAAGCCCGGAAACCGGCACCGCCATCAGCCGCTCCACATAAGCGTCCCAGATCCGGTAGTCCTTCACGTTGAGGCCCATGCCGTTGGTCAGCACCAAGGCGTTGACGCTCAGGAACGGTGTGGGGTCCATGTGCTCGGTGGGGGCGCACCAGACGATGGGCCTGGCAAGGCGGCCCGGGTTCCCCGGGACACGAAGGGCGATCTTGAGGTCGGGGTCGTCCACCAAGTCCGAAACACGCATTTGGGCCTCCGTCAGTTGCAGGCGGATCATCGCCCGATAGTGCAGACATCATAATCCGTTGCGCGAGATTCAGCAGCCTGCACAATTACTATCCGAAGTTCACTTGGATAGCGTTGCCCCCATGCAAACGAATGTGACCTCAAGCACTTCTGCGCCCAGCCCTGCGAAGACCGTGCTCCTGAACTCGGACATGGGCGAAGGCGTGGGCCTCCACGAGTTTGGCAATGACGAGCAGCTGATGAGCATCATCGATGTTGCCAACGTGGCCTGCGGCTACCACGCCGGCGATCCGGACGTCATGAACCGGACCGTGGAGCTTGCCGCGGAACACGGCGTGGCCGTGGGCGCCCACCCCGGGCTCCCTGACCCTGTGGGATTCGGCCGTCGCCGAATGGTGCTGCGTCCGGAGGAAGTCGAATCCATCATCCTCTACCAGACAGGCGCACTGACGGCCTTCCTGGCGAAGCACGGCCTGCCGCTGAACCACATCAAACCGCACGGCGCGCTGTACGGCATGCTGGCCGGCGACGAGGAACTCATGGCTGCGGCCGCCGGCACTGCCAAGCTGTTCGGCGTCCCGTTTTTCGGACTCGCCGGGACCGCCCACGAGTCCGTCTGCAAGGCCATGGGCGTGGACTTCGTCCCCGAGTTGTACGTAGACCTCAACTACGGACCCGCCGGTGAGCTCTTGATCCAGCGCCGCCCCGAGCCGACCGACCCGGACGCCGCTGCCCACCGCGTGCAAAAAGCGCTCGACGGCGGTCCTGTCCTCGCCGTCGACGGCACCGAACTGGACATCACCTTCGGCAGCATCTGCGTCCACTCCGATGCTCCCAACTCCGTTGCCGTTGCCTCTGCCGTGCGCGCAGTGCTCAACGCCCGCTGAACCTTTCCCCCTTTTCCGACCCCACTTTTCTGAAAGCGAGAACACCCCATGGGAACCATCGTCTCCCCGCTCCCCGGCATCTTCTACCGAAAGCCCGGCCCAGGAAAACCGCCGTTCGCCAACGAGGGCGACACGATTGAGGTGGGACAGACACTGGGCATCGTGGAAATCATGAAGCAATTCACCGAAATCCAGTCCGACGTGGCCGGCATCCTCGAATCGTTCGAGGTGGCCGAAGGCGACATGGTCAACCCCGGCGACCCCATCGTCGTCGTACGCGAAGGATAGGCACCCATCATGAAGAAACTGCTGATCGCCAATCGCGGCGAAATCGCCGTACGCATCATCCGCACGGCTCGGGACATGGGCCTCGGCACGGTGGTTGTTGTCAGCGAGCCTGACTCAACCTCCCTCGCCGCACGGACCGCAGACGAATCCGTGGTGGTGGGCCCCGCCCCCGCCCCCGCCAGCTACCTCAACCAGGACGCGATCATTGCCGCAGCCTTGGACACCGGCTGCGACGCAATACACCCCGGCTACGGCTTCCTCTCGGAGAACACTTCCTTCGCCCGCAAAGTAGCGGACGCCGGGCTCATCTGGGTGGGCCCCGACGCCGACGCCATCGAAATGATGGGCAACAAGTCACTGGCCCGCGAGTCAGCACATAAAGCCGGGGTCCCCGTGCTCCGGGGTACCGACGGTCCGCTGGACCCGGACGCGGACGCCGTAGCCATTGCCTCCGGCATCGGTTACCCCTTGGTGGTCAAAGCATCCGCAGGCGGCGGTGGCCGTGGCATCAGGTTCGTCAGCGCTGAAGACGAACTGCTGGAAACCATCGAGATGGCCCGCGGCGAGGCAGCCTCCGTGTTCGGTGACCCCACGGTGTACCTGGAACGCTTCGTGGAGCACGCCCGCCACGTGGAAGTCCAAATCCTGGGCGACGGCACCAATTTCATCCACCTGGGCGACCGGGATTGCTCCATGCAACGCCGATCGCAGAAGGTCATCGAAGAGGCTCCCGCACCGGACCTCCCCGACTCCGTGCGCCGGACCATCCGCGAGTCCTCCGTGGAGCTTGCCCGGCAGTGCGGGTACCAAGGCGCAGGCACCGTGGAGTTCCTGTACGACCCCCTGAACCATGAGGCTGCGTTCATCGAGATGAACACCCGTATCCAGGTGGAACACCCCATCACGGAGCAGATCACCGGGGTGGACCTGGTCCGCGAGCAACTGCTGATCGCAGGAACCGGTTCCATGTCCCTGAGCCAGGAGGACATCACGTTCACCGGGCACGCCATCGAGTGCCGGATCAACGCCGAGGACCCGGGCAACAACTTCTTCCCGAGCCCCGGGCGCCTGGACTCCCTTGAATGGCCCACCGGCGAAGGAATCCGCGTGGACACGGGTGTGGACACCGGATCCGTGGTGAGTCCGTTCTACGACTCCATGCTGGCCAAGTTGATTGTCCACGCGGCCGATCGGGACTCCGCCATCGCCGCCACCCTCGCTGCTTTGGACCACGTCCACGTCGAAGGCGTCAAAACCACGGTACCTGTGCACAAGATGCTGCTGGCCCGCCCCGAATTCGCGACGGTCACCCACCACTCCAAGTTCATCGAGTCCGCTCCCGATCTGTTGGAGGCGAAATGACAAGCCCAAGCCCGGTCCTGAAGGAAGCACGGTACACATGGGGCGGCGACGAGTTCCTGTTCGTTGAGGTCGACGAATCCATGAGCCTGGCGGCCAACTTCAAGGTGATGTCCATCGCCAGGAAACTGTCGGACGCTGCGCTGCCCGGCGTCGTCGACATCTGCCCGGCCAATGCGTCACTGCTGGTGAGGTTCAATCCCGACGTCCTGCCGCCGTCGAGCCTTGAATCAACGGTCCGGAACATCGAACTGGAACTGTTGAACCACAACGAACAGGTGCTGGAGACCCGGATCATCGAGGTGCCCGTCTGGTACGACGATCCCTTCACAGCGGAAGTAGCGCAGCGCTTCCGGGAAGGATTCCATCAGGAGCCGGACGGTACCGATCTGGATTACGCCGCGAAGGTCAACGGTTTGCAGGACGCCGCAGAGTTCATCCGGCGCCACCACGAACAGCCGTGGCTCGTCTCCATGGTGGGTTTCGTGGCCGGGCTGCCGTTCCTGTTCCAACTGGTGGAGCGGGACAAGCAACTGCAGGTTCCCAAGTACCTCAGCCCGCGCACTGACACACCGAAACTCACTGTTGGGCACGGCGGTTGCTTCGCAGCCATCTACTCCGTGCGCGGCGCCGGCGGCTACCAGATGTTCGGGGTTGCAGCGGCTCCGATTTACGATCCTGCGCAGTCTCTGGCCGACTTTAAGGACTTCATGGTCTTCTTCAGGCCCGGCGACATCGTCAAGTTCAAGCCAGTCACCGAAGACGAGTACAACGCAATCCAGGCGCAGGTCGACGACGGAACGTACCGCTACCGCCAAGTCCCCGTCACCTTCGACGCGTCCAAGGCTTTGGCTGATCCGCAGGCTTACAACCATGAACTCATGGAGGCCCTCAATGGCATTTGATATCAAGAATCCTGGCCTCGCCACCACCGTCCAGGATCAAGGACGCGTGGGCTACTATAACGTGGGTATTCCGCAAAGCGGCTCCATGGACCAGTACTCGGCGGAACTTGGCAATGCCTTGGTAGGAAACAGTGCAGGAGACGCCGTCCTCGAATGCACCTATCTGGGACCTGTTCTGGTGACAGACACCGATGCCACCATCGCCGTTACCGGCGCTCCCGTTGAGGTCAAGATCAACGGACAAGCCCAGCCGCAGTGGACGCAACTCCAGCTCAAGGCCGGCGACGAACTCAGCTTCGGCGTCATCCAGGGTGGCACGCGCTACTACATCGCGGTCCGCGGCGGAATCGACGTCCCCGTAGTCCTCGGGAGCCGGTCCACCTATGTCCTTGGCGGCATTGGCGGGCTCAACGGCAGGAAGCTCGAAGCCGGGGACCTGGTGCCGGTGGGCGAGCCGACCGGTGACCTTCCAGCAGTCCAAGCCATGCCTGAGCACTTCCGGCCGTCCTACGACAAAGAGCAAACCGTGCGGATTGTCCTGGGCCTCTACGACCACCGGCTCACGGACACCGGAAAGGAGAACCTCCTGAACGGCGAATGGAAAGTCACCCCCGTGGCCGACCGGATGGGCCTCCGCTACTCCGGGCCGGGGGTCGAATGGAAAGAACGCGAGCAACCGTTCGGCGCCGGATCAGACCCCTCCAACATCGTCGATGCCGGCTACGCGGTGGGATCCATCCAGATTCCCGGCGGCACCCAGCCCATCATCCTGCACCGGGATGCTGTTTCCGGCGGCGGCTACGCGATGGTCGCCACCGTCATCAGCGCGGACATGGACCTTGTGGCCCGTGCAGCCCCCGGCACGGTCACCACGTTTGTTGCCGTCAGCCAGGACGAAGCAATCGTGGCACGCAAGGAGCGTTCGGAGCTGAAGAGCAAAGCCTGGGAGGCCTTGGCGGCAAAGGCGTAGTCCGGCACCCAACTGGGTCGCAGTTAAGCGCGTTTAGAGCGGTCAAAACGCGCAGTACTGCGACCCAGTTGGGTGACTTTTTGTGCCCGGTTACTTGCCTGGTTACTTGCCCAGGCCGGCGCGTCGGAGGGCTTCCGCCATGGCCGTGTCTGCGGGCGCGGCACTGCCCTGCCGAGGGTTGGCGTTGCGGGGATTGCCCTGCCGCTGACCGCTTTCCTGCCGGCGATCGCGCTGCCCTTGTCCTTGCCCTCCGGCACCGCCGCGCTGGCCTCCGGCGCGTCCGCGGCCGCCCGAAGCGCCCGGCTCATCATCCAGCCGAAGCGTGAGGGAGATCCGTTTCCGCTCGGGATCGGCTTCGAGCACCTTGACCCTGACAACCTGCCCGGACTTCACGATCTCGCGGGGATCGGACACGAACTTGTTGGACAGCGCAGAGACGTGAACCAGCCCGTCCTGGTGCACTCCAACATCCACGAACGCACCGAATGCCGCAACGTTGGTGACGGTGCCTTCAAGGATCATGCCGGGCTTGAGGTCCGAGATCTTCTCGATGCCCTCGGAGAAGGAAGCCGCCTCGAACGCGGGGCGCGGGTCACGGCCCGGCTTTTCCAGTTCGGACATGATGTCCTTCACGGTGGGCAAACCGAATGTGCCGTCAACAAAGGCTTGCGGGTCCAGTGCAGTAGCAGGACCTCCACCGGCCGCCGCGAGGATTTTGCGGGCAACCGAGTAGGCCTCGGGGTGCACGCTGGAGGCGTCCAGTGGTTCCACTCCCCCGGTGATCCGAAGGAAGCCGGCGCACTGTTCAAAGGCCTTGGCTCCCAGCCGGGGCACCTTCTTCAGATCGCTGCGCTTGGCGAACGGGCCGTTCTGGTTCCGGTAGGCCACAATGTTTTCGCTGAGCAGCGGTCCAACACCGGCCACCCGGCTCAGGAGGGCCGGTGAGGCCGTGTTCACGTCCACACCCACGGCATTCACACAGTCCTCCACCACGGCATCCAGGGAGCGGTCCAGCTTGGATGCAGTGACATCATGCTGGTACTGGCCCACGCCGATCGACTTGGGCTCGATCTTCACCAGCTCCGCCAACGGGTCTTGGAGGCGACGGGCGATGGACACGGCACCGCGGAGCGAGACGTCCATTCCCGGCAGCTCGGACGCTGCCAACGCCGAGGCCGAGTACACGGACGCGCCGGCCTCGGACACCACCAGCTTCTGGACGCCTTTCACACCGGCGGCATCGAGGGACTTGATGAGCTCCGTGGCGAGCTTGTCCGTCTCCCGGGAAGCCGTGCCGTTGCCGATGGCCACCAGCTCGATGTTGTGCTGCTTGGCGAGCCGTCCCAAGGTGGCCAGGGCCTCGTTCCATTTCTTGGCGGGGGCGTGGGGGTAGATAGTGTCCGTTGCCACTACCTTGCCGGTACCGTCAACAACGGCCACTTTCACGCCCGTTCGGAGTCCCGGGTCCAGACCCAGCGTGGCCCGGTTGCCGGCAGGCGCCGCGAGCAGGACGTCGCGCAGGTTGGCTGCGAAGACGCGGACGGCCTCGTCCTCGGCGTCGGCGAACATACGCCCGCGAAGGTCCGTCGTGAGCCGGTCAAGGATGCGTCCGCGCCACGCCAGCTGCGCCGTTTGGGTGAGCCACAGGTCAGCGGGCCGGCCCTGGTTGGCGACCCCGAGGGACTTGGCCACAGCGTTCTCGTACCGCGTACGGGCGGCGGCAAGGGCGTCGTCGTCGGCGGGGTCCGCTTCGGCGAGATCCAACTCCAGGACGCCGTCCTTCTCACCGCGCAACAGCGCGAGCACACGGTGCGAGGGCATGCCCGATGGCACCTGCGTGAACTCGAAGTAGTCTTTGAACTTCTGGCCCTCGGCTTCCTTGCCCTTCTTCACGCGGGAAACCATGCGGCCTTGGGTCCACAACCGTTCGCGGAGGTCCTCGGCAAGGTCCGGATCCTGTGCCACCCGCTCCACAAGGATGGCCCGCGCCCCGGCGAGCGCAGCAGCGGCATCTTCGATGGAGTGCCCGGCGTTGAGGTACTTGGCGGCCTCGGCCTCGGGACTGAGTTGCGGGTTGGCCAGCAGGGAGTGGGCGAGCGGCTCGAGTCCGGCTTCGCGGGCGATCTGCGCCTTGGTGCGCCGCTTGGATTTGAAGGGGAGGTAGATGTCCTCCAGCCGCGCCTTGGTATCGGCCCCGACGACGGCGGCCTCGAGTTCGGGGGTCAACTTTCCTTGCGCTGCGATCGCCTCGAGCACTGCCTTCCGGCGATCCTCCAGTTCGCGCAGGTAGCGGAGGCGTTCTTCGAGGTCGCGCAACTGGGTGTCATCCAGCGTCCCGGTGGCTTCCTTGCGGTAGCGGGCGATGAAGGGGACCGTTGATCCGGCGTCGAGCAGTTCCACCGCGGCCTTGACCTGCCAGGCCTGGACGCCCAATTCCTTGGCGATGAGCTGGTGGATGGCAGAGTCGGCTGACTGGTGTTGGAGAAGTTGAGTCACCATGACAGTTTGCCTCACCCGGCCGACACTTTCAGGTCCGGCCCTATCCCGAGGGCCGCGTTAGTGCTGTAGTTGGACCATGCAGGAACTGCTGATTATCCTCCAGGACGGCTTCGAATCCGATGACGTGACAGTTACCGTCAACGGCAAGGAAGCTGCGTCGGAGCGGGAGGTGTCCACCAAAATGTTGCTGGGCATGGCCGGTGAAATGACGGTGGAACTTCCCGCGAAGGGCGCCACCGTGGGGGTGGAAGTCAGGAGTCGGAATCTCAGCGCAAGCAGGAAGCTGGCAGGTAAGCCCAAGAGCCTGATCGTCTCTATCGAGGAGGGCGAGCTGGTGCTGCGCGAAGGAACGGGCCGCGAGGCGTTCCTCTAGGGAGCGCTTCGCGGCGGCTGGATTGGTAACGCCGGGCCGCGCCTCCGGAAGGGCGGCACGCGCGGCCCGCGCGGCGGCTAGTGGGCCATGTGCTCCTTGGCGGAAATGTGCTCCACCAGTTCACCGACGCGCTGCTCGCTGTAGTTGCGGGCGATGTCCCCTTGGCTGATGATGCCCACCATGGCGCGGTTGCTGATGACAGGTAGCCGGCGCACCTGGTGTTCTTCCATCATGCGGATGGCTTCGTCAACGTTGGCATCAGCGTCGATCCAGTACGGCTTGCCTTGGGCGAGTTCGCTGGCAAGGACCTGACGGGGATCCTTTCCTTCGGCGATGCACTTGACCACAATGTCGCGGTCGGTGATGACGCCGGTCAGTTTGCCGTCGTTGCCGCAGATGGGAAGCGAACCGCAGTCCATGTCCCGCATCATGCGGGCGGCCACTTCAAGAGTCTGGTCCTCGACGACGCACTTGGCATCTGTGGTCATGAATTCACGTACGACACTCATGGGTCCTCCTTCATCGAATGGGTTCTCGACGCGGGAGCTACGGGGTCCTCGGGGGTATTGCAGATGGGGTCCTCGGCACCGACGCCGATGATGCCAGACTACGCCGGGCGGCTACTACTGGCTAGGCGCGCAGGCGGTCCCCGCAACGAATTTTCCCACCAGGTCTATTCAAATAATCCATTCGCTGGAGTATCATCCGTTGTGGGTTATTCACGGCTTCCGGGCACGGCCCTCAACCTCCTCAGGACTCCCCACTCGCACCGCCTGCCCCCGAGCCGTCACGCCGTCACCGTCCGCCCCGGACCGGCCCACAGGCCGCGTTAGCCGCGAACGGCTTGGGCAAATATTGATTGCTTGCAGCGCGAGAAAGATCCTCCCATGGACACCCCCAACGTCCCCAGCACCCTCCTTGACCCTGTCCCCCACCACCCCTCAGCCATTCCGTTCCCTCCCGCACCCGGGCCGTCTCCCGCCTCGTTCCCCTGGCCATCGGAGGACTGGTGGCGCTGTTGGCGGACCGCCGCCATCAGCGGCAGGTATGAAGGCAACCAGGCCGTCACCGGGCCTGTTGGCAGCGCAGTTGAACTAAGGCTCGACGTCGATCCCCGCCAAGGCGTCGAATCTCCCGTATTGAACAAAGTCAGCGGGGACTTCTTCAGTACCCGGACTGTGAAAGTCGGCGGGCTCACCCAGGTAGTGAAGACGTACGTCGAATCATGGATCGTCGATGCTCCGGTGGTGACCATCAACAAGTCCGATGCCCACATCACCGGCACTGTGCGCTTCTGGAAAGGCACGCACCCGGTGACCTCAGTGGAGGTTATTGTCTCCTGGTCGAACGGCGCCATCACCGGCGCGGTTGCCACGTTCACGGGCGGGGGCGTCGCGGGGGCACCGTATGCCTGCAAGTACCGCTCTGATTGCTTCAGGGACGTGAACCTTGAACTGGACTATTGCCAGTCGGTGGATATCGAACCGAAAGTGCCCGTCTATAACAGCCACGGGCACAACAACAGGCCGGCCGATCTGGCCGAACGGACGCTGACGATCGAGTCCTCCTATAAAGACGCCGGAATTGCGGTCACCATCGACGCCGTCCATACCGTGATTGACGACAGCGCTCCCGGTTTCGCTTCGTGGAGCGTCGGTGAGCTGCATGATGCCATGGAGACCTCCTTCGGCAAGTACAACTCCGGCTGGCCCGCGTGGAACCTCTGGGGCGTCCAGGCAGGACTGTTCGACTCCGCAGGCGTGGGCGGCATCATGTTCGACGCCGCTGCCGGGTTTGGCGGCGCAGGCCGGGGACCCGATCGCCAGGGTTTCGCGGTTTTCCGCAACCACACCTGGTTCACCAACCTCGTCAGCAACCCCGCCACCCAGGACGAGGCGTGGGCCATGCGCCACTTCCTCTATACCTGGGTCCATGAGGCCGGACACGCCTTCAATTTCCTGCACGCGTGGGATAAAGCCCGCCCGGATTCCCTGTCCTGGATGAACTACGACTGGAAATACGATCAGCGCAACGGCGCCGATGCGTTCTGGGGCAACTTCCGGTTCCGTTTCGACGACGACGAACTGCTCCACATCCGCCACGGCGACCGCGCCGCCGTCATCATGGGCGGTGACCCTTGGGCCTCCGGTGGCCACCTGGAATCTCCACCGGGCGCCATGACCGTGTCCGGGCCGGGAAGCGACATCGAGCTGACTCTTTCGGCCAAGGACTACTTCGACTACATGGAACCTGTAGCCGTCGAGTTCCGGTTGCGGAACACGGGCGACGCCCCGGTGCTGGTGGACTCGCGGTTGGATCCCCGGTACGGGAACACCAGCGTCTACGTCCAGAAACCTGACGGGACCGTAGTGCTGCACGAATCGGTTGTCTGCTTCTATGGCCTACCGGAACTGGTGACCCTCGCGCCGGCACCGACCGATGGCGGAAGCGACGGCAGCGACCGTTACAGCGAGTTGGTACAGCTGGCCTATGGGACGGTCGGCTTTGTCTTCGACCAGCCGGGCCAGTATTTGGTCCGGGCCGTGTACAGCACCGACGGCGTCGTCCAAGCCTCCAACACCTTGCCTTTGCGGGTCGGTTTCCCCGTCTCCAAGGAGGAAGACCGCTTTGCTCCGGAGTTCTTCACCCGCGAGGTTGGGCTCACCCTCGCGTTCGAGGGTTCCATGTCGCCTTACCTGAGCCGGGGCCTGGATGCCTTGACCGAGGCAGCCGAGCGCTTCAGCGGCGCGCCTTTGGGCGTAAAGGCGGCCACCGCCGTCGCGCAGTCCGTGGGCGATGACTTCTACCGCAGGCAAAAGGACAAGATGGTGAAGCATCACAGCGCGGACCCGCAGAGGGCACTCAGCCTGACCGAACCGGTCCTTGCCAGTTACCAGCAGGAGGGCGGCCGGAGCAGCAACCTGGCCTACCGGAAGCTGGTGGAGTTGCGCACTGACCTGCACGCGAAGTCCGATGACGCCGCAGCTGCAAAGTCGGAGGTGGAAACCCTCGCCAAGGACCTGGGAAGCCGCGGCGCACATGCCTCCGTAGTGGCTCAGGTCAAGGAACTCATCCCTTCAACCCCGGCGGCCCGTTCCCGCCGGTCGGCTCCGAGGAAGCCCGCCAAATAGCCTTCGGATGGCTTTTTGAGCCGCGGTTCCCAGCAGCCGGCGACGGCGGCACCCCGCCCTTGGTGCCGCCGTCGCTCCTTCTTTGCGCTTTTGTTGAACTCCTCTTGGCCGCCGGTGACCTATTCGGCGATGTCCTCGGCCCAGAGCTCGGCATGCTCTTCCTGGAACGTGCGCATCATGTCGACGCAGCGGGGATCATCCAACACCACCACCTCCACGCCGCGGGAACGGAGGAGGTCGAATTCGCCCGGAAAGGTTTCCGCCTCGCCCACCACCACGCGCGGAATCTTGAACTGGATGATGGTTCCGGTGCACATCGCGCACGGTGCCAGGGTGGTGTAGAGCGTGGTATCCCGGTAGCTCTTCTGACGGCCCGCGGCCCTGAGGGCCGACATCTCGCCGTGGGCGATCGGATCGCCGTTTTGCACCCGTTCGTTGTGGCCGCTGGCAATGACCTTCCCGTCACGGGCCAACGCTGCGCCGATGGGAATGCCGCCTTCGCTCAGGCTCTTCTGCGCGGCTTGGTAGGCAGCTTCGAAGGCTGCATCTGTGGCGTGGGTCGATTCAGTCATGGGGGCAGTCTAGAACGGCGGCACGCTAAATTGTCCGAGCCCGCTGGTAGCTTGGCTGCAAGGGTTTCAGCTTTGCTCGGCGTTAGGAGTAGTACCGTGTTCTTCCTCGATCCGGAGGCAGCGGGCGCACCGCAGGACCTGGTCTTCTCCGCCAGCGACCTCGTCATTGCTGCAACCTGCGAGTACCAGCTGCTCCGCAAACTCGACGAGAAACTCGGGCGCTCCCCCGTTGCTTCCTTTACCCCGGACGCCATGCTGGAAAGGACCGCCAAGCTGGGGGATGTCCACGAGCACAGGGTTTTGGACGACTTCATTGCGGAGTACGGACCTTGGGACGCGGAGACGGGAAGAGGCGTTTACGACGTCGAACCCGCCACCGCGATGGACCGCGCCACCCTGACTGCCAAGCATGCGGAATCAATCACGGCGCTCCGCTCCGGTGCGGACGTCGTTTTTCAGGCGGCGTTCTTCGACGGTACGTTCCACGGCAGATCGGACTTCCTCGTCCGGAAACCCGGCGGCGAGTACGCGGTTTTTGACACCAAGCTGGCCCGTCATGCCAAAGTCACTGCGCTCCTTCAGCTGGCGGCGTACGGGGACCAGCTCCTTCAGGCCGGCATCACCCCCGATCCCGTGGTCACGCTGGTCCTGGGCAACCGCGAGCACAGTGACCACCCCTTGTCACAGATCCTGCCGGTCTTCAAAGAACGCCGCCGCCGATTCCTGAATCTGACCGCTACCCACATCGCGGAGTCCGGGCCTGTGGCGTGGGGCGACTCCCGCTTCACAGCATGCGGGCGGTGCGATTACTGTGCGGAGCAGGTCCAGCTTCACCGGGACCTGCTGATGGTGGCAGGCATGAGGATCAGCCGCCGGAAGAAACTGATCGAATCAGGCGTCACCACCATCGACCAACTGGCCGTCCTGCCTGTCGAAGACGACCACACCCTGCTGCGGCTGCGCGAGCAGGCCCGGCTCCAGACCGGCGTCGGATCCCCTGACGGAACGGTCAATTACACGGACAAAGCAGGCGAGGCCAGGTCCGTCAGCTACAACATCCTGCCGGACAACACGCTCGCCAGGCTCCCTGCACCTGATCCGGGCGACATCTTCTTCGACTTCGAGGGCGATCCCCTGTGGCAGGATCCAGTGTCCGGCAAGTGGGGGCTGGAGTACCTTTTCGGCGTCATCGAGAACCCCCAGGAGCCGGGAGCCACGCCGGTATTTAGACCCTTCTGGGCGCATTCACGGTCCGAAGAGGGACAGGCATTCGTTGACTTCCTGGATTACGTGGCCAAGCGCCGCGCCCAGTTCCCGGGCATGCACATCTACCACTACGCGGCCTACGAGAAAACGGCCCTCCGCAATCTCTCCCTTACTCACGTGCTGGGAGAATCCGCCGTCGACGATCTCCTGCGGCAAGGCGTGCTGGTGGACCTGTACGACACCGTCCGCCACAGCATCCGGGTGTCCGAGAACTCCTACAGCATCAAGAAACTGGAGCCCTTGTACATGGGCCGGCACCTCCGCTCCGGAGAGGTCACCGACGCCGGTGCATCGGTGGTGGCCTATGCGGATTACTGCACGGCAAGGGATACGGGCCAAGTCGACCAAGCCGCGGCCATCCTTGAAAGCATCCGTGACTACAACGAATACGACTGCCTCTCCACGCTGGAGCTACGGAACTGGTTGCTGGCACGTGGTGCGGAGCGGGGCATTGTTCCCGGTGCTTTTGATGCCGCGGCCGGGGAGGCGCCGGCAGGAGAGGCCCAGCCCGCGTCGGACCCGGAAAAGTATCAAGCGGCGCCGGAGGAACAGGCGCTGTTCGACTACCTGGACGGTTTGCCCGAGGACCAGCGTGCTTCGGCGGATGCAAAGGCCATTGGCATCGTGGCGGCAGGAGTCGGGTATCACCGCCGCGAGGACAAGCAGTACTGGTGGGGGCATTTTGATCGCCTCGAGAAGCCCACCTCGCAGTGGGACGACGCGCGCGATCTCTTTATCGTCAAGGACGGCGAGGTGCTGCAGGACTGGGCCAAGCCAAGTCCCCGCAGTAATCCGGCGCGGATCCTGAAATTGGTGGGCCGTTCAGGTGACGGGGCAGGACTGGAGGTTGGCAAGAAGTACTTCAGAATGTACGGGCCGCCATTGCCTGATGCGTTGGTCGGAAAGGAGTCGTCCGTTCTGGGCCGGAGTGGGTGGGACGGCACAGAGGTCGTGGAGACCGGCGAGGAAGAGGACTTCGAGTTCGTCATCGTCAAGGAAGGGCTGCGGAATGATTCTTCGGAGTTCCAGCAACTCCCCATGGCCCTCACTCCCAGCCAGCCCATCTTCACTACAGGACAAAGGGCTGCACTGGCCGCCCTCGCCACGCGGCTGCGGGACTCCCTGCCGGACTGGCCGGACCACCCTGCCCTGGACATGATCCGCAGGAACCCGCCCAGGCTCCGCACGTTGAGCGCGCTGCCGCCGGTATCCCCCGGCCCGGACGGATACATCGAAGCGATCACGGCTGCGGTAAAGGACCTGGACAACTCATACCTGGCCGTGCAGGGTCCTCCGGGCAGCGGGAAGACCCACGTTGGTGCACACGTCCTGGCACGGCTGGTGGACGAGGGCTGGAAAGTCGGAGTAGTGGCACAGTCCCATGCCGTGGTGGAAAACATGCTGTGCGCTGCCGTGGAGAAGGCCGGCGTGGACCCACTGCGGGTAGCCAAGGAGGTCAAACATGGCGAGCCTGTGCCGTGGGAGGGCTGCGGTAAGGCAGATGTCACCGACATCCTGGCCAAGCCCGGTGGCGCCCTGATTGGTGGCACGGCCTGGGCCATGGTGGGCAAAGAGGTCCCGCCGGGGTCCTTGGACTTGCTGGTCATTGACGAAGCCGGGCAGTTCTCGCTCGCCAACACCATGGCCGTCAGCCGGGCCACCAAGCGGCTTCTGCTTCTGGGAGATCCACAGCAACTTCCGCAGGTTACCCAAGGAACACATCCGGAACCCGTGAACGAGTCGGCACTCGGCTGGCTCTCGGACGGCCACAACACCTTGCCGGCCGAGCTTGGGTACTTTCTGGCCCTGTCCTGGCGCATGCATCCGGCGCTGTGCCAGGCCGTGTCCGAGCTCTCCTATGATGGCCGGCTTCGGGCTGCGGAGGCGGCATCGGCACGCACCTTGGAGGGCGCCGCTCCGGGGGTCGCGTGTGTCTACGTGGAGCACTCCGGCAATTCGACCTCGTCCCGGGAGGAAGCACAGGAAGTAGTCCACCAAGTCCAGGCCCACCTCGGCCTGGACTGGCGTGATCCTTCCGAGCAGGAAGGATCCCCCCGCCCGCTCCAGGAGACGGACATTTTGGTGGTTGCTGCCTATAACGCCCAGGTCCAGCTGATCAAGCACCACCTTCGCGAGGCTGGACTCGGCAAGGTCCGGGTAGGCACCGTGGACAAGTTCCAAGGCCAGGAAGCGCCGGTGGTGGTCGTCTCCATGGCCGCCTCCGCCGCGGGGGAAGTACCCCGGGGAATGGAGTTTCTCTTGTCACGCAACCGGATCAATGTGGCGGTGTCGCGCGGCAAGTGGCGTGCCGTCGTCGTGCGTTCGCCCGAACTGACCAACTACCGCCCGACGCATCCGGAGGGACTTGAGAACCTGGGCGGTTTCGTTGCCCTCTGCTCCCCCGAATAGCCCGCTCCCCCAAGTAACTGGCAGTAGGGGTTGTTCTGAGCGTCCAGAACAACCCCTACTGCCAGTTAGTTGATTTAGTTGGTCAGGGCCAGGGCCTCGTCCAGCACGCTTCCAAAGTTCGCGGGATCGTGCGCGAATCGGCCCAGGAAGAGCCCGGAAACACCCGAAAGCTGCGGGAGGAGTCCGGGCTTGGCCGAACCGCCATAGATGATGGGCAGCCCCGCCAAACCATGCTCTGCCAGCAGCGCCCGCACACCGGCCACTACCTCGGAAACGTAGTCCGCAGAAGCCGGCTCGGCCGCTCCGATGGCCCAGACGGGCTCATAGGCCACAACGATCCTGCCGGCCACAGCCCAGTCTCCGGAAACTGCTGCCGAAACCTGTTCGAAAACAGTCTTCGCTGCGGCGCCGGGCTCTGCCAGCTCCGTCTCGCCCACGCACAGCAGCGGCGTCACGCCATGATCGACGGCGGCCCGGACCTTCAGTGCGATGGTGGCATCGTCTTCGGCAAAGTGCTTGCGCCGCTCCGCGTGCCCGATCTCCACCATTCCCACGCCCAGTTCGGCCAACATCGACGGGGACACTTCGCCGGTCCAGGGACCGTCAGCCCAGCCGCAGTCCTGCGCGCCCAGAACCACGGGGGTGCCTTCGAGCTGCTGCGCAGCGGCGGGAAGAACCGGGAATGAAGGGATGACAAACGGGACAACCCGCCCGGCCGCGAGGGCCGGACGGGCGTCCACTTCCTTGTTCAGTCGCTCAAGCCACGCCAATGTTTGCGCGTAGCCCATGTACATCTTGGTGCTGACACCGATGTACAGAGCGCCGGAGGAGGCGTTGGAAAGGCTCACTTACCCAGCAATTCGTCGGCCTTGTTGTTGAAACGCTTGGTGCCGAACATCATGATGGCTGCCAGGAACGGCAGGACACCCAGCGCGTAGACACCCATGGTTCCGGTGTCCGAGGCCGTGACCTCGTTGACCGTGGTGCGCAGGATCGGTGCTACGAAGCCACCGAGGTTGCCCAGGGAGTTGATGAGGCCGATGCCTGCAGCTGCGGCGGTACCGGTGAGGAACGCGGTCGGGTAGGACCAGGAGATCGGGCCGATTGAGAGGAAGCTGCAGACTGCGAGGGTGATGAAGATGATGCCCAAAGCAGGCTGCTGGTTGGCCCCCGCCCACGCGGATCCGAAGATGCACAGGCCAGTGGAAACGAACAGTGCCGTACCCCAGCGCCGACGGCGGACCACGCTGTTGGCTGCCTTACCGATGAGGTAGCAAGCAAAGATGCCGAAGAACCACGGGATGGCGGACAGGAGACCAACTGCCAGTCCCACCTTCTGGCCCGTCAACTGGGCAACCTGCTGCGGCAAGTAGAACGTCACACCGTACACCGCGATCTGCAGGCAGAAGTAGATAACGGTGAAATACCACACGCGTCCGTTCTTCATGGAGGCGAGGACGCCGCGGGGACCGGACTCTTCCTTGACCGTGTCTTCCAGTGCCATGACATCGCTCAGGGCGGTCTTTTCTTCCTTGGTAAGGAACTTGGCCTCCTGCGGGCTGTTGATCAGGAAGAAGAAAGCTGCAATACCTGCAAGGACTGCGAGCATGCCTTCAACGAAGAACATGACCTGCCAGCCTTCTACACCGGGAACCTGGTCGCCGATGTTAATGAGCCAACCGGACAGCGGAGCGCCCATCATCTGGGAGAACGGCTGTGCCAGGTAGAAGATGGCGAACATCTTCACGCGGACCTTGTTGGGGAACCAGGCGGCGAGGAACATGATGACGCCCGGGAACAGGCCTGCTTCGGTAACACCCAGCAGGAACCGGAGGATGATGAACGAGGTCTCACCCTGCACGAACGCGAAGCAGGCCGAGACGATGCCCCACGTGATGGCGATGCGGGCAAGCCACACCTTGGCGCCGAACTTGGTCAGCAACAGGTTGGAAGGGATCTCGAACAGCGCGTAGCCGATGAAGAAGATGCCTGCGCCCAGTGCGTACGCGCCGGCGGTGATGCCCCTGTCCACTTCCAGCGCAGCTTCTGCGAAGCCCACGTTGGTGCGGTCAAGGAAGGCGACAATGTACAAGATGACCAACATGGGCATCAGTCGCTTCGAAGCCTTGGAAATAGCCGACTTAAGTACCGGCGAATCCAGCAACTCCTTAGTGGAAGTTGAGGCAACGGACATGGAAACTCCTCTTTGAGTAGTCAGTTGGGGGGTGATAACCGGAGCGGGTTATCAGCGTGTGAAAGCAATCAGGAATACGCCCACGGCGCAGGCAAGGATGCCCACGGCGAGGTAGATCTTGCGTTCTTTGGTCCAGGTCCTCATGCCGGGCCTAGTGCATGTACAGCCCGCCATCCACATTCAGCGTCTGTCCGGAGATGTATCCGGAGTCCTCGCTGATGAGGAAGGCGATGGCTGCTGCGATGTCGCGGGTGCTGCCCACGCGGTTCACTACAAGGTCCTGGGTCAGTTCGGCCTTGCGTTCCTCGCTCAGGGTTCCACCCATGATGTCGGTGTCGATCGGGCCGGGCGAGATCGCGTTCACCGTGATGTCGTACGGACCAAGCTCGCGCGCCGTGGCACGCGTCAGGCCGATCACTCCGGCCTTCGCCACCGAGTAGGGGGTCTTGGAGAACGTTCCGCCGCCGCGCTGTGCGGACACGGAGGAGATGTTGACGATGCGGCCGATCTTGTTCTTGACCATGGACTCGGCAACGCGGCGGGTGGCGTAGTGCACGCCGTTGAGGTTGATGCTCAGGACACGGTCCCATTCGGCCGGTTCCAGCTCGAGGTAGCCGATGGGCGAGCTGACGCCGGCCACGTTGGCCAGGGCAACGATCTGGGGCAGTTCAGCCTCGAGTTCGTCGATGGCTGCACGGACCTCGGCTTCGCTGGCCACGTTGGCGCCAACGCCGTGGGCCTTGACACCGAATTCGGCGGCAACTTCCTTGGCGGCTGCCTTGCAAGCGGCATCATCAAGGTCGATGATGCCGATGTTCCAGCCCTGTGCGGCCAGGTAGTTCACGGTTGCGCGGCCGATGCCGCGTTCGGAGACAGCGCCGGTGACGATGGCGGTGCGCTCAGCGGGGAAAGTCATGGGATTTCTCCTTGGTGGAATCAGTTGATGGGTGCCGGGCCAAGCTCTTCAATGAGCTTTTGCATGGCCACGTAAGCCTTGTTGCGGTACGCGATGAGTTCCGGGGTGCGCTCGGCGGGAACGTTGAGGAAACCTGCGCCGGTCTTGGTGCCGAGCTTGCCGGCTTCCACGAGGTCGGTGAGGATCTTCGGCGTTGCGAAGCGTTCCGGGAAGCTGGTCTGCAGCGACTTGTAGCAGAAGTTGTAGACATCCAACCCGGCCATGTCGGCGATGGCGAACGGGCCAAAGAACGGCAGGCGGAAGCCGAACGTCGTACGCACCAGGGTGTCGACGTCGTCGGCGGTTGCGATGCCCTGCTCAACCAGCTGGGCTGCCTCGTGGAACAGCGCGTACTGCAGGCGGTTCAGGACAAATCCGGTGACATCCTTGACGACGGCGGTCTGCTTGCCGGCGGCGTGCACCATTTCCTGCGATGCGGAAACGGTCGCAGCCGACGTGCCTGCGTGCGGGATGACCTCGACGCCCGGGATAAACGGGGACGGGTTGGAGAAGTGCACGCCCAGGAAACGCTCCGGGTTGGTGACAGCCTCAGCCAGCGCGGCGATGGAGATGGTGGAGGTGTTGGAACCGATCAGGGCGTCCGGCTTTGCAGCGGCGCTGATCCGGGCCAGGGTCTGGTGCTTGATCTCCAGGACTTCCGGCACTGCCTCTTCGATGAAGTCGGCATCGGCCACGGCTTCCTCGATGTCCTTGGCAGCCCACAGGTTCTGCTTGAGGATCTCAGTGGAGCCCTCGGGGAACAGGCCGTCCTTAATGAACTGGTCCGATTCCTCCAGGAGACGGTCGAAGTTCTTCTGTGCCACCTCGGCGGAAACGTCCGCCAAGGCAACACGGGCGCCGCCGAGCGCCAGGACCTGGGCGATGCCGCCGCCCATGTAGCCGGAACCTACGACGGCGATCTTCCGTGCTGCGGTGTTCGGGGCACCGGCGGTGGAGGTGCTTGTCTCGGTCATGATCAGACTGCCTTCGTGTAGTTGGGCTCGTAGGAGCAGATGGCATCCACCTTGGCGGCGGAAGAAGAGTTTTCATCGAAGCGGTGGCCGAGCCATTCCCCCACGAGCTTCTTGGCAAGTTCCAAGCCAATCACGCGCTGGCCGAGGGTGAGGACCTGTGCATTGTTGCTCAGGACGGAACGCTCCACCGAGTAGCTGTCGTGCGCGGTGACTGCGCGGATGCCGGGAACCTTGTTCGCGGCGATGGCCACACCCAGTCCGGTGCCGCAGATCAGCAGCGCACGGTCGGCTTCGCCGTCGGCTACCTTGCGGGCTGCGTCGACGGCCACGTGCGGGTAGGCGGTGGAGTCGTTGGCTCCCACCCCGACGTCGGTGACGGACTCGACGCGCGGGTCTGCTTCGAGGAGGGCCACCAGGGCCTGCTTGTACTCGACGCCTGCTTCATCGTTGCCGACGACTATGCGCCAGCCTGCTGCTGTACTCATTCTGTGGCTCCGTTTCCGGCCGGTGCCGAAGCGGCGGTGGCCAGTTGTGAATCAATGAATTGCGAGATGCGGTTGACTATCAGCCCGAAGGAGACAGCACCGGGGTCCGGGTGCCCAAGGCTCTTCTCCGCGAGTGGACGTGCCCTGCCCTTGAGCGGACGGAGGTCTGCGGTTGCCGCGGCAGCGGACTCGGCAGCCGCAGCGGCTGCTGCCAGTGCCTGGTTAGCCGACGCTCCGCCGTCGAGCTCTGCCAGGAAAGTGTCCCGGAACGGCAGGAGGGCATCGACCATGGTCTTGTCCCCCGGTTCTGCCTTGCCGAGCTCCGTGATGGCGTTGGCGAACGCGGTCACTGCCGCGCGTGCGTCCGCGTCAGTGTAGGAGTCGCGGTTGCCGAGGGCCTGGCCAGCCGCGATGACCGCAGAACCCCACAGCGCGCCGGAGGTGCCGCCGGCCTTTTCGCTCCAGGCCTCGCCGGCAGCCAGCAGAATCCTGGCCACGGATGATCCCGACGCGGCCTCGCCTGCTGCGGCCGCAGCGTCCACGCCACGGCGCATGCCGATACCGTGGTCGCCGTCGCCGGCGATCGCGTCGAGCTTGCCGAGTTCTTCTTCATGCTCGACGACGACGTCCCTCACCTGGGCGAGTAGGGCAACTGCCTGCTGCCCGAGTTCAGCGGCAGCCGGTGTGGCCTGCTCGGTCTCGGTGGCTTCGGCGTCGTCCGCAATTGCCTGGGTGCGGGCAGCGCGCGGTGCCATGCTTCCCTTGCGGAACGCCGGGGTGTCGGCGGGAGCGGACCAGTACTGCTCCAGTTCCTCATCCAGCCACAGGAGCGTGAGCGAGAGTCCGGACATGTCCAGGCTGGTGACCAGCTCGCCGCACTCAGGCTCAACGATGGAGAGCCCTTCTGCGCTCAGCAGCTTCTCGATCTTGCCGAAGAGCAGGAAGAGTTCGTCGTACTTGACCGTACCCAGGCCGTTGACGATTGCCACCACGCGGTCGCCGGCGTCGTCGGGCTTGTCTGTCAGAAGCTTGGAGACCAGCAGTTCGGCGAGCTCGGACGCGGTGGGCATCGGGTGCTCGGAGATGCCGGGCTCGCCGTGGATACCCAGGCCGAGGGACATCTGGCCGGCCGGAACGTGGAACAGCGGTTCCTTGGCACCGGGCAGCGTGCAGCCGTCAAAAGCCACGCCGAGGGAACGGGTGCGGTAGTTGGTCTTGATGGCCAACCGCTCTACCTCATCCAGGTTCAGGCCCGCTTCCGCGGCGGCACCGGCGATCTTGAAGACGGTAAGGTCCCCGGCGATGCCCCGGCGCTTCTCCAGCTGGTCAATCGGGGCGCTGGCGATGTCATCGGTCACGGTGACGGTGCGGGTCTCAATGCCTTCCGCGTTGAGGCGAAGCTGTGCCTGGCCAAAGTGCAGCACGTCGCCTGCGTAGTTGCCGTAGCTCAGCAGGACGCCACCGCCGGCGTTTGCGGCCTTGGCTACGCGGTAAACCTGCCCGGCTGCCGGGGAAGCGAACATGTTGCCGCAGGCTGAGCCTGCTGCCAGGCCCGGACCCACCAAACCGGCGAATGCCGGGTAGTGTCCGGAACCGCCGCCAACCACCAGTGCTACCTGGCCGGCGGGAACTTCGGTGGAACGGACCACGCCGCCGTCAACGCGGGCAACGTAGTTGCGGTTCGCAGCTACGAAGCCGTCCAAGGCATCGTCGGCGAATTCTGCCGGGTTGTCGAAGATCTGCGTCATTCCTAGACTCCTGCGAACTGGGTAGATGCGGGCTGCTGGCGACCCTGGGCTACCTTGCTCTGGCCCAGTGCGTAGCCGTCGTTCTTGGGGAGGACGTGGCGGCGCAGGTAATCCTGGTTGCTGGCGGTGACGCTCAGGCCGTCTCCGCCGTAGTGCTCAACGCAGAGGATGCCCTGGAAGCCCATGGACAATGCGTACTTGAAGGCCTCGCGGTAGTTAATGAGGCCGCTTTCCATGGGAGCAGGCATGGTGATGTAGCTGTCGCGGGCAACATCCTCGTCGCGGATGTAGTTCTTCATGTGCCAGTAGTTGGAGTACGGCAGGGTCTTGTGGACAAGCTCGCGCCAGTCCTCGATGGGACGGTGCAGGCGGATCAGGTTGCCAAGGTCGGGGTTCAGGCCGACGTTGTCCAGGCCGATGTCCTGGACCAGCTGCACGGAGGAATCGCCGGTGCCGAGGTAGGTGTCCTCGTACATCTCCAGCGAGACCAGGATGCCTGCTTCAGCGGCGTGCTTGCCGATTTCACGGATGCGGGAGACTGCGTTGCCCCACGCTTCCTTGTCACCAACAGGATCCTTGTAGCCTTCCACGGTCCAGAACCACAACTGCTTCTGCTGTTCCGGGGTGATGGCCTGGTGGAGGCCGATGGAAACCACTTCGCAGCCAAGCTCTGCTGCGGCGTCAATGGTGCGGTGGCTGTAAGCCAGGTTGTCTTCCCAGTCGCGCTCGTGGATGACGCTGCGGCGGATCGCGGAGATCACCGGGATCCCGACGCCAACTTCGTCAGCGGTCTGCTTGAACTCGGCCAGGCGCTCCTTGCTCAGGTCGCCGGGACGGACCCAGCTGTCCGTGAGGTCTGCGTTGGCAAAACCGGCGTCCTTGACTTCCTGGAAGACCGAGGCCCAAACGGAAGCGTCGGCGTCGTTGACCTGCTGGCCCGAAGCATCCGTGCCCGGGAACTGCAGGAGGGCCGCGGTGATGGGCCAGTTTTCGGCGGTGTACGCCATGATGATCACTCCTTCGTGGAATCCTGTTTCCTATAGGATTTACGAATAAGTTAACGCTGTCAACCCTGAATGCGTAACTTCCTAGATCCTATATGTCATACAAATGTTTGTGAAGCCCGTCACGGGATCAGGAGAGCGGCGTCATAGGCGTCCGTGACGTGCGGAAACACGCGGCGTCAGGGCGCCTGGCGGCGTGCGGCCCCGCAGAATCAGGGACGCTGGAAAAATTCTTATGGCTTCCCTGACCCCGGGCAGGGACTGACGGACCTCAGTCTTCGGGCGCGTCAGCCATCGCCCGGCCCCGCACGTTCTCTACGTGCTTGGTCATGGCTGTGGCAGCGGCTTCAGGATCGCCGCTGAGCAGCGCGTCCAGCACTGCCTGGTGTTCGGCGATCGCCTGTTCGGCGTCGGTAATGCCCACTCCCCCGAACAGCCGGAACCGCTGGATCTGCCCGCCCAAGGTGTTGTAGGCCGCAAGGAGGAACTGATTGCTGGCCTGGGCTGCAATCAACTGGTGGAAACGTTCGTCTGCCTCGAGGTAGCTGCGGTACTCCGCAAAGCTCCCACCGCGCGGAGCTGTCCGCAGGTCCTCGACGGCCTGCTTCAAGGCTGCGAGTCCGTCAGGGGTCATCCGCGAACAGGCCAGGCGGGCATTGACAGGTTCAATGGAAAGCCGGGCTTCCATCAATTCCGCGAAGTCCTCGCGGGTGAAAACGGGGGCCACCCGGTACCCCTTGAGCGCCACCCGACGGACCATCCCCGTATGCTCCAAACGTGCCAACGCTTCGCGTACGGGGGTAGGTGAGACTTCGAGTTCCCTGGCCATGCCGTCGATGCTCACAGCCGCTCCGGGCTCGAGCCGGCCATCCATCAACCACTCGAGCAGGGCCTCGTAAACGTGGTCGGCAAGAACCTGCCGGCTCACGGGAAGGCCGGTACGGACGGAGCTCGGGGAAGCTGCAGGCATGAGCAAATCCTATAGGAATGCTTCCCCGGAAGGGAGGAGGACGCCCGGGCGGACCCATTCCCCAGCTATCCCCAGCCATTTCCCCAGCGTCACATTTCGTCCGCACGCCCCCAACTAGGTAGCAGCAGAGCGCGTTTAGACGGCTCTAAACGCGCTCTGCTGCGACTCAGTTGGGTGCCGGGTTAGTGGGGTGCCGGGTTAGTTGGCGTAGAACGGGTAGTCGGTGTAGCCCTCCGCGCCGTCGGCGTAGAACGTGGCGGCGTTCGGTTCATTCAAAGGCAGGCCTTCGCGCCAGCGGCGGGCAAGGTCCGGGTTCGCGATCGCGGGACGGCCCACCACCACACCGTCAGCAAGGCCATCGGCAACAAGCGCGACGGCTTCCTCGCGCGTGGTGATCTCGCTGAACCCGGTGTTCACCAGGAACGTGCCATTGAAGCGTTCACGCAGGTCCTGGACCAGGGCACCCTTGGGATCGTGGTGCAGGATGCTGAGGTATGCCAGGTTGAGCGGCGCAATGGTGTCAACCAGGACCTCGTAAGTGGCCCGGACGTCCGCCGCATCGGTCTCTGCGATTCCCTGGACGTTGTGCTCGGGCGAGATGCGGATGCCCACGCGGTTGGCGCCGAGGGCCTCCACGACGGCGTTGACCGTTTCGATGACGAAGCGTGCCCGGTTTTCCGGCGAGCCACCGTAGCTGTCCGTGCGGACGTTGGAGTTCGGAGCGAGGAACTCGTGAAGGAGGTAACCATTGGCGGAGTGCAGCTCCACGCCGTCGAATCCTGCCTCAATAGCGTTCTTGGACGCTGTGACGATCTCCTGGAGCACGCCGGGAAGTTCGTCAGTGCGCAGCTCGCGGGGAACCGGGAAGGGCTGCTTGCCGTTGGGGGTACGGACATCGCCGTCGATCGCTACGGGGCTGGGGCCAACAATTTCATGCCCGCCAGTGATGTCGGCATGGGAGACGCGGCCGCCATGCATCACTTGGGCGAAGATCCTGCCGCCTTCAGCGTGGACCGCATCAGTCACCTTCTTCCAGCCGGCGATCTGCTCCTCGGTGACCAAGCCGGGCTGGCCGGTGTAGGACTGGCCGGCGGGCGTCGGGTAGGTGCCTTCGCTCACGATCAGGCCCAACGAAGCCCGCTGGCGGTAGTGCTCTGCAATGAGGTCATTCGGCACGCCTTCCAAGCCTGCACGCAGTCGGGTCAGCGGGGCCATGACAAGGCGGTTGGGAAGTTCAAGCTCACCGAGTGCCAGCGGGGAAAACAGCATGCGCAGTTCCTTTCAGAGTGAATCGGGTTCACCCTCGGCAACTGAGCGGCGTCTGCAACTATTCCGTCATGAGTCACAAGTCACACCGGCGACTCCCCCTCTTTCCATCCCTCTCTCACATACCAACGGGTTTTGCGCATTGCTCTGTCAACTGATCGGGTTAGAAGCCGCTCCCCTATCCGCTTGACGCACCCGTGGTACCGGACGCGATGGGCGGCAAGGAGTGCGCCGCGACCGGAGCCCGGCCAGCCGATAAAGTTCGACGGCGGCACTTGGCGAGCGCCGCCGTCGAGCCTTCCGCTGCGGGACGTGAAAGAGCAGACCAAAAAGCCCGACGGGAAGTGATAGAGCAACCCACGAAAACGGGCGGGAAGTGATGGAGCAACCCGAAAAAACGGGCGGGAAGTGATAGAGGGACGTGCTACTGGTTGACCTCGCGCATGGCCTCGTCGAAGCACTCGCACAGGGCAAGCACGGCGACGAGGTGCGCTTCTTCGGCGTGCGGCGGATCCGTATTGATGTTAACGGCCTCGTTAACGGCCTGGGCCAGGTCCTTGGATTCCCTGCCGGTGAGGGCCCACACCTTGGCGCCGGCTTTCTTGGCAGCTGATGCGGCGTCCCGGAGATCGTCCGTGATGCCCTTGGCAGCCAACAGCACCACGACGTCGCCCCGGTTGACCAACTCCGGGATCTGGCCGCTGATGGTTTCCCCGGCTTCCTTGTGGGCCACGATCGCCCTGAAGGTGCCCGGGTTGCCGTCGGGATGGTGGGCGGCATCGTGGGCTGTAAGTTCGGAGGCGAAGCGCTGGGCCTCATGGGCTGAGCCGTCGCTGCCGGCAGCAAAGACCTTGGCGCCGCGAAGCCTGGCCCGGGCCAACTCTTCACCCCACTCGGCAAGGCGTGAAGACTCGCGCCGCAACGCTGCCACGGCCGGACCGATCTCGCCAAGATGGCTGAGGACTACGTCTACTGCGTGCCTGTTTGGCTTTGCGTCGCCCGACCGCACCGTTTGTCCTGTTCGCCTCACCACGATGCTCACTTCCCTGCCCTCCAGAGTCTTGTTCGAAAACTAGGCGTTCCTGTCGCCGTCCCGCACAGAACCGTCCCGCACCGAACCGTCCCGCACCGAACCGTCCCGGTCGCGGGCTGACCCGTCATTGGCGGCTTCGCGGTGCGAGCGGTCCCGGGTCAGGCGGTGGCCGTCGTGTTCGGCGTTCTGGACGCGGGCGTCGTGTTCGGGGACATCGGCGTCCCGGGAGGAGCCGTTGCCGCGGGTGTTGGCATCAGGGTCAAGTTTGTCTGCGTGGCGCAGGTGCTCTTCAACGCGGCCGCTCGCTTCCTTGGCTTTGGCTGAGTTGCGCTCGGCTTCGCGGCGGAGGCGGTTCGCCTCGGCTTCGGCCTGGACAGCAGCGGCCTCGGCCTGCGCGGACTCCACCTTGGCCTGATGTGCGCTGACCGCCTCTTGGTCTGCCTTCTCCCGCAGGTCGAGGGCGCGTTGGCGGTTGGCTTCGGCCCTCTTTTTGCGCCCCACCATCAGCGCGATGATGATCGCGGCTATGACGACGACGGCCACTACGATAATCAGTACTATTTGCCCGGTATCCATGTGGATTGCCTCCTTGGTGAACGGCTTGGGTGGTTTTCGAGTGTCTTAGGCCGGGAGTTCCATGCGGAATCCGCAGGTGCACTGCAGCACCCGGGTTTCCAGGTACACGTCCATGAGGGCCTCTTCGTCCTCTTCGGTGGACAGGGGCGTGTAGATGCTCCGGGCCGATGACCGGGCGAACTTCATGGGCTCGCCGCAGTGGATGTACTCGCCGTGCACCTTGAGCAGGCCGGACAGGTCGGCATGCTTGCGTGGAACGCCGTCGGGAACCAGGGGATTCTCTATGATTGACAACTGCCCACTCCTCGTCAGTTCAGTTCGATCTGTTGTGCCTTACATCATATTAACCTATTTATCAGGTTGCTTACTAACGATTTGGGCGCAATTGTCCGCCGACAGCGGCACGCAAGCTCCGCCGTCGTCATTCGGTGGTCAGCTGCCGGTAGCCTCCGGATGCTCGCGCGCCCGCTTCTCCTCCGGCGATTCACCGCTCTCATCCGGAACAAACGTGGGGTCGACTTCGGTGGTGAAGTCACCGCTTCCGGGCTCGCTGTGGGGAGGTTCGACGCCAGCCGGTTCAGTCGGTTGCTGCGGTTCGGCGGGTGCTCGCTTCTGTTCGTTCGGTTCTCCGCTCATGGCCTCAATCTATGACGGGGGCCAAGGGGTGTCGAGGCCCGCCGTCCCTTGTGCGGGTCATCCAACTCTGTTTGGCTGGGATGGTCTCCTGCAGCGTGGGACACCTCCAGCCAAAAGCAGGGAGAGCACCGGTATGAAAGCAGTGACGTGGCAAGGCAGGCGCTCATTGAGCGTCATCGAAGTCCCCGATCCAACTATTCAGGAACCAACGGACGTGATCGTCAGGATTACGTCCACGGCCATTTGCGGCTCCGACCTGCACCTCTACGAGGTCCTCGGCCCCTACATGCATAAGGGCGACGTGATCGGCCATGAGCCCATGGGCATCGTGGAAGAAGTGGGCCCGGAAGTCCACAGGCTCAAGAAGGGCGACCGTGTTGTGGTGCCCTTCAATATCTCCTGCGGCCGCTGCTATATGTGCAACCAAGGCCTGCAGTCCCAGTGCGAGACCACCCAGGTCAAGGAGAAGGGCTCCGGAGCTGCCCTCTTCGGCTATTCCGAACTCTACGGCTCCGTGCCCGGCGGCCAGGCGCAGTACCTGCGCGTGCCCTTCGGCGACTACGGTCCGGTTAAAGTCAGCTCCGACCTTCCCGACGAACGGTATTTGTTCCTCTCCGACATCCTGCCCACCGCATGGCAGGCAGTGGAATACGCCAACGTCCCCGACGGCGGCACGCTGGCGGTCCTGGGGCTGGGACCGGTGGGGCAGTTCGCTGCCAGGATCGGCAAGTACAAGGGCTTCCGGGTGATCGGCGTGGACCCTGTTCCGGAGCGGCGCGCAATGGCCGAAGCCCACGGCATCGAGACCATGGACTACAGCCCGGATGTTGCCGGGCAAATCAAGGAAGAGACCGTGGGCCGCGGACCGGACTCCGTGGTTGACGCGGTGGGCATGGAAGCGCATGGCTCCCCCGTCGCATCCTTCCTCCACAAGGCCGTGTCCTTGCTGCCGGACAAGCCGGCACAGGTGGCCATGGAGACCATGAGCGTGGACCGCCTTGCCGCGCTTCACACCGCGGTGGACCTGGTCAGGCGCGGTGGGACCATTTCACTGAGCGGCGTATACGGCGGCCAGGCCGATCCGATGCCCATGCTGACCATGTTCGACAAGCAGATCCAACTGCGCATGGGCCAGTGCAATGTGCGCAGCTGGACGGACCAGCTGCTGCCCCTGGTGGAAGACGACGCCGATCCCCTGGGAGTCATGCACCTGGTGACCCACACCGGTGGACTTGACGACGCTCCCGAGCTCTACGAGAAGTTCCAAAAGAAGCAGGACGGCTGCATCAAGGTGGTGCTCAAGCCGTAGGTCTTCGCGCTCCAAAATCCGGGGGACTGCTTTGTGCCGACCCTCCAAAATCGGCCACGCGTCCCCCGGATAGCGTCGAGTCCATGACCATCGACGCAACGCATGAAGCCACTGGTTACGCCATTCTGGACCTCGCAAAGGACCAAGTCCTGGAGCGGGGCGAAGGACTCACCGAGGATCAGCTTGTAGAGATCCTCCAACTCCCGGACGACGCCATTCCGGCCGCCCTGCAGCTGGCCCACGAGGTGCGCCTCAAGCATTGCGGCGAGGACGTCGAGGTGGAGGGAATCATCTCCATCAAGACCGGCGGATGCCCGGAGGACTGCCATTTCTGCAGCCAGTCGGGCCTGTTCGACTCTCCCGTGCGCGGAGTGTGGTTGGACATCCCCGAACTGGTTAAGGCAGCCAAGGAGACTGCCGCTACGGGAGCCACCGAGTTTTGCATCGTCGCCGCGATGCGCGGTCCGGATATCAAGCTGATGAACCAGATCAAGTTCGCGATCGACCGCATCAATGAGGAAGTCGACATCAACATTGCCTGCTCCTTGGGCATGCTGACCCAACGCCAGGTGGACCAATTGGCTGAATGGGGCGTCCACCGGTACAACCACAACCTTGAGACCGCACGCAGCTACTTCCCGCAGGTGGTCACAACGCACAGCTACGAAGAGCGCTTGGACACGTGCCGAATGGTCAAGGAAGCAGGCATGGAACTGTGCTGCGGCGCCTTGATCGGGATGGGCGAAAGCCTTGAACAACGGGCAGAGCTGGCCGCGCAGCTTGCCGCCCTTGAACCGCACGAAGTCCCCCTGAACTTCCTCAACCCCAGGCCCGGAACCCCGCTGGAAAACCAAGGCATCATGGACGGCAAGGATGCGCTCCGGGCCATCGCGGCGTTCCGCCTGGCGATGCCGCGCACTGTCCTGCGTTACGCGGGAGGCCGCGAGTTGACCCTCGGCGACCTCGGTACCCGTGAAGGGCTCCTGGGCGGCATCAACGCGGTGATCGTGGGCAACTACCTGACCACCTTGGGTCGCCCCGCAACAGCCGACCTCAACCTCCTGGTGGAGCTCAACATGCCCATCAAGGAACTCCAGAAGTCGCTGTGAACAGCGCGGCCCTGGAAGAAACCACCTACTGCGGCCACTGCGGGGGTGAAGCCACCGGCGCCGCAAGCACCCACGGCGAGCGCCCGACGTCGGAGGCTCACGTGCCCTGCCTCCGGCAGTTGGTGATGGAACCGCCGCGCTATTGCACCGTGTGCCGACGCCGGATGAAGGTCCAGGTGACGCCGCTGGGGTGGACCGCGGAGTGCTCCCGCCACGGTGTGGTCCGGTGACGGCCTCGGCAGCAGCACGGGGACACCGGAACGGGGCCGACACCACGGCGGTGCGGTGAAGCCGGCGCTACTGTTGAGGGATGGGCGAGAGCCGGGATTTGCTGACACCGGAGCAGCGCAGCCGCAACATGTCCCGGATCCGGGGCAAGAACACCAAGCCGGAGCTGCTGGTCCGCAGCATCCTGCACGCCAAGGGGTACCGTTACCGGCTACACGGGCGCGCGGGCACGACGACGCTCCCGGGCCGGCCGGACCTGGTGTTTGCCGGCCGCCGCAAAGTGATCTTCGTGAACGGCTGTTTTTGGCATTTCCACGACTGCAAGGCAGGGCGCCATGCGCCGGCAGCAAATGCGGAGTTCTGGGCGGCCAAACGCACAAGGACCCGCGAGCGCGACTCCCTGCAGCGCGAGCAACTGGAGGCGTCCGGGTGGGAATCGCTCACGGTGTGGGAGTGCGAACTCAAGGACCGCAGTGAGCTGGAGAGCCGGCTGACGGCCTTCCTTGAGGGCAAAAGCCAGCGCCTGGCAGCTCCCCTGGATTCGCCGGAACGGTCCCCCGCCGCCGGTGATCAAGACTGGCTCTGAGTCCGCTCAAGATTGGATCAAGCTTTCACTTTGGGGCACGTGCGCTGTTCGGCTGGTCCTACTGTTGAATCGTGAATCCATTGTTCGGCAGCGGCGGGAGGAGTCTGGTGTCAGAGTATGGCGAATGCACAGACTCCCTGGTGGATCGCTCGGTCCTCACCGAACTCCGGGCCGACGTCGGCGGCGACCAAGCGATCGTCAACGCGTTCGTCCGCAACTACGTGGCGATGCTGCCGTGGCGGGTGGCCCGGCTTCATCATGCCTTGGACAACCTGGACCTGGACGAGGCAATGGACGCTGTGCTCAGCCTCAAGACGTCCAGCCACATGGTGGGGGCAATCTGCATCCGGCGGCTGGCTGCTGAACTGGAAATCGGGATGAAGCTGCTCAGCGGCGGGGAGCAGCTGGCCGAGCTGACGCCCTTGGTGGATGAGATCGATGCCTTCGTCTTCGGCACCATCAGCCAGCTGGAATCATCATTTTCCTGAAATTTTTTACTTTGCTGAAGAAAACCATTGACTCGCTAAAAATCTTCACTATAGTTGTGTGAGTTAGCTCACCAACGAAGGATGCGGCAATGACCACCGAGACTCCTGCTCCCCCGGCCACCAGCGAACTCCTGGCCACCGTGGGAAACAAGGTGCGCACCATGCGTAAGGCGAAGGGCATGACCCTGGCCCAACTCTCGGACATTACCGGCCTTAGCCAAGCAATCGTCAGCCAGATCGAACGCGGCATGGCCAACCCGTCCTTCACCACGTTGGCGCAGCTGGCCCATGGCCTGGACATCCCCGTAGGGAGGTTCTTCATTGGCCAAGACGAATCAAGGTCACCCGTCGTCCGCAAAGCGGACCGGCGGAACCTGCAAAACGTCACCCGGGAATCGGTCGGCGAGGCAGTCCACGAGCTGCTGACCCCCAACCGGGACGGAAGCATCGAGGCGCAGTGGATCAGTACGCCCCCAGGGCACGACACCAGCGCCACCCCTTTCACACACAGCGGTGAAGAGTTCTGCTACATCATCTCGGGCCGTAAGGACGTCTATTTGGACGGCGTCTGCTACAGCCTCGAAGAGGGCGACTCCATCACCTACTCCTCAGAAATCCCCCACTGGTACAAGAACAGCTACGAAGAGGTATGCGTAGCCATCTGGGTCAACGCACCACACGCGTGGTAACGCACCCGCCCCCGGGCGGGCCAGGCGTTTTCCCTTAACTGTCCGGACACGAACCCGTGGCCGCTGACACTCCTTGCCACTTTCGCATCAGGCGCTTCCTCCAACAGGCGTCCCTGCGTCATACCCTTTCACGCCCTCTCCGGCGTAAGCGTAAGGAAATTTCCATGCTCGACATCCAAACGGACAATGCCGTCCCCGCACCAAAGCCCATCACCGACTCCCGTTCCAAGAACGCCGGGTTCACACCCGAGGTCCGCAAAGGACTCCTTGGCCTTGGCCTGGGAAACGCCCTTGAATGGTACGACTGGATGGTCTTCGGACTCTTGTCAGCCTTCATTGGACCGAACTTCTTCCCCGGCACCGAACCCCTGTCCGCAACCCTGAACGCCTTGGCCGTGTTCGCCGTCGGATTCGCCTTCCGCCCGTTGGGCGGCATCCTGCTGGGAACCCTCGCAGACCGCATCGGCCGGCGCCGGGTGATGTTGCTGTCCATCATGCTGATGGCCGGCACCACCTTGGTCATCGCCGTCACCCCCAGCTACGCCACCATCGGCGCCTGGGCGGGCATCATCCTGGTGGTGTGCCGCATCCTGCAGGGCATCTCCACCGGCATTGAAGCTCCCCTCTCCACCTCCCACGCCGTGGAACTGGCGCCGGAAGGCCGTGAAGGCTACGTCGCCGGCATCATGTCCTTCTACGTCAACATCGGCATCCTCATGGCCTCCCTCGTGAGCTTCCTGTGCAGCCTCGTGCTCGGCGCCGCAGCCATGGGCGAATGGGGATGGCGCGTGCCGTTCATCATCGGAGCCCTCTTCGGCTTCGTGGTCCTCTACCTGCGGCGCTCCCTTCCGGAGACCCTCAAGGAAGAGGAAATGGCCACCAACACCCCGCGCGCCGTCTGGAAGGGCGTCAGCAAGCATTGGCTCTCCGTCCTGGCCATCATCTTCGTGGTCGGCGCAGCGCAGGCCTACAACTACGCCTGGAACGTCGGACTCCCCAGCGCCGCACGCAGCGGCTTCAAGGAAGACCCCACGGCCGTCTTCGCCCTCACCACCATCCTGGGCGTCATCCTCGTGGTGGGTTCCTGGGTGGTCGGCAAGCTGGCTGACGGCAAGGCAATGTCCAAGTGGTTCCTGGTCACCCGCGTCCTGGCCATCCCGGCCGTGTTCCTGATGCTGCTCTACGTACAGCCGGGCATCGGCGGCTTCGCAGCAGTCCTCCTGGGCGGCTCGATTGTCCTGGTCCTCAACATGACCCTCTACAACGTGGTCAGCTCCTCCCTGATGCCCAAGAACATCCGCGGCACCGGCGTCGCCCTCGGCTACGGAATCGGCGTGGCGATCTTCGGCGGCACCGCCTCCTACCTCCTGGTCTGGTTCCAGTCGCTGAACCTCACCTGGATCTTCCCGGTCTACGTGGCCGTCCTGTCCATCCTCAGCATCGTTTTCTACATCGCCGCACGCCGCACCAACGGCATCCACGTCGGCAAGTAAGGACTGAAAAAATGAACTCCCTCGAACTCGCCACCACGACGGCGGACCTCAAGGCGCCCGTGATCTCCCGCTCCGATGTACTGGTGGTCGGCGGTGGCCCCGCAGGCGTGGCAGCCGCAGTCACCGCGGCCCGCTCCGGCGCCAAGGTCACCTTGCTGGAACGCTACTCCTCCCTGGGTGGCCTCGCGTCCGGCGGCATGGTGCTGGTCCTCGACGACATGATCAACGGCCAGGAAATCACGGTCACGGGCATCGTCTCCGAGTACGTCGAACGCCTCCAGAAGCTGGGCCTCGCAATCGTCCCGCCGGCAGATGACCGCAAGACCTCCGAGGAACTGTGGAACAAGTGGGGCCGCTACGGCACCTTCGACTTCCACTCCCACACCAACCCCAAGCCCATCTGCTACGCCGCAGCCTTCGATCCCGACGGCTGGAAGCGCGTCTCCAACGACCTCGTCCGCGAAGCAGGCGTCGATCTTCGCCTGCACTCCTGGTTCTCCCGGCCGATCGTGGACAACGGCGTCATCAAGGGCGTCATCTGCGAAACCAAGCTCGGCCCGCAGGCCTTCACGGCCGACGTCGTCATTGACACCACCGGCGACATTGACGTTGCCTCCCGTGCCGGCGCCAGCTACGCCAAGGACAACTACCTCACCACCCTCGTCTTCCGCCTCGGCAACGTGGACACCAACGCGGCCGAAGCCTTCGAACAGGCCAACCCGAAGGAAGCACGCGCCATCAACCGCAAGATCAAGCGCATCCTCGGCGGCGCATGGGAACTGTGGTGGCTCAAGACCCCCGTGGAGGGCGTGGTGTGGTGCAACGCCCCGCACATGACCGGCTTCGACGGCGTGGACCCCGCGGACATGACCGCAGCCGAGTTCGCAGCCCGCGACAAGATCTCCGAAGCAGTGGACTACGTCCGCGCCCACCTGCCCGGCTTCGAGAAGTGCTACATGCTGGATGTTGCTTCCCAGATGGGCGTCCGACAGACCCGCCTCCTGCAGGGCGAGTACGTCATGACCAAGGACGACGTCACCCAGCGCCGGCACTTCGCCGACACCGTGGCCCGAGGACGCGACTACTACTACCCCTACCGCTCGCTCCTGCCCAAGGAAGTGGACCAGCTCCTCGTGGCCGGCCGCCACTACTCCGCCACGCCCGAGGCGCAGAAGATGTCCCGCGAGATCCCGCCCTGCATGGCCATGGGCCAGGCAGTGGGCGTCGCGGCAGCCCTTGCCGTGGAGAACAACATCCTGGTCCGCGACGTCGCGGCAGCGGACATCCAGCTCGGCATGCGCCGGCACGGTGCGGACCCAGGCGACGTCCCGTCGTCGAACGCCACCGTCGACTCCGAAGCAGCGGTACTGGCATGAGCCTCATGACCGTGGACCAGACCGAAACCGCCCAGGCAGAACGCACGACGGCGGAACACACCGCCGCGGGCCCGGCACCAACGCCCCTCCCGCTGGAGGGCGTCAAGATCGTGGACTTCACCCAGGTGTTCATGGGCCCGTCCTGCACGCAGCTGCTGGGCGACTACGGCGCAGACATCATCAAGGTTGAGCGTCCCGGAGCCGGAGACATCTCCCGCAACTCCTTCCCGGACCAGGACGGCCAGGACAACCCGATCTTCCTGTCCATCAACCGCAACAAGCGCAGCGTCTCCGTGGACACCCGCACCGAAGAAGGCCGCGAAGTGCTCCACCGCCTCATGGCTGACGCGGACGTCGTCGTCAGCAACTTCCGTTCCGGGGTCATGGAACGCATGGGCTTCGGCTACGAGGACCTTAAAACACAGAACCCCGGCGTCATCTGGGCCTCCGGCACCGGATTCGGACCCGTAGGACCCTACTCCCACAAGGGCGGCCAGGACGCCATCGCCCAGGCCTACTCCGGGGTCATGTGGCGCAGGGAATCCGAGGACACCAAACCCTCCATCTACCCCACCACGCTCTGCGACTACATCACCGGCATGCACCTCATGCAGGGAATCCTCCTGGCCCTCCGCACCCGGGAAACCACCGGCGTTGGCCAAAAGGTGGAAGTGACCATGTACGACTCCATGCTGCACCTGCAGATGCAGGAAGCGTGCATGCAGCTCAACCGCGGCTACGAGGTCAACTGGGGCGCCATGCCGCTCTCCGGAGTCTTCGAAACCACCGACGGCGCCGTGTGCATGGTGGGCGGCTTCACCCCCGATCCCCTGGCCCGGATCTCCGACGCCCTGGACCTCGACGAGGACCTCACCGAACGCCCCGGATTCGCAACACTGGAGCAGCAGTTCAAGAACAAGCCCGCCCTCCAGGCCATCTTCCGCGAACACTTCGCCACCAACACCACCGCCTACTGGACGGCCAAACTGGAAGAACAAGGGCTGCTGAACGCCCCCGTCCACACTCTGGAACAGGCGCTCGCAGACGCGCAGACCGAAGCGAACGGCATGATCGTCGAAGCCGAACACCCCTCGGTGGGCACCGTGAAAATGCTGAACGCACCCATCCGCCTCTCGGCAACCCCGCCGTCGATCCGCCGCACGGCCCCGCGCCTGGGCGAGCACAACGTGGAGGTCCTGCTGGAGAACGGCTTCGATGAGGAAACCATCGAACGCCTGCAAAAGCTGGGAGTGCTCCGATGAGCATCACGGTCGAAGAACGGGTTGACCAGGTAACACTGGACATCACCGACGGCGTGGCAACAGTGACAATCGACCGTCAGCACGTGCTGAACGCAGTGGACGGCGCCACCCACGCACGGCTCAACGGGATCTGGTCCCAGCTGGAAAGCGATCCGTCCGTACGGGCAGTCGTGGTCACCGGTGCCGGTCCGCGTGCTTTCTGCGTCGGCGCCGACATGTCCGCCGACGCCGTGGACAAGACCGGCCTGGAGTACTGGGCCGGCCTGGACCCCAACGGCTTCGGCGGGCTCAGCCTTCGCACCACCCTGGATGTGCCCGTCATCGCCCGCGTCAACGGCTACGCCCTGGGCGGCGGCATGGAAATCGTCCTCGGTGCAGACATCGTCGTCGCAGCTTCGGACGCGAAGTTCGGTTTGACTGAACCCCGCGTCGGGCGGCTGGCGCTCGACGGCGGCATCCACCAGCTGGTGCGCCGGGTGCCCTACACCCAAGCCATGGGAATGCTGCTTACCGGACGAAAGGCCGACGCAGCGGAGATGCAGTCCATGGGGCTGGTCAACGAAGTAGTGCCCGCTGACCAACTCGACACCGCCGTCCGGCGTTGGGTGGACCAGATCCTGGCATGCGCCCCCACCTCCGTGCGCGCCGTCAAGCAGATGGTGACGCAAACGGCGCACCTGAGCGCCCAGGAAGCCCGCGGCCTCAGGCTGCCGGCATTGATGGCGGCACTGGACAGCGAAGACTCCGCAGAAGGAGTCCGCGCCTTCCAGGAAAAGCGTCCGCCGGTGTGGCCGGGACGCTAAACGTCCCCGGCACCACCAGCCCCGCCATCCCACTCAAGCAGTTCGCATCAAGCAGTTCGCATTGAAAAGGAACCACCATGCCTCTCCCTTCTGCGCCCAAAAACCGTGAATCCCTGCCCGCCGGCGTCTGGGGCGTCGTAGCAACCCCCTTCCAAGGCAGCACCCTGGACGTCGATCTGGACAGCCTCGCCGAACTCGTGGAGCACTACGGGAACATCGGGGCAACCGGCCTCACAGTGCTTGGCGTGTTCGGCGAAGCAGCCGCCCTGACGCCGCAGGAACGCCGCGACGTCCTGGAAACGGTCGTCGAATCCACCACCCTCCCCCTGGTGGTGGGCGTGACAGCACTGGCCACCCGGCCCGCCATCGAAGAGATCACGGCAGCGCAGGAGGTTGCCGGGCCACGCCTGGCCGCGGTCATGGTGCAAGCCAACTCCGCCCGGGCAGATCCGGTGATCACCCACCTCGACGCCATCCACCGGGCAACCGGGGCCAACGTAGTCCTCCAGGACTACCCGTTGGCCAGCGGAGTCAGCATCCCCACCCCCGCGCTGGCCTCCGTGGTGAACGCCTGCGGGTACGTCATCGCCGTCAAAGCCGAGGCCCCGCCCACCAGCGTGGCCATCGCGGAACTGAGTGCCGCCGTCGGGGTTTCCATCTTCGGCGGGCTGGGCGGCCAAGGCCTCCTGGACGAACTCATGGCAGGAGCCTCCGGCGCCATGACCGGCTTCTCCTACCCCGAAGCCCTGATCGCCTGCGTTCGGGCGTGGCAGGACGGCGGGTACGAGGCCGCTCAACGCGAACTGCAGCCCTACCTGCCGCTCATCAATTTCGAGCAGCAGGCCAAGGTGGCACTGGCCATCCGCAAGGAATGCCTCCGCGAGCGCGGACTCATCAAGGACTCCGGCGTCCGGGCACCCGCGGCCGCCTTCCCCGAAGCCTTGCGTGGCTCCATGGCCGTGCACTTGAAGGAAGCGGCGTCAGCACTGGATGCCCGTACAGCAGTAGGGAGTTTCTGATGGACCTCGGAATCGCAGGCAAGACAGCACTGGTGGCCGCCTCCACCGGCGGACTCGGCCTGGCCGTGGCCCGGGCGCTCGCCGCCGAAGGGGTCCGGGTGGCGGTGGTCGGACGACGCCGGGACCGTGCCAAGGAGATCGTGGCCGAACTCCAGGCAGCCTACGGAAGCGGCACCTTGGGCATCGGTTCTTTGGGAACCAGCGGCTTTGACGCGGTGGCCATCGAAGCGGACCTCGGCACCCCGGAGGGCATCGGGTCCGCGGTGGACCAGACCGTGGCCAACCTCGGGCCGATCGACATCCTGGTGCTCAACGGCCCCGGCCCGAAGCCCGGTGCTGCGGCAACACTGACCTCCGAGGACATGGCCGCGGCGTTCGACCTCCTGGTCAAGCCGCATCATGCCTTGGTGTCGAAAGTCCTGCCCGGCATGCGGGAACGCCGCTGGGGTCGCATCCTTGCGATCGGTTCCAGCGGAGTGACCGCACCCCTCCCCAACCTGGCAGTTTCCAACACCGGACGGGCAGCACTGGCCGGCTACCTCAAGACCCTCGCCGCCGAGGTAGCGCTGGACGAGGTCACGGTGAACCTCCTCCTTCCGGGCCGGATCGCCACCGACCGCGTCACCCAGCTGGACCAGGCCGCGGCCAAGCGACGCGGCACCACCTTGGAGGACATCCAGTTGGAATCCCGCAAGACCATCCCCGCCCGCAGGTATGGGGAACCCGCCGAGTTCGGTGCCGCTGCCGCCTTCCTGTGCAGCGCGCCGGCGTCGTACATCACCGGAGTCGCGCTCAGGTGCGACGGCGGCCTCATCCGCAGCCTCTGAACCCCACCACGTTAGGACCATCATGACTTCCACAACTCTGGATACTGCCCTCACCGCCGAGGCCACCCTCACCGCCCAGCACCTCATCAACGGCCAATGGCTCGGCGAAGGCGTCACCCGGCGCATGAACCCCGCCCGTCCGGATGAGCTCGCAGCGCTCTCACCCAGCGGGAGCGCCGAGGACGTCGACGCCGCCATCACCGCCGCCGCCGCTGCCCAGCCCGCGTGGGCTGCGCTCCCGGCCCCCTCCCGTGGCGCCATCCTCCTTGCCGCCGGGAACCTGCTGATCGAACGCCAGGGGGCCATCGCCGAAGACCTGGTCCGGGAAGAAGGCAAGACCCTGGCAGAAGCCAAGGGCGAAGTGAAGCGCGCCTCGGACGTCCTGCGCTTCTTCGGCTCCCTCGGCTGGGCTGCCACCGGCGAAGTCCTGCCCAGCGGACTCCCGGACACCACCATCACCACCCGCCGCGAAGCCCTGGGCGTTGTAGGCCTGATCACGCCCTGGAACTTCCCCATCGCCATTCCTGCGTGGAAGACCGCACCGGCCCTGATCAGCGGCAACACCGTGGTGATCAAACCGGCTGAGCTCACTCCCCTCTCCGCCACCCACCTCGCCCGGGCGTTGCAGGACGCAGGCCTCCCTGCCGGCGTGTTCAACGTCGTCCACGGCAAGGGCCGGGTTGTTGGTGACGCACTGGCCTGCGATCCCCGCATCGCCGGGCTGTCCTTCACCGGTTCCACCAACGTGGGCCTGGGATTGCAGGAAATCCTCAACGCCCGCCGTGCCCGGGTGCAACTGGAAATGGGCGGCAAGAACGGCGTCCTGGTCCTCGACGACGCCGATCCCCGCAAGGCCGCGCAAGTAGTGGCCGCCGGAGCATTCGGGCTCACCGGTCAGGCATGCACGGCAACCTCGCGGGTGTACGTTACCCCCGGGATCCGTGCAGCGTTCCTTGACGCGTTGGTGGCCGAAGCCGCCGCTTACAGCACCGGTGACGGCCTGGCGGATGGCACCCGGATGGGCGCCGTGGTGAGCAGGCAGCAATTCGAGCAGGACCAGGCAGCGGTGCGCACCGCCGTCGAACGCGGCGCATCCCTCCTGCACGGTACTTACGACGGCGACCCCTCCGGCGCGCTGCTCTTCCCGGCGGCGGTGCTCACCGACCTGCCCTCGGACGACCCCGCAGTCACGGAAGAGATCTTCGGGCCGGTAGTGGCCGTGCTGGAAGTTCCCGACTACGAGGCAGGCCTTGCCGCCGTCAACGACTCCCGCTACGGACTCACCGCCGGCATCTGCACCGATTCCCTCGCCCTCGCCACGGACTTCGCCGCCCGTGCGCAGGCCGGCGTGGTCAAGGTCAACCGGCCCACTGCTGGCCTGGACCTCAACGTCCCGTTCGGCGGGGTCAAGGACTCCTCCACCAACACGTTCCGCGAACAAGGACGGTCCGCCCTGGACTTCTTCACGTGGGGCAAAACCGTCTACACGGGCGTGTAGCCGGTCATGAGTTACGTGATCGCGCAGCCCTGCGTGGATGTGAAAGACAAGGCATGCATCAACGAATGTCCTGTCGATTGCATCTACGAGGGCGCGCGCTCCCTCTACATCCATCCTTCCGAATGCGTGGACTGCGGAGCGTGCGATCCCGTGTGCCCCGTGGAAGCCATCTACTTCTCGGAGGACGTCCCGGATGAATGGGCAGACTACGTCCGGGCCAACGCGGAGTTCTTCGATGACGGCCCCGGGCGCTCCCTGCCGGACACGGACCACCCGGTGATTGCGGCGGAACCCGCCCGCGTCCCCGTCCCCAACTGAGTCGCAATTGTGCGCGTTTTGAGCGTTCAAAACGCGCACAGCTGCTACCCAGTTGGGTGAGCGGGGCGGGGCTTAGTTGTTGTGGACTGCCGGGGCCAAACGGTAGCCGACGCCGCGGACTGTTTCCAGCCAGCGCGGGCTTTGGATGCTGTCCCCCAGCTTCTTGCGCAGGTTGCCCATGTGGACCTCCACGGCGCGTTCGTCCGCGTCGCTGACGTAACTGCCGACGTCGTACGGTTCGTTGCGGAGGCGACGCGCAAGGTCAGCCTTGGTCCTCACAATCCGGCCGGTCTCCAACAGTGCCACCAGCAGGTCGAACTCGGTGCGGGTCAGCTTCAGCTCCATGCCGTTGAGGACGGCCGTGCGGGATCCGGCCGAAACGGCAAGCCCGTTGTGGGTCATCTCGGGATCGGCGGCTTCCGGGGCGTGCTTGGCGTCCGACGACGACCGCGGCCTCCGCATCATGGCCTCCACCCGGGCGCGCAGCTCGCGGGGCCGGAACGGCTTGGTGAGGTAATCGTCGCCACCGGCTTCAAGGCCCATCAACGTGTCGAGCTCTTCGGCGCGGGCGGTGAGCATGATGATGTAGGCGTCGGAAGTCTTACGGATCTGCCGGGCCACTTCAAAACCGTCGATGTCCGGCAGGCCGAGATCCAGCGTAATAACGTCGGGATTCAATTCCCGGGCGGAGTTGACGCCGGCCGAGCCCGTGGACGCCACATGGACGTCGAAACCCGCCTGGGAAAGGACCACCCGGACCAGTTCGCGGATGTCCTGGTCGTCTTCGATGACCAGTCCCACACGTGCTTCACTCATTGCCGCCCCTCAGCCCGCTTCGATAACCCTTCGAAGTATAACCATTATGGTTAGGCTGATCTCATGAACCGTCTTCCTTCTGCCCCACCGGTGGTTAACCCATGAGCACACCCACCATGTGGGCCGTCGATGACAAGAAGAAACTGTTCATCTTCAAGCGCTCCTTCCATGAGCACAGCCTCCGGATGAGGGTGGTGCTGAGCCAGCTGCCGCTCTCGGTCTGCGTGTGCCTTTCCGCCATCCTCGTGTGGCTGTTCTTCCCGGCCACCCTCGGCAACCCGTTCTTCCTGGTGTTCCTGTTGAGCCAGGCATTCCTCCTGGCCCTTTGCATCGCCGTCCCGTGGCACAAGCTGCCCTTTGCCAGCTTCCTGGTCATCCCGATCCTGGACATCGTCTCCATCGCCTTCGGCCGCGAAGGCGGGCAGGAAGCGCTCACAGGGCTCAGCGTGCTGGTGGTCCTGCCGGTCATTTGGCTGTGCGCCTCCGGCCTTTATCCCCGGCTGGCCATCGCCCTCGCGTTCATCGGGCCTCTGACCATTGTGTGGGCGCCGCTCTTCATCCGCGGCACCTTCACCCAGCAGGACCTCACCAAGCCATTGCTCTTCCCTATCCTGATCCTTGGCATCGGGGTCTCGGTCAGCATCCTCACCCTGAGCATGGTCCGTCAACAACGGGCACTTGAGGAAAAGGACGCGGCCCTCAAATCTGCCCTCGAAGTCAGTACCAAGCAGGAGCGGCTCCTTAACACGGTCATGGAAGCGCTGCCCTTGGGCGTGGTGGCCGTTGACGGCGACGGCCACGACATCCTGATGAACCGCAGGCAGCGGCAGACGCACGCGCTGGCCACTCCCCCGGACAACGACGATCCCAACGAATCCCAGCTCCTGGTGTTCGACACGGACCGCACCACCCCGCTGCCGTCGGACCGCCGGCCCGTCCGCAGGGCGGTGCTGGGCGAGCGTTTCACGGACCAGCTGGTCTGGCTGGGATCCGGCGCCGGGCAGCGCGCATTCACTGCCAGCGCAAGGCCCATGCTTGACCCGGCCGGCAACTTCGCAGGATCCGTAGTGGTCTTCAGCGACGTCACGGAATTGGTCAATGCCTTGGCAGCCAAGGACGAATTCGTGGCCAACGTATCCCACGAGTTCCGGACGCCGCTGACCTCCATCCTCGGCTACGTCGAGCTCATCCTCGATGACCCCAACGGACTGGATCCGAAGTACCGCAAGCAGCTGGACATCGTCCGCCGCAATGCAGAACGCCTGTTGTCACTTGTCTCCGACCTCCTGGCCGTCAGGTCCGGGCAGATCGCCATCCAGCCGCACCCGGTGGATGTTTCCGAACTGGTCCGCGGCAGCGTTGCTTCGGCCGAACCCAGGGCAGCCAAAGCGGGCGTCCGCCTTTCCGTGGACGTGCCCGGGACGCTCCATGCCCGCGTGGACTCCTCCCGGATCTCCCAAGTCCTGGACAACCTCGTCTCCAATGCCATCAAGTACTCACCCGACGGCGGGGACGTGGTGGTATCCGCGTGGGAAGACGAGGACCACGTCTATTGCAAGGTCTCCGACACCGGCATGGGCATCCCGCAGGATGAACAAGCGGGAGTCTTCACCAAGTTCTTCCGGGCGGACGGGGTCCGCAACAGCACCATTCCCGGCGTGGGGTTGGGCCTGCCGATCAGCAAGGCGATCGTCGAGGCCCACGGCGGCAGCATCACGCTCCAGAGTGAACCCGGGCAGGGCACCACCTTCACGGTGAAAGTGCCCGCCTAGGCTCCCTCCGGCGTCGGACGTGTCTTCCTAGGCTGCCCCGGCATCCCGCCGGCGGCCGAACACAAAGTAGCTCACCGGACCAAAGAAGTTGATGAAGGACGCAGCCCGCCAGAGGGCCTTCTTGCCCCTGATTTGCGCGTCCGGGGTCTTCGCCAGGCTCCGTTGTGCTGCAATCAGCAGCGTCAGGTTAACCGCGCTGCCCGCCATCATCATGGCCTTCTGCTTGGTGCTCAGATCACGCCAGGACTTCTTCTTCTTAGCCATCATGCCTCCATCGCACTCGCGGTTTACCTCTCAGGCTAGCCGGAGGCTCCCCGCCCCGCCACAGCCTGGCGCACCACTTCTCCCCACGACTGTTCACCGAGGTCCTCGACGGCGGCAAGGATCTCCGCCGGGGGCAGCGACAGGTCCAACGGGTACTCGATGATGTCGATGTCCGTGTTGAGGATCCGCCGCAGCTTGACCTCACCCGTCCCGGCGTAAACAAGCCACGCCGTAGGTACCCGCAAGGCCGTGCAATAGGCCAGCAATTGGTAGTGGTCAGCGTTGAGCGAGGCCCCGGTATCCCCGGCCGCCGTGTATTTGAAGTCGTACACCACCACCGGCTGACCGCCGAGGAAATGCACGGCATCCGGCCGGACCGTCAGGCGGTCGGTATCCTGCACTGCCTCGTTCAGGAGTGCCCCGTACTGCAGCCGCATTTCACCGGGATGCCGGCCCATCGCATGACGCAGGGCGGCGCCCACGAACTCCTGGAAAACCTGCCCCATGTCCACCACGAACGACGCAGACTGCTGTTTGCCCTCGCCTGCCTCGGCCGAGGCGTTGCGCAGGATCACCTCCGCAAGCCGGAGTACGGCGTGGTACCTGAGGTTCATCCGGTTGGCCTGCCACGGCGGCAGCGGCGCGCCGGGCTTGAGCCGGGTGACGGCGTCGAGCTTTCCCTTGAGCTGCCGCAAGCGGCTCAGGACGTCGGCACGCACACCGGGGACCTTGCTCATCCGGTCGAGGGCGGCGCGCAGGATGCGGTTCTCCGCGATGTCCTCGGTGAATTCGTCATAGGACACTTCCAGCGGGACCAGCATGCCGGGCCGGCGCGAGATCTGGTCCGAGATGCGGATGCGGCCCTTGACGGTCCGGAGGGATTCGTCGATGGTCAGGTAGCCCTGGAGGACGCCCCGGTTCAAGGCCTTCTCCGCCAACTGCGCCAGGGACTGCGCCAACGCGCTCCACAGATCCGGATGTTCCGTTGCCTCCACGGTGTGGTCACGGAAGCCTTGGTCGCCGGCGAAGCTCAGCAGGAACAGCAAGCGGTTCAGGCCCAGGCGGCCCTTCGGACGGACTTCCAACTGAACGGCGGCTGTCCGGACCGAACCAACTTTTCCCACAGGTTCGATCCTGTACAGGCCCATCCCCATGGGCGAAGCCTTGGCCAGGCCACTGGCGTTGATGAACGCAGCCGACTCCGGGTCAAGTTTGTCCACCACCCCACGCGAGAGCTCGTCCATGAGGATGTGCCGCACCCCCGTTGGAGTTTTTGCTGCGCTGGCCGGCGCCCGCCCGGGACGGGGCGGGATGGCGTTAGCGGGAAGCAAGACGTCCCAGCAACTGGTCCAGGCCGAAGCGTTCTTCCAGCTGCGCCCGGTTCAGTTGCCCGTGGTAGTGCTCCTCCAGCAGCGGCATGAGCTCGTACTTCCAGATCCGCCGCAGGCCCGTGGGGGTTTGGGCTGCCGGCTTCATGAAGTAGGACGGGCCGATCATGAGGTCCCTGTCCCAGTCATCGATGGCGGCATTGAGGGCATCCAGCAAATCCGCGTTGAGGGTATCCAGGCCGCGGGCTTCCAGGAACCGCCGCAGCGAACCCTTCACCGGCTCCACATTCGGGTGCAGCTCAATGAACGCGAAGCGGCGCCGGATGGCGGCGTCCATCATGGCGATGGAACGGTCCGCCGTGTTCATGGTGCCAATGATGTACAGGTTGTCCGGCAGGCTGAAGGGCTCATTCGGGCTGTACTGCAGGTAGATGCGGTCATCCCGGTATTCGAGCAGGAAGTAGAGCTCGCCGAAGACCTTGGCCAGGTTGGCCCTGTTCATCTCGTCAATGATCAGGAAGTAAGGCTTGTGCGCGTTCTCCGGCTTCGCGGCTTCCTCCGCGAGGCGGCGCAGCGGACCGGCAACCAGTTTGAAGGAAACCTGGCCGTCGTCGGTCTTGTCCGGACGGTAACCCTCGAAGAAATCCTCGTAGGCATAGGAAGGATGGAACTGCACCAGCTTGACGCGTTCGTCCGTGCTGTCCCCCGCCAGCTCCGCGGCGAGGTGCTTGGCCAGGTACGTCTTGCCGGTGCCGGGGGGACCATAGAGCACCAACTGCCGGTTCTCCTCCAACAGTTCCGCGATTTCCTTGAGCGGTTCGAGGTCCATGTGGAGCGAGGCTGCGAACTCTTCGGTCAGGGGCCGGAAGCCCTGCTGAACAACCTCGACGACGGCGGTGGGCGGGGTCTCGTCCTCGCCGTCCGTTTCTGCCTCCACCGGGAGGAGCTCCTGGAGCGCCTGGATCACCCTGGTGACGTCCACGATGATGCCGGGCGTGGACAGCTGGCGCTGTGCGTGGCGCGGCAGCTCCGTGATGGCGTAACTGTCGTCGAACCAGCGCACTTTGCGTTGGATCCGGCGGTTCTCGTGATCCGGTTCGCCCAGTACAACCCCCACGCGGACCCGTCCCGCCTGCTGGTAGAGCGTCAGGTCTCCGGGCTTCATGACGGTCAGGAAAGCGAAGACGGCGGTCTTGGTGTCCTCGCGCTCCACGTACCCAAGGTGCTTGCAGTCCTCGTCTACGGCGTGCTGGACCACCCCCGCGGTGACTCCGGCCTCCAACGAGCGCAAGTGCTCAACGTCCAGGGTGGCTTTCTCCTCCGCCACCCAGGACGCCAACAGGTCCGCGTTGTCATGGTGTGTGCGCAGCAGCCAGGAACGGCGGCCCGGGTCTCCCACCTTCCGCCATTGGCTCACCAATTGCCGGGCATACCAGTCGATCCGCTGGCCTGCCTGCTCGTCCAGGTGGAGGCGGATGCGGTGGATGTCAGCGGTGATGTCCTCTTCGGTATCTCCCTTGGCGCCGCCCACGAGGGAAGCGAAGGCGTCCCGGATCTCGCGGCGTTCCACGTCCGCCACTACCGGCTCGAAGTAGCTGGGCCACACCAAGTATTCGATGCTGCGCCGCAGGGCGGGCTGGTCCTCGGGCGTACCTGCCGCGAGTTCGTGGAACTTGAGTGGATCGGCCAGCGCCCGGTTGATGGTCTCCGTGCTCTGGCTGTCAACGTGCTCCACGAAGCGGCACAGCCACGTCAGGTGGTCCCAGATCGTCCAGTTGAACTCCGCCGTGCGGTCCCGGATCACGCCGTGGTCCGTCATGCCTTGGTACAGCTCTTCAGGCAACTCGACCGGCGGTTCCACCCAGGACGCCGCCTCGGCTACACGCGCGCGCTTCACACGCAGGGACTTGACCTCGTGGGCCAGCGGCAGCGACTGCAAATACAGCAGCTCGACAGCCAGAAGCTTCGCCTCGCGTGATGCGCCTTCCAGGTTCTGCCGCAGGTTGGTCATCATGGGCGCCTTGGAGTCCCCGACGCCCCGCTCCAGCCGTTCCAGCAACTCGCGGGCAGCCTCCGCTGTCCACGTCAGCGTCCGCCCGTCAATGGCTGAAGGCTTCCCTTGCAAAGCGGGCTGGAGTACGTACCAGGCAGCGTCCTCGATCTCTTTCGAGATTCCGGGGGCGCGGTCAACGGCAGGCAACACAGGGGAGGTCATTTAAGCCAACTTACCTTGTTTGGGTTAAGTCGGCATCTGGATATCCACAGCCTTCATTCAGCATTTAATGCATCCCGAATTGGTAAGCAGCAGGCACGGGTTCCCCGGCACACACCTCTTCCCACAGCGCCGCGATGGCGTCCTCTCCTTCGCGCAGATCCGGGATTTCCACGCCCGCACGGAGGATGGCCGCGGCCTCCGCTGCCCTGCCGCTCCGGGCCAGCGCAGTGGCCTTCAGGAACATCAAACGTCCGACGGCGGTGCCCTCCGTGGGAGCGGATCCGGTCAGTTCCAGCGCCATGGCCGGATCACCATGGCGAACTGCCAAGGTGGCTGCTTCCGTCAGCAACCAGGTGTTGGAGGGATTTCTCCGGACAGCCGTCCGCAGTTCAGCCAACCCCTCCTGTTCGCTGCCTGCTGCCAGGAGAACCAGCGCCAACCCCCGCCGGGCGAGCGCGATCGTCGCCGGCCTGGCGCCGTTCGATTCGAGGACGCGGCGATACTCCTCCGTGGCGCCTTCCAGATCCTGCCGGGCGTGCCGCATGGTGGCCAGGTGGTAGTGGGCCTCGGGGCTCTCCTGCCCGGCCAACAACCCTTCCCAGTCCGCCCCTGCCACAAAGGAGGGAGCGCCGTCGAACGCTTGTCCCTTCAGCAGCCCCAGCCAGGGCTCCTGTTCCTCGGTCAGGCTCTCCAACACGAACGGCGTCCCGCTTTCGGCAACCCAGCTCCGGCCGGCGCGCCGGCGCCGGGCCCGCTCAAGCGCGCCCCAGCCGCTGCCGATCCGGACCATGGTGGACGGCGGCACGTCAGCGTCGCGTATGGCTGCCGGCAACAGCGACTCCAGTTCCTCACGGGGCATCAGCGTTTCCAGACGCTCCCCGGCGTGCGCTACTGCCGCCTGCCAGTCCGTGCCGTGGGAGATCCCCGGATCCAGGCTGCCGTTCCCGTAAGCCTCAACCCAGCACCACTGGCTGCCCGCGGGCATGGCGAGGTGTTCGAACTGTGTCCGGGCCAGTCCGGCCTGGATTTCCGCGTAGGGACCGGCACCGGGGCTCAACCATTCCTGCCACCGCTTGCCGCCTGCGCCCTGGCCCCACACGAAGAGCTTCTTTCCGCGCAGCAGGTCCGTGGACAGCATGGCCAGCCCGTCGCCGTCGTCATCCGCTGCCACCACCCAACGGCGCTCCGAAGGGTCGATGTCGAAGAAGAAATCCGCGGCATGGGGACTGTTGACCAACCATGTGCCGTCATAGCCTTCGTGGTTGGTGGGTGTGACGCGGGTGATGTCCGTGGCGTAATCGCTGCCAAAGGCCTCCTCGGCAGGTGCGATCACCCGGGTCCGGTCCGTCTCCGGAATTGCAGCGTTGCTCCACCAGTACACGGGGACGTCATGATCGTTGGGATTCCGGATCCTGACGGCAGCCAAGAGCACCTCCGAATCGGCCGGAAGCCAGATGTCCACTTGGAACACCACCTCGCGGAGCCGTTCGTACTCCCACATGCGGAGGATGTGCTTGCCGTCGGACGTGTGCACGATCGCCGTATGCAAGGGATCGCAGCTGGTGGGCGAATGTCCCCGGGTGCCGATGTTCCATTCCAGGCCGCCTGCAAACCAGGCCTTCCGCAATGCGATGTTGGCGATCTGGGGTGCCGCATGGGTGTGCAGGAGCTGCTTGCCGGTGGCCTTGTCGAAAAGCTCCCAGATCCGCCCGCCCATGGACGGCAGGACAGTCGCCTTCAGCTTGCTGTTTTCAAGAACGACGGCGGTCAGCTCCCTGGGTGCGGCCGCGCGGCTGTAGCCGTCCTGCATCAGGTACGGATACACGTTGGGCACCACCCCGTAGCGGGTAGCTGCCTGCAACTCCTCCGGGACGCCCTCCCCCACGCTGTAGGGTTCCTCAAGCTCCGAACCGACCACCGGCAACGGATTCAGAGGGCCCAGCTCGGCCATGGTCAGGGTAAGGGTGCTGACTGTGATGTTGGACGATGCCACGTCATGACCCCATCGTTGCCGCATTCACTGCCGCCCTCGCTGCACGGACGGTCTCCCGGTCGGTCACCGCGTAGGCCGTAGGATCGGCACCGTCCCGGCTGCCGAGGGCGACGGCGGAATCCGCGAGCGTGGTCACGGTCCGTTTCGCGGAGAGATGCACTGCTGAGAGGCCGGCGGCGTGCATGGCCGGGATGTCGGCGAGCTTGAGCCCTCCCCCGGCCACGATTTCCATGGCCCCGGAGGCCCGTTCAACCAGCCGCGCCAGTGTGTTCAGGCCTTCCCCTGCCGTTGATTCATGTCCGGAGGTGAGGACCCGGGTGAACCCCAGATCCAGGAGGAGGTCCAACGCAGCCAAGGGGTCACGGGACTGGTCGATGGCCCGGTGGAAGGTGAGCCGGGCTTCCGGGTTCGATTCCTTTGCCGATTCAAGGAGCCGTCGAACAACCGGAACGTCCACTTCCTGTTCCGCAGTCAGCGCGCCCACCACTACCCCGGCTGCGCCTTGGCGCAGCAGATGCTTGACCTCGTGGACCATGGTGTCCACATCCGAGGCAGAGTAATGGAAATCTCCGGGGCGGGGCCGCACCAGGGCGTGGACTTCCAGCCGTCCGTCAACGTGTTCAAGGCTCGCTTCCAAGAGTCCTTGGCTGGGCGTGATGCCTCCCAGTTCCAAGCTGCTGCAGAGTTCAACCGTGTCTGCGCCCTCGGCTGCGGACGTGCCTGCACCGGCGGCGCTGGTCACCGCGATCTCAAGTCTCATGAGGAAACTCTAGGTCGCCCGGACTGGGCGCACCACGCCTGCCGCTTAGGAATTCCACATCATCCAGGCAGCAGGGCGTGGGGATTTACGCGCGGTAGGCTTCGAGCTTTTCCTTCTGCTCAGGGGTCAGGCGCAGCACCCTCCCCGTTGACTCGGCCACGAAAGCCAGGTGCGTGCTGGCCTTGACGCACTCTTCCTTGGTAACAGGGTCCTTGATGACGTAGTGGAGATCGAAGCTGGCACCCTTGATGGCGCCAACCCAAATCTCGACGACGGCCGGCACATTGCGGTACTCCAGGGTGCGGACGTACCTGACCTTGTGTTCCACCACGAGCGTCATGATGCCTTCTCCGACGTCGTTGAACAACGCTGCGGGCGGCTCAACGCCAGGCAATCCGGCACCGGCCGGCGGCCCGAAAGCGGCAATGCGGGCTTCTTCGAGCATGCGCACGATCTGCACGTTGTTGATGTGGCCGTACGCATCCATGTCGCCCCAGCGCATGGGTACCAGTACCTCCATGCGCCGGGGCGTTCCGATACTCAGCTGTGCACCGCCGTCGAATCATCCACCGAGACTTCCTCGGCGTCTTCACCCGCGAACTGCGACATGTACAGGCGGTAGTACGCGCCCTGCCGTGCCAGCAGTTGGCCGTGGTTGCCTTGCTCCACGATTTGCCCGTTTTCCATCACCAGGATGGTGTCGGCATCACGGATGGTGGAGAGCCGGTGGGCGATCACAAAGCTGGTGCGGTCCGTGCGGAGGGCTGCCATCGCCTTCTGGAGCAGCAGTTCCGTGCGGGTGTCCACAGAGCTGGTGGCCTCGTCAAGGATGAGCAGTGACGGGTTGGAGACGAAGGCCCTGGCAATGGTGATGAGCTGTTTCTCACCGGCACTGACGTTGTTGCCTTCTTCATCAATGATGGTCTGGTAGCCATCAGGAAGGGCCCGGACAAAGCGGTCCACGTAGGTCGCCTTGGCGGCCTCCATGATCTGCTCTTCCGTGGCGTCAAGGTTGCCGTACCGGATGTTGTCGTAGATAGTCCCACCGAAGAGCCAGGCGTCTTGAAGCACCATGCCCACCTTGGAACGCAGTTCCGCACGGCTGAGCTCCTTGATGTCAACGCCGTCCAAGGTGATCCGTCCGGCGTTGAGTTCGTAGAAGCGCATCACGAGGTTCACCAGCGTGGTCTTGCCTGCACCCGTGGGCCCGACAATCGCCACGGTGTGGCCGGGCTCGGCGCTGAATGACAGGTCCTCGATCAGCGGCTTGTCCTCCACGTAGCTGAAGTAGACGTGGTCGAACTCGACGTGGCCATCGGTCTTGGGCGGCAGGTTCCTTGTTCCGGTCTCCGGGACTTCGTCCTCGGCGTCGAGGAACTCGAACACACGCTCGGCGGATGCCACACCGGACTGCAGCATGTTGGCCATACCGGCGATCTGGCCCAGCGGCTGGGTGAACTCGCGGGAGTACTGGATGAAGGCTGTGGCATCGCCCAGGCTCATGGAACCCGACGCAACGCGCAGGCCGCCCACAACTGCGATGCCGACGTAGGACAAGTAGGACACGAAGTTCATGGCCGGGAAGATGATGCCGGAGACGAACTGCGCCCCGAACGAGGCCTTGTAGAGTTCCTCGTTCTTTTCGTCGAAGCGAATCAACATGTCTGCATCGCGACCGAAGACCTTCACGAGGTCGTGTCCGGAGAACGATTCCTCGATCTGGCCGTTCAGCGCGCCCGTGTTCTTCCACTGGGCGGCAAAGAGCTTCTGGCTGCGGGCACCTATGACACCTGCCAGGACACCGGACAGCGGCAGCGCGATGAGCGCGATCAGGGCCAGTTCCCAAGACACGATGAACATCATCACGATGATGCCCAGGACCGTCAGTACCGAACTGACCAACTGCGCGAAGGCCTGCTGCAGGCCCTGCTGCACGTTGTCGACGTCGTTGGTGACGCGGGACAGGATGTCACCGCGCTGGCGGGTGTCGAAGTAGTTCAGCGGCAGCCGGTTCAGCTTGGCCTGGACCTCATCGCGGAGATTCTTGATGACCCGCATGACAATCCGGTTCAGCAACCACCCCTGGGCCCACAGGAAAATGTTGGCCACGAAGTACATCAGGAGCACGATCGAGATCAGGAACGTCAGCTTGGGGAAGTCGATGCCGTTGGTCAGCGTCATCTTGGAGACCATGTCCGCGAAGTTGTCCTGGCCCTGCTGGCGCATGATTTCCGCGAACTGTTCCGGGCTCACTCCGGGAGGGAGCTGCTTGCCGATGACGCCGCCAAAGATGACGTCCATGGCGCTGCCGAGGATCTTCGGTGCAATGACGTTCAGCACCACGGAAACAACAACAAGCCCAATAACGATCGAGACGCCGATGCGCTCGGGCTTCAGCAACCCCATGAGTCGCTTGGCGGAGGGCCAAAAGGCCTTCGCCTTCTTGGCCGGCACGTCACCGAACATGCCGCCGTCGGCCTCCGTGGGGACGTACTCCTCTTCGGCGAAGTCCTCGTCCTCCATGGCCTCGGTGGCGACGTCCGCCGCGGCCGACGCTTTGGCGGCTTTGGCAGCTTCTGCCTTCGCAGCCCAGCCGCGCTTCTTCTGCTGGTCCTGCCCGCTCATGCCATTTCCTCTACGCTCAGCTGCGATTCAACAATTTCCTGATAAGTGGGCGAGGTTTCCAAGAGTTCGTCGTGCGTTCCGCGGTCCACGATCCGGCCGTTGTCCAGCACGAGGATCTCATCGGCGTCCTGGATGGTGGACACCCGCTGGGCGACGATGATCACCGTGGCGTCCTGCGTCTTGGCTTTCAATGCCTTCCGCAGGCGGGCGTCGGTGGCAACGTCCAAAGCGGAGAACGAATCGTCGAACACGTAGACATTGGGTTTTGTGACCAAGGCCCTGGCGATGCAAAGGCGCTGGCGCTGCCCGCCGGAAACGTTGGTTCCGCCCTGGGAGATCCGGCGGTTCAAGCCGGCGGACTTCTCCTCCACAAATCCCTTGGCCTGCGCCGTTTCCAGCGCGTCCCACAGTTCCTGGTCCGTGGCTTCCGTCTTGCCGAACCGCAGGTTGTGTTCGATGGTGCCGGAGAACAGGTACGGCTTCTGCGGAACAGCGGCCACGCGGCTGCTGATCTCCGAGGCATCCAGTTGGGTGACCGGGACGCCGTCGAGCAGTACTTCACCGGAAGCGACGTCATAGAGCCGCGGCAGCAGGGAAACCAGCGTGGTCTTGCCCGCGCCGGTTGATCCGATAATGGCCAGCGTCTTGCCGGGTTCGGCCGTGAAGGAGACATTGCTCAGCACCGGGGCTTCGGCGCCCGGGTACTTGAACGTCACGTCCCGGTACTCCACGCGGCCCGCCTTGGCAGCTGGAACCACCGGGTTGACGGGGTTGTGGATGGAGGGTTCGACATCGAGCACCTCGCCAATGCGGTCTGCACACACCGAGGCGCGCGGAATCATCATCGCCATGAAGGTACCCATCATGACGGCGATCAGGATCTGGAGCAGGTACTGGAGGAAGGCGGTGAGTGCCCCCACCTGCATATCCCCGGAGTCAACGCGTTGGCCGCCGAACCACAGCACGGCAGCAGTGGAAAGGTGGAGGATCATGCCGATGGCAGGGAACATCAGGACGAAGAGGTTGCCGATCTTGACCGACACCGCGGTGAGGTCCTGGTTGGCATCACCGAACCGCTTTGCCTCATAAGGCTCACGGACGAAGGCACGTACAACGCGGATACCGATGATCTGTTCGCGGAGCACCCCGTTGATGGCGTCGATCTTGGCCTGCATCGAGCGGAACAACGGCATCAGCCGGACCACGAGGTAACCCACCACTGCTACCAGCAACGGTACGGAAACCCAGACCAGCCAGGAAAGGGACAAATCCTCGCGAAGAGCCATGATGATGCCACCCACGCACATGATGGGTGTGGAAACCATGAAGTTCAGGCCCATCAGCACCAGCATTTGGACCTGCTGGACGTCGTTGGTGCCGCGGGTGATCAGCGTCGGAGCACCGAAGCGGTTGACGTCCTGCGCTGAGAAACTGCTGACTTGGCGGTAGACGGAGCGGCGGAGGTCCCGGCCGATTGCCATGGCCGTCCGGGAGCCGAAGTAGACGGCTGCGATGGCGGTAAGTACCTGGCCCAGGGCAACGGCGAGCATGAGTGCACCGGTGCGCCAGATGAAATCGGTATCGCCGCGGGAGACTCCCTCGTCAATGATTTTGGCATTGAGGCTGGGGAGGTACAGCGTGGCAATAGTGGACGCCAACTGGAATATCAGGACGGCCACTATCTGCGGCAAATACGGCTTGGAGTAGCGCCGTATAAGGGTGACAAGCATGCCCACGGATCCTTAAGGAGAGTGCGTGAATGAGGTAAAAGAAGTTTTAGCAGCAGGCGCTGACAGTATTAGCGTCCTTACTCTACGTAATCCCCTGCCCCCGCGAAACAACCACGGGCAAAGATCATCCCAGCGGATTAGTCCATTCGTTTCCGGTTCTCCCGGAGGATCAGCAGACCTTGGGTGCGCAGAGCAAGGCGCCGGCTGGATGACCCGGCCGGCGCCTTGATTGGTGCGGACGCCGCGGAGGAACTAGCCTGCGTGCTTGCCGTGGTCCGGTCGGGACTCGACGCCTTGGAGGAGCATCAATGCCATGCGTTCCTGCTGCCGGCGTTCGCGCTTGAGCTCGCGTCGCAGCGCTTTCAGCTCTTCGGCGGTGCGGGCCTGCTGTTCGGCCAGTGACTGCTGTTCCCGCAGGCGTGCCTGCAACTCCACGTTGGCCCGGCTCAATTGCAGTTGCTGCTCCGCCAGGACGTACTGGGTGCGGGAGAGCTGTTCCTGCAGTTCCTTCACGTCGGCCGGCTTGGCATCGGTATTGGAGGCCTGGGAGTTCGGGCGTTCCTGTGTGAGGATCCGGGCGAACTCGAGGTCCAGGTCTTCCGCTGAGCGTTCGCCCATGGGTTTGCCGCTTCGCCCGTGTCCCACGGCATTTCCGGCGCCGGAGGACCTCAGTCGGGTTCCGTCGTCGGGCTTGACCGCGTCGAGGGAGGCGGTGTCCAGGGACATGCCGGCGTCACCGGAGGCAGTGGCGATCAGTTCCTTCTCGGGTGCCGCGTCAACGGTGCGGCGCAGCGGACGTTCCTTGATGAGCAGTACTGCGATGAGCGCCACCACACTGATCACTGCCGAGATCAGGAAGATCTGGGCCGTGGCGTCGCCGTAGGCAGCGCGCATGATGTCCGCAATGGGAGCGGGCATGTCGGCGAGGTCCAAACTGGCTCCGGAGGAGTCACCTTGGACGGGAATGCCGGCCGCAGCGAGCCCCTCAGTGGCAAGGTCCTTCACATGGTTGGACATGATGGCGCCAAGCACGGAGACGCCGATCGCGCCGCCTACCGAGCGGAAGAACGCCACCGAGGCGCTGGCCGTACCGATGTCCGTGGCGCGGACGGTGTTCTGTACTGCCAACACCAGGTTCTGCATCAGCATGCCCAGTCCGAGGCCGAACACTGCCGTGTAGATGGCCACAAGCCACAGCTCGGTGGTGTGGTCCATGGTGCCGGCGAAGGCCAGGCCGCCGATCAACAGGACGCTGCCGGCAATGAGGAACCTCTTCCACTTGCCGAAGCGGCTGATGAGGATACCGCTGGCAACGGACCCGATCAGGTTTCCGGCGATCATCGGCAGCGTCAGGAGTCCCGCCTCGGTGGGCGTGGCTCCACGGGCTACCTGGAAGTACTGACCAAGGAAGGTGGAGGAACCGAACATCGCGATGCCTACGGACACCGAAGCCAGGATGGCCAGGGCCGTGGTGCGCTCGGAGATGATCTTGAGCGGAATGATGGGCTGCTGGACCTTGCCCTCGACGAACACCAGCAGGGCCAACAAGACCACGCCACCACCCACCATGAGGGCTGACTGCCAGGACACCCAGTCGTAGTACTCCGGATCACCCGCGAAGGAGACCCAGATGAGGAGCAGGCTGACGCCGGACGTCAGGAGGATGGAGCCGAGCCAGTCGATCTTCGCCGGGCGCTTGATGTGCTGGATCTTCAACGTGATCTGGAGCAGGATCAGCGCAACCACTGCCAGCGGCACGCAGACGAAGAACGTCCAGCGCCATCCCAGCGGGCTGTCAACGATGAAGCCGCCCAGTAACGGTCCACCCGCGGTACCTACGGCCATGACGGCGCCCATGTACCCGGAGTACTTGCCGCGGTCCCGCGGCGGAATCATGGAACCAATGATGGCCTGCGCCAACGCGGTGAGGCCACCCATGGCGACACCCTGGATGACGCGGGCGGTGAGCAGCAGCGGAATGGTTTCCGACAGGCCGGCCATGACGGAGCCCGCCACGAAGATGATGATGCTCAGCTGGACCAGGAGCTTCTTGTCGAAGAGGTCGGCGAGCTTGCCCCAAATGGGCGTCGTTGCAGCGTTGGCCAGCAGCGCCGCGGTGATGACCCAGGCGAAATCGGTCTGGGTGCCATGAAGCTCGGACATGATGGTGGGCAGTGCGTTTGCCACGATCGTGCTGCTGAGGATTGCCGTGAAGAAGGCAGCGAGCAGGCCCGTGAGCGCTTCCATGATCTGGCGGTGCGTCATGGGCGCAGCAGCGCCGCTGGCCGAAGCCTGCCCCGCGCCCGGGGCCTGGGTTGATGGTTTGGCCATTCGTGGCTCCTAAACTGAGAGTTTGGTGGTTGTGGAACCGGCCGCCGTTGCCCGGATGGAGTCCTTAAGGGATGTGGAGAGCTTCTGCAGTACGTGCGTAGCTTCCAAGGCGTCTTCTTCACTCCAGTCCGCCAGGTAGTCACGCAACCTGCTGCTGCGCTGTTCTTCGAACTCGCGCAGCTTCACGAGGCCGCCTTCGGACAGGGCCAGCAGTTGCGCCCTGCCGTCGGCCGGGTCCGGACGCCGTACGACGTAGCCCAGTTCCTCCAGTTCAGCAATGTGCCGGCTGAGCACCGGCGCGCTGACGCCGAGGCGGGCCGCCAAGTGCGTAGCCCTGGCCTCCCCATCGCCGATGTAACGCATGACGCCTTGGGCAGCAACCCCGAGGTCGGGCACCCGGCCCAGTTGGGCGGCCACCACACAGCGCAGGGTCCTTTGCAGGTCGAAGATCTGATGGACAAGGTCGGTGGCCGTGGTTGAACCGACGGACATGAATGCACCCCTTTTTGTTTGCCTAAAGCAACTATACCCCCGATTGATTACTTTGGGAAACTAAAAATGCGAGGACTGCTCCACAGCAAGAGGACCCCGCACGGCAATGCCGTGCGGGGTCCTCTTGGTTCCTTTTAAGTTCCGTGGACGCGTTTAGTCGTCCAGGTGCGTGGGTCCAAACATCTTGAGCAGCGTTTCAACCACGACGACGTTGGGCCCGTCAGCGGCAAAGGAGGCCTTGAGCGCGTCCCCCACTTCCTCCGGGGCCACCCTGCGGGCCGGGACGCCGAACGACTCAGCCAGCTTGACGAAATCGGGGCGGGCAAGCTCCGTTGCGGTGGCTTTGCCGAAGGCGCCCACCATGTATTCGCGAAGGATGCCGTACCCGCCGTCGTCCACAATGAGCCATGTGACCGGAACGTTGTGCTGCTTGGCAGTTGCCAGCTCGGCGATGGAATACATCGACGAACCGTCACCGGAAACTGCCAGCACCCTGCTGGGTTTGCCGACGGTTTCCAAACCTACAGCAGCGCCGATCGCGGCCGGGAAGCCGTAACCCAGTCCACCTGCGCCCTGGGCGGAGTGGAACTGGCCTTCGCGGGCATCCCAGCAACTCCAGCCCCAGTACGCCGCAATGGTCATGTCCCAGAAGGTCTGCATGGTGTCAGGGACAGCCTCGCGGATGTCGGACATGAACTTCAGTTCCTTGGCCAGGTCCTGCGATTCCAAGCGGGCCTTGACCTTGGCCAGAGATTCCTTCACCAGTTCTTCCGGACTGGTGCCGTGCCAGGAGCGAACCGCCGTGTTGGCGGCATCGGCCTCGGCAAGGGCCTGGTCCAAGGCAGCCAATGCCTGCCCGGCATCGGCGCGGATACCCAGCCCGGGCCGGTTCGACTCCAATACGCGGGGCTCGGCATCGATCTGGATGATCCGCCCACGCGGCTCGAACGTGAAGTAGTTCGAGGTCACTTCTCCCAGGGATGAACCGATGACGATCAACACATCCGCGTCCTCCAGGACGTCGGTCATGTACCGGTCCTCGATCCACGACTGCAGGGACAGTTCATGGTTCCACGGGAAGGCGCCGTTTCCGCCCGGCGTGCAAATGACGGGTGCCCGGAGCTGTTCGGCAATGGACAGCAGCGCCTTTTCGCCACGGCCGCGACGCGTGCCGCCGCCTGCGATGATCGCCGGACGTTCCGCCGTCGTAAGCCACTTCACTGCCTCACGGATCAGCTCAACCCGGGGCGGGTTGTCAAAAGCTTCAGCCAAGGCGTCCTCGACCGGCGGAACCACGATCGGGTCCAACAGCACGTTCTGCGGGATTTCGATCCAGACCGGGCCCTGCGGTGAGGAGATCGCCTCGGTCCAGGCGTCCTGGATAGCCGACGGGATCCCGGAGGCGTGCTGGATCAGGCGCTGGCTCTTGGTCACGTTGGCTGCCGAGGCCTTCTGGTCATCAAGCTGGTGCAGCATGCCCTTGCGGCGGGCGCCCAGTCCGTCCAGCGGAATCTGGCTGGCCACCACCACCATGGGAACACCCGTTGCGTACGCCTCCTGGAGGCCTGCCAGCGACGTCAACGCCCCGGGACCGGTGGAGAGGAACAGCACGCCCACCTCGCCGGTGGCGCGGGAGTACCCGTCCGCGGCGAACGCCGAGTTGTTCTCCACACGCGAAGAGACGAAGTGCAGGTTGCCACGGCCCATCGCATCAAACAGGCCCAGCGCGTGTTGGCCCGGGATGCCGAAAACCGTCTTGGCGCCGAGCGCTTCGAGGGTCTCGACGACGAGATCCCCGCCGTTGCGCTGCCCGGTTTCACGGGTCGGGGCTGCTGTGCCCGGATCAAAATCGATCATCGCCGCGTCGCCTTGGCCAGCTCTTCGATGCGGGCGCCGAGGGCCTGCTGCGCGTAGCCGTTCGGCGCGCCGTGACGGTCGCCTTCCACCGCGTTGTCGGCCATCAGGGTAACCAGCTCGTAGGCAACATGGCTGCCGGCAACACCGGTAATTTCCGCGTGGTCATAGGCCGGGGCGACTTCAACAACGTCCGCTCCCACGAGGTTCATGCCGCGGAAGCCGCGGATGATCTCCAGGAGTTCGCGGCTGGTGATGCCGCCGGCTTCGGGGGTGCCCGTGCCGGGCGCGTGGGCCGGATCCAGGACGTCAATGTCCACGGAGATGTACAGCGGACGGTTGCCGATGCGGTCGCGGATCTTGGCCACCGTCTCCAGGACGCCCTGGTAGTAAACGTCCGCGGAGGTGACGATTCCGAACCCAAAGCGGTGGTCGTCGTCGAGGTCTTTCTTGCCGTACAGCGGGCCGCGGGTTCCGACGTGGCTGATGGCTTCGGTATCCAGGATGCCTTCTTCTACCGCACGGCGGAACGGCGTCCCGTGGGTGTACTCGGCGCCGAAGTAGGTGTCCCAGGTATCGAGGTGTGCGTCGAAGTGCAGCATGGCGATGGGCTCCCCCGCACGTTCCGCGGCGGCGCGAAGCAGCGGGAGGGCGATGGTGTGGTCGCCACCGAGGGTGACGAGCTTGCTGCCGTTCGCCGTGAGGTCCAGCGCATTCTGCTGGATGGTCTCGATGGCCTCGTTGATGTTGAAGGGGTTCACTGCCATGTCCCCGGCGTCGGCCACCTGGATGTTCTCGAAGGGGCTGACGTCCCACGCCGGGTTGTACGGGCGCAGCAGGCGGCTGGCCTCACGCACGTGGTTGGCACCGAAGCGGGCGCCGGGGCGGTAGGAGACGCCGGAGTCGAAAGGAACGCCAACCACGGTCACGTCAGCTTTGGAGACCTGGTCCAGGCGGGGCAGGCGGGCGTAGGTGGCAGCGCCGGCGTAGCGCGGGATGCGGGAGGAATCGATGGGGCCAAGGTTCCCGTTGGCTTCGATGCGGAGCTCTTCCAAGATCGCGCAACTCCTTAGGTGGTGGGACGGAACTGGGTTTGTGATACCCATCATACACTCAAAGTTGTCTAATATGCATCACCTGTTTACATGCCGGGCAATCGCCGAGATGACAAATAATGCCAATGTTCAACCCGAACATTGGCATTATTTGTCATCTCGCGAAGGGTCTTAGCGGCTCGCGGCCGGCACCAGGATCCAGAGCACCTCTACGGTCTCGTCCGTGGGATTGATCCAGGTGTGGGGCTCCCGGCCGGGGAAAGAAAGGGTGTCCCCTTCTTCGAGGTCATACTCCTCATTGGTGAGGATCAGCTTGATGCGCCCCTTGACCACATGAAGGACGTCCACGTCGCAGTCAACGGCATACAGTTCGTTTTCGCCACGACCCCGCGGCTTGATGGTCGCGCCCAGGATCTGGAGGCGGCGCTCGGACCGGGCCGTCAGCAACCGTTCAACGATGCCCTGCCCGCCCAGTGAAATCCGCGGAGCTTCGTCGCGCCGGGTCAGATGCGTCTCCGGAGCTGCGAACAAGTCCCCCACGGAGACGGAAAGGACCTGGCACAGCGTTACCAGCGACGCCACCGAGGGGGAAGTCAGGTCGCGCTCCACACGACTGAGGAAACCCTTGGTCAGCCCGGTGGCCTCTGCTACCTGTTCGATGGTTAGCCGCTGCGCCTGGCGCGCCGCTCGGATTCTTGAACCGATGGCAACGGGGACGTTGCTGGGTTCAACGGGGAGAGCCTTCATTCACGAACCTTTCAGGCCTGTTCAACCGGCCCTGTCATTGCAGCCAATAGTAGCCGCAGAGAAGCTTTCGGAAGCTATGCAAAGCCCGAAGCCACCTAAAGCTTCTTGACTGTTACTCCGATCACAACATATCCTCAGAGGCAACAAGTGTTGTCTGTGAGGCACACAACACGAACCCAAATCTCCCATCGTCAGCACGGAGACTTCGACCCCGCCCCAGGAGTATCGTCGAAAACCCCAACCTCCGTGCATCAGCTCCAAGGACTCACTCATGGACTCATCGTTCATCAACATCGCCATTGTGGTGGTGTATCTGCTTGCCATGCTGGCGTTCGGATGGTGGGGCAAGTCCCGCACCAAGAACAACAGTGACTTCCTGGTGGCCGGCCGCCGCCTTGGCCCCTTCCTTTACACAGGCACCATGGCCGCCGTCGTCCTCGGTGGCGCGTCCACCGTTGGCGGCGTCGGCCTGGGCTACAAGTTCGGCATCTCAGGCATGTGGCTGGTGGTAGCCATCGGCGCCGGCGTGCTGTTGCTCAGCCTCCTGTTTGCAGGCACCATCCAAAAGCTCAAGATCTACACCGTCTCGCAGATGCTGACCCTCCGCTACGGAAGCCGGGCGACGCAAACCTCGGGCATCGTCATGCTGGCCTACACCCTGATGCTCTGCGCCACTTCGACCGGCGCCTATGCCACCATCTTCGTGGTGCTGTTCGGTTGGGAGCGCTGGTTGGCCATCGCGATCGGCGGCGCGATCGTTCTGGTGTACTCCACGATCGGCGGCATGTGGTCCATCACCCTGGCTGACCAGGTGCAGTTCGTGATCAAGACCGTGGGCATTTTCTTCCTCATGCTCCCCTTCGCCATGAACGCCGCGGGTGGCCTGGACGGCATCCGTGAACGCGTTGACGCCAGCTTCTTCGACATCGGCGGCATCGGCCTCCAAACGATCATCACGTACTTCGTGGTCTACACGCTCGGCCTCCTGATCGGCCAGGACATCTGGCAGCGCGTCTTCACGGCCAAGACCCCCAAGGTTGCCCGCTGGGGCGGCGCAACTGCCGGCGTGTACTGCATCGTTTACGGCCTGGCCGGCGCCTTGATCGGCATGGCCGCAAGCGTTGCCCTGTCCGGCATCGAGATCGAAGCCAAGGATGACGTGTACGCGGAAGTCGCCACCAACCTGCTGCCCATCGGCATCGGCGGCCTGGTCCTCGCGGCAGCCGTCGCGGCCATGATGTCCACCGCTTCCGGAGCGCTCATTGCAGCCGCTACGGTCGCCCGCGCAGACGTCCTGCCGTTCGTGGCCGGATGGTTCGGCAAGACCATCAACACCGACGATTCCGACAACCCTGAGCATGACGTCAAGGCGAACCGCTACTGGGTCCTGGGACTCGGCATCGTGGCCATCATCATCGCCATCTCCACCAAGGACGTCGTGGCAGCACTGACCATTGCCTACGACATCCTGGTGGGCGGCCTGCTGGTTGCCATCATCGGTGGCCTGGTATGGAAGCGCGGCACGGGAATCGCGGCCGCGGCCTCCATGGCCGTGGGCTCCGTGATCACCCTGGGCACCATGATCATCCTTGAGATCAACGCCAAGGCTCCCCTGGACGGCATCTACGCGAACGAGCCCATCTACTACGGCCTGATTGCCTCGGCGATCGTCTACGTAGCCGTCTCGCTGTTCAGCAAGCCCACCGATCCTGCGGTCATGAAGGCCTGGACCGACCGTGTAGCCGGCACCCGGGTGGCCGAGGAGGAGCTCAGCTCACCGGCCAAGTAAGGGCACCCAACGCAGCAACGCCCGACGGCGGCGCTCCCCTTTCGCGGGGAGCGCCGCTTTGTCGTTTTCCACGGCACTCACGTGGACCTGCTACCCGGGAGACGGCAGGATCAGACGGTTACCGAAGGCCAGGGCTAAAGTTCGTCGTCGCCTTCCCGGAATTCCTCTTCGGCGGGGTCGATCGGCACCACGCGTTCGTCGTCGTCCGCCACGTCTTCTTCCTCCACCCAGGCTTCGTCCACTTCCTGGTCCTCGCTGTGGTCGAAGGCCGGATCGGATTCGATGGTGGCCCGTTCAGGGTGGTTGAAGTGTGATCCAGTGTTCATGCTGCAACCTCCGTGTGGTGGGCTGCGGAACAGCCCGCTGACCGAATGCGGGAAGCTTCCCGCGCCTGTCTATCCATCTGAGCACCGAGGGAGGACAGGGTCAATACGCTCGCCGCCGGAGCCTGCGAAGGCGTCCTGCCCGGTGGCGAAATTAAGGCGCACCGAACATTCCCGGTAAGGAATACCAGCCAAAAAACCGCGGAAATAAGCGGTACAGTGGGCGGTGCAATGGGGCCGCAACTACCCCACCCAGCCCAGGAGAAGCAGTGCAGAAGCACCAGGAATCCAACAATCCGTCGAGCCCCGCTCCGGACCCGCAGCCCCAAAAGACAACGCCATCGTCCGCGGACATCAAGCGCTGGCGCCAGTACCTTGCCGATGAGCGTGCAGAGGCTGCCGTATACCGTGAACTCGCCCAGCGGCGCGACGGTGAGGAACGCCAGATCCTCCTGGCCCTGGCCGAAGCCGAAGGCCGGCATGAGGCACACTGGCTCAAGCTCCTTGGTGAGCACGCCGGCATGCCCAAGGCAGCGTCCGGCCGCAGCCGCCTCCTTGGGTTCCTTGCCCGGCACTTCGGGTCGGTCTTCGTTCTCGCCCTGGCCCAGCGCGCCGAGGGCCGCTCTCCCTACGGAACCGATCCTTCGGCCACGCCGGCCATGGTGGCTGACGAGCAGATCCACGAGGAAGTGGTCCGCGGACTCGCCACACGCGGCAGGAACAGGTTGTCCGGAACATTCCGTGCAGCAGTCTTCGGCGCCAACGATGGCCTGGTCAGCAACCTCTCCCTGGTGATGGGCATGGCCGCCACCGGTGTTTCCAGCGCGGTGGTGCTCATGAGCGGCGTTGCCGGACTGCTGGCCGGTGCTTTGTCCATGGGAGCCGGCGAGTATGTGTCCGTGCGTTCCCAGCGTGAACTGCTCAACGCCACCCTGCCGACGCAGGCAACGCTGACCGCGGCACCGTCGCTGGACGTGGAGCACAACGAACTGGTGCTGGTGTACCTGGCACGCGGCATGACCCGGGAAGCCGCTGAGCACCGGGCCGCCGAACGCATGGGGCTGTTCAGTTGCGACTGCGACCCCAGCCTTTCGCTGCAACCCGAAAAGGAACAGCCCGCAGACGACCATGAAACCGTGGGCTCTGCCTGGGGCGCGGCGATGTCCAGCTTCTGCTTCTTTGCCTCCGGCGCCATCGTGCCGATCATCCCGTTCATCTTCGGCATGACCGGTTGGGCTGCGCTGATCGTCGCAGGTGCCCTGGTGGGCGTCGCGCTGTTGGCGACCGGCGCCGTCGTGGGCTTGCTGTCCGGAACGTCCCCGCTGAGCCGCGGACTGCGGCAGCTGGGAATCGGTATAGGCGCCGCTGCCGCCACCTACGGGCTTGGCCTGCTCTTCGGAGCTGTGATCGTCTAACGCGGCGCGAATGGACGGGCCTGCGCCCGTCCCGTAATCTTGGTGCGTCCTCCACGCCGCCCCGCGTGCCGGGCGCAATGATGGGAGAACCGTGGAGCCTGAGGCATACCGGGTGCCAAGGCGCCGCCGGAAAGGACGCGTGCTGCGTCCGGTCCTGGGCCTCCTCACGGCAGCCGTGACTGCCTCCGTGGCGGTGGTCGTCAGTGGCTTCCTGCACAACGATCCCCGTATCACCGGCCTTGTCCCGGGGCTCGCCATGCCCAACGTGCAGCCCGGTGGCCAGGACCAGGAACCGTTCCCCCGGGCCTTGAACGCACCTCCGCCTGGGCTGGAAGAAGCGGATAAGCCGCTGGTCTCGCCGTCGGCGCTCCACCTCGCCAACGATTCCTACAAGTTCCTGGCAACCAACGACGACGGCACGCCGGTTGGCTATTCACCGTGCCGTCCGCTGCACTACGTCGTGAATGACGCCGCAGCGCCCGCAGGCACGGACGAGCTCCTTGAAACGGCCCTCGCCAACGTGTCTGCTGCGGCCGGCATCCAGTTCATCGACGACGGATCCACCGACGAACAGCCCGTGGACAAGCGGGAGCCGTACCAGCCAGGGAAGTACGGCGAGCGCTGGGCGCCTTTGCTGATCTCGTGGACCACGCCGGAGGTTGCTCCTGCCTTGGCGGACAAGGTGATCGGCACCGGCGGCAGCACCATGTATTCGATCAACAACGGGACCAAGAGCTACATCACCGGAAGCCTGGAATTGGATACACCCCAAATCTCGGAACTCCTGGCAGAAGATGGCGGCGCAGACTTCGTACTTGCCGTCATGCAGCACGAACTGGGACACGTGCTGGGACTGGACCATGTTGAAGACCCCATCCAGCTGATGTACCCGGAGATCGGAGCGCCTGACGGCTTGGCGGACGGTGACCTGACAGGCATGAGCATGCTGGCTTCGGCTCCCTGCCGGAAGGACATCTAGGCGTACCGTCCCGACAGGTTGGTGGCACGGGGTTGGCGGGTGCGGGCGCCCCTTGCCTGGCGTCCTGCCATGGACTTCCCCCGCTGGCGGGTCCTAAGCTGGCCCAAACGGCCGACGGCGGCAGCCCACCGCGCAGCTTCGGCCGCCGGTCAGGGGGCTCAATGGAACCTGATGGGTCGCCGAAAGGGCCGGACCCCTATCCCCCGGCGCGCCGATCCCCGGACGAGCCTGCCGGGGTCCCGCCCGCCGTCGGGGTGCCGCCTTGGTCCACGCACCCGCGCGGCCCCCTCGACCAGCCCACGCGGCCGATCAAGCACAGCAGCATCGTGGCGGTCTTCTTCCTCTTTGTTGTCCTTGGGCTGGTGTGTGCCGGGGCGTACTTCGGCGGTGAGCTGCAGCACTGGATGGGCGGCGGTTCCACGGCCCAAAGCCAAGCGCCCAGGCCGGGTGTCCTGCCGTTCGGGCAACGCGAGGATCCACTTCCCGGGCGCGAGGAAGCGGACGCGCCGCTGGGCACCCCGCCGGTTGTGCGGCCCACCAGTTCTTCCTACAAATTCCTGGCCGTGAAGGACGACGGATCACCCGTGGCCTATTCCCCCTGCAGGCCGATCCATTACGTGGTCAACTCCACCAGGGCACCGGCCTCCTGGCAGCCCCTGGTCGAGGAGGCCATCCGGCAGGCGAGCCTTGCCACCGGCCTCCAGTTCATCTACGACGGTCCCACGTCCGAGCTGCCGTCAGCCAACAGGGAGGGCTACCAACCGGAAATGTACGGTGACCGGTGGGCTCCCGTGCTCATTGTGTGGAGCACCCCCGAAGAAGTGCCGCGCCTGGCCGGGCAAACCGTCGGTCTGGGCGGAAGCTCGTCCATCGGCCTGAGTAACGGGTACAAGGCGTATGTCACCGGTTCAGTGGCATTGGATGCTCCCCAGTTCACCGGAATCATGGATTCGCCCCGGGGCAGGGAGATCGGGGTGGCAGTGATCATGCACGAGTTGGGGCACCTGCTGGGCTTGGACCACGTGGATGACGCGCGCCAGCTGATGTACGACCAAGCCTCGTGGGTGCGCCAATACGCGGCCGGTGACCGGACAGGCCTCGCCGAACTCGGCAAGGGCCCCTGCAGCAAGAATTTCTAGGCCGAACCCACCACGATCGCCACTGCTTCCTCCACCGTGTCCACGAGGAAGATCTGCCGGTCCATGGGACGTCCTGCGGCGAGGCTTTGCAGCATGGGCCACGCCGGGTATGTCCTCTCCCAGTGGTCGCGGCCCACCAGCACCATGGGGGTGATGGTTTCCGGGGCTCCGTAGTAGTTCTCGCACGCGTCCTGAAAGATTTCCTGCACGGTACCGGCCGCTCCCGGGAGGAAGATAATTCCGCCGTTGCACAGTTCCAGCAGGATGGCTTCACGAATGGCGTTGGCGAAGTACTTGGCAATGTGGGTGGCAAACAGGTTGGGCGGTTCGTGGCCGTAGAACCAGGTGGGGATGCCCAGCGTCGACGTACCGTCCGGATAATTTTCGACGACGGCGGCTGCCTGGCGCGCCCACGCCGTCACCGAGGGGCGGAACCCCGGGACGGCGGCGAGTTGCTGCACCGCGGCGCGGAAGTCGTCGTCGGGCATTGCGCTGAGGTAGGCACCCATGTTGGCCGCTTCCATGGCACCCGGACCGCCTCCGGTGGCCACCGTGAGTCCCGCGTGCGCGAGCAAGCGGCCCAAGCGGGCGGCGTCGGAGAACTCCCGGCTGCTGCGCTGCGCCGCATGGCCACCCATGACACCCACCAGCCTGGACCCGGCGAGCGCCCCGTTGGCCATGGCTTCTTCCAGGGCGTCGCCGATCGCGTGATCGTGCAGGGCCGCGGCGAGTGTTGAGTCAAGCCGGGAGCGCTGGCCGGGCAGGATGCTCCAGTGATAGACCCGCGCGTCCAAAGTGTGCTCGTATTCCTTGGTGGAGATGCCGGGATACAGTTCGGCCGCCGTGTAGAGGCTGCCCCGGTAGGGGTTGAACGGAACACCCTGCAATTTGGGGAAGATGAGCGCCCCCTGGCTCCGCAGCTGGTCCTCCACGCCGTCGTCGAACGTGCAGCCCAGGAAGATCGCGCCCTGGGGGTTCAGCGCCAGCAGTTCACGGGAGCGCCCGCGCAGGTCCAGGGACTGGGCGTGCCAGCCGTGCATTGAATGCGCCCCGGCGCTGACCAAGCGGTCGAAGTGGATGAGGCTTTCAACATCAAGGGTTCGCGGATTGGGATTGAGGGCACCTGACGGGGTCATGGACCCAGCGTAGTGGCGAAAAGTTCAACGGCAGGCCTACCCAGCGTTGGACCCGAGGAGTACAGTAGCGGTCACTGCACCGGTTTCCGTCTCCGACGGCAGCCGGCAGGAACAGCACAAATTTATTCGAATGGCGTTCATTACGGGCGTCTGAAGTTCGCCGGCTGGGGGGCCCAACGTCTGCTCAAGGAGCATTGTTGTGGTCCGTTCACATCTTTTCAGTCGACCGAGTCATCCGAATCCCTTGCTAAGCCGTCCTTCTTTGATGCGCCGGGTCCTTGGTGCGGTCCTCAGCCCTGTCCTGGCCTTTGGCGGGCTCGTGTTGGCATCTGCTGCACCTGCGTCCGCCGCCGTGCCCCCATGCGCGGGGACCGGCGGGGCCATGCAGATCGTGGGCCATACCGATGACGACCTGATCTTCCTGAGTCCCGACTTCATGCGCGACATCCAGGCGAAACGATGCGTCCAAACCGTCTTCACCACCGCAGGGGAAGCGGGCGAAGGGGCCACGTACTGGCGCAGCCTGGAGGCGGGAATCAGGGCCAGCTACGCCAAGATGGCCGGTGTGGCGGACTCCTGGACGACCTCCGACGCCGGTGTCCCCAACCGGCCGCTGACCATGCAGACGCTCAACGGCGCGCCGAACATCTCGGTGGTGTTCATGCGCTTGCCGGACGGCTTCCCCAACGGTTTGGGGAGCGCTGCCTACAATTCCCAAAGCATCCTCAAGCTGTGGGACGGCCGCTTGTCCTCCATCAGGCCCGTGGATAACGCCGCCACGTTTACCAAGTCCCAGTTCCAGACCGCCCTCAACCGCTTGGTCGCGAACTTCAAACCCACCACGTTCCGCACGCAGGACTGGACCGGGAATTTCAACAGCCCTTATGACCACAGCGACCACTGGGCCACAGCCAAGTTCGCGCAACTGGCCACCCGCAGCTACACCGGGCCGCACACCTCCATGGCCTATGACGCCTACGTCATCGACGAATACCCGCAGAACGTCACCGGATCTGAACTGACCGCCAAGGTGGATACGTTTGTCCGGTTCGCAGACTTCGATATGTATCTCTGCAACAGCCCTGGAGAAGGGTGCCCGGACTCCCCCTACAACGAGTGGTTGAAGCGGCAGTACATCACGGCCATCGAGTGGGTGGGCAACGCTGCCAAATCAACGGGCACCACAGTCAGCGCGTCATCACAGAAGGCCTCCGCCCAAAGCCCCGAAAAAGCCCGGGACGGCTACTTCTGGGGTGCGCCGATGGACGCGTCCCGTGAATGGGTGTCTGCCGGCGAGAAGGCAGGAAGCTGGATCCAATACAACTTCACACCCACCCGTACGATCAACGCCGTGACACTTGGCGACCGGCCGATCCTCAGCGACCAGGTGACCGGCGGAAACCTCGTGTTCTCGGACGGCAGCACGGTCCCCGTTCCGGCTCTGCCCAACAACGGCTCCGGGCTTACCATCAACTTCCCCGCCAAGACCGTGAGCTCGGTGCGCTTCAACATCACCTCAGTCAGCGGCAGCACCACGAATGCCGGACTGGCGGAGTTCGAGGCCTACCTCGGCACGGACAACGTGGCGCCGGTGGTCACCGCGGCACCCGAGGGCGGAACCTACGCCGCAGGCCAGGCCATCACGTTGACGGCCAACGAAACCGCGACGATCTACTACACCACCAACGGCTCCACGCCCACCACGGCCAGCACCAAGTACACGGCACCGATCATCCTGAACGGGCCGCTGACGCTGAAGTACTTCGCAGTGGACGGCGCCAACAACTCCTCCGCAGTGGTCACCCAGACCTACTCCACCGGGCCCGATGTCACCAAACCCATCGTGACGGCCAACCCGGCCAGCGGAGAATACGCAGCAGGGACGAACATCACCCTCACCGCCAACGAGGCCGCCGAGATCCGCTACACGAAGGATGGCACCGACCCCCTCACCGCAGGTCTGCTGTACACGGCACCCATCACCTTCACGGGCCCCGGTCCCATGACGCTGAAGTACTTTGCGAAGGACACCGCGGGCAACACCTCCGACGTGGCGACACAGACCTACACCATTCCCCCGGACACCACTGCCCCGGTGATCACGGCCAACCCGACGGGGCGGGCCCTCGCCAACGGTGCCACCATCACCCTAAGCGCCAATGAAACGGCAACCATCTACTACACCACCGACGGCAGCACGCCGACGACCACCGAATCCGCAACCAACCTCAAGTACACCGTTCCCCTCGTGATGGGCAACTCCACCCTGACCCTCAAGTACATCGGAGTGGACGCGGAGGGAAATACCTCGACCGTGGGAACCCAAACCTACACCGTTCCCGCCGCCGGGCCGCCGTCGACCCATGACTTCAGCGGTGACGGCCGCTCCGACGTCCTGGCTGCGGACACCGCCGGCAACCTGTACCTCTACCCGGGCGACGGCGCCGGCGGACTCCTGCCGCGGCAAGTGGCCCTCGCGGCTCCGGCCTGGTCCTCGATCACCGACACCATCACTCCGGGCGACTTCAACAGGGACGGCAAGAACGATCTTCTGGCCCGTGCCGGAGACATCCTGTACTTCTACCCCGGCGACGGAGCCGGCAGCTTCGGCGCCCGGAAACAGGTCAGCACAGGCTGGACCACCATGTCCCAGATCTTCTCCCCCGGCGACTTCAGTGGCGACGGCATCCCCGATTTCATCGGCCGCAGGAGCAACGGAGAACTGCGTCTCTACGAAGGAAACGGTAGCGGCGGACAACGCTCGCCCTACACCGTCGGCTGGGGCTGGGACGTCATGAACGCCATCTTCAGCACCGGCGATTTCAACGGTGACGGCAAGGGGGACGTACTGGCGCGGCGCACCGACACAGGGGCATTATGGCTATATCCGGGAAATGGCTCCGGAGGCTGGCTGACCTGGAAGCAGATCGCAACCGGGTGGAGCACCCGCACTGCGCTGGCCGGCCCCAGGGATCTTGATGGCGACGGCAAGAACGACGTCCTCGGCCGCATCGGAGACACCTTGTGGCTGTACCCCGGATCGGGTGGCGGAACGCTGGGCAACGTGCCGCCGATCAGCTTGGGCACGGGTTGGCAGGGAATGAAAGTCATCGCCTGATCCAACCCCCACACACCTGGCGCGGGTCGGAGTTTTCCCCCAGACTCATCCGGCCCGCGTCAGCCACGCCCCCTCCCTCTCCCACATCCCACCCCTTTTTCACCATCCCTCTTCCACATCCCACCGGGTTTTGCCGGTTCCTCTGCCACATCCCACCCCCTCCCCACCACCCCTCTCCCACATCTCACCGGGTTTTGCCGGTTCCTCTGCCACATCCCACCCGGTTTTGCCGGTTCCTCTCTCACACATCCCGCCCCCTCCCCACCATCCCTCTGCCACTGGGGTTTGGTGCCCGCGGTCTGGGGCCTGACCGGTGGGGAACACTGGGGGCATTCGGCGGAAAGGGTTGCGGGGTGGACGGGCCTGGGCGGGACGCCAATCGGGCAGGGAGCCAGCCGCACAGAAAGTTCGACGGCGGCACCCAGGCCGTGCCGCCGTCGAACCTTCCCGCGAGACGTGATAGAGCAACCGCGGAAAAGCGTCGGGAAATGATAGAGCGTTTCACCGGGACTTTCATGGGGACGCCCGTCTCCAACGATTCCTGTGCCGCGTCCACCACTCGGGGTGGCGCACCCTTTGCCGCCGAATGCACCCGTAGCACTGGCTGCATTCGGCGTGAAGGGTTGCGGGGTAGACGGACCTGGGCGGGACGCCAGTGGGAGGGAAAGCCAGCCGCACAGAAAGCTCGACGGCGGCACTCAGGCCGAGTGCCGCCGTCGAACCTTCCCGCGGGATCTGGCAGAGCAACCGCAGAAAGGCGTCGGGAGGTGATAGAGCGTTACACCGGGACTTTCACGGGGACGCCCGTCTCCAACGATTCCTGTGCCGCGTCCGTCACTCAGGTGGCGCACCCTTTGCCTCCGAATGCCCCCTTAGCACTGGGTGCATTCGGCGGGAAGGGTTGCGGGGTAAACGGAGCTGGGAGGGAAAGCCATCCGCACCAAAAGCTCGACGGCGGCACTCAGGCCGAGTGCCGCCGTCGAACCTTCCCGCGGGATCTGGCAGAGCAACCGCGGAAAGGCGTCGGAAAGTGATAGAGCAACCGTAGAAAAACGTCGGAAAGTGATAGAGCAACCGCGGAAAAGCGTCGGGAAGTGATAGAGAGTTACACCGGGACTCTCACGGGGACGCCCGTCTCCAACGATTCCTGTGCCGCATCCGCCACGCGGGAAGCGGCCACCGCGTCCTCGGGAGTGCAGGGGTTCTTGCGCTCCCCCAGAATCACTTCCACGAACGCGGCCATTTCGGAGCGGTAGGCCTGGTCGAACCGTTCGGCAAAGGTCTTGTGCGGAGTCCCCGCCGGGAAGGTGATTCCGCGCTCTCCGGAACGCAGCGCCATCTGGTCGTCCATGCCCACCACCACGGATCCTTCCGAGCCCTGCAGCTCCAGCCGGACATCATGCCCGGCCCCGTTGTAGCGGCTGGCCGACACCGTGCCTACAGTGCCGTCGTCGAACGTCACCACTGCCAAAGCGGTATCGACGTCGCCCACCTCACCGATTGCAGGGTCGCCGTTGTTGGAGCCCTTCGCGTAAACCTCCACGATTTCCCGTCCCGTCAACCAGCGGAGGATGTCGAAGTCGTGGACCGAGCAGTCCCGGAAGAGTCCGCCTGAGGTTGCGAGGAAGGACACGGGCGGCGGCGCCATGTCGCAGGTGACCGCTCGCAGGGAATGGATCCAGCCGAGTTCGCCGGCGTCATAGGCCCGCTTGGCCTCGAGGTAGCCGGAATCGAAGCGGCGCTGGTGTCCGATTTGGACCGTGCCGCCCTTTTCCCGGATGTAGTCCAGGACCGGGAGGGACTCTACCACGTTGACGGCCACCGGCTTCTCGCAGAAGACCGGAATACCGGCATCAACGCCCGCCATGATCAGATCCGGATGGGTTGCTGTCCCGGTGGCCACGACCAACCCGTCAATGCCGGCGGCGATCAAGGCTTCCACGGACGGCAAGTACTCCGCGCCGAAGTCCCGGGCCACCGATCGTGCGTGTTCCTCGGCAACGTCCGTCAGTTTGAGCCTGACGTTGACTCCTTCAGGATTGAGTTGCTCGTTCAACGCACTGATGTTCCGGGCATGCATCACACCGATGCGGCCCACACCCACCAGGCCGAGCGTTATTTCCTTCATGCCTTCTCCGGTGCTGCGTCGGCTACGTCTGCTACTTCGGCCTTGACCTCATTGAGCGCTTCGGTGTGTCCGCCGAGTTGTTCGAGTTCGTGGGCGAGTTCGGCCAGTTCGGCGCCGCCGGCCATTTGGGCCGTGAGTTCCTCGACCGTGATGTCCTTCTTCTCGTAGTAACCAATCGATTTGCCGCGCTTGAGCAGCAGGAACCGGTCGCCCACGGGGTACGCGTGGTGCGGGTTGTGGGTGATGAAGATGACGCCGAGGCCGCGGTCGCGGGCCTGCAGGATGTAGCGAAGTACGACGCCGGACTGCTTGACTCCCAGCGCGGCTGTCGGCTCGTCGAGGATCAGGACCTTTGCCCCGAAGTACACGGCGCGGGCGATCGCGACACATTGTCGTTCACCGCCCGAGAGCTGGCCAATGGGCTGCTCCACATCGCGCAGGTCGATGCCCATGTCCGCGAGTTCCTTCTTGGTGATGTCCTTCATCTTCTGGACATCCATGCGCTTGAACGGGCCTACGCCGGTTGTGAGTTCGGAACCGAGGAAGAAGTTCCGCCAAATCGGCATGAGCGACACGACGGCGAGGTCCTGGTACACGGCCGCGATCCCGGCGTCGAGGGCTTCACGGGGTGAGCCGAGCTTGCGCTCCTCGCCCATGATCTTGAAGCTGCCCTCGTCGTGCTGGTGCAGGCCGGCGATGATCTTGATCAGCGTGGACTTGCCGGCGCCGTTGTCGCCCAGGACGCAGGTGACCCTGCCGTTGTCCACGGCCATGGTGACATCCCGCAGCGCGATGATGTTGCCGTAGTGCTTTCCGACCGCTTCGAGGGAGAGCAGATGCACGGGCGTGTGGGTCAAAGGATCTTTCTCGTCTCTTAGCAGGGTTTGCTGGTCGATTCGTTGTGCGTTCATTGGTCCGGCCCCTTACTTCAGCTCTGCCCGGCGTTTGACGATGAGGTTGACGATGGTAGCCAGCAGCAGCATCAAGCCCAGGAAGAACTTGAACCAGTCCGGATTCCATTGTGCGTACACGATGCCCTTGTTGGCCATGCCGAAGATGAAGGCACCGATGGCCCCGCCGATCGCCGATCCGTAACCGCCGGTGAGGAGGCAGCCGCCGATGACCGCGGCGATGATGTAGAGGAACTCGTTGCCGACGCCTTCGCCGGATTGGACGGCGTCGAAGGCGAAGAGGTTGTGCATGCCGAGGATCCAGCCGCAGAAGCCGACGGCCATGAAGAGGCCGATCTTCGTCTTGGTCACCGGCACGCCAACTGCGCGGGCAGCGTTCGCGTCACCGCCGACGGCGAAGATCCAGTTGCCGATCCGGGTCCGGAGCAGGATCCAGGAGGCCACGGCAACCAGGACGATCCAGAAGAAGACGGTGATCTTCACTTCCACCCCGCCGATGCTGATGGACGAGGCGAAGACTGCGCGGGCAGATTCGAAGCCGTCAAGCTTGGAGATCGACGGCGAGGAAACGGAACCGCCCACAAGCCGGGTGAGTGCCAGGTTCAGGCCGGTCAGCATGAGGAAGGTCGCCAGGGTGACGATGAAGCTGGGCAGTTTGGTCTTGATGAGGATCCAGCCGTTGATGAATCCGATGGCAAGGGAAACCACCAGTGCCAGCAGGACACCGACCCAGGCGTTCATGGAGAAGTACCAGCTGAACAACGAGGCTGTCAGGGCCGAGGAAATGACGGCGACGCCGGTGGAAAGGTCGAACTCGCCGCCGATCATCAGCAGGGAAACACCGACGGCCATGATGCCGATGGTTGAGGACCCGTAGAGCACTGTGGCCAGGGCATTGGGCTGGGTGAAGGTTTGCGATACGGAGGCGAAGAAGATGAAGAGGACTACTGCGCCAACGAGGGCGCCGACCTCCGGGCGGGCGAGGAATTTCTGGAACGGGTTGCGGCGTCCTACCCGTTCGTCACCGGACGCCGGGGCTGGTGCCGGTGGCAGGGTTGCTGTGCTTGCCATGGGGATGACTCCTTGTTGTTTCAGGCTTCGCGGTTGTTCAGGCTTCGCGGTTGGTCAGGCTGCGCGGTGTGGGCCGCGCAGCCTGATGCCTGGATTAGCGGACGCCCTGCTGGGCGAACTTGAGGACGTCAGAGGCGTTGGCCTTGTCCACGATGGTGGGACCGGTCAGGACGGGCTGGCCGCCACCGATCTTGAAGCCGCCGCGCTTGGCCTGCCACAGGGCGTCAACGGACATGTAGCCCTGGAGCCAGGGCTGCTGGTCCACGGTGAAGATGACGTTGCCATCAACGATCTTCTGGGCAAGTTCAGCATTGAGGTCGAAGCTGGCTACCTTGGAGGAGCTTCCCGCATCCGTGACGGACTTCAGGAGGGTCAGCGTGATCGGAGCACCGAGGCCGATGATGACGTCTGCGTCCTTGGAAGCCTGGAGCTTGGCGGTGGCGGTGGACTGAACCGCTGTCATGTCCTTGCCGTCCACGTAGAGGATCTCAGTGGCGGGGACCTTGGCCTTCACGCCTGCGCAGCGCGCTTCCAGGCCGACGTGGCCCTGCTGCTGGATGACGCAGACCGGGTGCTTGTACCCTTCAGCGGCGAGGCGGGTGCCCACGGCTTCGCCGGCCAACTGTTCGTTGGAACCGAAGTGGGTGAATGCTCCGAGCTTGGCGGATACGGACTCACCGGCGTTGAGGCTGACTACGGGGATGCCGGCGTCGGTTGCCTTCTTCAGGACGTCCTTCAGGGCGTCAGGGGTGGCGACCGTTACTGCGATGCCGTCAACCTTCTGGTCAATGGCCTGCTGCACCAACTGGGCTTGCCGCCCGGCTTCGGGATCGCTCGTGTAAAGCAGTTCGACGTTGTCCTTGGCTGAGGCTTCCTCGGCACCCTTACGGACGATGTCCCAGAAGGTGTCACCTGCTGCGGCGTGCGTGATGAGGGCTACCTTGATGCGGTCGGTGGAGGCCACCTGGCCGGCGGCAGCTCCACCACCGGAATCGGACGGCCTGCCGCCCTGGCTCGAACAGGCGCTCAGTGCTATGAGGGGAACCACTGCTGCGGCGAGGGCCGCTTTGCGCCACGAGAATTTTGCCACCGTTATCTCCTTTGATGTCAGCTTGGGGTGTCCGGAGACTCGTATCCGAACCATCCACTACTCAGATCATGGTGACTGACCTCACACTTTGTCAATACTTTGTCCTGACATTAGGATGTTTTTACGTTTCAACCCCTCGTACCAGTCAAGGAACACGTCCCTCAAGGCCACTTCCTTGACGGCGGAAACCCGGCTGCTATGATCAGGAAAAGGCAGTATGTCCTATCAAGAGAACATGAACGGACAAATACATCCTTCCGGCAGAGGAGCCGAAACCCTGCTCCCGCCGGTCATGCACAGCCGTCCAGGAGGAAACCAGTGGCGAACCAACTCAGCCTCAGCATCGATCGTTCGTCCCCGGTGCCGCTCTACCACCAAGTTGTCCAAGGCATTGAAGCTGCCATCCACAGCGGCGTCCTGGAACCGGGCAGCCGCTTGGACAACGAGATCGACCTCGCGGCGCAGCTCAACCTGTCACGACCCACGATGCGCAAGGCCATGGACGAACTGGTCCGCGCCGGACTCCTTGTCCGCAAGCGCGGCGTGGGAACGCAGGTTGTTGCCAGTCAGGTCCGCCGTCCTCTGGAGCTCTCCAGCCTCTACGACGACCTCAGCAACAACGGCAAAAAGCCCACTACGGATGTGCTGAGCTTCGCCCACGACGAAGCGGATGCGGCCACCCTCGCCGCGCTGCAGCTGCCTGCCGGTTCCAAGGTCTACCACTTCACCCGGCTCCGCAAAGTAGGCGGCAAACCGCTGGCCCTCATGGAGAACTGGGTCCGTGATGACATCGTCACCATGGACGAAGCCCAGCTCGCCAGCGAAGGCCTCTACGCCATCCTGCGGCGCGGCGGCGTCAACTTCCGCCTCGCCTCGCAGCGGATCGGCGCCATGATCGCCAACGACTACCAGGCGCCCCTGCTGGAAACCGACGTGGGATCGGCCCTGGTCACCATGGAACGCACCGCGGTGGACGACACCGGACGCATGGTGGAAACCGGCCACCACGTCTACCGCGGCGATTCCTACAGCTTTGAAATGACCCTCGTACAGCGCTAACGCAAGGACATTAACTATGGCCAACTGGGTATACCCTCTTGGATCCGCCGCCGACGGCAAGTGGGACATCTCCCTCGGCACCTCCGATTCCAGCCTCGCCGTTGACGGCTGGGCCCACACCGGACTGAAGGTGGCGACGCTCGCCGCAGGTTCCGCCGTCGAGCTGTCCGCCGCGGGCGAGGAACGCATCGTGGTGCCGCTGAGCGGCTCCTTCACGGTGACGGTCGACGGCGAGCAGTACCGTCTTCAGGGACGGCAGTCTGTCTTCCACGGGCCAAGCGACGTTCTCTACACCGGCATCGAGAAAGCGGTCACCATCAGCTCGAACGACGGCGGCCGCGTCGCCGTCGCGACCGCACCCGCCAAAGCGTCGTACCCCACCAGGCTGATCGCCGCCGCAGAAACCGCGGTTGAACTCCGCGGCGCCGGCAACTGCTCCCGCCAGGTCCACAACTTCGGCACACCCGCAGCACTGGAAGCCGACCGCTTCATCGTCTGCGAAGTCATCACCCCCGCCGGCAACTGGTCCTCCTACCCTCCCCATAAGCACGACGAGGAAAAGGACGGCGAAACCAGCCTCGAGGAGATCTACTACTTTGAAACCCGCGTAGCTCCCGGCTCCCCCGCCCCGGAAGATACGGACGCCATCGGCTACGCCCGCGTCTACGCCTCCGACGAGCGTCCCATCGACGTCTCCGCCGAAGTCCGCACCGGCGACGTTGTCCTGGTGCCCTACGGCTGGCACGGCCCCGCCATGGCAGCACCCGGCTACGACCTCTACTACCTGAACGTCATGGCCGGCCCCGGCCGCGTCCGGGACTGGCTCATCAGCGACGACCCCCACCACGGCTGGATCCGCCAGACCTGGGAAGGCCAGGACGTGGACCCGCGGCTCCCGTTCACGGCCTGACCCCAGACAATAAGCCTGATTCCAAGCACTAAGGAAGCCCCTGTGATTCACAGGGGCTTCCTTGGTGTTCAGCGCTACTAGGCCTGGGCGATGTAATCCGTCATGGTCTTGAGCTGGTAGCGGGAGACTTCCTCGGCGTTCTCGTCCTCGGCAAACACGGAAGAAACCATCACGGTGTTCTCCTTGTCCAGGAAGCCGATCTCCTTGAGGCCACCAAAGAACTCGTTCCAGTTGACGTCCCCGTCACCGATCTTCAGGTGCTGGTGGACGCGTACGGCGTTCCCGGGCGGGTTGGTGATGTACCTCAGGCCGTGGGAGGCGTGGTGGTTCATGGTGTCGGAGATGTGCACCAGACGCAGCTTGTCACCGGCGGCACGCATGATCTCCAACGGTTTGTTGCCCATGTGGAACGTGTGCGAGGCGACGTAGACCATCCCGATGTTCGGCGAATTGACGCCGCGGATGACACGCAGAGCGGCCAGGCCGTCCTCCACGAAGTCGTCCGGGTGCGGGTCAATCAGCACGTCAAGGCCTTCGCGCTCGATGATCGGCAGGAGCTCCTCCATGGAACGGTAGAAGGCACGCTCGGATTCCTCGGCCTTCTCCGGGCGCCCGCTGAACTCGGTGTTCATGGTCTGGACGCCAAGGTCCACGGCAATCCGGATGGCCCGCTTCCAGTAGCGGACAGCGGCCTCACGGGCATCTTCGTCCGGCCCGGACCAGCGAAGCACGGGCAGGACGGAAGCGATTTCCACGCCGGCATCCTTGCACGCTGCTTTCAGCTTGCCTACCAGTTCATCGTCGGCCTTGGGGTGGTTGTAGAAGGGGATGAGGTCCGCGTGCGGCGTCATCTGCAGGTACTTGTACCCGAGGTCGGCAGCAACGCGGGGGAACTCCAGCAGGCTGTGGCTGTGGTGGAAGGGTGTGGGATCAAGTGCGATCTTCATGTTCAGTCCCCTACTTGTACAGATCCGGCTTGGCGTTCAAGTGGACCTTGACCTTCTCGCCGGACTTCTGCGCCTCAACGCCGGCCTCGCAGCAGGCGGCGGTGGCGTAGCCGTCCCATGCCGTTGGTCCGCCGATTTCGCCGCGAAGTGCCGCATCCACCCAAGCCTGCACCTCGACGTCGTACGCGGCTCCAAAACGGTCCTCGAAACCGGGCGTGACGTTGCCGCCCCACTTGCCCGCGGTCTGGACGTACGGGCCGCTGTCACCGCCGATGCTCACGATGCCGTCCTCGAAGGAAGCCTGAGTAGCCACCTGGTAGCCGAACTTGGCGTTGACATAGATTTCGACGTCGGCCAGTACACCGGATTCGGTTTCGATCAGGACCTGCTGGGGATCGTGCTGGCCGTTGGGAGCGTTGCGCGTTGGCTTGCCCAGGCGGACCTGCACGGACGTGATCTCCTCGCCGGTGAAGTAGCGGATGGCGTCGAACTCGTGGACCACGGAGTCGTTGATCAGCATCTCATTGGTGAAGCCCTCCGGCGTGCTCGGGTTCCGGTGCTGGTGGTGCAGCATCAACAGCTCCCCCAATTCGCTGTTGCGGATGATGGAACCCAAAGCCGAGTACTCGGCGTCGAAACGGCGCATGAAACCAACCTGGATGCGCTTGTGGCCCAGGACGAGCTCCGCCTGGACAACCTTCCAGGAGCTCTCGGCGTCCGGGGTCAGGGGCTTCTCGCACAGAATCGGGAAGTCTTTCTCCAGCGCCTTGTACAGGATTTCCTCGTGCAGGAACCCCGGCGTGGCGATCAGGACGGCGTTGACGTCGCCGTTGTTGAGGGCCTCGTCGGCACTGGCCAGGGCCACTGCACCGTCGATGCCTTCAATGGCGGCTTGCGCACGGGCCAGGTCAACGTCGACGACGGCGGCAACTTCAGCACCGTGGATGCGCGTGCTGAGGCGCTTGATGTGGTCAGCACCCATGCGGCCTGCGCCGATGACGGCTACGCGGAGAGTCTTTGTCACAGTTTCTGTCCTTTGGTGAGTGTGGTTTGGCTGCTACTGGACGGTGCTACTGGACACGGGTCCGGGAGCCGCAGGAGAGCAGGTAGTTGCGGGTGCGCTTGGCGATCGGCATCGGTACGTCGAAGGCTGCCGGGTACATGTCCTGTTCCACGATGCCGAAGATGGGGCGGTTCAGGCCCTCCACGGCTTCGATGACGGCACGCAGGTCCGGAAGGCCGTTCGGCGGCTCGGTCATGACGCCGGCCAGGTTTGCCGCTGCCCAGGTCATGTTCTTCTCATTGACTTCGGCCAGGACCTCGGGGTTGATCTGCTTCAGGTGCAGGTAGCCGATGCGCTCCGGGTAGTTCTTGATGAGCTCAAGGCTGGAGGCTCCGCAGTATTCGGCGTGGCCGGTGTCCAGGCACAGGTTCAAGTACTGGGGATCCGTTGCGGCAAGGAGGGTCTCGATGTCCTTCTGCGCCCCCACGTGGGAGTCGGCGTGGGAGTGGAACTGCTGGTGCAGCCCGAAGTCTTCCAGCAGGACCTTCCCCATGCGGTTGTGGCCGGCGAACAGGTCTGCCCACTGTTCGTCCGTCAGTTCGCCGTTCTCCACGGCTTCGCCCGTGACGTCGTCGCGCCACATGGCCGGGATAACCACAATGTGTTCGCCGCCCATGGCTGCAGTGAGTTCGGCTACCTTGCGGGCGGGCTCCCAGGCTTCCTCGTACTGCTTGGCGCCGCGGTGGAAAGCAGTGAAGACTGTACCGGCGCTGACCTTCAGGTCACGCTGCTTGAGTTCCTCCGCGAGGCGGGCGGGGTCGGTCGGCAGGTAGCCATAGGGACCCAGTTCGATCCACTTGTAGCCGGACTCTGCGACCTCGTCCAGGAACCGCTCCCACGGTGTTTGCTGGGGATCGTCCGCGAACCAAACACCCCAGGAATCGGGAGCGGTGCCGATGGTGAGCTTGTTCTCGACGTCAGTCATGACAACGGTGTCTTTCTTGATAGCCTCCACTGCCCCGGCTTTGGTGCCGGGCAGCGGAGGTGGGGGCTAGTTGGAGGGGAAGTTGTAGGAGGCGCCGGAGGCGTGGTGGGTTTCGGGCCAGCGGGAGGTGACGACCTTGCCGCGGGTGTAGAAGGAGACGCCTTCGGGGCCGTAGATGTGCTTGTCGCCGAACAGGGAGGCTTTCCAGCCGCCGAAGGAGTGGTAGGCCACCGGGACGGGCAGGGGCACGTTGATCCCGATCATGCCCACGGTGACCGAGCGCTGGAACTTCCGGGCCGCGGCTCCCGAGGAGGTGAAGATCGCGGTGCCGTTGCCGTACGGGTTGGAGTTGATCAGCTTGATGCCGTCCTCCAGGGTGTCCACGCGGACCACCACCAGGACGGGGCCGAAGATCTCCTCGGTGTAGGCGCTCATTTCGGTTTTGACGTGGTCGATCACGGTCGGGCCCACCCAGAAGCCGTCTTCGTGGCCCGGGACGACCAGGTCCCGGCCGTCCACCACCATCGCAGCACCGGCGGTTTCTGCTTCGGTAACGATCTTCACGATCCGTTCCTTCGAGGCCGGGGTGATCACCGGGCCCATTTCGGCGCCGGGTTCGGTGCCGTTGTTGACCTTCACGGCCAGGGCGCGTTCTTGGACCTTCTTCACCAGCAGGTCAGCGGCGTCCCCGACGGCGACGGCCACCGAGATCGCCATGCACCGCTCCCCTGCCGAGCCGAACGCGGCGGCGGCGAGGTGGTCCGCGGCGTTGTCCAGGTCAGCGTCCGGGAGCACAATGGCGTGGTTCTTCGCCCCACCAAGTGCCTGGACCCGCTTGCCGTGCCTGGTGGCGGTTTCGTGGACGTACTGGGCGATCGGGGTGGACCCGACGAAGGAGATACCGTCCACGTCCGGGTGCGTCAGCAGGCCATCAACGGTTTCCTTGCCGCCGTGCAGGACCTGGAACACACCATCAGGCAGGCCCGCTTCCTGCCACAGCTTGGCCAGCAGCAGCGACGGGGACGGGTCCCGTTCGGAGGGCTTGAGGATGAACGCGTTACCGGTCGCGATGGCCATTGGGGCCATCCACAACGGCACCATCACCGGGAAGTTGAACGGGGTAATACCGGCCACCACGCCCAACGGTTCACGGAAGGAGAACACGTCAATGCCCGTGGAAACCTGGTCCGAGTAGTCACCCTTGAGCAGCGAGGGGATGCCACAGGCGAACTCGATAACTTCCAGGCCACGGCCGATCTCGCCCTTGGCGTCGGAGAGGACCTTGCCGTGCTCGGCCGTGATCAACTCTGCCAGTTCGTCCACGTGGGCTGCGACGAGCTCACGGAACTTGAACAGCACCGCCGTGCGCTTGGCCAGGGAAATATCACCCCAGGAATCGGCCGCTTTCCGGGCTGCGGCGACCGTGGTGTTCAGGTCATTCTCGTTCGCCAGGCGCAGCTCGGCGGTGACCTGGCCCGTGGCCGGGTTGTACACCGGCTGGGTGCGGTCACCTTCACCGGCGGACTCAGCACCGTTGATGAAGTGGTTAATAGTGGTCAAAGTGGTGGTCGTCGTCGACATGCGGACTTCCTCGTCTTCTAGCTTTAGGGGCGGATGTCTGGGGTTCTAGCCGAGCAGTTTGCGCTGGCGGTTCTTGTGGTCGGTGTAGGTCTTGTAGGCCTGCTGCGTGGATTCCAGTTCGGAGACCTGCGAGACGGGCACATCCCACCAGGACTCGGAGGACGGGGCGTCCAGGAGCGGGTCGGATTCGACGTGGATCACGATCGGGCCGGTCTCCTCGGGGGCTGCCTTCGCGTCGCGGATGGCTTGTTCGAGTTCGGCGATGACCTTCTCGCCCGGTTCGATCCGGATGACCTTCGCGCCGAGGGATTCGGCGTTCGTGGCGAGGTCGATGGGCAGGTTCTCGCCGGCGTCGAAGGAGTGCTGTTCCTTGTCCAGCACCCGGTACTGGGTACCGAAACGCTGCGAACCCAGCATCTCAGAAAGGGAGCCGATGGAGGCGTAGCCGTGGTTCTGGATCAGCACCACGATCAGTTTGATGCGTTCGGCGACGGCGGTGACCAGTTCGGTGTGCATCATCAGGTAGGAGCCGTCCCCCACCATGACCACCACATCCCGCTCCGGGCCGCCTGCTGCTGCCTCGGCAAGCGCTGCACGCTTGACGCCCAAACCACCGGGGATCTCGTAGCCCATGCAGGAGTACGCGTATTCCACGTGGTACCCGAACGGGTCCCGGACCCGCCACATCTTGTGCAGGTCACCGGGCAGTGACCCGGCTGCGCAGATCACCACGTCCTGGGCGTCCATGGCCTTGTTCGTGGCACCGATGATTTCGTTCTGAGCCGGCAACGGCGTGAAGCGTGTCTCGAACGCTTCATCCACGGTCGCGTCCCAGCGCTTCTTTTCGGCGGCGACCTTCTGCTCCAGGTCAGCGCCCACGCGGTAGCCACCCAGGGCCTGGTTCAGCTTCACGAGCGCCTTGCGGGCATCGGCCACGATGGGCAGGTGCGTGCCGTGCTTGTACGCGTCGATCGCGGCGACGTTGATATTCACGAACTTCACGTCCGGGTTCTGGAACGCCGTGCGGGACGCGGTAGTGAAGTCCTCGTAGCGGGTGCCGATACCGATGATCAGGTCCGCTTCGGCAGCGATGGCATTCGCCGCCGTCGTTCCCGTGGAACCGATCGCGCCAAGGGAATGCTTGTGATCCCACGGGAGCACGCCGACACCGGCCTGCGTGTTGCCCACCGGAATACCGGTCAGCTCCGCGAACTTCGCCAGTTCCTCATTGGCGTACGCGTAGAGAACACCGCCGCCGGCAATGATCAGCGGACGCTTCGCTGCACGGATCGCTTCCACGGCGCGGCGAATGTCATCATCCTCGGCTTCGGGACGGCGGATGCGCCACTCCCGCTCGGCCAGGAATTCTTCGGGAACATCAAACGCCTCGGCCTGGACATCCTGCGGCAACGAAATAGTCACCGCACCGGTCTCGGCCGGGTCAGTCAGTACCCGCAGGCCGTGGTGGAACGCGGAGAACAACTGCTCCGGACGGTTCACCCGGTCAAAGAACTTCGACAACGGCCGGAACGCATCATTGACCGTGATGTCGTACGCGTATGGCAGCTCGAGCTGCTGCAGCACCGGGTCAGCGGCACGGGTCGCGAACGTATCAGACGGAAGCAGCAACACCGGCAGCCGGTTGGTCGTAGCCAGGGCTGCACCGGTGAGCAGGTTGGAGGACCCCGGACCGATCGAGGTACTGATCGCGAACGTCTGGCGGCGGCGCGTATGCCGGGCATAACCCACAGCCTGGTGGACCTGGGCCTGCTCGTTCCTGCCCTGGTAGTACGGCATGATGGACGGGTCAGCGGCCTGATACTGCTTCAAAGCCTGGCCCACACCGGCAACGTTGCCGTGCCCGAAAATGCCGAAGGTGCCCGGAATCAGGCGCTCACGGAAGTCCACGCCACCCACCGAATCAACGGTGTACTGCTTGGACAGGAACTCGACCACGGCCTGCGCCACGGTCATCCGACGGGTTGCTGTTCCGGTTATGGTCCGCATGGCGAGTTACTCCGATACTTTCACGGGGATACGGTCTGACGAGGTGAGCCCTGCGGCGTCACGTGCCGCGGGCGCAGTGTTGTTCAGCAGCGAGGCGGCCGTCGCGACGGCACCTGCCACATCGCCGTCGTGCGGGTACAGAAGCGTCCGCCCGACGGTGAGGCCCTGCACGCCGGGCAACGCCAGCGCGGCCTGCCACGACGCGAAGACTTCATCAGGGCTGCCGTCGGGGTCACCGCCGAGCAGCACGGTGGGCAGGGTGGTGGAGGCCATGACGCGTTCCATCCCGGCCACCACAGGCAGCTTCATCCAGGTGTAGGCGCTGGTGGAACCGAGGCCCTCGGCGATGCCGACAGACTTGATCACGGCATCGGCGCGGAGATCGTTGCGGACCTTGCCGTTGGCGTCGCGCACGGACAGGAACGGCTCCACCATGGCGATCAGCTTCCGCTCGGCCAGGGAATCGATCGCCTTCGCCGTAGCTTCCAAGGTAGCCACTGTGTCCGGATCGCCCAGGCAGATGCGGGTCAGCATCTTGCCGCCATCGGCACCGAGCGCCTCAAGGGCAGCGGCGGTGTGGCCCGTGAAACGGTCATCGAACTCATTCACCAAGCCGGCAAGGCCGCCGCGGTTCATGGAACCGAAGACGAGCTTGCCTTCGAGGGCGCCGAGCAGCAGCAGATCATCCATGATGTCCGGCGAGGCCAGGATGCCGTCAACGGCCGGGTTCGCCAAAGCGATCTGCAGACGGTCCAGAAGATCGCGGCGGTCGGCCATGGCCATCGGATCGCTGCCGACGGCGAGGGCGCCGCGGGCCGGGTGGTCGGCGGCAACAATGAAGTTCTGCACGCCGTGCTTCAGGCCGGAATGACGACGGCGGGTGGCAGCTGCGCGGGCTACGGCCTGCGGGTCCTCCAGCCGGATCCGGCTCAGGTGTTCGTAACGGCGGGGGTCATCGTTGAGGCTCAACGCACGGCTCCTTCTGCAAGTGCGGCGGATGCGCCGGGGATGGACCGGCCGCGTTCGGCCAGCAGCGAGGTGACCTCGTCCGGCGTCGGCATCGCATCCGCGCAAGAGAGGCGGGATGCGACGATCGCACCGGAAGCGTTTGCGTAGTCCAGAACCTCGGACAGAGGCCAGCCTGACAGCAAGCCGTGGCAGAAGGCTCCCCCGAAGGAGTCACCGGCGCCCAAGCCGTTGACCGTCTCCACCGGCACGGGTGCGGAAACCACGCGCTCGGTGCGGGTCTTGGCCATGACGCCTTCCGCGCCAAGCTTCACGACGGCGATCTCCACGCCGGCGGCCAGGAGGCGGTCCGCCTGCTCATCAGGAGTTCCCTCCCCTACGGCCACGGCGCATTCCTTGTCATTGCCGATCGCGACCGTCACGTGCGGGAGGATCTTGGCGACCTCGGCGCGGGCTTCCTCTTCGGATGCCCAGAACATTGGCCGGTAGTCGAGGTCCAGGATGGTGAACTGGCCCTCTTTCAGGCCGGTCCGGGGGCGTGCCTCGTGCGCCGCGATGTGGGCGCTGCGGGAGGGCTCCTGGCAGAGGCCGGTGACGGTGGACCAGAAGATCCCGGCGTCCCGGATTGCGTCCAGGTCCAGCTCTTGGGCCTTGATCTGCAGGTCCGGGGCCGTGGGGAACCGGCCGTAGAAGTACAGCGGGAATTCGTCGGTGGCCGGCTTGATGGCACAGAAGGTGGCAGGAGTCTGCCCGGCCGCCGGCGTGACAAAGGAATCGTCCACGCCGAACTTGCGCAGTTCGCGGTGCAGGAAGCTGCCGAACGGATCATCGCCGGTGCGGGTGATCACGCCGGTGCGGCGGCCGTGGCGGGCGGCAGCGACGGCCACGTTGGAGGGCGAACCTCCCAGGTACTTGCCGAAGGAGGTTACATCCTCCAGCCCGACTCCAATGTCGTTCGGGTAGATATCAACGCTGATGCGCCCGATTGTGAGCAGTTCGTGGGTCACGGTACTCGTTGACCTTTCTCTTGGAACTCTGAACCTTTGAGCGCTGGGCCCCAATGCCTTGCTACCCCTCAGTGAGCGGGGCCACATGACTACTTTGCACCAGATTTAATGTCCTGTCAAAGGTTTGTACTGACATATTTACAACGTGACACGGGACCCGATTATGTGGCCGGCACAGCCAACTCACCGGTGACATACTGGCTGCGGCCAAAGCCGAACGACCAGTCCCCTGCAGTGTTCTCCACATAGCCCACGAAGACGTCTTCACCAGCTATCCCCACCTCGCCCAAGCCCTTCGCAATCGCCGCAAAGAGGGCGCTCTTTGCATCTTGGCTGCGGCCGCCCTGGGTGAAGATCTGGATCATGACCACCCCGGAACTACGCTCAAAACCGAGACCCGCGTCCTGGGCGACGATCTGACCCTGCGGGTGCTCGGTGAGGATGTGGAAGTAGTCGCGCTCGGGGATTCCATATTCGGCCAGGATGGCGTCATGGACGGTGCGGCTGATGGTTGCCAACTCTTCGCGGGTGCGGCCTTCGTTGACGTCAATGCGTACCAAGGGCATGGAAGTGTCCTTTCCAGAAGTTTGTCCTGACATACTAACAAACATGTGGAACTTTGGGTACACCCCGGTGCCGGTCGTTCGCGGCGGTTCGCTTAAAGCACGACGGCGGCCCGCCACCTTTCGCTGGAAAGGTGACGGGCCGCCGTCGTGGGTCAGCCGTAAAGACTAGAGCGCTGCGTAAACCTCGCGCAGGAGGTTGGCGGTCTCGGACGGCGTCTTGCCGACCTTCACGCCTGCTGCTTCAAGGGCTTCCTTCTTTGCCTGTGCGGTTCCGGCGGAACCGGAGACGATGGCGCCTGCGTGGCCCATGGTCTTGCCTTCGGGAGCCGTGAAGCCTGCCACGTAGCCCACAACAGGCTTGGTGACGTTGGCCTTGATGAAGTCGGCTGCACGCTCTTCAGCGTCGCCACCGATTTCACCGATCATGACGATCGCCTTGGTCTCCGGGTCGGCTTCGAACGCAGCCAGGGCGTCGATGTGGGTGGTGCCGATGATCGGGTCACCGCCGATGCCGATCGCGGTGGAGAAACCGAGGTCGCGGAGTTCGTACATCATCTGGTAGGTCAAGGTACCGGACTTGGAAACCAGGCCGATGGGGCCCTTGCCGGTGATGTTGGCCGGGGTGATACCGACCAATGCCTCACCGGGGGTGATGATGCCGGGGCAGTTCGGTCCGATGATGCGGGTGATCTGCTTGCCGTCGGCGTCAACCTTGGACTGGGCGAGGGCCCAGAACTCGGCAGAATCCTGAACCGGAACGCCTTCGGTGATGACCACGACCAGGCCGATGCCGGCTTCGATGGCTTCAACAACGGCGTCCTTGGTGAATGCCGGCGGAACGAAGACGATGGACACGTCTGCGCCGGTTTCAGCCATGGCTTCCTTGACGGTGCCGAAGACGTTGATTTCCTTGTCGCCGTGCAGGACCGTGGTGCCGGCCTTGCGGGCGTTGACGCCGCCAACAATGTTGGTGCCGGCCTTGAGCATCAGTGCGGTGTGCTTGGTGCCTTCGCCGCCCGTGATGCCCTGAACGATGACCTTGGAGTCTTTGTTGAGGTAGATAGACATTCTCGCGTCCCTTTACTTAGCTGCGTTGGCGAGCTCGGCGGCCTTGTCGGCGCCCTCGTCCATGGTGGCGGCCAGGGTAACCAGCGGGTGGTTGGCCTCGGTCAGGATGCGGCGGCCCTCTTCGACGTTGTTGCCGTCGAGGCGAACAACCAGCGGCTTGTTCGCGGAAGAACCGAGCTCTGCCAGTGCGCCCACAATGCCCTTGGCGACTGCGTCACAAGCGGTGATGCCACCGAAGACGTTGACGAAGACGCTCTTGACCTGGGAGTCGCCCAAGATGACGTCAAGGCCGTTGGCCATGACCTCAGCGGAAGCTCCACCACCGATGTCAAGGAAGTTGGCGGGCTTCACGTTGCCGTGGTTCTCGCCGGCGTAAGCAACGACGTCGAGGGTGGACATCACAAGACCGGCACCATTGCCGATGATGCCGACTTCGCCGTCCAGCTTCACATAGTTGAGGTCCTGCGCCTTTGCCTTGGCCTCAAGCGGGTCAGCTGCTTCCTTGTCCTCCAGCTCAGCGTGGTGGACGTGGCGGAAATCTGCGTTCTCGTCCAGGGAGACCTTGCCGTCCAGGGCAACGATCTCGCCTGCACCCGTGCGGACCAAGGGGTTCACCTCGACCAGGGTGGCGTCTTCCTTCTTGAAGACGTCCCACAGCTTCAGGATCACATCGGAAACCTTGCCGCGGAGTTCTTCGGCAAAGCCTGCGGCTGCAACGATTTCGTCGGCCTTGGCCTGATCGATGCCGACTGCCGGATCAATGGCAACCTTGGCCAGGGCTTCGGGACGCTCGACGGCGAGCTGCTCGATTTCCATGCCGCCCTCAACCGAGCACATGGCCAGGTAGTTGCGGTTTGCACGGTCCAGGAGGACCGAGAAGTAGAATTCTTCGGCGATGTCGGCACCCTGGGCGATCATCACCTTGTTGACGGTGTGGCCCTTGATGTCCATGCCCAGGATGTTGGTTGCGTGCTCAAGCGCCTCATCGGCGGACTTGGCAACCTTCACGCCGCCAGCCTTGCCGCGGCCACCGACCTTAACCTGTGCCTTGACGACAGTAACGCCACCGATCTTCTCAGCAGCTGCCTTCGCTTCTTCAGGAGTGTGCGCCACGATGCCGGCGAGCACGGGTACACCGTGCGCTTCGAACATATCGCGCGCCTGATATTCAAACAGGTCCACGGTTTAGTGTCCTTCTACGTCGAAGTAGTTTCTGTCCAGCCGGAACCGCGATGACGCGAAGCCAGCTGCGGAAAGTACGCAGCGAAAATCCGAATCAACGTCCGGTCACATTGCGTAAGGTCCTCTCGGAACTTTAGCCCTTTGAGGAGTCCCGCCCCTCCCACACTACCGGTTAAGTGAGTAAGCTTACACTTCTATGGAACGTAGAAAATCCCCGTGATAACGGGGATTTTTGGCCCTCCGGAAGCCCCGGCGGTGTTCAGGAAAGTTTCTTGAGGCTCCCGCGGACCGTCTTGCCGCCGTCGGAAACCAGCTGGTAGCCCTCACGGCTGACGAAGAACGCCACCCCGCCGGAAACGTTTCCGCAGGCAACCCCGCTGTTGTAGGCCGAACAACGCAGGCCGTTGCGCTCAATGTTCTGCCCTTCGCTCAACTCCCGAAGCTGCGAGACGGGTCCGTCCTTGCTGCCTTTGGGCCCGAACTCCGCCTCCATCTGTGTTACGCCGGAGCGACACGAGCCGTACACGGCACTGTCCGGAGTCAACAAGACCGTGCCGCCGAGGTACCCCAGGCCGGTGCCGCCACAGTCATCGGCGACGTCATCCACCTCGGGCTTGGGGTACGCCGCCAGCTCGCAATGGACCACCGGAACCACGGCAAACTTGTTGTTGGCCGAGTCCGAGTAGCTGTTCGGCTCGTAGGGCACGTTGAGGTGGCCGCCCCTGGCCGACGTCATGGCACAGACGATGTTGCGGTCCGGCGTCACAAAGGCCGTGACGTCATTGCCTGCAGCCAGGGAGGTCTGCTCCGTGACCGGGACCTGCTTCAACTGCTCCAAGGGAGGCAAAGGCTCCGGCGGAACGTAGTTGGGATCCTTGGTGGAGAAGGAACACGCCGTGCTGCTCAGCAGGAGCAAGGCGGCAAGGATCCCCAATACAGTCCGTCGCATGCGACCAATTATGCCGTGGGTGTCACGCATCAAGCTTGGTCAGCGGCGCGTAACGCAGAAGCAGCCGCTTCTCGCCGACGTCGAACTTCACCTTCGCCACGGTCTTGTCCCCGGCGCCTTCGACGCCCAGCACCACGCCGTTGCCGAAGCTGGTGTGGTTGACCTTGTCCCCCACGGCCACGGAAATGACTTCCTTTTGCGGCTGCACTCGGGTGCGTGCGACGGCGGCCGGAACGTCGGCGTCGAAACCCGCCGTTGGGCTGGCGGAAGCGCCGCGCGAGCCTCCCGCACCCCAGAAAGACCCGCCGTATTGCTTGGACCCGATGGGCGCGTTGCCCCACCCTCCCACCTGGCGGCTGGTTCCTTCACGCTTCCAGTCCACCAACTCCGAAGGAATTTCCTGCAGGAACTGGCTGGCCGGGTTGTACTGGCTCTGGCCCCACATGCTGCGGACCTCGGAGCGGGTGACATACAGCCGCTGACGGGCACGCGTGAGGCCTACGTAAGCCAAGCGGCGTTCCTCGGCGAGTTCCTTCGGGTCCGTGGCCGAGCGCTGGTGCGGGAAGATTCCGTGCTCCATGCCGGTCAGGAACACCACGGGGAACTCCAGGCCCTTTGCAGTGTGCAGCGTCATGAGCGTGACAACGCCCAAGCGTTTCGCCTCGGCAACAGCGGCATCGATGTCGGCGCCGGGGGCGTCCGGGATCTGGTCGGCGTCGGCAACAAGTGAAACCTGTTCCAGGAACTCACCCAGCGTCCCTTCCGGGTTGTCCCGTTCGTATTCCCGGACAACCGCAACAAGTTCGGCGAGGTTCTCTACGCGGGACTCGTCCTGGGGATCGTTGCTGGCACGGAGTCCCGCAAGATAGCCGGTTTGTTCAAGGACGGCTTCCAACGCAGCCGACGCTCCCGAACCCGTAGCAACCTCGGCGAGGTCATCCAGGAGTTTCACGAAGCCCAACACTGCGTTCACCGAACGCGTGGCCATTCCCGGTGCCTGGTCCGCCCGGCGGGCAGCGTCCATAAAGGAAGTCCGGTCACGCTCTGCGAGGGCGGCAATGGCACCCTCCGCGCGGTCTCCGATCCCGCGCTTGGGTTCGTTCAACACGCGGCGCAAGTTGACGTCGTCGTCCGGGTTCACCAGAACACGCAAGTAAGCCAGGGCGTCCTTGATTTCCTTGCGTTCGTAGAACCGGGTGCCGCCCACAACCTTGTACGGTAAGCCCACGCGAACCAACACATCTTCGATGGACCGGGACTGCGCGTTGGTGCGGTAGAAGATGGCCACATCGCCCGGACGCAGCCCTTCCTCGTCCTGCAGCCGGTCGATCTCCTTGGCGATGAACTGGGCTTCGTCGTGTTCGTTTTCACCGACGTAGCCAATGATTTTCTCGCCGTCGCCCTCGGCCGTCCACAGCCGCTTTTCCTGCCGGTTGGGGTTCCGGGAGATCACCGCGTTGGCTGCGCTGAGGATGTTCTGGGTGGAGCGGTAGTTCTGCTCCAGCTTGATGGTCCGCGCATTCGGGTAATCGTGTTCGAACTCCACGATGTTGCGGATGTCCGCGCCACGGAAGGCATAGATGGATTGGTCGGAATCGCCCACCACCGTCAGTTCACTGGGGGCCACATCCGTGTCAGTGCCCAGACCCACGATCTCCCGCACCAAGGCGTACTGGGCGTGGTTGGTGTCCTGGTATTCATCCACCAGGACGTGCCGGAAGCGCCGCCTGTACGACTCCGCGAGCGCCGGGAATGCCCGGAACATGTAAACGGTCTGGGCAATAAGGTCATCGAAGTCCATGGCGTTTGCCTGCCGCAAACGTTGCGTGTAGCCCTTGAAGACCTCGGCGACCGCAGTTTCGAAAGGATCGTTGTAGTTGGCCGAGGACGCGAAGGAATCATCGTCCACCAGCTCGTTCTTCAACGCCGAAAGCTTGTGCTGGATTGCCTTGGGCGGGAACTTCTTGGGATCCAGGTCCAGGTTCTTGGCCACGAGCGTGATGAGCCGCAGGGAGTCCGCGGAATCGTAGATAGAGAAGTTGGAGTGCAGCCCGACGTTGGCCGCCTCACGCCGCAAAATGCGGACACAGGAGGAGTGGAAGGTGGAAATCCACATGGCCTTGGCCCGGCCGCCCACCAAGGCTTCGATACGTTCGCGCATCTCCGCGGCGGCCTTGTTGGTGAAGGTGATAGCCAGGATCTCGCCATGATGCGCCCGCTTGGTGGCGATCAAGTAGGCAATGCGGTTGCTGAGGACGCGGGTCTTGCCGGAGCCGGCACCTGCCACGATCAGCAGGGGGCTGCCGGCATGCCTCACGGCTTCTTCCTGCTGCGGGTTCAACCCCTGGAGAAGCGCATCGGCGGTCGGCATCCCGCCGTCGTGATGACCCCAGCCGCCCGAGCCGGGGGCCTCCCCCGGGCCGCTGTTGTCCGTTCCCACCCGGGCGCCTCCCGCACCACCACCGGGGCGGGAAAGCTCCGGCGCAGCCTTGACTGCGGCCCGGGGGCCTGCGTTGAAGGGTCCGTCTGCGTAGGGGTCAAACAACATATCCATGGTGCCTACCAGTCTAGGCGGTGGGTCTGACACTCCTTGGCCCGGGCCCGGTCCGTGGACGGGACCGGGCCACTGAAAGCCAGGCGAACTAAGCGAACTGCGGCACTGAAGTAAGAGCCGCGCTCAACTCCCTGACCGCCGTCGAGCCTCCCGCCACGAACCAATTCAGCCCGTTGACCTGCACCACCGCGGTGTCCCCGCCGGCAGCCCGGACAATCGCCTTGCCCGGAAGCCAGTCCCATTCGGGGCAGCTGTGTTGGAACCAGCACCCGAGTTCACCGTCGGCGACGCGGCCAAGGTCACAGGATCCTGAACCGAACATCCGCAGGGATGCTGCGGTGATGGCGGCTGCATGCCACGGCATGGCGGTCCGGGGGTCGGCGAGCCAGGTCGGATGGATGTACGTCGCCGCGCACAGTTGGCTCACTGAGGTATCACCCGAACCGGAGATCGCTTCGCCGTTAAGGGTTGCTGCGCGTTCTTCGCCGCCGAGCCAGAGCTTGTCCGTTTCGGGCTGGTAGATGGCGCCGAGGATCACGGAAGGATCCGCCACGGCATTGCCCCCGTGGTCCGAATCGTTCCGTTTGAGGGCTATGGCGGAGCACCAGTAAGTGGAGCCGTGCAGGAAGTTGTACGTGCCATCCACGGGATCGATCACCCACGTCCGGCCACTGGTCCCGGCTACCGATGCGCCCTCCTCGCCAAGGATTCCGTCATCCGGCCGGCAGCGGCGCAACTGTTCCAGCACGTAGGCTTCAGCGGCCCGGTCGGCTGCCGTGACGACGTCGGACACCGAAGTCTTGCGTTCGCCCTGCAGGCCGCCCATCCGCATCAGGAGCGCGAGCTGGCCTGCCTCGCGGACCAAAGCGCTGGCCAGTTGGTAATCGTCGAGGGATGGATCGAGTTCAGTTGCTGTGTGCCTGCCGATGGTCATGGTTCCAGCTTATGTGGCGGGATAATGAATCACATGGCCAAGACCCCAGCGCAGCGCATCAAGAAACACGGAGCAAAGGCAGTGGTTCCGGAACACTCGTTGCCGCCCGTCATTAATCCCACCACCGCCCGGACTCCCCAGAAGGCGCAGAGCAACTCGAAACTGATTGTCATCGCCGGCGTGGTGGCCAGCCTTTTCCTGTTCTGGTACCTGCACCTGCTCACCCTGAACCAGATGACCCAGTTGTCCGGTGGCCTGGCCATGCCCGACTCGCTCATCGGCGGCTTCTCGCAGGACTACATCGCCCAACTGCACGCGGCCATGGACGAGGACGCCCGCGGACAGTTGAACTACGTGCATAAGACCGCCGGGACCCTGTTTCCGCTGATTTTCGGTTTCAGCTGGCTCTTGCTCATCGGCACCAACGTTGCCCGCAAAGCATGGCGGTGGGCCATGTGGGCGGCTCCCCTGCTTTTTGCCGTGGCGCACTTGTGGTCGAACGTCGCCATCGATTCGGTATTGGCCGCGGAAGCGCCCGACGCCGGTTCGGTGGCCGTGGCGTCGGCGGTCACAGTTGCGTCGTGGGTGCTGTTCCTTCTCAGCTTGCTGTGTGGTGTGGCTGCGGTGTTCCTTGGGCGGAAGGATTCTGCTGCCGCTGCCGAAAGGCCGGACGCCACTAAAGGGCCGAAGGTTACCGGAGGGGCGGGCGCTACTGGAGGGCCGGACGCCCCAAAGTCCTGACTGCCCTGCGTTCCTTGGTGACACGGCGGGCCACCACCAGGCCCACCAATGACAAGCCCAGGATGATGGGGTACGCCATGGTGCGTTCGATTGCGCCGGCCTCTTCCACCCGCAACTGGACTGCCAGGACGTAGATCGTGGTTCCAAGGGACACCACTCCGAATAACAGGACCATCCAAGATATCTGCGTGTGCCCCCGCCACACCAGGCCCAGGACCACCAGGGCCAGCGGTCCGGCAATGAAGTACATGCCGGCGCCGGTCAGATGCAGCGCAAGGTCCGTGTCCTCAGGAACCAGGCCCACCATGGCCTGTCCGATCCCGGCAACGAGGACCAATGCACGCACCGCCCACGCCGCGATCCAAGGAAAAGCCTCGGCGGACCTGCCTGCCATGGCTGGCGTGATGGCTCGCTGCCCGTGCTCCGCTGCCACGGACAATACGGCCGAACTCAGCAACACTGCTCCCAGCACCATGGCCACTCCTTGAAGCACGAACGAGGCGTTCATCAGCCAATTCAGGGGCGAACAGACCTCGTAGCCGTTGAACGGGCCGCAGTGTGCTGCCCCTAGGTCGCTGATGACGTGTTCGCGCCGGTCGTAGCCAGGGTTGCCACGCCACGCAGCCATCGCAATCGCTTCCACCACGAAGTAATGGATGAGCGTGATCGCCGCCCAACCTCCAACAAGCTCGCGTCGCCCTGCGAGGTCCGGCAAAAGCCCCCGTTCACCGCCCCGCGGACCAGCCGCCGTCGTCATAGCGCCAAGGATAGACCCGGGCCGTGCACGACGCAGCCCTTGTGAGCATGGTTCACGCCCGTTTCTGGACCTGTGCCGCTGCCGTTCCCGCCCGGCGCGCCCGTTCCGGACCTGTGGCGCTGCTGTCCCCACCCGACGCCCCTATTCGTACGGGCGCGCACGGCGGAAAAGGGTGCGCCCCACCCGGAGGCACCCGTTCCGGACCTGTGCCGCTACCGTTCCCGCCCGGCCCGCCCCAACCGGACCTGCGAGCACCCCTACCGGGCCTGCAGGGCACGGAAACGCCGCTCCCGATGCACGCGTTGCGCGATCACCAGGCCCGCCGCAGCCAACCCGACGGTCACCGGGTACGCCATGAACCGCTCCAGCAAACCCGGCTGGGGCACATCCATGGCAGTCACTCCGCCAACAACCAGGGCCCCGACGCACACAACACCGCAAGCGGCAAGGAACCAGCTCACCGGCGTTTGCTTCACCCAGAGGAAGCCAAGCAGCAGCAACGCAAACCCGCCGCCGATGAAGAACATGAGCGCGCCGGCCAGATGCCAGGGCGAGCCGTAGTCCTCGGGAACCAGGCCCACGATGATCGTCCCCACGCCGGCAACACCCGTAAGGATCCGGATAGCCACGGCAAGGATCCACGGCTTGGCCAACACCCGCACGGAATTGGTGTGGAAGCGCCGGGCAGGAACCCCCGGTCGGGCGGCAACGCACAGCAGGCCCGCCGTTAGGAACAACGCACCCAACACCAAGGCCAGCCCCTGCACAACAAAGGACACGTTCATGAGGAGATGCAGGGGTGAACAAACGTCGCGGTCCTCGTAGACCCCGCAGGACACGGCACCGAGGTCGCTGATGAATCCGGTGGCACGGCTGTAGGGCTCCGGGCCCGCCCACGCCTCGATCACAGCGGCCTCTGCCACGAAGTACTGGACAACACTCAGTTGCGCCCAGCCACCGATCCCTGCCCGGATGCTCCGAACGTTCGGAAGGAAAGTTCCGGCCACTTCCGGCGCAGTCGCTTGTCCTTTCATGTCCGCCAGCCTAGCGGTGTTCGGGCACTGCCCCGGCAGCTTGTATGCTTGTAGTCGTGTCCGGGCCTTGGACCCCTCCGCGGAGGAATCCAGGACCAGGAAACATGCCCTCGTAGCTCAGTGGATAGAGCACGGCTCTCCTAAAGCCGGTGTCGTTGGTTCGATTCCAATCGAGGGCACTTGAAGGACCATCAGCCGCCGGAGGACTTGCTGGCCTACCTGGCCGGCGAATGGTCCGTGGAACGAACCCTTCTGGACCGCGCCACCGGCACCCGCGGAACCTTTACCGGCGTCGTGCGTTACATCAGGAACCCCGACGGCGGACTGGACTACCGCGAAGACGGAACCATGCACTGGCCCACGCACACAGGCCCCGCTTTCCGTGAGTATGTCCTGAAACCCGGCGCCGACCGGCGCACCCTGGACGTGTTCTTCCCTGATGGCCGTCCTTTCCATGTGATGAGCTTCTCCGGCCTGGCCACGGACAAGCACTGGTGCGACCCCGACGACTATCACGTCCGCTATTCCTGGCAAGGACCGGATTCCTTCAGCTTCACGTGGGACGTCCACGGCCCGGCCAAGGACCTGCTGCTGGAATCGCACTTGGAGAGAGCGCAATGAACGTGATCGTGGTCAGTGCCGTCTGTGTCTACAACCGGGCCGGCCAACTCCTGACCGTTCGCAAGCGCGGCACCGGGAAATTCATGCACCCCGGCGGGAAGCCCGAGGCCGGCGAGAACGCCGCGGAGGCGGCGTCGCGGGAGCTGCTGGAGGAAGTCGGCATCGATGTGGCGCCCGCGGACCTCGAGCCATTGGGCGTTTGGCATGCCGTGGCCGCCAATGAGGAAGCCACCACCATCGAGGCCACGGTCTTCACGGCGCCTGGCATCTGGGAGGCGCACCCGTCGGCGGAGATCGCTGAGATCCGTTGGCTCGATGTGACGGAGCCTTGGCCGGAGGACCTCGCACCGCTGCTCACGGACCACGTCCTCCCTGCCCTCGAATCCCCGAAGTAACTGGCAATAGGGGTTGTTCTGAGGGCTCAGAGCAACCCCTAATGCCAGTCAGTTGGGCTAGAACTCGCGGGCCACGGCCGTAGCTTCGGCGAACTGCGTCCGGTAGAGCTCCGCATAGCGTCCGTCCGCCGCAAGCAACTCCGTGTGCGTGCCCCGCTCCACAATCCGGCCGTCCTCAACCACCAGGATCGCATCCGCGGCGCGGATGGTGGACAAGCGATGGGCAATCACGACGGCGGTGCGCCCCTCGAGCGCTTCTCCCAAGGCCGCTTGCACGGCGGCTTCATTGGTGGAGTCGAGTGCGGCTGTTGCCTCGTCGAGGATGACGACGCGCGGCTGCTTGATCAGGAGCCGGGCGATGGTGAGGCGTTGCCTTTCGCCACCGGAGAGCCGGTACCCGCGCTCCCCCACCACAGTTTCCAGGCCATCGGGAAGGGAACGGATCATGCCTTCCAGGCGCGCCCGGCGAAGCACGTCCCACATGTCCTCTTCCGTGGCGTCCGGCCGTGCCAGACGGAGGTTGGAAGCAATGGTTTCGTGGAACAAGTGGCCGTCCTGCGTGACCATTCCCAAGGTGTCCCGCAGCGAATCGAAGCGCACATCGCGCACGTCCACGCCGTCCCGGGCTTCTGTGCCGCCAAGCCGTACTGCACCGGAGTCGACGTCGTAGAGGCGGGAGAGCAGCTGGGCGATGGTTGACTTGCCGGCGCCTGACGATCCCACCAGCGCCACCGTCTCCCCGGGCTCGACGCGGAAGCTGATGCCGTGAAGGACTTCTTCCCCGCCGCGGGTATCGAGGGTGGCCACGTCCTCAAGGGAGGCCAGGGAGACCTTTTCCGCGGAGGGGTAGGCGAAGCGGACGTCGTCGAACTCAATGGCCACGGGTCCCGGCGGAACGGTGACGGCGTCGGGCTTTTCCGTGATGAGCGGCTTCAAGTCCAGGATTTCAAACACGCGCTCAAAGCTGACCAACGCACTCATGATCTCCACGCGGGCATTGGACAGCGAGGTGAGCGGTGCGTAGAGGCGGGTCAGCAACAGGGCGAGGACCACGACGTCGCCCGCCGCCAACTGGCCGCCGATGGCCAACCAACCGCCCAGCCCGTAAACCAGTGCCAAAGCGAGGGCGGACACCAGGGTCAGCGCCGTGACGAAGGTGAACTGCAGCATCGCTGTGCGGATGCCGATGTCCCGCACGCGGCCGGCACGGGCAGCGAACTCGCGTGATTCCTCATCCGGGCGTCCGAAAAGCTTTACCAACGTAGCGCCGGGGGCTGAGAACCGCTCGGTCATCTGGGTGCCCATGGCCGCGTTGTGGGCAGCAGCCTCGCGCCGGAGATCGGCCAGCCTGGAGCCCATGCGCCGGGCGGGAATGAGGAAGATCGGCAACAGGATCATGGCAAGCACGGTGACCAGCCACGAGGTGTTGAGCATGACCGCGAGCGTCAGGACAAGCGCCACCACGTTGCTGACGACGCCGGACAGCGTGCCGGCGAACGCGGACTGTGCGCCGATCACGTCATTGTTGAGGCGGCTCACCAGCGCGCCGGTGCGGGTCCGGGTGAAGAACGCGATGGGCATTCGCTGGACATGGTCGAACACGCGGGTGCGAAGGTCCACGATGACGCCCTCGCCGATGGTGGAGGACAACCAGCGGGTCACGAGCCCAACGCCCGCTTCACCCACTGCAACCAGGGCGATCAGGACAGCAAGCCAGATCACCGTGCCGGCGCCGGCGTTGCCGATGATGGCGTCCACTACTTGCCCGGCGAGGACAGGTGTGGCGACGGCCAGCACGGCGCCCGCGATCGAGGCAAGGACGAACCCGATGAGCTTGCCCTTGTGCGGCGCGGCGAAGGCCATGACCCGTTTCAGGGTTTCCTTCGAGAACGGCTGCGAGCCGCTTTGGGCGCGGGTCAGTTTATGCAGCGAGCTCCAGGCAACGCCATCCATGCTCATGGTTACTTCTCCTGGCCTGGTGTGTGGTGCAGCTCCTGGACGCGGCCGTTATCCAGGTGCCATCGGGAGTCGAGCCGGACGTTCTCCAGCAAGCGTCGGTCGTGCGTGACCAGCAGCAAAGCGCCATCGTAACTCTCCAACGCTTCCTCAAGCTGTTCGATCGCGGGCAGGTCGAGGTGGTTGGTGGGCTCGTCGAGCACCAACAGGTTCACGCCGCGGGCCTGCAGCAGGGCCAGTCCCGCGCGCGTCCGCTCTCCCGGAGACAGGGAGTCGACAGTGCGGGACGTGTGGTCCGCCTTGAGGCCGAACTTGGCAAGGAGCGTTCGGACGTCGGCGCTGTTCCAGTCCACGAGCACCGCTTCAACAGCGTCGCCCAGCTTCTTGTCGCCGTCGAGCAGCCCGCGGGCCTGGTCAATCTCGCCCACCGCGACGGAGGCACCCATGGAAGCATCGCCGTCGTCGGGAACGCGCGTCCCCAGCAGCAACCGCAGCAGCGTGGACTTGCCGGCCCCGTTGGGGCCTGTGATGCCGATCCGTTCGCCGCCGTTGAGTTGCAGGTTCACCGGCCCCAGCGTGAAGTCGCCCTGACGTACGACGGCGTCCCGCAAGGTGGCCACGACGGCGCTGGAACGCGGCGCCTGGCCAATGCTGAACTGCAATTGCCACTCCTTGCGCGGCTCTTCCACTTCCGTGAGCCGGGCAATCCGCGACTCCATCTGGCGGACTTTCTGCGCCTGCTTCTCCGAGGATTCCGTACTGGCTGCCCTGCGGATCTTGTCGTTGTCCGGGTTCTTCTTCATCGCGTTCCGGACGCCTTGGGAGCTCCACTCACGCTGCGTGCGTGCCCGCGCCACGAGGTCTGCCTTGGTGGAGGCGTACTCCTCATACCGTTCCCGGGCATGGCGCTTGGCAATGGCCCGTTCTTCCAGGAAAGCCTCGTATCCCCCGTCGTAAACGGACACGGAGTTCTGCGCGAGGTCCAGCTCCACGATTGTGGTGACACAGCGGGCCAGGAACTCGCGGTCATGGGACACCAGCACGACGCCGCCACGCAGGCCCTGGACGAACGCCTCCAGCCGGGCGAGTCCGTCAAGGTCGAGGTCATTCGTGGGTTCGTCCAACAGGACGACGTCGAAGCGGCTCAGCAAGAGGGCGGCGAGCGCAACGCGTGCAGCCTGCCCTCCGGAGAGTCCCGTCATGACGGCCTCGGAGCCCACTTCCAGGCCGAGGTCCGCAAGGACGGCAGGGATTCTTTCTTCAAGGTCGGCAGCGCCGGATGCCATCCAACGGTCGAAGGCAACCGAGTAGGCATCATCGGCACCGGTCGCCCCGGAACCCAGAGCCTCGGCCGTGGTTTCCATGTCCGCTGTTGCCCGCGCACAACCGGTCCGGCGGGCGATGTAGGCGGCGATCGTTTCGCCTTCGGTGCGCTCGTGTTCCTGCGGCAACCAGCCCACAAAAGCGTCAGCCGGGGCAAGGCTGACCTTGCCGCCCTGGGGCTGGTCCACTCCGGACAGGAGGCGCAGCAGCGTGGACTTTCCGGCACCGTTGGCGCCCACCACGCCCACGACGTCGCCGGGAGCAACGGTGAGTGACAGCTTGGAAAAGAGCGTGCGGTGGCCGTGGCCGCCGGACAGGTCCTTGGCAACCAACGTTGCAGTCATTCGCTAAATCCTCTCGCGGCCTGCCGTCGGTGGGCAGGCATGGAAAAACCCGCCGGTCCGGACTTGGGGGGTGTACGGACCAGCGGGTTCAAGAAACAAGCATAATTCAATGTGGTGTCCGCGTAAAATCGATTCGTACTCCCACTTCCGGCAATCTTCAGTGCATGGCTGGAACCACCCTTACAGACCCGTAGAAAGTCTTTCATGCCCTTACAGTCCAAGGCGTTCCAGCGCTGGCTGCACAACGTTGCGCCCGACGCCAGCACGGCTGATGTCTGCAGGGTGTCCGGCATCAAACGCACCACTCTTGCCCAGCAGCTGGTCCGGGGAAAGGTGGCCGAGTCAACGCTGGTGAGCATCAGCCGGGCTTACGGCCTCAATCCGGTCCAGGAGCTGGCGACCTTCGACCTCTACGCGGTCCTGCACGGAGATCCGGTGCCTCCCACGCCCGCGGAGCTGGTCAGCCAGATCGCCACGATCGACCTTCTGCGTGCCGTGACCATGGTGATCGTCACCCACGAACTGGCTTTCGCCCGGCATGTGGCGGACGAAGTCATTTTCATGGACGGCGGAGTGGTGGTTGAACGCGGACCGGCGGCCGAAGTATTGAGTTCACCAACCCAGGAACGGACCAAGCTTTTCGTCAAGAGGCTGCAGCACGACGTCTAGACTCTATTGAGCGCATGAAAATTGGGGGAACAAGCTTTGAGTGATAGCCAAGCTTTGGGTGATGGCACCGAACAGGCTCGCGGAAAAGGGCGGCGGAACGTCATCATCGTTGTGGTCGTGGCTTTGGTCGCCGCGGCCTTGGGAATCGGGGCGTGGTGGTACTTTTCACGCCCCGCAGACGTCCAGCGCGCCGATGTAGTCCGTTTCGACAAGGAACGGTCGATCGTGGACAACTCCATGAACCTTTATGATCCCTTGGTTCAGGAATTCACTGCGCGGTACACCAACGTCTCCAAGGGAGATGCCCTGGAAGAGCAGGACGCCGTCCTCAAACGCGAGGCTGACCTGCTCCAACGGGAATCAGCGGCCAACATGGCCAAGCTGGACCGGATGGCTGAATCCCCCGCCCTGCAGGACCCTGCCGTTTCCGACGCTTTTGGAAAGTTCAAGGAGAAGTATGGTGCGGTGGTTGCCTACAACGACCAACGCATCATCAACACCGCCAGCATTACGCGGTCGGTGGGCGGGCCGTGCGGGCCGCTCCACACCGAACTTAACCTGCAAAGCGAAAACTACTCTGCGGAATACGTCAAAGTTGCCGATGCGTGCTTGAAAGCCATCGCGGAGGCAAAAGACGGCACTGATGCAGAGACCAACAAGCTACTGACAGCCGTTGAAGGCGTCATCAAGGGCCAGCGGGACAAGCAACAGGAAGTCCTGGACGCCGACGAGGACCTGGTGCGCATCGCCAAGCGAACACTGGCGGCTGCGGCCATGTTGGGAATCAACGAGCCCCTGAACAAGGCACGGACCGAATACGAGGCCGCAGTGAAGGAGAAATCCACCAAGGTGGTTGCTGATGCGAACGCGGCCAACCAGGAATTGGAGAAAGTCTTGAAGAGCCGGCTGGAGCAGTTTGAGGCAGCATCCGGAGACGGGGACCAGTCATGAGCAACCAGTACCCTCCTGCAGAGCCGGCTCCCGAACAAACCACCAAGCCGGGCCCCCGGAAACGGAATCGCGCCGTCCTCATCATCGGCCTCGTCATCGCCTTGCTCGTGGCCGCCGCCGGGACTGCCGTGGCCTTGACGCAATCCGCCGCCCAGCAGCGCAAGGACACCCTGCTGGAAGTTAAGGACCAACGCCTTAATGACCTGGCCGCGGCCCGCGACAAACTGCAGCCCGCCGTTAACGCATACCTGGCGGCGTACAAGAAGGCACGGAACGCACCGGCTTCCAAAGACCAGGCCGTGCAGGACAGCAAAAAGGAGCTGGATGACTTCCGGCAGGCCGCAGAGGCGGCACGCACGTCGTTGCAGTCCGTGAAGGCCGGGCTCGACTCCAGTGAAGCCGTCAACACAGCGGTGCAGCAGCTTGAAGAGTCCCATCTGGGCTACTTCGATTACATGGAGGGCCTCGTGGAGTCCTATCCCCGTTTCGAGGGCCTTTTCCGCGCGGATGATGCCGCAGGATGCAACGGCTTGTTTGTCGGCAACAAGGCCACCAACCTCCGGGAGCGCCAGCAATTGCTGGCTAAAGCGGCAGCCCCATGCCGGGAAGCGGCAAATGAACTGAGGCAGTCAGGGAACGTCGCCTACGAGGAGTTCGCCCGCACCTTCGACAAGAGGGTGGCGGGCCTGGAGAAGCATGCAGAGGCGACGGCGAAGTCCGAGGAGAGCTACGAAGAGTTCGTCCGGATCAAGGATGACTTCGTGAAGAAACTGGCCGACGCCGAAGCCCGCAACGCCCCCGCCGACGAAGTGCTGAAGATCGCCGACGACGCCCGGGAGCTCAACAGCAAGATTCGCGCCAACCGGTCGGAGTTCGACTTCGCGGCGGAGCGCTACCTTGACGGGGTCAAGGGCATGCCGGACCTCGTGGATGAGGTCTTCACCAAGAACGTCACAGAGGACGTCAAGTACTACGAAGCCGTGATTCCCCTGCGCGTGCAGCTGGTGAAGGACGTCATCGACGCCGAACTGGTGGAGTAGGCGCCGCTCCGGGTTGCTGACGCGCCAGGCTGGTTGCTGACGCGCCAGGCTGGTTGCCGAAGCGCAGGCTACTTGCCGAAGCGCAGGGTCACCAGCTGGAACGGTCGAAGGACGAGCCCGGCCACGGCAGTACCCGGATCTGCACCGCCCGCGCCTGCACTCCTGGAGGCCACGCCCGTCGCCCCCACCGTACGCTCCAGCAGGTCGGTAGCCACCACCGTCCGGGCCGGGAAGTTCGCCGTCACTGTCCCCGTGGACCTCTGGCCCAGGGATTCGTAGAGGCGCACAACCACGTCTCCGCTGCCGTCTTCAGCGAGCTTCAAGGCCTCCACCACAATCCCGGGATTGGACACCGAAACCAACGGCTCAACCGGGTTCCCGCCCCGCATCAAGCGTGGCTTGAGGTTGGTCCTGTAACCCTCTTCGACCGCGTCGGCGATGTCCGCACCGGGCCGGATGGACAGCTCCAGCACGTGCTCGCCACGGTCCGCCTCAGGGTCCGGGAACCGGGCCGAGCGCAGCAGCGAGGTACGGACCGTCGTCGTGGTCCCGCCGTCTTCCCGGATTGCGCGCGTGACGTCGTGGCCGTAGCTGGACCCGTTGCTGACGGCAACGCCATAGCCCGGTTCGCCGACGTGGATCCAGCGGTGCGCGCAGATCTCGAACTTTGCGGCGTCCCAGGAGGTGTTGGTGTGGGTGGGCCGGAAGACATGTCCGAACTGGGTCTCCGACGCGGACTGGTCCGCGCGCACGTCCAGCGGGAAGGCGATCTTGAGCATCTTCTCGCGCTCCTGCCAATCAACAATCGTGCTGATGCCCAAGGACTCCGCCCCCGCGGCGAGCGTGAGGCGCTGCGTAATGGTGGAGGCGCCAACGGTCCGCTTGACCACCACGACGGCGGATGCAGCCGTGCGCTCGAGGCCGATGGTTTCCGCTTCGGTCAGTGGCGTGACGTTGCGCCGGTAGAACTCCTCAATGTCCCAGGCGTCCCACTCGTTGGGCGTGTCCCTGAAGAGTTCCAGCAGGTTTCCTGCGTGCCCTGGGGCGATGGCGTCCCGGCCGCTGGCGTGGTCCACCAGGGAAGTCAGCAGCCCGCGATCGTCAAGCACGGCACGGATGATGCCGTTGTCCAGGACGTATCCGCCCGCCTCTTCGCTCGCCTGCACAACGCCGTCCAATGAGCCCGTCCGCGAGCTGCCGGGCTCCGATGCGCCCAATGCCGGCACTCCGAGCCTCCTGTGGGGTGCCGCGTTGAGCAGGAACTCCGTGTCGCCCGGGCCGAGGAGGGCCTGGGCAGCTTGAACGATGATTGCCTCGAGGTCGCGGGCGATCGCCAGATAGTTGCGTTCGGCGTCCTGGTGGACCCAGGCAATGGAGCTGCCGGGGAGGATGTCATGGAACTGCTGAAGGAGGACAAGCTGCCAAAGCCTCTTGAGTTCACCGGCAGGATACTCGTAGGCCTCGCCCAGGCGGACGGCCGCGGTGGTGCACCACAGTTCCGCTTCGCGCAGGAGGTGCTCGCTGTGCCTGTTGCCCTGCTTGGTCTTGGCCTGGCTGGTGTAGGTTCCCCGGTGCATCTCAAGGTACATCTCGCCCACCCACACCGGCAGTTGCGGGTACTCGGCCTCGGCCTTGACGAAGAAGTCCTTGGCGGTGCCCAGCCGGACCTTGGGAGAACCTTCCAGATCCGCAGTGCGGCGCGCCGCCGCGACCATTTCGCGGGTGGGTCCGCCTCCGCCGTCGCCGTAACCGAACGGCACCAGGGACATGGTTGCCCGGCCGTGCTCCCGGAAATTGCGTTCGGCGTGGGCAAGTTCCCTCGCATGAAGTTCGGCGTTGTAGGTGTCCACCGGGGGGAAGTGCGTGAACAGCCGCGTCCCGTCGATTCCTTCCCACGCAAAAGTGTGGTGCGGCATCCGGTTGACTTTGTTCCAGGAGATCTTCTGGGTCAGGAACCAGCGGGAACCGGCAGACTTGACGATCTGCGGAAGGGCACCGGAGTAGCCGAAGGAATCCGGCAGCCAGGCCTCCTGGCATTCCACGTTGAACTCCCGCAGGAAAAAGCTCTTGCCCTCCACGAACTGGCGCGCCATGGCTTCCCCGCCGGGCATGTTGGTATCCGATTCCACCCACATGCCGCCGACGGGCACGAACTGGCCCGCCTGCACTTTCTCGCGGATGCGGACGAAGAGCTCGGGATAGAACTCCTTCATCCACGCCATCTGCTGGGCCGATGAACAGGAAAAGACGAAGTCCGGGTTGTCGTCCATCAGCGCCACGACGTTGGAGAAGGTCCGCGCGCATTTGCGGATGGTTTCTCGGACAGGCCATAGCCACGCGGAATCGATGTGGGCATGCCCGGTGGCAAGCAGCTCATGGGCGGACGCGTAGGCAGGCCGGGCCAACACCTCCGCCAAGGCTTCCCGCCCCGCAGCAGCTGTTCCGGCCACATCGTCCGGATCCATGACGTCGAGCATCCGTTCCAACGCCCTCAGGATCTCGTGGCGCCGGGGCATCTCCATGGGGAGCTCGTGCATCAGCCCGCTCAGTGTCCAGACGTCCTGGTTGAGCTCCCAGACGGTTTCGTTCAGCTCCGCGATGGCTATGCGGCCCAAGCGGTACCGCGGTTCATCTCCGGACGTCGCCTTGTCCCCCAAGGGCGTTGGCGCGAAGGACCAGCCCTGCGCGACGTCGGGATTCGCTGCGGCCTCTACGTAGAAATCCACGGACAGACCGCTGCCAATGAGCTTCAACGGGACGTGGTAGTTGCGTGGCGAGATTGCCTTGATGATGCTTCCGTCCGCGCGCCATGCGGTGCCCTCGCACTGGAAGCCGGGAACGTCGCTGTTGAAGCCCAAATCCACGATGATTTCCACGGCCGTGTTCTCTGCCGAGCCCCACGCCTCCGGAACTTCCCCCTGCAGCCGCAGCCACTTTGTGCTCCAGGCCCTGCCCCATGCCGCACCGTGCTCTTGGGGCGTGAAGACCTGCCGAAGGGCTTCCGCGGCGGGCACGGGCTCGCCGCGGGCTTCCCAGCTGCTCAGTTCAAGCGGGATCGAACGGCCGTAGATGGCCGGGAGCAGACGCTCACGCACAAACCTGTCCAGACGTTGTTCGGTGATCCTGCGGTCGTCGTGCAATTAAAACCTCTTTAGAAAATCAGCCGGGCGGCAGGAGTGGTTGGCTGGCATCCGGGCCTTCGTGGCGAGGGCCGGCGCGGGCAACCATGATTCCATTCGATGGATAAAATCTACGTCGTTCCCAGCTGATAGCCAAGTGTCGGACAACTGGAACCGGCTCCAGCTAGGCAACGGAAGGGGCAAGGCCCTCTTCCCGGATGCGCCAACGGCCGGCGTAGGCATTAAGGCTGTGGCCCCGGCTGAAACCCACCAGGGTGATGCCGGATTCCTCGGCGAGTTCGGCAGCGAGGCTTGAGGGTGCGCTGACTGCGGAGAGCACCGGAATCCCGGCCATTGCAGCCTTCTGGACCAGCTCGAACGACGCCCTCCCGGAAACCTGCAGCACCGTGCCGGTCAAGGGCAGCCGCCCCGAGCGCAACGCCCATCCCACAACTTTGTCCACCGCGTTATGCCTCCCCACATCTTCGCGCAGGCAGAGCAGTTCGCTGGTGCCGTCGTCGTGGATCTTGAAGAGGCCGGCAGCATGCACCCCTCCCGTCTTGGAGAAGACGGCCTGTGCCTCGCGGAGCTTGTCCGGGAGGTCAGCGAGCACGCGGACGGGAACCGTGAGCGGGTCCTCCTTGGGGCTGTGCCGGGAAGACTTGCGGACGGCCTCTATCGAATCCGTTCCACATATTCCGCACGAGCTTGAGGTGTACACGTTGCGGCCCGTTGCGGGGCGTTCGACGTCGGGACGCAGTTGGGCGTCCACCACGTTGAAGGTCTGTACTCCGTCCTCGTCCTCCCCCGCGCAGAACCGCTCGGAGACCAGCTGGCCGGGTTCGGAGATGATGCCTTCGGAGACAAGGAAGCCGGCAACGAGGTCGAAGTCGTCCCCCGGCGTCCGCATGGTCACCGCGAAGGACATCTCCCCCAGCCGGATCTCCAGTGGTTCCTCCACTGCGAGGACGTCTTCCTTGAAGCGGACCGGGTGTTCCAGCGCTTGTGGTGAGCCGTCCAGGACGAACTTATGGATCTTGCGGCGTTGGGTAACGCGTCCCATGATCAGGCTCCCTTCTCCTGGTTCATGTGTCCATCATGGCAAGCCTGTTGCCTGCTGGCCACTTGGTTCCACCCGCGGGCGTCAAGCGTCGAGCGCGCTCCAGTCGACCGGCCCCTGGGGACCCTTCCGCTGGCCTCGCCCAGGCGCCTTGCGCGGCTTTTCCTCCGGCGGCTTTGGCACGGGCAGCGGCTTGCCCCATGGGAGCGCGAACGCCTGCACCAGCTCGCCGAGTTGGACTCCATGCGGCGGCACCACCATGACGCCGTCTGCGTTGGCGAGCCCCCTCATCATTCCCGGCCCTGCATGTTGGGCGGGTGAGGCCAAACCGTACACCAGTTTGAACGGCATCAACCGGGTGCGTCCGGGGTCGGCGTCGATCATGGCTCCGGAGGGCACCTCGCCGGTTTCCGGCATGCTGCCATGCCCCAAGGCGGCCAGCAGCGGTCCACCCACTGTGAACAATGCCATCATGGCGGCCAACGGGTTGCCGGGAAGGCCCAGGACGAACCGTCCATCCGGAAGCTCCGCCAAAACAGCGGGGTGCCCCGGGCGCATGGCGATGCCGTCGATCAGCAGCGTTCCGCCGAGCTCTGCGACCGCTTTCCGGAAGTGGTCGGTACCGGAGCGGCCGGTACCGCCCGTGGTGATCACGACGTCGGCCGGCGGCTCCGCGTCCACGTCCGCCAACCCCGCGGCTTCTTGGGGGACGTCCGGTTCAACGTCCTGCAGGGCGGCAAGCCAATCTTCGTAGCTGTCGCCGACCCTGACCTGATCCCCCGCTATGCCGCCAAGAAGCTCAACCACCCCGCCAAGCTGCGGACCGAAGGTGTCCCTGACCTGGCCCGGGCCGGGCATGCCCTGGTCAACCACTTCGGAACCCGTCAAGAGGAAACGGACCAGCGGCTTGCCGAGCACCTCCACCTCGTCCAGTCCGGCCAAGGCCGCCAGGGCAACATGGGCGGGATTCAGGACCGCCCCGGCCTTGATCAGGACCTCGCCCCCGGCTGCTTCCTCCGCGGCTTTGCGGATGTGCTGCCCGTTGCGGGGCTCCCCCGGTTTGGCGGCTCCGCCGAGCCCAAGTATCGGCAGGCCGTCGTCGTCCGTGGTGATGACGCCGCTCTCGCTGCGCAGCACTGCCTTGGCCCCGGGCGGAATGAGCCCGCCGGTAACGATCGGGCTGGCCTGGTGCGGGGCAAGGCGCTGCCCCGGTTCGCTCAGTATCCAGGGTCCGCTGCCGTTGACAGCCCACCCATCCATGGCGGACGAGGCATAGTGGGGCATGTCTTGGAGAGCCAATACATCCGAGGAAAGCGTCCGACCGAGCGCAGCCCTCAGGGGAACGGGGCTCGCGGGGATGGGAGCAGCAACCTCAAAGGCGCGCTGCCGGGCCTCCTGCCAGGTATGTGCCGCGTGGTGGCCCTGTTCCGGGGCCGCGGTCATTCCGATTCTGCCCCGGGCTCCGGGTATTGCTTGGCCACTTGGCGTGCCAGGCCGAGGGCTGCACTCATGGCCGCGTCGTCGTTGGCTTGCCCGATTCCCCGGGCCATTCCGGCCGCATAGCCGGCAATGAACGTGGTCAGGGGTGCAGCGGGACGCACCACGGAATGCGCCGCAACGCCAGCAACGGCGAGGACCTCGTTGACATCCACCTCGACGCCTTCAAGCTCGAATGCCTGCAGCAGCATGCGGCACCATTCCTCGAGAGTCTCTTCCTGGCTCTTCACGTCCGCCTCCTGCTGTTTGTCTATGCCCAGTACCGCGGCGTCCGCCCACGTGTCCACATCATCCGTGGAACCGCTGGGAACAGGCACCGCCATCACCTTCAGCCTAGCAAGCAGGCGGAACACTGAAGAGTTCGTTAACCCTCCCCCTTCCGAGGCCAGGGCCACTTCCCTTTCCATGGCCCGTGTGCTGTAGATCCCCAGCAACGGCTGCTTGCGCCCGTCCGGGGACACGGCGATGGCACCCTCGGTCTTCGGCGTGGCAATAAGGGCAGCCAACAACGCTTGCACACCGCGGGAGGCATGCGGCATGTCGCACGCGAGGACCAGGGTCCAAGGGGCGGGCCCCCGATCCGCCAGGGCAGCCAGTCCTACGGCAATCGCCGCAGCAGGACCGGCGAATACAGGTTCCTCCCGTGCAGTCAGCACGCCGGGCGGCAACGTGCCGGGATCGGGGCCCACCACTACGGTTGCCACAGCACCCCTGGCTGCGTCCAGGGCATGCGAAAGCAGGGTGGCGCCGTCGTAGGTCAGCGAAGGTTTGGGCACACCGCCAAGGCGGGTGGCCCTGCCACCCGCCAAGATCACTGCGTTGAACTCCATTCGCCCAGATTACCGGTGCCGCCCCGGATTACCGGTGCCGCACAGGATTACCGGTGCCGCATAGGGCGGACGCACATCAATCAGGCAGCGGATTCCGGCAAGAGGAACGGATCCCAGTCCGGCGCAGGCTTCTCGAGTTCTTTGATCTGCCACATGGTTCCGGAGGGGACGCCGGGTGTGAAACGGAGTTTCCAACCCATCTCTGCCGGCGTGTGGTCGCTCTTGGCGTTATTGCATTTCAAGCACGCCGCAACCAGGTTTTCCCAGGAATCCGCGCCGCCCCTGGATTTGGGGTGGACGTGGTCTATGGTGTGGGCTGTCTTACCGCAGTAGGCGCAGCGGTGGCCGTCGCGGCGGAGAACTCCGCGCCGGCTGACGGCCGTAATCCTGTTGTACCGCGGCCGGATGTAGCGATTGAGGAGGATCACGGACGGGCGTCCCAGAATCTCCTGCGGCCCGACGACAGGTTCGTCGCCTTCGGCCACTACGCTTGCTTTTCCGGTGAGCACAAGGACCAGCGCCCGGCGGAAGGTAACTACCGCCAGCGGTTCATATCCAGCATTCAGAACGAGTGTGCGCATGCACGTACCTCTTAACGGCCGCACCCGCCAGGGGCACGAGGGCCGGCTGCCCTCTGCATGTACGGGCTGTGGATCGACACCATAAGAGTAAGCACTTATATGCCATATCAACGAATTATCAGTGGAATTAGCTTGTGATGTCGCCCACAGGCCCCGGTCCTGCCCCTTAAGACGGAAATACCCCGCAGGTGAAACCTGCGGGGTATTTCCTCAAAGTTCGATCAGCCGTTGACCCGGATGAAGACCGGACCCGAGCCGACGTTGACGCTGAACAGAGCAGTGGTGGATCCGTTCCATCCGCCATGCACTGCCATGCCGTTGCCGACGTAGACGGCGATGTGGGCCTGTCCGGCCAGACCACCGTTGGCGTAGTAAGCGAGGTCGCCCGGCTGGGCTTCCGCTGCGCTGACCGTACGTCCAAGGGAAAGGTAACCCGCAGGCCAGTCATGGAAGTTGATACCCACGGCTGCGAGGGAGTTGGTGACCAACATGGTGCAGTCCTGGGTCACGCCGAGCTGGGCGTAGGCTGCAGCGGCAATGGCCGCACCGAGGCCACTGGAAGCAGCCGGAGCCTTTGCTGCCGGTGCAGCGTTGCTGACTGCCACGGTTGCGCCGCCAGCAGCGTTGGAAGCTGAGGCAGTGGCTTCCTGTGCGGAGCTCTTCGCTTCAGCCTTGGCCGGGGCTTTCTCCACGACGGGCGCGGGCGCCTCGACCGTGGTGACAACCGGGCTCTCGTAGGAGATGGCAACGGTGGAGTCAGCGGCGATGGTGGACTGCACGACGGACTGGATGTCCAGGGAGGTGGTTGAGGTGGACTCGCGATCCACATTGGTATCCGCCGCATTGGCAGCAACGCCACTGGTCAGGACCAAGCCCGAAGCCGCGGCGATGACGGCTGCCTGGCGGCCGACGCCACCGGCGTTCACCGAAACTGCCTTTGCAATCACGGCAAGTGAGCTGGTCTTGGGAGCCTCGGCCCGGTGCCGCGCAACCTTGTTTGCACTGGTCATGATGATCTCTTTTCGTTTCCGCGTGCTGCTGGGAAGCACGCGGGTCATGGGCAGGCCAGCACCCGGGGGGCGCGCTGGCTTACCTGGACGGTTTTTAGCGCAGGGTGAAGAAGGAGGAGGTTCCGGTAGAAGCTACCGAGTGAAGCAGCGTGCCCTGGCTGGGGTTCAGGGCGCTGACCATCATGCCGTTGCCGACGTAAATGCCAACGTGGGCACCGCCGTTCTGCATGACGAGGTCGCCGGGAGCGGGAGTGCTGGTGGGCTTCATGGCGGTCCATGCATTGACGCGGGGGATGCTGATGCCGGCCTGCGCGTAAACCCACTGGGTGAAGCCGGAGCAGTCCCAACCGTTGGGGGTGGTGCCGCCCCAGACGTACGGGTGGCCGATGCCGGTGTACGCGATTGCTGCGAGGCCCGAAGCCGCGGCGCTGGCTGCGGAATCCTTGGAGCCGGCGGACTTGGCGGTGACTGCGCCCTCGCCCTGGCCGGCATTCTGGTTGCCGTTCGCCTGGGAGCGCTGCGTGGTCTGGGAAGCGCGCTGGATCTTGGGGGCTTCCTTGGTAACCACAACGGGGCTCTCAAAGGAAACAGTGGCGGTTGGTTCCGCCGTGACGACGGCGGTAGTCACCAGCTGCTGTGCGCTGGACTCAGCCTTGGAAACGTCAGTATCCGCTGCCTGGGCAGGAAGGCCGACGCTGAGGACCAAGCCCGATGCTGCTGCAAGGACTGCGGCCTGGCGGCCGACGGTTCCGGCATTCGCTGAAACAGCCTTGGAAAGAGTGTTCAACGGGGTAACCGTCTGGGCGCGGTGGCGCGCAGAAGTAGTGCGTGATGACACGAAGGTAGCCTCTCCCAATGCCTGCGAGGTGAGCTGTCGGATTCGGATGGGAGTCATCCGGCCACACGCCGTTGGAAGCGTTTGTGACTTAACCCCAAGGCCCTCTTTCGAAGACCAAAATTGGTTCCCCCGCCCCTGCCAGACGAATTATGCGAACGGACCTTGAGTGGTGGCAGAGCTAGGCAATCCACCCAAGTGCATCGGCCCCCTAAAAAGCCGATGCGCTTTGTACGGTACAACAGTTGAACTAAAATGTCACATTCAGATCACGGGGCGTGTCAAGAATGCGAGAGACGACCATCAACTCGGGTTAGAGCCAGCCCATGGGGTCGACGACTTCGCCGTTGACCTGGACTTCGAAGTGGAGGTGGCAGCCGGTGGAAGCGCCCGTGGTGCCGCTCAAGGCAACGGTGTCTCCGCGATTCACGGTGTCGCCGACCTTGACTTTGAATGACGACAAGTGGTTGTAGGTGGTTTCCAGGCCGTTGCCATGGTCCACCACCACGCGGTTGCCTCCACCGTATTCGTGCCAACCCGCAAAGGTGACCTTGCCCGCCGCAGCAGCGTGGACTGCCGTGCCGCACTGGGCCACGAAGTCCTGGCCGCGGTGGAAATCGCCGCTGCCGCCTGTCAGCGGGCTGATGCGGTAGCCGAACGGTGATGCGGTGCTGAGGGTGTCCAACGGGCTGGCCATGGTGCCCTTGGAGGAGCTGGCCTGGATGCTTCCCACGGACTGGGCGCTCAGCAACTGCTTGAGCTTGCCGTCGGGATCCGCCTTGGTTGCCACCGCGGCGCGGCTGAAGTCGATCTTGGCGGACGCTTCCGCGGAGACCTCTGGCTGGCTCCCGCCGCCCACAGCCAGTGCGGCCTCAGTCTGCCCGGACTCGGACGTGGCCATGACGGGACTCGTTGCAGGCAGGCCGACAGTGAGCGCAAGACCGGTAGCAGCGAGTGCTACGCCGGCCTTCTGCCCTACACCACTGGCTGCTGCGAAATCGGCCACCTGGCGCATCGGGCTCTTACGGCGGCGCACCTGACGCTGGGTGTCGCGGGGCCGGATCTCCGATACTACGCGGGCTGGCCGCAGCTCAGTAGCGGGGCCGGTAGCGCGTCGACGGCCCCTGACGTTCTGCGAAGTCAAACTCTGTTCCTCTCTCAAAAGCCTGCGAAGTTAGCTGTCGGATTCGGATCAGAGAGTGCAAAGACCCGGCCCGCACGCAGCGCTCACGGCACACAGGTATCCCAGGAGGGAATTGCGTAAGTAAGGCACTGCTGCTGCGGACTTCACCCCAAGGCTGCTTCTCTAGGCAGCCGATTGTGGTTCCCCCGCCTCTGCCAGTAGATGTTTAACACCCCTGATCTGCTGGCAGAGCTCGGCTCCAGATCAGGTAACGCTTTGATATCGGCGCTAGTAGATAACTATAGGGGATTAAGGCCCGCGGTAATAAATTCGTTATCTACAGGGCGGTCGTTTTTTGCCCGCTCCCCTTATCACCTATCCGCGGAAACCGCAGGTCACACCGCCGCGCGGCGGCGTGACGTGAGATCAACCACGCCCATGGCAAGGCAAAGGCGCCCACATGGAGTGAACGCCTGCACCCGGCTGGCCTGTCGCTTGCTAGCCGACTGCCACGAATACGTGGGCAGCTACTTCCGGCGGCAGCTCGAGGGCCCCTTCAATCCCCGGCACCCGGACGGAGATATAGTCCCCCACGCGCTCCAGGGAAACGGCCGCACCCGGACGGATGCCGCCCTCGTCCAGCTGGGTCAGGAGTTCGGGCTCGACCTGGATGGGCTCGGCGAGCCGGCTCACCACAACGCGGGAGTCGTCAGCATAACCATCCATTGCCTGCAGGAGGTTGACGTCCGGGCGGAAGGGAGCTTGGACAGCGAGGCCGCCCAGGGCCTCCAGGCCGGGAATCGGGTTCCCGTACGGGGATTGCGTGGGATGCTCCAGCAGTTCATACAGCCTGCGTTCCACGCGTTCGCTCATCACGTGCTCCCAGCGGCACGCTTCGTCATGGACGTACGCCCAGTCCAGGCCTATGACGTCGGCAAGGAGGCGTTCAGCCAAGCGGTGCTTGCGCATCACTTCGGTGGCGCGCTTGCGGCCAACTTCCGTGAGCTCCAGGTGCCGGTCATTGGACACCACCACCAGGCCGTCGCGCTCCATGCGTCCGATCGTTTGGGAGACCGTAGGACCGGAGTGGCGCAACCGCTCAGCGATGCGGGCGCGGAGAGCCACGATGTTTTCTTCTTCAAGTTCCAAAATGGTCCGAAGATACATCTCAGTGGTATCGATCAGATCCGTCATCCAGCTCAGCTCTCCTCGAACGCAGTTCTTGCGTAATGTCCACCGTACCGCGTCCGTAGAGGCTGCACGTCCCCCTGCGCCACCCTGTGAACGCGTACCCCAGCCTAGCTTATTTGGAATTACTCTTGATAATTTTCGAAGGGTCACAAAGGTTCCGGGTACCTTGCCTCCACCCCCTTGACGACGGGAACGCGCGCGACCACGTTCCACGTGGCGGACTATGACACCACCGGGTACGCGCACCCGCGCCTGTTCAGGCAGAATTGGGGGTGTCGAAGGGGCAGTTGATGCCACCTGCCACCTCCCCGTCTTTGACCGATACACATTGGAGCCACGCGTGAGCGACACCAGCATCACCATTCCCGCCGACCTGCTGCCCAAGGACGGAAGGTTCGGCGCCGGACCGTCCAAGGTCCGCCCGGAGCAGATCGAAGCCCTGTCCGCTGCATCGAAGACCATCCTTGGCACCTCCCACCGCCAGGCACCGGTCAAGAACCTCGTAGGCTCCGTTCGTGAGGGCCTCAGCCAGTTCTTCCGTGCTCCTGAAGGGTACGAGGTAGTCCTCGGCGTCGGTGGCTCAACGGCGTTCTGGGATGTCGCGGCTTTCGGCCTCGTGGAAAAGAAGGCACAGCACCTGTCCTTCGGCGAGTTTGGCTCCAAGTTTGCAGCCGCCACCAACAAGGCTCCGTTCCTGGACGAGTCCTCCATCATCAAGTCCGAGCCCGGGACCCGCCCCGCTCCCGCTGCGGAAGCCGGCGTGGATGTATATGCGTGGCCGCAGAACGAGACGTCCACCGGTGTGGCTGCGCCGGTCAAGCGCGTTGCCGGCGCCGATGAGGGTTCCCTGGTGCTGGTGGACGCTACTTCCGCAGCTGGTGGCCTTGACGTGGATGTGGCTGAGTCCGACGTCTACTACTTCGCACCGCAGAAGAACTTCGCATCCGACGGCGGCCTGTGGCTCGGCCTCTTCTCCCCCGCGGCGCTTGAACGCGCTGCCCGCATCAAGGCAAGCGGCCGCTGGATTCCTGATTTCCTTGACGTGCAGACCGCCATCGATAACTCGAAGCTGAACCAGACATACAACACGCCTTCGCTTTCCACCCTGGTGACCCTGGATGCGCAGGTCCAGTGGCTCAACAGCAACGGCGGCCTTGACTTCGCCAGCAAGCGCACGGCAGATTCTGCCAGCCGCGTCTACTCGTGGGCAGAGTCCTCCGAATTCGCGACCCCTTTTGTTGCCAACCCCGAAGAGCGGTCCAACGTCATTGCCACCATCGACTTCGACGATTCGATCGATGCCGCGGCCATCGCCAAGGTGCTGCGCGCCAACGGCGTGGTTGACACCGAGCCCTACCGCAAGCTGGGCCGCAACCAGCTGCGGATCGCGACGTTCGTTGCGATCGAACCGGACGACGTCTCCGCCCTGCTCGCCAGCATTGACTACGTGGTGGGCGAGCTGAAGAAGTAGCCCCCACAAATAATCGGCGCCTGCCGGGAGAAGCTCCCTGCAGGCGCCGATTATTTTTAAAGTCTTGGCGGATCAGGCTTCCGGGGAGTCTGCAGGCTCCTGCACGGCGTCCTCGGCGTCCGCGTCGGCATCGTCCGCGTCTTCGGCCGGTTCATTCCTGGAAGCCTCGGCTTCAGCTTCTTCCGCCTGCACGGCTTCTTCCGGGACTTCTCCGGCGGTCTCCTCGACCAATGGCGTCTCGTCTTCCGGCCGGACCCGCTTGGCCCACGGGACCCACTCGGGCGCGAGGATGGAGTCCTCCGAGGGCAGCAATCCCAGCTCGCTCACGGTCACAATCTTGGAACGCGAGTTCCGGGTGACCACGGCGTACCACTGCCACCCGCCATAGCCGGGCAGCTTGGATTCGAACAGGTGGGTGACAACGCGGTCGCCCTCGGATTTGGCCCCGATGTGGGCGCCTACCTCGCCGGGCTTCGCGATACCCTCCACTGCTGTCCGGGCCACGTGGACGGCGGCAGCCAGGAACGCGTCCGGCTTACCGGTGCGCCACACCGGAACTCCGGCGCGGGGCTTCGGCGCAGCACCCTTCCGCGCGGGGACTTCCTTGGCTGCCGGGCCGGCCCCGCTCGCAGGGGTCTCCCCGTTGGCAGGAGCCTCGGCAGCGGAGGCAGCATGAGATGCGTTCCCGGCGGCCTGCGTATCCTGTGCGGATTCGGAAGTCATGGCTGTTCCTTAGGCTTCCAGCTCGTCGGCAACCTTGCGCAGTGCCGTACCGATTGCCTTCGCCTTATTGCCTTCCGGGTACTTTCCGGAGGACAACGTGCCGGAGAGGTTGTCCAGCACAGTGACCAGGTCCTGGACGAGCGGCGCGAGGTCCCGCGCGTTCATACGCTTGGCCTTGGCGATGGAGGGGGTCTTGTCCAGGATACGCAGGCCCAACGCCTGCGCCCCGCGGCGACCGTCGGCAACGCCGAACTCCACCCGGGTTCCCGCCTTAAGCTCGGTTACGCCCGCGGGCAGGGCCGTCTTGGGCAGGAATACTTCCTGGCCGTCTTCGGCCGCGAGGAATCCGAAGCCTTTGTCCTTGTCATACCACTTGACCTTGCCGGTGGGCACGTAATCAACCTTCTTCGTTCTTGCGTGGGAAACACGTCAGGCCGGCGCCGCATCCACAGGGTCCTGCGGGATCAGGGGCGACAGCCCGGTCCGTGTGGGTCTGCTCCTTCAAGGTTATCCTGCCCGGCCCCCTATTCCCGCTTTGGCGCTTCGCGCTTAGCGGAAGCGCACGGCAACCGGATACCTTTGGAGCATGACTTCCCCGGGTTACCGCCGCCCCCTGACTGTTGCTGCCGCCGTCGTCGCCTTTGTTTCGCTGGCTGCCGTGGCAGCGGTCATGGCCATTGCCTTCAACGGCGGGGCCGCACCCGTATGGGTTACCTCGACTGCACTCTACGGACTGCCGATAGCCTTCATCATGGCCGTTTTCCTGGTGGTGGACGCAGCCCGCCAGCGCCGGCGCCAATAGCCGCTGCGGCGGGACAGGCATCTGCGTGCCGCTGGCGGTAACGTTGAACTGATGTCCCTGATTCGAGCGCTCAGCAAGGAACTCGAGGCGCGCAGCGATGCCTCGCTGCGGGCTTTGTTTGCCGCGCGGCCGGACCTCATCTCCCCCATGGCGCCGGACTTTGCGGCACTCGCGGCCAGGGCCAGCGCCCGGGTCAGTGTCCAGCGGGCCTTGGAGCGACTCACCAAGCCGGAAATGCAGGTCCTCGAAACCCTCCATCTGTGTACCAACACAGACACCGGACACAGTGCCTCCGCTTCCGGCCTGAAGAAGGTCATTGCCGGGTCAACCTTGTCCGCGCTGGAACCGATCCTCGCGAAACTGCAGGAACTGGCACTGGTCCATCGGGCGGAACCACCGGCATCTGCCCACATGCCGGCAGGCTCCAGGCAGCGTTTCTATTTGCCCGTGGGCAGCCTCAAGGATGTCATCGGCATCTACCCGGCGGGCTTGGGCCGCAGCTACACGGAACTCGTCAGGCTGCAGCCGGCCTTTGCCCAGCGCGTGGTCCAGCTTGTGTCCGAACTGCACCACAGCGGCATTGACATCCATCCGGCCAGCACCCCGATGGATGCTGCGCTGTCCCTGCAGAAATGGACTGCCACGCCGGAAGGCGTCCGGGCCATCCTCGCCACTGCTCCGGAGAGGACCACTGCCCTGCTGGACAAGTTCGGCAGCTGGGCCATGGGCGCCGTACCCCAGGCGCAAAGGCGGGCCTCGGTGACGCACGAAAGTGCCGACGTCGGACCGATCGACTGGCTGCTGGCCCGCGGACTGCTGGTCCCCCTCGATGCCGGGCACGTTGAGCTGCCGCACAGCGTTGGCATCGCCCTGCGTGGCGGCGTCATTGTGAACGACTTCAGCCTGGCCCCTCCTGTGCCGGAACTGGGGCACACCAGTGGCGCCCTGCGGCGCAACGCGGCCATGGGTGCCATCGCGGAGACGCTCAGGCTGTGCAATGAACTGCTGTTCGTCGTGCGGGAGCAACCGTTGGCCACCCTTCGCAGCGGCGGCGTGGGCGTGCGCGAGCTGCGCCGGCTTGCCGAGTCGATCCGGTGCGGGGTGCACCAAACGGCTGTCCTGCTTGAGTTGTGCGCCCTGTCCGGGCTGTTGCGCCTGGATGTGGACAGCTCCACCTGGGTGCAGTCCCCGGCGCTCGAATGGCCGGGCCTGCCCCGCCAGGAGCAGTGGTTGTGGTTGGTGAATGCGTGGCTGGCCAGCGAACGCGCCCCGTCCATGGTGGGCCAGCCCATCGCAGGAAACACCGGGGGCTCCCACCACGGCGCGGCCGGCAGCACCATCAACGCATTGTCCGCCGAAGCCCAGCGTCCCGATGCCCCTGTTGTCCGGCGCAGGCTTCTGGAGATCCTGGACGAACTCACCGCCGAGGCGGCAGCGCCGGATGGAAAGGCGCCGGTGCTCGATGCCCGCGCGGTCCTCCAACGCGCGGAATGGGCGCAGCCCCGGATGGCCCGGCGGTTCAGTTCCCTGGTGCGCGGCATCCTGGAGGAAGCTACTCTCCTGGGCCTCATGGGTTCGGGGGCGTTCACGCAGCTCGGTTCGGCCATCGCGGCGGGCCGCCCCGAACATGCCATGGCCATCCTTGGCGAACACTTGCCCGCTGCGGTGAACCACATCCTGTTGCAGGCTGACCTGACAGCCGTGGCTCCCGGATATTTGGCGCCTGAGCTCAGTGAGAGGCTGCTCCGGATGTCCGACGCCGAAGGGCAAGGGCCGGCGTCGATCTACCGTTTCTCCGCCTCCTCCATCCGGAGGGCGCTCGACGCCGGAGAGGATGCGGAATCGCTGCTGGCGTTCCTTCGGGAGCACTCGGCCACCGAGGTGCCCCAGCCGCTTTCCTACCTCATCCAGGACACCGCGTCCCGGCACGGCCGGTTGCGGATCAGTTCGAGCGCGAGCTTCATCCAGAGCGACGACGAATCGGCCATCTCCGAACTGTTGCTGGAAGCCCGGACGTCGGCCCTGAGCCTGGTACGCCTCGCCCCGACTGTCCTGACCTCCTCGGCCAGCCCGCGGGAAACCGCCAGGGTCCTGCGCGAGCTGGGACTATCACCTGCCGTGCAGGACGCCGAACCCGCCGTCGTACGCCTGAAGCGGACCACCGCCGTATCCGGCAGCGCCCGACCGGTTTATACAGCGCCGCGGACGGCTCCGCCGGACGACGACGTCGAGGCTCAACTGGCGATTCTGCGACAGCACCGCAACGTCCCGGGTGACGGGACGGGCGAGGCATCAACCCAGCTGGGCCTGGAGACCCTGCAGAAAGCAATCCGGATGAAGCAGGCAGTCACCATGAACGTGGTGGACAGCCTGGGGAATTCAAATACGGAAACCGTTGTTCCAGTCTCCGTATCGGGTGGCCGGGTGCGGGTTTTCGATCCCGCGAAGGACACCGAACGGGTACTGTCCATCCACAGGATCATCGATGTGGAGCCAGCCGGTGACCGGCACCCCTAGCTGCAGCAAACGGCGGGCCCGCGGAGGCGCGCAAGATAGGAATAAAGAGTGACCGACGGTCCGCTGATCGTTCAAAGCGATAAAACCATCCTGTTGGAAGTCGACCACGAGTTGGCTACCGAAGCACGGCACGCCATCGCTGCCTTCGCAGAACTCGAACGCGCACCGGAGCACATGCACAGTTACCGGCTCACCCCCCTGGGCCTCTGGAATGCACGGGCCGCAGGACTGGACGCCGAACAGGTGCTGGACACCCTGTTGAAGTACTCCCGCTTTCCCGTACCCCACGCGCTGCTGATCGACATTGAAGAAACCATGTCCCGCTATGGCCGCCTGCGCCTGGAAAAAGACCCGCAGCACGGTCTGGTGATGCGCACGGACGACTACCCGGTGCTGGAGGAGGTCATCCGCGCCAAGAAGATTGCGCCATTGTTGGGCCCGAGGATCGACGGCGAGACCGTGGTGGTGCATTCCTCCCAGCGCGGGCAGCTGAAGCAGTTGCTCCTCAAGCTGGGCTGGCCGGCCGAGGACCTGGCCGGCTATGTGGATGGCCAGCCGCACCTGATCATGCTGGACGAGACAGACTGGCAGCTGCGCCCGTACCAGAAGGTGGCCACGGAGAACTTCTGGGCCGGCGGCAGCGGCGTCGTCGTGCTTCCCTGCGGCGCCGGCAAGACGCTGGTGGGGGCAGCGGCCATGGCCACCTCCTCGACCACCACGCTGATCCTGGTGACCAACACCGTCTCGGCCCGCCAGTGGAAGGACGAACTCCTCAAACGGACCTCCCTGACCGAGGACGAGATCGGCGAGTATTCAGGTGCCGTCAAGGAGGTCCGGCCCGTCACCATTGCCACCTACCAGGTGCTCACCACCAAACGCGGCGGGCTGTACCCCCATCTTGAACTTGTCGACGGCCATGATTGGGGACTGATCATCTATGACGAAGTCCACCTGCTGCCCGCCCCGATCTTCCGCATGACTGCCGACCTGCAAGCCCGGCGGCGACTCGGCCTGACCGCCACCCTGGTCCGTGAAGACGGTCGCGAGGGCGAGGTCTTCAGCCTTATCGGCCCCAAACGCTACGACGCTCCCTGGAAGGACATCGAAGCCCAGGGCTACATTGCCCCCGCCGATTGCGTGGAGGTCCGGGTGGACCTGCCCCGGGACGAGCGCGTGGCCTACGCGATGGCCGAGGACGCTGACAAGTACCGGTTGTGCGCCACATCGGAGACTAAGACCGCCTTGGTGGAACAGCTCGTGGAGGCACATAAAGGCGAGCAGCTACTGGTCATTGGACAGTACATCGACCAGCTGGATGAGATTTCCGAAAGGCTGGACGCTCCCCTGATCAAGGGCGAAACCAGCGTCAAGGCCCGCCAGAAACTCTTTGATGCCTTCCGGAAGGGCGAGCTCCAAACTTTGGTGGTGTCCAAGGTGGCGAATTTCTCCATCGACCTCCCGGAAGCCTCCGTCGCGATCCAGGTTTCCGGTTCCTTCGGCTCCCGGCAGGAGGAGGCGCAACGCCTGGGCCGGCTCTTGCGGCCCAAGCAGGACGGCCGGGCCGCACGCTTCTACTCGCTGGTTGCCCGCGACACGCTCGACCAGGACTTCGCCGCCAAACGGCAACGGTTCCTGGCCGAGCAGGGTTATGCCTACCGCATCATGGACGCCAAGGACGTCGGGACAGAACAGGGCCAGTAACCTTTGGGGGGCCGGGGGCCGGGGGCCGTTGGGGCGAATAACCCCCGCACCCTTGCTATTTATCTCCAGCAATTTTACGATTCCAAGTGAAGCTCTCCGCCCTTAAAAGCTGCCCTTGGTCCAGGCAGCCTGGCGGCCAGTCATCGGCAGTGGGGGTAGCCCGCAGCCAAGGGTGCCGATGGCTTGAAGGCCTTTACTGAATCTGTGAAGTTCCTGTCAGAGGGATCCCCAATGCGTAAGACCCTCATGGTCCTTGCGGCCATCGTTCTGCTTTCATCACTTGCCCAGTTGTTTTTTGCCGGCTACTTCCACTTCCAAAACACCATCGAAGCCCAACGCGAAGCGGGTGTTTACCACGTCCTGAACGGCCAGTACGTCCTCCGCTACGGCGCGCTCCTCGCCGCTATTGTGGCCGCGATCGCCCGTATGGGTTCCCGAACCATCTGGCTTGCCGCCGGAATTTTCCTGATGACCTGGGTCCAGTTGTTCATCTTCATCATTGGCGGCATGCTGACTGGCTCATCCGAGGATTTCATCACTCCGTCCGGCTCGTGGGTGGCATCGATCCATCCCATCACCGGGCTGCTGATCATCTTCATGTCCTACTGGCTGTTCAGCCGGGCACGGGCTGCTGCCCTCAACCCGCAACCGCTGCCACCCAAGGACACCTCCTCCGACGCGCCCACGTCTCCCGCTTCGGCCTGACCACCTGCTGTCTTGAACACTTCACAGCTGTTGGCTGTGGACCTGGTGCTGGCGGTCCTTGCTGCCGGTGCCTGGGCCGCGGCAGCTTGGATGACGTGGACGTCAACAGCCAGTGAAGGCCATGCCAAGCCTCGCTTGACTGGTTTGGCGCTCCTCGCGACTGCCGTCGCCCTGGTGGCAACGGCAGCCCGCTACGCTTTACTCCCTGCCTTGGCGGCGGGCAGTTGGTGGTTTGCCAGCGAACGCATAACCATCAGCTTGCCGCTGACCGCCATCCCCGCGGCTTGGGCCGCGATGGCCGGTGTTCCGTTCTTGCTGAGGAGGCGGAACACCGGCGCACACCTTTCCCCCAACGACGACTCACAGGTGCCGGCACCCCTCCCGGGGCGTGAAGCCGCCGTCCTGGCCATGGTGGCAGCCGGCGCCGGCGCTGTGGGTTCCCTCGCCCTGATGTTCGTCCTGGGACCCTTCCCCGCGCTCTGGACCCTGGTGATCCTGCTCTTCCTCGTCGCAGGGGTGGTTGTGCTGGCCAAAATGGCGCTCTTCCCGCGACACGCTGTTAGCGCACTGGGCCCGGCTCGTGGCGGCAGGCGTGCAACGGCAGCCACGGCGCTGGCCGGCCTGATGGCATGCACGGCCCTGGGAGCCGGCGTTTTCACGTGGCTGGGCAGCCGTGCCGCGGACGGCACCGGGATCATCACCGCCGTCGGACATCACGACGCCGGCGGTCCGGTTCCGGTGTCAGCCACGACGCCGGTGACTGCCTTACTGGGCGACATGCCTGCGAATGCCACCGTCCGGCGTTATGAACTCACGGCGAGGGTTGAACAGGTAACGCTGCCGTCGGGGCGGACAACGGAAGCCTGGACGTTCGGCAGCCTGCCGGGACCTACGCTGGAAGCCCAACTGGGCGAAGTAGTGGAAGTAGTACTGAACAACCGTGACGTGCAGGCCGGGGTGACGCTGCACTGGCACGGCTATGACGTGCCGAACGCCATGGACGGAGTGGCAGGCGCCACCCAGGACGCTGTCCTGCCCGGCCAGTCCATGACGTACAGGTTTGCCGCGGCGCAAGCAGGTACGTACTGGTACCACACCCATCAGGATTCAGCCGAAGGAGTCCGCAAGGGGCTCTACGGCGTATTCGTCGTGCACGATCCCGCCATGGTCCGTAGTGACGCGGACATCGTGGTGGCCGGGCACGACCTCGGCGGTCTGGGGATGCTGGGCTCCTCAGACCGTAGCAGTGTGTATAGGGCGAAGCCGGGCTCGCTGGTTCGCGTGCGGTTGATCAATACCGACTCCTTGCCACAGCGCTACCTCGTGCAAGGAACGGCGTTTACAGTGGCCGCCGTCGATGGAACCGAAGTCAACAAGCCGGGCGAAGTGTCAGGAAAGCTGCTCCGTCTCGGCGCCGGCGGCCGGTATGACCTGACCTTTGCCATGCCCGGGACTCCTGTGACCATTCGGATGGATGCTGCCGCTGACGCCGCGGTGGTCATCAACCCCGGGGGTCCCGGCGAAGTTTCGGGTGAGGTGTCGGGTGAGGTGTCGGGTGCCGCTTCCGGCGGAAGCAGCCCTTCAGCGGGGAGCAACCCGGAGAAGGCCACTCCTGGAATTTTTGCGACCACTCCCGTCCTTGATCTGTTGGGCTATGGCGAACCCGTGCCAGGAAGGGTTGATACTCCGACGTCCGACCGTGAGGAAGTAATCGTGTTGGACCGGCAATTCCGGTTTGTGGACGGGGTCCCCCGCTATGCCTTCACGGTGAACGGCGCGGCCTATCCGTTGGTGCCCTCCATGCAGGTCGCGGAGGGGGACGTCGTGAAGGTAACCATCATCAACCGCACCGCCGAACCGCACCCGATGCACCCGCACGGTCATCATGTCCTGGTACTCAGCCGGAACGGAGTGGCACCGAGCGGATCACCCTTGGTCCTGGACACCGTTGATATCCAGGGCGGAGAGGTCTGGGAAGTCCTGCTGGTGGCCAACAATCCGGGGATCTGGATGGATCACTGCCACAACCTGGACCATGCCGCCGAAGGGATGATGATGCTCATGCAGTACGAGGGGGTGTCCTCACCGTTCGTCCACGGAGGGCATGCCCACAACCGGCCGGAGTAGGCACGCTCCTCAGGCGGCGAGGTGGATGTAGGCCTGAATGTCGACGCGCTCCACTACGGCCCAGCAATCTTCCGAGCGGAGTTGGATGGAAGCGAAGCGCTCGGCTGCCTGCAGGTCCTCGAACTCCTCTACCTGGACCCGGCCAACTTCCGAGTCAAAGTAGCTCACGTGGTATTCGTACTGAACTTCCACCGGGTGTGCGGCGTTGCTGACTGGTGCTGTTTTCTTTGCCATGTTTCAAGTGTGGAATGGGGCACTGACATTTTTGGAAGCATCGACGGCGTGTTCCAAAACAACACTGTCCTGCGGCTTGTCAGGGCTGCCTGAGGAACTGCGCTGCTACGGTTCGAACGGTGTCGCTCACCACGTCCAGCACGTGGGAGGCGGTTTTCCACCGCTGCCAGTAGAGCGCCACATCGAGGGGCCGTCCCGGGGCAAGCTCCACCAGTGTGCCGTCCTTGATGTCCTGTTGGCATTGGATCTCCGGGATAAGGCCCCAGCCAAGGCCCAAGCGGATGGCATTTCCAAAGTCGTGGCTGGATGGAACGTAATGCCGGGGCCCTTTGACGTCAATCGATTCACCGGCCGGCGTACTGGCCAACGACTGCACAAAGGCCCATTGATAGGTGTCTTTCCGGTCGAAATCCACAGTGGGTGCCGTGTTAAGTTTCCCGGGGTTGACGCCGTCGGAGAACCATCGGGCAGCAAAGGCCGGTTCAGAGACCGCCAAATAACGCATGACACCCAGCGGCTCCACCCGACAACCCTGCACGGGATCCGGTGTTGCTGTCACAGCCGCCATCACCTTCCCCGAGCGCAGGAAGGAGGCGGAGTGCTGCTCATCGTCGCGGTGGAGGTCGAAGGTGACGTCAACCTCGGCAGCTACCTGTGTCAGGGCCTGCAGGAACCAGACACCCAGGGAATCGGCATTCACCACAATCGGTATGGCCAAGCGCGGACCACTTGCCCCCAAGCCCAGTTCCGCTCCGGCATCAGCCTCCAGTTGCGCCACCTGGCGGGCAAGCCGAAGCACAACCTCCCCTGCCTCCGTCGGTTGGGCCGGGTTGCTTCTCTGCAGCAGCACCCGCCCGGCGGTTTGCTCCAGGGCCTTCAACCGCTGGGAGACCGCGGAGGGGGTGATGTGAAGCGTCCTGGCGGCTGCTTCCAGCGTGCCTTCGGAAAGGACTGCGGCGAACGTCGACAACTGCTCCGAGGGAAATTTCATAAGCAGAGCTTAATCCAGTGAAGAATCTTTAGCTGTTCTTAGTCGAGCTCCGCCCATACGTTGGAGGAGTGAATTTTCCTGACACCATCAACGCGGCGGGCCTCGGCCTCGCCACCGGCCTTGCCCTCATCGTTGCCATCGGGGCACAGAATGCCTTCGTGCTGAGGCAGGGTATCCGCGGAGAACACGTCGCCGCTATCGTCACCATCTGCGCACTCTCGGACGCCGTTCTCATTGCCGCCGGGATCCTCGGTACCGGCGCCTTGATCGCGGCGGCACCCACCGCCGTCGTCATCCTTCGCTACGTGGGCGCAGCGTTCCTCGTCACGTACGGCATCATGGCGGCACGGCGGGCGCTGAACCCGCAGTCCCTGACAGCTGAGGGCAGTTCTCCAAAATCCGGAAAGAGAAGCCTCGCCGCCGCCATAACCACAGTGCTGGCACTGACATGGCTCAATCCCCACGTGTACCTGGACATCGCGCTCCTGGGCTCCATTGCCAGCGCCCAAGGTTCCGGGCAAGAGTGGTGGTTCGGGGCGGGAGCCATTCTGGGCAGCATTCTCTGGTTCGCGTCGCTGGGGTTCGGCGCCCGGTTCCTGAAGGGATTCTTCTCCCGCCCCCGTTCCTGGCAACTGCTCGACGGCGGCATCGCCGTCACCATGGTGGCTTTGGGAGCGGGACTCGCGCTGGGGAGCTAGGAGCCCTGCCCGGCACCACCTTGCACGCAGTCCGCTCCCATAAAGCATTCAGATAACTCCCAGAATCCGGGGGCATCATGGATGCATGAAAAAGAACGGCCCCGAAGCCAAGCTCCTTGTTGTTGACGACGAACCCAACATCCGTGAGCTTCTCTCCACGTCGCTGCGTTTCGCAGGTTTCGAGGTCGTTGCAGCGTCCAATGGTCGCGAAGCGCTTGCTGCTGCGGACACCCATGCCCCTGACCTCGCCGTATTGGACGTCATGCTCCCGGACATGGACGGCTTCACCGTAACCCGACGCCTCCGCGCAGCGGGCAAGCACTTCCCGGTCCTTTTCCTCACGGCCAAGGATGACACCGAGGACAAGGTCACCGGACTGACCGTCGGCGGCGACGACTACGTCACCAAGCCCTTCAGCCTGGACGAAGTGGTCGCGCGCATCCGGGCTGTCCTCCGCCGCACCCAGCCGCTTGAAGACGACGACGCCGTTATCCGCGTCGACGACCTTGAACTCGATGACGACGCCCACGAAGTCCGGCGCGGCGGCACGGTGATAGAGCTGTCCCCCACGGAATTCAAGCTGCTGCGCTACCTGATGCTCAACCCCAACCGCGTCCTCTCCAAAGCCCAGATCCTGGACCACGTGTGGGAGTACGACTTCAACGGTGATGCCTCAATCGTTGAGTCGTACATCTCCTACCTTCGCCGGAAGGTAGACATCGACCCCGACGCCCCGGCCCTCATCCAGACCAAGCGCGGCGTGGGCTACGTGCTGCGGACGGCAGAGAAGCGCTGACCTTGCTGCAACGCTGGAAAACAGCGTCCCTGAGGTCGCAACTCGTTGCCATCATCATGGGACTCCTCCTACTGGCCCTCGCGGCCACCGGGGCAGGCACGTTGACGCTCGTCAAGAGTTATCTCCAAGGCCAGGTGGACGACAAACTCAAGGCCGCCGTCGCCCTTGCCCTGGACCAGCAGTCCTTTGACAAGCTCTCCGAATACAACCCCGCGGTCCCAACGGACTACTCGCTGACGCTGTATGTACCCGGAATTGCGCCCTACCAATTTGGTGGCAGCCCCGACGACCGTCCGGCCATTTCCAGCATCACCCCGGCTGAGGCGAAGGCCCGCGGGAACACACCGTTCCAAGTCAACGGCACCGCAGGCAACAACTGGCGGGTGGTGGCCGTAGGCGTGACCGCCAACGGCAAGAACGGCGTGGTCATCATCGGCCTTCCGCTGGCACCCGTGGACAAAGTCATGGAACATGCCGTCCTGGTGGTGGTCGGTGTGGGGCTGCTGACCCTGGTGCTGGCGTTCTTCATTGCCACCTGGACTGTGGCCCGTTCCTTCCGGCCCCTGGCCAAGGTGGAGAAGACGGCCGCTGCGATTGCGGCCGGGGACCTGTCCCGCCGCGTGGAGATCGACAACATCCATACCGAAGTCGGCCGGCTGGGCGGCTCCCTCAATGCCATGCTGGCCCATATCGAGGCCTCGTTCGCGGCACGGGCAGCTTCCGAAGCACGGATGCGCCGGTTCGCGGCCGACGCTTCCCATGAGCTGCGCACGCCGCTGGTTACCATCCGCGGCTTCTCAGAGCTCTATCGCCATGGGGCCCTCACTTCGCCAGAAGACGTGGCAACCGCCATGGGCAGGATCGAAAGCGAAGCCAAACGCATGGGTTCAATGGTGGAGGACCTTCTCATGCTGGCAAGGCTGGACGAACAACGGCCGCTCAACCTCAAGCCCGTCGACCTGCAGTTGCTGGCCAACGACGCCGTGGTGGACACCAAGGCGTCGTCCGGCAACAGGACCATCAAGCTGGTGGGATTGGACGGCGCCTCCCCCGCTGCTGCTCCCGTTCAAGGGGACGAAGCCAAACTCCGCCAGGTGATTGGCAACCTCGTCGGCAATGCATTGCGCTACACCCCGGAAGGCAGCCCCATTGAACTCGCGGTAGGGGTCCGGGACGTTCCCGAGGGCAGGATGTCCGTGATCGAGATCCGCGACCACGGGCCCGGGATTCCCGATGACGAGGCCAACAAGGTCTTTGAACGCTTCTATCGGGCGGACACTTCCCGGACCCGGGAAACCGGCGGCAGCGGCCTGGGGCTGGCCATTGTGGCGGCAATTGTTGGCAGCCACGGCGGTTCCGTGCGGGTGCAGGATACCGACGGCGGCGGCGCAACACTGGTGGTCAGCCTTCCACTCCACGAGGAACCGGCCGAGGCGTTATCCACATAGCGGCGACGTGCTGTTCCACGCGTTGGGGGTAGTTCATAGGCTCTTGTCTTGTGGCCCACGCACCCACCGCAAACCGCGGAACAACCTCGTCGAAAGGCTTTATCCATGAGTGTCATCTCCGTAGACACCGAACTGCTGCAACTCAAGGCGTCCAATGTCAAGACCACCGTGGACAGGATCAGCGCCGACGTTCAGGCCATGAAGATGGGCCTTGAAGAGCTGCAAGCCACGTGGCGCGGTTCGGCTGCCAGCAACTTCCACGCACTCGTCCTTGAGTGGGCGTTGACCCAGGGCAAGGTGGAGGCATCCCTCGCATCCATCAACGTGGCCTTGGCTTCGGCGGCAACCAGCTATGCCGAGGTGGAACAGGGCAATACCCAGCGCTTCGCCTACTAGGAGCGCTCCTTCCACTGTGCCCGGATCCGTTATCCGGGACATGACCCCTGCGGGGCCGGCCGATGTCCCCCTTTCGGCCGGTCCCGCAGGCTACTTCCCCCAGGTTACTTTCCACGGTCTGCTTCTCGTCGCCTGTTCCCCTCCGGTTGCCCCCCGCAGGTTCCGCCGGAATATCTTCAGGGTTTGCAGCCAGCAACGGTACCGCTCAGCTCTCCGGCGTCCCCTGATGGAAGCGGAGCCTCCACTGTCCGCGTTCCAACAGCCAGACCGAGCTTCGGAGCGCCGAACCCGAGTGCGCGAGGCTCCTGTAGTTGAGCAGGATCGTGTTTTCACTCAGACGGTCCGCGCTGAGCAGTTCCAGTTCCACGTGCTCGCCGGGATCTTCCTCCAGTGCCACCATCATCGCGTCGCGGGTCCAGAACCTGCCTGACTGGCCGATCTCCGCGAAGTCCGGATGAAGCAGGACGCCTATCCGCCCGATGTCAGCACGCACATCAGGGCGGAGGAGCTCCCGTTCCAGTGCCACGACCAGTTCTTCCGGTGTCAGCTCCGGGGCAGCGGCATCTTCCAGCTCACTGAACAGGTCCGCTTGGCCGAAAATACCGGATTCACCGAACAAAGTGGGCTCCGAATGCAGCCGTGGAGCCCGGTCCAGCTTCGAGGCAGGCAGGGGGCTGGAGGGGGCAGGCGCCTTGGCGGCCGGGGCTGAAGCTGGAGCTGCGGCCGATGCTGCGGCTGGTGCCGCGTGCACAGGGACAGGCTCGGCAGCTGCTCCGGAGGCTCCGGAGAAACCGGGGCCGGTGGGCGCTGCCACGCCTTGCTGATAGGCGGTTGCAACGGCCCTGGCGCGTTCGTCCGCGGCCTCGTTGAGCTCATGGCCTGCATGGCCCTTGACCCATTCAAAGGTGTACTTGCGCCCTGCGATCGCGCGATCGATGTCCTTGAGGAGATCGACATTCAACACGGGCTTACCGTCGGCCTTGCGCCAACCCTTGCGTTTCCACCCCGGCATCCACTTGGTGATGCAGTTGATGACATATTGGCTGTCGCAGAGAATCCGCAGCTCTTCGTGCGGAATGTGGGCGGTGGAACGGAAGAGGTCCAGCACCGCCATTAGTTCGCCCATGTTGTTGGTTCCGTGGGGCCATCCACCGGCGCGCCAACAAGAGTCGTCAACATACCAGGCCCATCCGGCCGGCCCGGGATTACCGAGGGCAGAACCATCGGCGGCAGCAATAATCGTCATGCAATCAATCCTGCCAGACCTCACAGACACTGAAGCCGCGTCACTCCTCCATCGTGACCGCGGGAACCCTGCCAACTCGCCGCAATTTTCCCCACGAACCCGGCGCATTCGCGGCTTTTCGCCGATCCACGCGTCAAACGAGCCCTGGCAGGAAACGCCGACGGCGGCCCCCACCCGAAGGTGAGGACCGCCGTCGTCGTTGCTAAGCCTGATGCTGCAGGACAGGAGGCTTAGAAGCCGCCCATGCCGCCCATCTCGTCGCCGCCCGGAGCCGGAGCGTTCTTCTCCGGCTTGTCAGCAACAACAGCCTCGGTGGTCAGGAAGAGACCAGCGATGGAAGCTGCGTTCTGGAGGGCCGAACGGGTGACCTTTACGGGGTCGTTGACGCCGGCAGCCAGCAGGTCTTCGTAGACGCCGGAGGCAGCGTTCAAGCCGTGGCCGGAAGGCAGGCCGCGAACCTTGTCCACCACAACGCCCGGCTCCATGCCTGCGTTGAAAGCGATCTGCTTCAGCGGTGCGTCGATGGCAACCTTGACGATGTTGGCACCCGTTGCCTCGTCACCCTGCAGCGTGAGGTTGGCGAATGCCTTGGCGCCCGCCTGGATGAGGGCAACACCACCACCGGCAACGATGCCTTCTTCAACGGCAGCCTTCGCGTTGCGGACGGCGTCCTCAATACGGTGCTTGCGTTCCTTGAGCTCAACTTCGGTAGCGGCACCGGCCTTGATGACTGCAACGCCGCCGGCCAGCTTGGCCAGGCGTTCCTGCAGCTTCTCGCGGTCGTAGTCGGAATCGGAGTTCTCGATCTCGGCGCGGATCTGGGCAACACGGCCGGCGATCTGCTCGGCGTCGCCAGCACCTTCAACGATGGTGGTCTCGTCCTTGGTGACAACAACCTTGCGGGCGGTGCCGAGGAGTTCCAGTCCAGCGTTCTCCAGCTTGAGGCCTACCTCTTCGGAGATGACCTGGCCACCGGTGAGGATGGCGATGTCGGCCAGCTGGGCCTTGCGGCGGTCACCGAAGCCCGGAGCCTTGACGGCAACGGACTTGAAGGTGCCACGGATCTTGTTGACGATCAGGGTGGCCAGGGCCTCGCCCTCGATGTCTTCGGCGATGATCAGCAGCGGCTTGTTGGACTGCATGACCTTCTCCAGAACCGTGACGAGTTCCTTCACGTTGGAGATCTTGGAGTTGACGATCAGGATGTACGGGTCTTCGAGGACCGTTTCCTGGCGCTCAGCGTCGGTGACGAAGTAAGCGGAGATGTAACCCTTGTCGAAGCGCATGCCCTCGGTGAGTTCCAGCTCCAGGCCGAAGGTGTTGGATTCCTCGACCGTGATGACGCCTTCCTTGCCCACCTTGTCCAGGGCTTCGGCGATCAGTGCACCGATTTCCTGGTCACCGGCGGAGATGGAAGCCGTAGCTGCGATCTCTTCCTTGGTTTCGATTTCCTTGGCGGAAGCAAGCAGTTCGCTGATAACAGCGTCCACTGCCTTCTCGATGCCGCGCTTCAGGGACAGCGGGTCGGCGCCGGCAGCAACGTTGCGCAGGCCTTCCTTGACCAGGGCCTGTGCGAGGACAGTAGCGGTGGTGGTACCGTCGCCAGCGACGTCATCCGTCTTCTTGGCAACTTCCTTGACCAGCTCAGCACCGATCTTCTCGTAAGGATCGTCCAGCTCGATCTCCTTGGCGATGGAAACGCCATCGTTGGTGATCGTGGGAGCGCCCCACTTCTTTTCGAGGACGACGTTGCGTCCACGCGGGCCGAGGGTAACCTTGACGGCGTCAGCGAGGGTGTTCAGGCCCCGCTCGAGGCCGCGGCGTGCCTCTTCATCAAATGCAATGATCTTGGCCATAACGGCGGTAGTCCTTTCGGGACAGTCGTTAAGAAGGTACCTGTCAGATGGGATGCCCGCGACGGACGGCCCTTCGCTCGCGGCCTCTGTATGCCCCGCGCTCCGGACCTCACCCCATCAGGGTGTTTCTTGTTCCTCCTTGGCAGCGGCGGTAATCCCTGCTCCGCGGACGGGGCCGAAATTAGCAGTCGATGCTTAGGAGTGCTAAATCAATAATTAGCACTCGACCGTGGAGAGTGCAAGCAGGAAGGCCTCGCTGCTACCCACAGCGAGGCCCATTCAGCCGAAAGCTGAGCCGCTAGGTGTAGTTCCCATGGAGGTTGTGAACAGCGTGGCGTGATGTAAAAGGCGAAAGCCTCCGGTATCGATTTGGGTTACCACACTCATCTCGACGCCAGGAGGCTCTCGTTGTCCTACGTTACCCATGCCAACGCCGATCTGACACCTAAGGCCAGGGCGAAGCTGGCCCGTTTGGTCGTTGAGGAGGGCTGGACGTTGCGCCGGGCCGCGGAACGTTTTCAATGCTCACCAGCGACGGCCAAGAAGTGGGTGGACCGCTACAGGGTCCGTGGTGAGGACGGCATGGCTGACGCGTCCTCCCGCCCGCGGCGGAGCCCGAAACGCACCCCCGTACGCACCGAACGCCGCATTGTGGGGTTGAGGTTCAATCGGCGGTGGGGACCGCACCGGATAGCGGCCCACCTGGGCTTGGCCCGCTCCACCGTCGGCAAGGTCCTGACCCGGTACCGGATGCCCCGGCTGGCCTGCCTGGATCAGGGCACCGGTCTGCCCGTTCGCACACCTGCACCGCAGCGCTACGAGCACGAGAACCCCGGAGACCTGATCCACGTGGACATCAAGAAGCTTGGGCGCATCCCCGACGGCGGCGGACACCGCGCCCTCGGACGCGCCAAGGGGCAGCGGAACCGCCGTGCCGGGACCGGTTATGCCTACCTGCATCATGCCGTCGATGACCACACCCGGCTCGCGTACTCCGAAATCCTCAACGACGAAAAGAAGGAAACGGCCGCCGCCTTCTGGCTGCGAGCCGCCGCATTCTTCGCCGCCCACGGCATCACCGTCAAAGCGGTGCTCACGGACAACGGGTCCTGCTACCGCTCCCGGACCTTCGCAGCAGCCCTGAGACCGCACCTCAAACACCGGCGCACCCGCCCCTACCGACCCCAAACCAACGGCAAGGTGGAACGCTTCAACCGCACCCTCGCCACCGAATGGGCCTACGCCCGGCCCTACACCTCAGAAACCGAGCGCGCCGCCACCTACCCGGCATGGCTCCACCATTACAATCATCACCGAACCCATACCGGCATCGGAGGCAAAACCCCCATCAGCCGCGTTCACAACCTCAGTGGGAATTACAGCTAGGCTACACGCACGCTTTCAGCCTGCGGCCCCTTGAGGCCTTCGCCGAGTTCGAACTCCACGCGTTGCCCCTCTTCCAAGGCGCGGTAACCGTCCATCTGGATCGCCGACCAATGGACAAAAACGTCGTCGCCGGAATCATCCACAGTGATGAAGCCGTACCCTTTTTCGGCGTTGAACCACTTGACGGTCCCCAAAGCCATAATGCCCACACTTTCACAGAAGCTGTTGCCGGCAGCCGGGATCTCCGCGCCGGAATTCATCCACTGTAACCACTGTCACGGCCGCTTCGCTGCTCCCGGCCGGTGAGGGGCTGCTTTTGTTATTGAGGCTTAACCGAGTTCTGCCGGATGGACTCCGGATCCCTGTATTTTCGGCTGTTTACTGGTAGCCGGGTCCCACTACGACGACCAGGGGCTGCTGCACGTCCGGGGACTCCACAACGGTGGTGATGCCCAGCAGGGAAGCTACGGCATCGGCGTTCGCCTTCTGCTCCGGAGCGTTGTAGAAGACCACGGACGTCTGCTGCGGAAGTCCTCCCCAGTTTCCCACCGCGCCCAGAGCCCAGCCGTCTCCCTGAACCAACCCGGCGACGCGGCTGGCCAGCCCGGCGGTGGCAGTGCCGTTGTAAACAGCCACTGCGGTGGTCTTGTCCACAGGAGCCGGTGATGGCGTTGCAGACGGCGACTCCGAGGCAGTCGTGTCCGGAGTGGGTTCGCCCGAAGCGATAGGCGCGCTCTCCGACGTCGTGGGTGTTGCCGAAGGTGCCGCCTCGCTCTGCTGTGCGGCCGGCGTCGAGGTGCTGGAAGATGCCGAGGGCGCCACGATGCCCAGCCGCGGAAGGATCAGGAACGCCACCAGGCCAAGGACCAAGGCCACGGCGCCCACAGTGAGGACCGGCCACAGAGTAGGCCGCGGCGTTTCCGTGGCGTCCCTGTGCACACCCTGACGGGACGTGTTTTGCGGAACCCGGTCGAATTCATCCTTGGCATATTTGGTCATGGTGAAGCGTTGTCCTTGCTGGTTGCTGCTGACAGTTCAGCCGTGCGAATTATGCGTCGGACCCCAAGCGACGCGCTGTGCGCGCACGCTGGCGCGACGTACGTAGTCTACGCAGTCTCTTGACCAGCATGGGATCGTGGGCCAAGGCGTCCTCGGTATCGATCAGCGCATTCAGGATCTGGTAATAGTGCGTAGCGGAGAGATCAAACAGTTCGCGGATGGCCTGTTCCTTGGCCCCGGCGTACTTCCACCACTGCCGCTCCAGGGCCAGTATCTGCTGCTCGCGCTCACTCAACGGAGAATCTTCCCGAACACCTGCGGCCAGGTCTGCAAGGGCGAAACCGGTGCCCTGCTCCGCCATCGATTCCGGCGCGGGTTCGGCCACGGCACACTCCTCAAGACGCGGGTAAGGGGATTTCCTCCTCCCCATGTTACGGGCGAATAACACCACTGTCATTCGGAAGTGCCGCGCGTCACGGGAGACAATTGCCGGGTGACTGGTGAGGAAGCGCTCTTTGACTTGGAACCTGCAAGCCCCTCGGGTCAGGGCTTTGATGAACTGTTGGACACGCCGCTGGAGGACTTGATGGCGCCGGACTGGGCGCAGGCCCTGAGCCCGGTTGAGCCGCAGCTTCGCGCGGCACTGGGCTTCGTCGCTGCGCAGGCCGGGCTGGGAGCGCAGGTTCTTCCCGCCGCCGGCAATGTGCTGAGGGCTTTTCGTCAGCCGCTGGCCGACGTCAAGGTCCTGATACTGGGACAGGACCCGTACCCCACGCCGGGACACGCCGTCGGGCTTTCCTTCTCCGTCTCCCGGGAGACGCGGCCCATCCCCCGGAGCCTGGCCAATATCTACCGCGAACTCCACGACGACCTTGGGCTGCCGCCACGCGTCCACGGCGACCTCAGTGCCTGGGCGGGCCAGGGAGTGCTGCTGTTGAACCGCGTCCTCAGCGTGAATGCCGGGAACGCAGGCTCGCACCGCGGCAAGGGATGGGAAACCATCACGACGGCGGCCGTCAAGGCCGTGGTGAACCGCACCGACGCCGACGGGCAGCCTAAGCCGCTCGTGGCCGTTCTTTGGGGGAAGGACGCGGAGTCCGTGGGGCCACTGCTGAACGGGGCACCGTCTATTGTGTCCGCACATCCAAGTCCGTTGTCGGCGTCCCGCGGATTTTTTGGGTCCAAGCCCTTCAGCCGGACGAACGAGCTGCTGCGTGAACAGGGCGCCGAACCCGTCGACTGGGAACTCCCCGTCCTGTAACCCCACGCCTTTTCGCAGCTTCCTCTGGCACATCCCACCCCCTGCTGGGGATCCCTCTGGCACATCCCACCCGGTCGGGAATGGGCTCGGGGGCGGGCGGAGGCCTGCAGCGGCAGGAAAAGTACACACGGCAGGGACCGACGGCGGCACCCGGCCGATCGCCGTCGTCGAACTATCCGGCGGGGGACGTGAAAGAGCGACGCACAAAACGCGTCAGGACGTGAAAGAGCAACACAAAAAACGCGTCGGGATGTGAGAGAGCGACGCACAAAACGCGTCAGGACGTGAAAGAGCGACGCCGGGTGGTATGTAACGTTCCGCTCATCCCCAGCAAATGCACAGTGGATCAGCTTAGGCTTGCCTTATGAATGCCGCCCTTCCCGCCACTTCGTCCGCCGACCGCAAGACGCGCCCCCAAGTCAACCTGACGGTGCTGCGCAAGGAGCAGTTGTCACCGCACATGATCCGGATCATCGCGGGCGGCCCGGGATTCAAGGACTACGCGCACAACGAGTACGTGGACAGGTACGTCAAGATCGTTTTTCCGCAGCCGGGCGTCGACTACGAGCTGCCGCTGGACCTGTGGGCCATCCGGGAATCCATGCCCCGCGAGCAGTGGCCCCATACCCGGACCTACACCATCCGCTGGGTCAACCTTGAAGCGCAGGAACTTGCCATCGACTTTGTGGTCCACGGCGATGAAGGCCTCGCCGGCCCTTGGGCAGCGGCGGCTGAACCCGGTGACGCGCTGACCTTCACAGGGCCCGGGGGTGCCTACAATCCGGCACCCGACGCCGACTGGTACCTCTTTGCCGGGGATGACGCCGCGATTCCGGCGATCGCCGCGTCCATTGAGGCGCTGACACCGGAGGCGCGGGGCGTGGCGTTCCTGGAAGTAGACAGCGCCGACGACGTCCTTCAAATCACCGCCCCCGCCGGCGTCGAACTGCACTGGCTGCAGCGGAACGGGGTACTTGCCGGATCCAGCGAACTGCTGCTCGAATCCCTCCGGACCATGGAATGGCTTCCCGGACGAGTGGACGTCTTCGCTCACGGTGAGCGGGGCTACATGAAGGGCCTCCGCGAGATCTTCTTCGTGCAGCGCGGCCTGGAACGCTCCCAGGTCTCCCTGTCCGGCTATTGGGCCCAGGGTCGGGTAGAGGAAGTGTTCCAGGCCGAGAAGAAACTGCCTGTCGGCAAGATCTAGCCGACTTGCCGGCAGGACCAGCGCGACTTACCGGCGCCGCACCCTGCGCCGCTCGTTGCTGGACAGGCCCTTCGTCAAGGGTCGGGCCAGGTTGTCGCCAAGCACAATGCCGGCTGCGACGCCAAGGACAATCGCCGCCGCATTGAGCATGCCACCGGCACCCGCCAGGATGTCGCCGCCTTCGACTGTCAAGGCATACATTGACCGGAAGATCGTGAGGCCCGGCAGAAGGATCAACGCTGCCGGAACCGCGACCACCAGCTGCGGGGCGCCAAGCTTCAGGGCCACAACGCGGCCCAGCAAGCCAATGATCACCGCCGAAATGGCGGGCGACAAACGGTCGCCAAGACCGAGTTCGCCAACCCCCCACAAAACGAAGAAGCCCGCCAGCCCGACTGCCGCCGTCGGAAGTAACAGCCGCATCTGTGTCTGTTCGGTGACACCGATGGCCACCACGGCGATCGCAATGAGGATCGCCTGTCCCCACAACGGGTAGGCCGGCGGGAAAGTATTGGTGACGTCCAGGACCTGGCTGCCCATCAGGGTTCCAACCACCACAGCGACGCCGATGCCCGCCACGATCGCGCCGAAAGTCAGCAGGGTGGACAGGAAGCGGCCTGCTGCCGTGACCGGAAAGCCGTTAATCGCATCCTGTACCGACGAAACAAGCCTGCCCGTGGGGAGCAGCAGGAGGATGCCTCCGGCCACCACAATGGACGGAGCTACGTCCGCACCCGCCCAACGCAGCATCAAAGCAACAAAGGTGACCACAAAAGAACTGGCCATGGTGACGAAGAAGTCCGGAGTCCGCCAGCGAATCAGCTGGCGCGCCAGGAGGCTGATCAACATGTTGGAGGCAAAAGCCAGGGCTGAAGCTCCGGGACCACCGCCAAGCACCCCGACGAACACGGCGGCAAACACACCGAACGCCACAGTGACCATCCAGCGGGGGAAGGGCTTGGCGCTGCGCGTGATCTCGTTGAGCCGTCGAACGGCCTCGTCCCGTCCCACTCCCCCGGCGACAATATCCGAAACCAACTGGTGCACCTGGGCCAGACCCGCATAGTTATTGGTCCACGACCTCACCACACGCAACAGGGTGATGGGCGTTTGGTCCTTCGGCGCGTAGTTGATGGCCACCGACTGGTTGGTGATGTCCACCTCGACGTTCTTCAGCCCCAACGCCGCGGTCACCGCGATCATGCTCGTTTCGACCTCAAGCGCACCGGCCCCGTAACGGAACATTGCCTCGGCCAGGTGCAGTGCGAAGTCGATGGTCTTGCGCGCCGAGGCGTCGACGCCCACCACCTGGATGGTGGGGTTGGCGTAAGGGCTCCCGGCCAGGCGGTCCACGATGTTCATGGGCGCCGTTGGCGGGCTGTCACCTTGCACCAGGCGCATCAGCATCCGCTTGGCATACGCATTCTGCCGGACCTGCGAGGGCCGCAGCGGCTGGGTTTTCGGCAAGCCGTCCGTATGAGGCCTGCCGCCATTGCCCTCGGGGCGTTCAGTCATGCAGCATTCCTCCTTTGGCTTAGTTCTTCCTGAGGAACTTTCCGATCACCGGCAGTTTTGCCGGTTCCCGCAAGTTTCCCAAAACGGTCTGGGCGGCTCCTGCAAGCTTCCTGGCCACCCGGTAGGCGGTGTACTTGACCGGACTGACGGGAGCAACGAAGTCGCCGATGAGCTGGACCACCTCTCCGCCAAAGCCCTTCTTGAACTCGTACCCACCATGGCCCGATTCATCCTGCCCCTGGATGCCGAATGTGCCATAGAAGTTGTACCGCGAGTAGCCGTTGTTCAGGGCGTGAAGCATCATGCCCCAGTACAGGGACGTGGCACCGTTGAAGTAGATGTAATCCTGCACGGTGCCACCAATGACGCAGGTGAGTTCGTCCCCCGAGCAAGCGAAATGGATGGCCGCCACGGTGGCAACTCCCACGGAATCCGGGAAGCGCTCGATGTCCTTGAGGCTGCGCTCGTAGCTGTCCACCAGGTCTTGGACAACCTTGACCTTATTGGCCTTTTTCTTGCTGCCGGTCTCCTCCACTTCGCGTTTCAGGTCCGCGAGGTTCTTGGATTCCGCCTCGAGTCGCTCAGTGATGGAGGCGCGGTATTCCGGGATGTTGATCTTGGCCATCATGAGCTTGGTGAACTCATCGGAGGTGTTGCGCAGCAGTTGCTCGTAGTACTCGCGTTCGCGGTAGGTGAAGCCCTTCTCGTCGCCGGCGGTCTTCAGCGCGTTGTAGAAGTCGTCCAATGTTTCCAGCGTGGCCTGCTCCAGGTACACACCGTTTTTTTCGGCCTTCCGGATGGCCTTGCGGGTCCGGTAATTCATTCCCATGATGAGCTCTTCGGCGTCCGCGATGCCGTCCAGGGTCTTGATGAACATCCAGTTGATGTTGGCGAAGTTCATGTCGAAGCCCTGGTGTTTGAACCCGAAGCCCTCGAGTTCCTTCAGCAGCGGCCGGTTGTCTTCGACCTCGGGGTGCTCCGCGCCGTCTTCGTCCCGGGCGATGTATTTGACGTTGGGCGAGATACGCAGTTCCGCCGCCTTCTTCGAGGCGGCATGCTTCTTCAACTGCTCGACGACGAACCTCACCGCAGCGGCGTCGCTGTAGTCCATCAGTGGTCCCTTGGCGCAGTCCGCCACTTTGTAACCGATGCGGTTGGACGTGTAGACGAGCTTTCCGGCGGCGATGAGGCTCCCGCCCTGGGTGACGCCGAACAGTTCGACTTCCTGCCCGCGGGCACGCTGGAAGCGGGTGAGGTCCATGGATTGAATAAAACTTCCCTGGGGGTGCCCCTTGGCGAAGGTCTCAAATTCAGCGTCGCTGAGAAGAACGAATTCCATGGAGTTTCCAGCTTCAATCGGAGTCAAAGAAATTACCTCATCTAGTTGGATATGCACCGTTGGTGGCCGGGGCGGGCCTGGTCTGTTGGCTGACGCTTCGAGTTTTCGGTGCGTCAGGCGCCGGTCAGTAGAACTGACCACCCGTGCGCATGATCTCGAGCCGGCGGAGGACCTTCTCTCCGCCCTTGAGCCAGAGCTTGTACCGGAGAGGACTCAGGACGAGGTCATAACAGCCGACAAAGTCCGTGACGGTCTTGGTGAAGCTCGTCTTGAACAAGCCCATGCCGTACAGCGGGTGGGTTTTGTCTTTGATTCGAGCTGCGGACGGAGTGCCGCAGAAGTCGTATTCGACGCATCCGAGTTCCTGCATGCGCTGGATGGCCGCCCATTGTGTCAGGTGCGAATCCCCGTATCGCTTGCGGTTCTGGGTGGAGCCGCCGTCCTTATACGTAGCTTTGGATCCGTAGTTGATCACGAAGGCACCTACGCTAGGCTGGCCGTCCTCGTAGACGAAGAAGAAGTGCCCCTGCCCGCGGCTGCTGAACTCGTTCCAGAATTTGGCGTAGTAATCGTAGCTGCGCAACGGCATGGCACCCTTGGCGTTCACGGTGTTCTGCATGAGAGCGTACAGCTTCTTGTAGCTCTCTTCGCCGGCCTCTTCCTGGATGACTTCGCACCCCTCGCGCTCTGCCCTTCTTACAGCATTGCGGGCACGGGAAGAGATGCTGCGGAGGACCTCGTTGGAGGGCTTCCTGATATCCAGAATCGCGGTGGAGTCGTTGGACTGGATGTTGGGAGCCTTAACCAGCCCAGCCGCCTTTAGTTGCGCAGCCACCTCAGGTGACTCCACGACGTCGGGCTCTATCTTGACGGTGAAGACGTTCAGCTTCCGTTCCCTGGCCAGGGTTGCGACGGCGTCCAGCATCGGTTTGATGTCTTCGACGGACTCTGCGTCGGGGCCCTTGATCAGGTACCAAAGGCGTCCCAAGACAGGGAAATTTTTCTCCAGCAGCAGGTTGTAGCTGGAGTACTCAGCAGTCTCGATGACGAGCCGCCGGACCAGCCAGCCGTTACCGTCCTTAACCGCGGCATAAGCGTCCGACTGCAGCATGTTGCCGCCGTTCGGGTTGGCCGTGACGTGCTTGTCCCAGTTATCGGTTTCCTCGGCGGTGGCAAAGCGGGCGGTAAATTCTCGCAAGGTGGCCGTGTCCAATCTCAGGGTTCGGTGCAGTGTTCAAGCAGGGTTCAAAGCGTGGTGCGCATGCGGACATGCAGGACCAAGTCTATCGGGGACAGCTTGATTGGCGATTCCAGACCGGAACCAAACGACGCACCGGCACCCAGACGTGATGACCGTTGGAGACCGGATTCCGCATAAGCGGTCACGGCCGACCCAACTCTTAGGGAAAGACGGACCGTTCCGCGATCAGCCCCGAATAGCCTGTGCGGGGTCCGCCCGCGAAGCCGATATTGCAGGATATACAGATGCAAGAACCCCGGTTACTGCTCCGGCTATGACCCCCACCGTGACCGCTTCCAACGCCAGGACCGGGGTCCACCCTTGCTGCAGGCAAAACGCCAGAAGTGCCATCATCCCTGCCGCGCCTCCGGCCAATCCGCCGCCGGTTCCAACCAGCAGGCCCTCAAGTACAAACATCCGGCCAATACTCGCGCGGCCGGCCCCGATCGCCCGGCGAAGCGCAATTTCCGGCCTGCGCGTCTGGACCGTCAGGTACATGGAAGTCGCAGAACTAAGACAGGCTAACGCGAGCAGGACCCAGGAAAGAAGGCCGATGAACGCACTCAAATCAGTGGTTATACCTCTTCTCAATGACCGGAGATCTGCAACAGTACTCACCGTGAAGTACTCGGGATGAGCCGCGTTCAAAGCAAGCGGCACCGCATCGCGCAGCGGAGCGGGGAACCCGGGGACAGTACGCACAATGAACACTGATTTGGACAAGACAGGGTGGTCGAAGTCCCCTATGCCCAGGACGATGCTGTCGGAGAGCAACTGGTTCCGTCCGGGGCTTTCAATGACGCCAACTACTGGCACGGGCTGCCCGTCGACCCAAATCTTTTCATCTGGCCCTGCAGCTGAAACACCCCAGCGCGTGGCGGCTTCGCGTCCTAGAAGCGCTACGGGTTTCCCAAATGCCCCATCCAGGAGCGACAGCGCAGAACTGGGCTCAACAACGGCATCATTCAGCGCAAGATAATGCGAGTCCACAGCTAGCAGGGAACCTGCGAACGTTGGCTCTTGCAGTGCCAGGCCGGGCTGAAAACGGGACGGCTTTAGATCTTTCGAAGCCAGGTCGTAGCGCAAACCAACGTCTACAACCCCATCCAGTCCCTCTATCCTTTTCCTCTGCTCCGTAAACCCGATCCCACTGGCGTCATAGGCTTGTGCTCCTGACGCGCTCATTGACACTTGCAGTTCATCAAGCGCTGCCTGGGCCAGACGCTCCGAAACTTGGGAGGATGCAGTTTGGCTTAGTCCCACAGACAAAACAAGCCCGCCTGATCCCAGCATGAAGGCGAGGATGAGAAGCATTGTCCGTCCTGTCCGTGACGTCAGCGCTGTCAACGCGTCATATACGTCGTCGACCACCCCCTGCCAACGTGCCGGTTTCCGTCCAGAAGCCGGCGAAGCCGTCGTTTCAACTGCGCACGCCTTAGCAGCTCCGGTGTCCGTCGAGCTTGACGCCGGTGCTTCATGAGCATGAACGACTGATCCTTCCAAAGCGCCGTCCACGATTTTCACTTGCGATCGAGCTGCGGCCGCAACAGCGGGATCGTGCGTGATGACGACGATAGTCATCCCCTTTGCATTGAGGCTCCTGAGTTCCTCGATGACTCGTTCCGTGTTGGCGACGTCCAAGTTGCCTGTCGGTTCGTCGGCAAACAGAACTTTTGGGTTAGTCGCGAGGGCGCGCGCCAGTGCCAAACGCTGACGTTCACCTCCGGACAAATTTCTACCGAGCGCATCCTGACGGTGAAGAAGTCCCACCCGCTCGAGGGCAGGGCGGATACGCAATTCTCGTTCTCTGCGAGCACGGCGTTGAATACGAAGTCCAAGGGCAACGTTCCTGGCCGACGACTCTTCAGTCATCACATGCGATGCTTGAAAGACGAAGCCGAACATCTCCGACCTCAACGCATCTCGTTGCCGCTCACCCAACCCGGCCACATCGTGACCGTTGACGTGATAAGTGCCATCCGTCGGCCGGTCCAAGAGGGCAAGGACATTCAACAGCGTGGACTTTCCTGATCCGGACGGCCCGATAATTGCAAGGAAGTCGCCTTCGCATATCTGCAGATCTACGCCGAGCAAAGCTTGGGTCGCGGAGTCTCCCACATAGTAAGTTCGACCGACCCCCTTCATCGTCAAGAGTGGTCTCGCGTCACTTGCAGGAAGGTCGCCCGTCACGAGACGATCACCAATGTTCCGGGTTGTAGTAGCGAAGTCTCCTCGATAGCAACCCATCCGTCGCGCTGCTCGGTTACTGTAATGTCCACCCGTTCGGGCGTTGGGCTGCTTTGTCCCTGCCCCTGCGCCCCTGACAAGATCACGTAGGGGCCCCGGTCATCCTGCTTGACAGCGGTCAAAGGGACGGCCAAAGATTCAATGGCCGCTTCGTGGACCTTGATTGAAACCGACTGCCCTGGCTTTGGTGGCGTTCCCTCCACGGGAACAGTGGACACGACGTCCATGCCCGGAACGACACCCTTCTCGGGGTCTCCTTCGCTAAAAGAACCAATGCTTTGGATTGTTCCCTTTGCCAAGTACCCTTCAGCTTCGAGATCGACCTGCTTGCCCACAACGAGCGCATCGGCCTGGTCTATGGTGGCACGCCCAACCACCATGTCAGGGGCCGTCTGGACGATCCCCAAGCTCAAATCTTCCGCTAATACATCGCCGGGTCGTACCAAGGTCATGATCGTTCCCGTATTCCCCGGGATCTGCACGAACTCCCGCCAGCGAAAAACAACCTTCTTGTCTTCAGATGTCGGGGCCGTCAATTGGAGGTCGCGGTAGAAGTTCTTGACGGCGTTCTCCGTCCGTTGATCAAAAATCCCCGTGGCATCCGGCCAGTACCCCATGCCCTGAAGCCATTTCTGCAACCCCAGTACATCCGGGCCCCGGTTGCCCTCAAGTAGGTCCCGGTAGAGAGGTACGTCGGTAGACATGACAATAACGGGACGTCCTGAGACGGCCGCGATAAGCGACCCCGGGGCGACCGTTGCGCCCGTGTCGACATACACGGCCGTCACGACCGCCCGGTCGGCTCCCTTGGGGATAGATGCACGCAACGACACGGAGGGTCCGGCGGTCATCGTTGCAGAAACGACGATGGAAGCGGCCAGTGACTTCCTTTCTACAGCAGCGCTCACTTCAACTTTTTTATCTATGGAATCGATTGCTGAAGTTAGCGGTGTTCGCATTTTACTTCCGAGAAAGAACGAACCGGCTGTGCACGCGAGAACAACGCATAGAAAAACTACAGCACGTCTGATTCGTGGAACCCGCGGAAGCTTCACTACTGTAGGTTCACTGGCACCCATTAAAGCCCGCCATGTCCGTGTTGTCGAAGAATATCCTTCGCTTTGGCCAATGCAGCGGACTTTTCGTCTGCCAGTGTGTTCAATGCCCCTTGATGAGTCTCTATAAGGGCGGCCTGGTATTGGGCACGAATGTCCATCAAGCCCTGCATCATGTTTGTTTTGCTCTTGCATTCCGTGTCCTGGAGCGCAGTCCGTATCTCACCCTGCCTGTCGGCCGGGTAAGACGGAACCCAGGCGTCGGGTGAGTCCTGACGCATGGTGATGCCTGAATCCCCAAGGCACTTAATCCACGCCTCACGGATGCTCTTCCACATGGGATCACGTTCGGCCAAGGCGTTGGAGCCATTGACGATGGTTGTGAGCAGTGAATCCTGGCCCGCTACCCTACTTCGAAATGCAGGAATTTGGTCACCCGCCGTCGAGTTGTCACACTCAAAATACTTCTTCACGGCAGCTTGCGGAGAATCCCGGGTTCCCGAATCGTAGATTCCAGGAATGGTCCGGACGGTTGGTCTCACATATCCGTACTTGGCCGCATGCTTCGGAACCCAGACGCCGTAAGATTGATCCGCTTTCACGTCAAGATCGCCATGTTTCTCTGGCATCGTAATTCCGGCCTTCTTCATGCAGCCCTCGATAATGTACATATTCGCTGCTGTGATGATCATGGACTCATCCGCGTTTGCCTCATATGAATCCATTGGCATCCGGATCTCGGCAGTAGCGTGGTCCAGTTGTGCGTGCACTCCCGAATAAGCTGAACGGTCGATGGAGGGCAAGGGCCCGGCGTCGGACTGTGGTCCGGTTTGGTTCACGCTGCATCCTGCAAGCACGAAGAGCAGCACTGCTGGCATAAGCCGACGCCGGGTCATGGTCACCTTTCGACTCTTTTAATTTAGGAGATTCGCTGGATCAGTACGATTCATCGTGACTGGAAATTCGATTATCCCAATTCCCCCCGCCTGGATAAGCGATATCCGCAAGATAACTGATTGCCTGCCCTTCCTTCATGTAGAAGGAATTCCCACCGAAGTTTAGGTGTTCGAAGAATGTCACGTATCGGTAGGACGGATTGGTTGTGTACCCAACAATGTTTGATGTTGGATCATTTGCCCCGCTACCAACCCAGGTCGTCGCGTAGTTGTTCGAATACTTGGTCCCGTTCCACATGGAGCTTTGGAACAAGCAGACCTGCCCATTTCCACATGTTTGCTCTGCTCCTGCATGGGCCGCCCCAGCATTGGCGCCAATCATGATCGGTATTGCGACAACGCTGGCCGCACTGATGCTTAGGAATTTCTTCATTTCACCGTTCTCTCAGTAGGAGTGGAGTCGGGTGGTAACAGGCATTGAAAACGTCTAGTACTCCAACGTCAGTAGTTGTCCCCCCGTGGGCATGAAAATACCAACGCAGCATGAGGCGAATCAACAGAACAGCGAATTAAAGAATATTTCGGAGAAATATGGATCGTCAGAATGTAATATTCTCACCAGCGCGTCACGATTTGAACGATCCCTACACATACCTAGGGGAGCTGTGTCTTCAATCATTTACAGGCCGAGAGCTCGCAGGCTGCAATTAGAGCCGGACCTGCTCCATGCTCTCCAGCTGGATGGCCTTCGGCGCCTTCCCCAGTTCACGCGTCCCGCTGGTCAAGCGGTCGGCGTTGGTAAGCCGGCTTAGGCTCAGCCCGGTCAGCTCCGCAATCTCCCCGATGGGAACCTGGAAGGTGCGGAAAGGGCCCAGGGGTGGCGGTTCACCTTCCAGGAGCCGCTCAGTGATCGCCTTCTTCAGTTCCACCTTCCCCAGCAATGGAGACTGATCCAGCACGAAGCCTGCAGCACCGAGGGTTCCATCATTGGTCCAGGCCGCGATCTTCCAGAATTTCTTGGGAATCCTGACTCCCCGGTACTCAGAGTCGTCGTCAGCGAAAACCGGCCCGGTGAAGACGCTCAGCTTCGCGTCAAAGGCGTCCGCATGCTTGAGGACGTGATCCTCCAAGCCAACCCACAGCTCCTTGCCTTGGTTGAAGTCGTCCACTTGGGGTGCGGCGTTCGTGAAGGCGAAAGTGTCCTGGTTGGCTTTCTTGGCTGTGGCAGCATCGCCCCATACGGGGTCGAGCCGCCGGACCAAGTGCCCACGGTCGAACGCGTTGTTCTTGTAAACGTCCGGGCCGGCCTGTTGCTCGCGGGGAATCCGGTCGTCAAAGTGCCAGGTTCCCTCGCGGGCCAAAGGATTCAGTTCACCGCCGCTGATATTAACGCCAACGATCGCTGCGAGCTTCCGCGCAGCCCGGAAACGCACTGAGAAATGGGTGTAGTCCAGCAGAATCGTCGTCGCCGACGGACTGGGCAGCTCAAGGCGTGCCCGCAAGAAATCCCGGTCATATCCCCCGCTCATGCATACAGCATGGCACTAGGGACTGACAGGGAACAGACTCAGCATTCGACGACGTTGACGGCGAGGCCGCCCATCGCGGTTTCTTTGTATTTGTGGGACATGTCCTTACCCGTCTCACGCATGGTCACGATGACTTCATCAAGGGAAACCCGGTGCGTGCCATCACCCCACAACGCCATCTTCGCGGCATTGATCGCCTTCGCCGCCGCGATCGCGTTCCGCTCAATACACGGAATCTGCACCAACCCACCAATCGGATCACACGTCAACCCCAGATTATGCTCCATCGCGATCTCCGCAGCGTTCTCCACCTGAGCCGGGGAACCACCCATCACCTCAGCCAACCCCGCAGCAGCCATCGACGACGCCGAACCCACCTCACCCTGACACCCAACCTCCGCACCGGAAATCGAGGCCTGCTCCTTATACAACACACCCACCGCACCGGCAGCGAGCAAGAACCGCACCACCACATCATCCCGGTCCGCCTGCGTGGCCTGATCCATCCCCGGGGCATAATGCAACGCGTAATACAACACCGCAGGAATGATCCCGGCCGCACCATTGGTCGGAGCAGTGACCACCCGCCCACCGGAAGCGTTCTCCTCATTGACCGCCAACGCGATCAGGTTCACCCACTCCTGCCAGTACTTCGGATCGTTCCGGTCCTTGTCCTCCTTCAACAACCGCTCCAACCAATCAGGAGCACGACGGCGGACCCTCAGTCCCCCGGGCAGCACACCCTCGCGCTTGAGCGACGTTTCAACACAGGCCTCCATCACCGACCAGATATGCAGCAAACCCTCCCGGATCTCCTCCTCGGACCGGGACGCCCGCTCATTGACCAGCATGATGTCGCTGATCCCCAGACCCTTGGACGAGCACCGGCCCAGCAACTCCGCAGCGGTCCGGAACGGCAACGGCAACTCCGCCTTGGACTCCTCCAACTCAGCCCGCGCCGCGTCCTCCTCGCCCTCACGAACAATGAACCCGCCACCCACCGAGAAAAACGTCGCCTCCCTCAGCACGTTCCCCCCGGCATCGGTAACAGCGAACTTCATCCCGTTCGTATGCCGCGGCAACACCGTCAACGGATGCAACACCATATCCCCCACCGCATACGGCAACAGCACACCCTCACCCGAAGCCCCGGCCAGGTTCAGCATGCCCGTCTCCGCGATCGCAGCAAGACGCTCCTCCACCTCACCGGGCAGGATCAACTCCGGCTCAAACCCCTCCAAACCCAGCAACGTAGCCGTAAAGGTGCCATGACCCTTACCCGTCGCAGCCAAAGAACCATACAAATCCACCCTCAACCCCGCCACCGAAGACAGCACACCGGATTCACGAAGCTCCCGCGCAAACACCGCCCCCGCCCGCATCGGACCCACCGTATGCGAACTCGACGGACCAATACCCACGGAGAACAAATCGAAAACACCAACAGCCATAACCGGGATCCCTTTGTATACAGCATGAAACGGTCCGGCAGATGGTCCTGCCGGATGGCCCCCTCCCGCTCGTGGCAAAAAGGCGACCGAAATACGACGCCGGGCGGCCCCCTCAGGCGGCAACCCGGCGTCGCAAATTTATTCAGTTACTACAAGTCAACGCTACGCCAAAGCGCACTTGGCCAAAACGGGGCATCGCTGCGGAGTGTGCCGCGCGCACGGCACACTCCGCAGCTAAACCACGAATCGGAGGATGGCATGCCGAACCCGCCGGGCACGCCGGACCCGTCGGGCACGCGGACCGATCGGACTAGCCCAGGTCGCCGCCGTTCTTGGAGGCGTATTCCTGGGCGGAGAGCAGCGGGCCATCGGATTCAGCAGCGACCTTGAACAACCAGCCCTCACCGTAGGGGTCGTTGTTGATGAGTGCGGGGTCGGACACAACGGCGTCGTTGATCTCGGTGACCTCGCCGGTAACGGGTGAGTAGAGGTCTGAGACGGACTTGGTGGACTCGACCTCTCCACAGGTTTCGCCTGCGGTCACGGTGGAACCGACCTCGGGCAGGTCCACGTAGACGATGTCCCCCAGTGCGTCGGTGGCTACCTCGGAGATACCGACGGATACCGAGTTTCCCTCCCCACGCAAAACCCACTCGTGCTCGTCGGAGTACTGAAGTTCAGGCGCTACTTTGGGCATTCTGTTTTCCTAACTGTGGGTGATCAAAAACTTAGCGGGACCGTTTGTAGAACGGCAGGGCCACGACCTCGAACGGCTCTGCCTTGCCGCGCAGATCGACGTCAAGAGTGGTGCCAGGTTCAGCATAAGCAACGTCAACGTAGGCCATCACTACCGGGTACCCGAGCGTTGGGCTGGGCTGGCCGGAGGTCACTTCGCCAACAACGGCGCCGTCCTTCAAGACCGGGTAGTGCGAACGTCCGGCGCGGCGCCCGAGGCCCTTGAGGCCCACAAGCTTGCGACCAGTGGAGACACCTGCGCCGTCGGCCTTCAAAGCTGCCAAGGCTTCCTTGCCAACAAAGTCGCCTTCCTTGGACAAGGCCACTACAGGGCCGAGCCCGGCCGCGAAGGGATTGCCTTCACGGGACAGCTCATTGCCGTAGAGGGGCATGCCGGCTTCGAGACGCAGGGAGTCGCGGGAGGCCAGACCGGCCGGAACGAGCTCGCCTTCCTCGGCGACGGCGGAGATGGCCTGCCACAGCGCGGCGGCGGATTCGTTGGGCACGAAGATCTCGAACCCGTCCTCGCCGGTGTAACCGGTGCGTGCCAGGAGAAGATCCTGCCCACTCCCGGCCACCAGGAAGGTCACCTCGACTGCCGCGTAGTACTTCAGGTCCGTGACCAGCGAGTGCTGTCCGGCCGGGACCAAACGCAGCAGGATCGCTTCCGCAAGCGGCCCCTGAACGGCGATCAACGACGTCGACGATGAAGCATCCTCAACAAGCACGTCATAGCCCGCGGCGCGCTGCAGCAGCTCAGCAGCGACCACGAAGGCATTGCCTGCGTTCGGAACCACCAGGAACTTGTCGGCGCCGCGACGGTAGACGATCAGGTCATCGATGATGCCGCCATCTTCCTGGCAGATCAGCGAGTACTTGGCTTTGCCCTCGGCCATGGCGGAGATCTTGCCTACCAGCGCGTAGTCCAGGAACTCTGCTGCCTGCGGCCCGGTGACCCAGACTTCGCCCATGTGGGAGAGGTCGAACAGGCCGGCGGACTTCCGGACGGCGTGGTGTTCGGCGAGCTCGGAAGTGTATTTGAGCGGCATCTGCCAGCCACCGAAATCGGTGAAGGAGGCGCCGAGCTTCTTGTGCTCCTCGTAGAGGGCCGTGTGCTTCTCAGTCATTTTCCGGATCCCCTTAGTTCTCGAAGTCTTCGATCGGAGGGCATGAACAAACGAGGTTGCGGTCGCCTGCTGCGCCATCGATGCGGCCCACCGGCGGGAAGTACTTGTCCTGCTTCAAGTGGTGGACGGGGAAGGCGGCCTGCTCACGCGGGTAGGCGCGGTCCCAATCGGAGCTTACGACGGCGGCTGCCGTGTGGGGTGCCCGGCGAAGCGGGGAATCCTGCACGGAGAAGTCGCCATGTGCTACCTGATCGATTTCCTTGCGGATGGTGATCATGGCTTCGATGAAGCGGTCGATCTCCACGAGGTCCTCGGATTCGGTGGGCTCAACCATGAGGGTGCCGGCCACCGGGAACGCCAGGGTGGGTGCGTGGAAGCCGAAGTCGATGAGGCGCTTGGCCACGTCCTCGGCCGTAACCCCGGTCTTGGCCGTCAGCTCGCGGAGGTCCAGGATGCACTCGTGGGCGACCAAGCCTGCTTCGCCTGTGTAGAGCACCGGGAAGTAGTCGTTGAGGCGGGCTGCGATGTAGTTGGCAGCCAGCAGTGCGGACTTGGTTGCTTCGGTAAGGCCCTGCCCGCCCATGAGCTTCACGTAAGCCCAGGAGATGGGGAGCACGCCGGCCGAACCAAAGCGCGATGCCGAAATCGGAACGTCATTGCCTTCGGTCCATGATGCGGCGTTGCCGGGCATGAACGGGGCCAGGTGGGCCTTCGCGGCAACGGGGCCGACGCCGGGTCCGCCACCGCCGTGCGGGATGCAGAAGGTCTTGTGCAGGTTCAGGTGGGACACGTCGCCGCCGAACTTGCCCGGCTGCGCCAAACCGACCAGTGCATTGAGGTTTGCACCGTCGATGTAGACCTGGCCACCGGCTTCGTGGACAGCGTCGCAGACTTCCCGCACGTCGGCGTCGTAGACACCGTGGGTAGAGGGGTACGTGATCATGATGGCCGAGAGAACTTCGCGGTTGGCCTCGATCTTGGCCTTGAGATCCTCGTGGTCGATGGTTCCGTCAGCTGCAGTGGCTACAACAACGACCTTCATGCCGGCGAGCACGGCGGAAGCTGCGTTGGTGCCGTGTGCCGAGGCGGGGATGAGGCAGACGTTCCGCTGCTGGTCTCCGCGGGAGTGGTGGTAGCCGCGGATCGCCAGCAGGCCGGCAAGCTCGCCCTGGGACCCGGCGTTCGGCTGGATGGAGACCTGGTCGTAGCCCGTGATCTCGGTCAGCTGGGCTTCGAGGTCGGCGATGAGTTCACGCCAGCCCTCGGTCTGGGAATCAGGAGCGAAGGGGTGGATGGAGGCGAACTCGGGCCAGGAAATGGCTTCCATCTCCGCCGTGGCGTTCAGCTTCATGGTGCACGAACCCAGCGGAATCATGGTCCGGTCCAGCGCGAGGTCGCGATCGGAGAGCTTGCGGATGTAGCGCAGGAGCTGCGTTTCGGAGCGATGGGTGTTGAACACGGGGTGCTGCAGGTACTCACTGGAGCGCTCAACGGAAGCCTCCAGCGCAAAGCCCTCTGCGGACTCAACCACGGAGGCACCGAAAACTTCAAGGACACTGCCGACGATGTCAGTTGTTGTTGTCTCATCCACGGAGATACCCACGGTGTCCCCGTCGATTCCACGCAGGTTGATGCCACGCTCTTCGGCAGCAGCGACGAGCTCGGCGCCGCGGCCCGGAACGCGAACCGTGATGGTGTCGAAGAAGGACCCGTGCAGGACCTCGACGCCGGCAGCCTTCAGTGAGGCCGCAAGGGTGCGCGCGTGGTGGTGGGCGGTCTCGGCAATGGCCTTCAAGCCTTCGGGGCCGTGGTAAACGGCATACATCGAGGCGACGATGGCCAGGAGAGCCTGCGCCGTGCAGATGTTGGACGTGGCCTTTTCGCGGCGGATGTGCTGCTCGCGGGTCTGCAGCGCCAAGCGGTAGGCGGGGACGCCGGCGTCGTCCTTGGAAACGCCCACCAGACGGCCGGGCATGGAACGCTCCAGCCCCTTCTGGACTGCCATGTAAGCGGCGTGCGGGCCGCCGAAGAACAGCGGAACACCCAGTCGCTGGGCGGAGCCGACGGCGATGTCCGCACCCTGTTCACCCGGGGGCGTGATGAGCGTGAGGGAAAGAAGGTCGGCAGCAACCGTCACCAGCGCGCCCCGCTCTTTCGCCTCGGCGATGACGGCGGAGTGGTCGAAGACACGGCCGGAGACGCCGGGCTGCTGGAGGACGACGCCGTTGATGTCGCCGTCGGGCAGTCCCGCGGAGAGGTCCGCAACCTCCACCTCGAAGCCGAGCGCCTCAGCGCGGCCCTTCACGATCGCGATGGTCTGCGGCAGGCAGTCTGCGTCGAGGACGGTCTTGCCATCCTGGACGGCTTTGTTCTTGTTGGCACGGCGCATCATCAGCACGGCTTCAGCGACTGCGGTGGCTTCGTCAAGGAGCGAAGCATTGGCGATCGGAAGGCCAACGAGGTCCTGCACCATGGTCTGGAAGTTCAGCAGCGCTTCGAGGCGGCCCTGGGAAATTTCCGGCTGGTACGGAGTGTAGGCGGTGTACCAGGCCGGCGACTCGAGAATGTTGCGGCGGATAACCGGCGGCGTGATGGTGTCGTAGTAGCCCTGGCCGATCATCTGGACAGCAGTCTTGTTCTTGGAAGCAAGCTTGCGGAGTTCAGCAAGGACCTCCACCTCGCTCAGCGCGTTCTGCAGCGTCAGGGCAACGTCCTGGCGGATGTCGTTGGGAACCGCGGTGTCCACGAGGGAATCCACGGAGTCGTAACCGACTGACTTGAGCATGGTGCCGATGTCGGCCTGGCGGCGGGCACCGATGTGCCGATCGACGAAGGTGGTGGAGGCTGAACTAACCGTCACGAAGGAACTCCATTAGTTGGGCGGCGCTTGGGTACGCCGCAGTGGCTCGGGTTCCTCCCCGCTCTGTATTGGACCTGAGAGTTTCCGCGGGTTGCCTGCGCAACGCCGCTTGCACCGTCGGTGAACACAACAATCGTCACCACTGACGGCGGATTGCCTGCTGCTTTCCAGAGTTGCCTAGCCGCGGCGGTGCGTGGGCCTGAGAGATTCCTGGGGAGGATTTGCTCCTACGGCGCCTGCGTCACGTGCTTTGCAGGACTCTCCCGCCGCAGATCATAGGCTTATGCAGTTGTTCGCGGCCCGCTGCAAGGCGCACCACAATTGTTAATTGTCCTACGTGCCCGGCGTCGCGGCAAATAGGCGGAGCGCTACTTCCGCAGTCGCTCCAGAACCTCGAGCAGGATCCCGACGTCGGCCTCCCGCCCGGCGCTGCCGCCCGCCTGCCCGCCTTCGAACATGGCGTTGAAATAGAGTCCGTCACCCATGTAGCTGACGGCTTTGGCGACTTCCGGCCCAACGTCCTCGGCGAGCACGTCGAGCCAGCGTTGTTGGATGGCGGCAAACCTCCTCCGCGTCTCCTCGTGGGCTACCTCTGCCAAGCGGGTGGTCGCCACAAAAGCCCGGTCCATGGGCGTACCGGCCCACACTGAAGACCGGATGAAGTACGCAGCTGCGCCGTCCGGGGCCGCGATCATTTGTTCGGTGTCTTCCTCCGCCAAGCGGTCCAGGCGTTCCAGCAAAGCGCTGATGAGGGCCTCCTTGTTGGGGAAGTGATAGAGGAGCCCTCCCTTGGAGACTCCGGCGCGCTTCGCGACGGCGTCGAGCGTTGCTGCCCGCTCCCCCACCTCGATCAGGAGCGCCTCGAAGGCATCCAGGACGGCATCCTTGGCAACTGGTTTTCGCGGCATGTGTCCATCATTCCCTAAACAGGCGTGTTGAGCTCTTTTGAAACTATACCGTCTGGACGGTACAGTAATGTTCATGTTTTCGTCGTCCGCAACCAAAGCTCCCCGCACTTCCACCCGTCGCCTCCACGGCAGGACGGCAGCATGGCGCGACTGGACGGCCCTTGCCCTGCTCATGTTTCCGGTTCTCCTGGTGGCCGTGGACAACACCGCCCTCACCTTCGCTCTACCGGAGATCGCCCGCTCATTGGAAGTCGGGGGCATCCAGCTTCTGTGGATCGTTGACGCGTACCCGCTGGTCCTGGCTGCATTGCTGGTATCCATGGGCAACCTCGGCGACAGGATAGGACGACGGCGGCTGCTTCTGGCCGGCAGCACAGGCTTCGCTGCGGTGTCGGCTGCTACGGCGTTCGCGCCCTCGGCTGAATGGCTGATAGCCGGCCGCGCAGCCCTTGGAGTCTTCGGCGCCATGCTGATGCCCTCAACACTGTCCCTGATCAGGAACATCTTCACCGATCCGAACCGGCGCCGCCTCGCCATCGCCGTCTGGGCAGCCGGGTTCTCGGGCGGCGCAGCCCTCGGTCCCATCTTTGGGGGCTGGCTGGTGGAGCACTTCTGGTGGGGAGCTGTCTTCCTGGTGGCAACGTTCCTGCTCCTGCCCCTGCTTGCGTTCGGCAGGATCCTCATTCCGGAGTCGAAGGACGCCAACCCTGGCCGGGTGGACGTACCAAGCATCGTCCTGTCCGTCCTCACCATGGCTCCGTTCGTCTACGGCATCAAGGAATTCGCCGTGCACGGCTTCGGGCCAACCGCGGCTTTCTTCATGCTCTTCGGCGCGGTACTGGGCGTGCTCTTCGTGCGGCGGCAGCAGCAGTTGGCCAGCCCCATGCTGGACGTGCGCCTCTTCAGCAACAAAGTGTTCAGCACGGCCATCGTCGCCAACGTGCTGTCCCTGTTCTCCATGACCGGGTTCATCTACTTCTTCGCCCAGCACCTGCAACTCATCGAAGGCCAGTCGCCCATGGAGGCCGGCATTGCCATGATCCCGGCCCTCTTGGCCACCATCGTGGCAGGGCTGGTAGTGGTGCCGCTGGTGAAGCGGATCCGCCCCGGCTTCGTGGTGGCGGGCGGCCTGGTCCTCAACGCAGTGGGGTACCTGGCGGTTGTCGTGGGCGATCACGGAAGCGGCCCGGTGTTCCTGCTCTCAGCACTGACGGTGTTGGCAGTTGGTGTGGGTGCTGCGGAGACCATCTCCAACGACCTCATCCTGGGCTCGGTCCCGGCGGACAAGTCCGGCGCGGCATCCGCCATCTCGGAAACAGGCTACGAACTGGGATCGCTCCTGGGCACCGCCGTCCTGGGCTCCATCCTGACCGCGTCCTACCAGCACAACCTGGTGATACCGGACGGCGTATCCGCTGCCGCTGCGGGCCAGTCAGGGGAAACCTTGGCCGGAGCGGTTGATGCGGCGGCCGCACTGCCCGCGCCCTTGTCCGAGGCACTGACTGCGGCCGCAGGGGTGGCCTTCGAATCCGGAGTGCACGTCACCGCGGCGATCGGGCTGGTACTGATGGCCGGAGCGGCAGTGCTTGCCGCCGTCGTTCTTCGCCGGGTGCCGAAGGCGCAGTAGTCCGGTGCTTTCTAGACGGCTTGGTTGAGGGTTGAACCCAATCCCAGGCTCCGGGTGATTCCGCCGGTAGTGGCCGTGGCGAGGGCGGAAAGGTAATCGTTCCGACGCCGGGCGGTGATCCGGGACTCAGGTTCAAATGCCCGGTCCGGGTTATCTGAATAGTGGGCGGCCAGGCCGTCGCGCAAAAGCCGGATGCCTTCGGCCCGCTGCTGCGAAACTGCCGCGTGGGTGGAGCCCAGTTCCTCTGCGAGGTCTTTGACCGAACGGCCTGCCAAGTAGATCTCCCTGATGACGAACCGCATCTTCTCAGGCAAGGCATCGACGGCGGCCCGGAGGTACTTGATGCGCTCGTCGGCGAGCACGGAGTTCTCCGGTGACGGAGCTACCGATGCCACGGTATCCACCACGACCTCATCCAGCGACGTCAGGGTTCTGGCTGCATCGGCCAAGGCCGCCTCGACGTGGCTGCGCTCGACGCCAAGGGCAGAGGCCATCTCGGCAACGCTCGGACCGCGTCCCAGCACACCCGTAAGGGTTTCCTGGACGGCGAGGGTTTCCTTGATGCGCTTGCGGGCCGAACGGGTAGCCCAGTCTCCCGCGCGCATTTCGTCCGCGAAAGCCCCAATGATTCGACGGCGTGCGAAAGCCCCGAAAGGAACACCCAGGTCCGGGTCGAAGGAATCTGCCGAACTGATGAGGGCGAGGGAACCAACCGAGGCAAAATCATCGCGCGACAAATGAGATGCGCGCGCACAAAGGTCAGAGACCAAGTAACCAACGAGCGGGAGGTGTTGCAACACCAGCTCGTTGCGCTGTTCGCGATTCAAAAGATAGTCCCCCCATGAGACCGGAATATTGAGTTTGCCATGCCCTTGATCCGCATTCCGGACGGCGCTTGGAGACCAATCACAGCGCCGTAGTGGGACTTTGTCTCAGGTACGTGTTCAGTGAACATACCACCTGCAAACCCCTAAACGTGTACGCTCGACACAAGAAATTCAAAACCCTGCTGAAACCTGCTTTCCGCCGGGCAAATAAGGATTGAGGAACCGTGGGGGCGGACGAGCTATCGGCAACGTTGTGGCGGGAGAGAAGGCAACTCGATTTCTTGCTTTTCCTCCTCGAAACGCAACTCCTGCATCTGCGGGCAGGCAACTGGCACCGCCTCGAATACACCGCGTCCGAGCTCGAAAAAGTGGTGGAAAGCCTACGCTTCGAGTCATTGGCCCGCGGCGTGGAAGCGGCTGCCCTGGCCGCGGAATGGAAAGCGCCGGATCAGACTTCGTTGCCTTCACTGGCAGGAATGGCGCCGGCCGGAATTTGGCCTGATCTATTGAAAGAACACCACCGCGCATTGGTTATTCTCTTGGAATCCATAGATGCCGTGGCAGCTGATAACCTCTCCGCGCTCGAGCAGGAACCGGAACCCGCGGACGCTGAGCCGGACGATCTCGCCATAATGACCCTGGACGTCAACGTTCAACGTGCGCGTGCGGCGGTGACCAGCGCCGCCCTCCCCTCTTTGCGTGATTTCCTCGGCACCACCTGACGGGATGTGAAAGAGGACCTGAAGAAAACCCGACGGGATGTGAGAGAGGATCAGTTGTTGGTGGGGGCCGGCGGGCGGAGGTTCGCCAGGAGTTCCTCGGCGTCGGGGCCGGCTTGGGCGGCTGCGAGGTTTGCGGCGGCGATCGCCTCAACTACTTCGCTGCGCTGGATGGAAACACCCCGCGGGGCTTCAATTCCGATCCGCACCCCGTCACCGCGGCCCTCCATGACGGTAATGACAATATCGTCACCAATCATGATCTTCTCGCCCGGTTTGCGCGTCAGTACCAGCATGCTTTCAATGTACCTTTCCGAGCGAGGTCCTTCGTGCCGGTTTGCCATCCACCCAGCCCACCGGGATACCCAGCCCGTCCACGGTTTCCGGGCTGGCAGTTTCCGATGCACCGATGACGGCCAGTGCGGAGACACCAACCGGTTCCGTTGAGAGCAGTGTTTGCAGGGCACGCACCCACGCGGCCGTGTCCCCGGCTTTCCGGCGTGCGTCGGCCACCACCCATACCTGGTCGGCGGACAGGCCGGCGATGGCGTGCGCCTGCTCCGGAATGTCTGATGCCTTACCCAGCCCGTAGGCGACCACCACGTTCTGGCCGGTCAGTACTGCTTGGGCGCGCGCAGCCATCGCGCTTTGACGGCCCGAGACATGCAGGTGGCCGAACGCTGTCAGCTCTCCGGCGGTACGGACGTCCGAGCCCCCGGCGGCGATCGACATTTCCAGGGCCGGCCCCAAGGCGTCGTCACCGAGGCCCACAAGGAGGATCACGTTGCCGTTACCCTCCAGCGGCGCAGGAACCTTTTCGTTCGGAGCGTCCGACGGCGGTAGTGACGGCTCAGGCACCGTGTGCAGAGCCGGCCTCGCCTCAAGTTCCTTGCCCAGGTGTTCCAGCAGCCCGGCGAAATCGGGTGAGGCCGTCGAAACGGGATCGGGCCGGTGCATCTCCCGCTCCGCTGCGTCGGCCCGCTCCAGCAGTGCGGCAATGGCAGGACCCTGCAAATCGTGGCCGGCAATCGGGTTCGCGGCGGTCTTTCCGGTTGAGGCGCGTGGAGCGGCAGGACCGGATGCCAGGGCCGCTGGGGCAATGCCAGCCGCTTCGCCCACCTCTACCGTCGCTTCAAACCGGGCAGCTGCGAACAGGCCCACGATGCCTGGATTGATGACCTTCTCGGCAGCCACAATCCGGGCCTGCGGACCATACTGCGTCAGCGCCTTCTCGCGGATAGCGTCGAGGGACGCTCCCCTAAGCTTGTAGCGCTTCGGCATGGCGAACCACCCCCACTGTTTCTATGCGTATGTTGGCCGATGTCACTTCGCGGTACGACAAGACGGGGACACCGCCGTCGGGAGCGGCCACAAGCCGTCGAATCGCGGGTCGCAGGGCGGGGGCGCAAACGAGGACCGCTTGACGTCCCGTGGCCGCGGCTCCCTCTACCGCGGATTTAAGTGAGGAGAGCACAGAATCGAGCTTGGCTTGGCCCATCACGATCTGTGTACCGCCCTCGCCCGGGCGCATGTCCTCAAGCATCGACTGCTCCAGCAGGGGATCGATCATCACCACCGGAAGAACGTCGCCGTCCAAATACTTGTCGGCCAGGACAGGCCCCAGAGCTTGCCGCGCCGATTCAATAAGGGCTTCCGGGTCCGTAGATACCTTCGCCCGCAAGGACAGTGCCTCGTAGATGCGCGGGAGGTCGTTGATGGGGACCTGCTCCTCGAGGAGGCCCTCAAGGACGCGTTGGATCTCTGCGAGCGTCAGCAACCCGGGAGTAAGCTCCTCCACTGCGGAAGGGCTCTGCTTGCGGACCCCCTCGGTGAGGACGCGAACGTCTTCGCGAGTGAGGAGCCTTGCTGCGTTGGCGGTGATGATCGAGGACAAATGCGTCACCAGGACAGACACCCTGTCGATCACCGTGGCGCCTGTCATTTCTGCGCTGTGGCGCATTTCCGTGGGCACCCATTTGCCGTTTAAACCGAAGACAGGTTCCACGGTGGCCGTACCCGGGAGGGCGTCCAGGAACTCGCCCAGGGCCAGGAGCTTGCCCGACGGCGCCACTCCCCTTCCGGCCTCGACACCGGCGATGCGGATGGCATAGGTGGAGGGCGGGAGATCCATGGCATCCCTGGTGCGGACGGGCGGGACAACCAAGCCCAGCTCCATGGCGATCTTTTGCCGAAGCGACCTCACCCTCGCAAGAAGGTCGTCGGAAGCTCCGGAAACGATGTCCACCAGGTCCGGAGCCAACAGAATCTCCACCGGGTGGACCCGCATGTCTTCCATGAGCCGCTCGTTTGGATCTTCCTCCGAGGCCACCGCGGCGTTGCCTGCTGCCTCCGCCGCGGCAGCAGCTTTTTGCTGCGCTGCCACGCGTCGCGACGCGATCACCAACAAGGCACCCACCACAAGGAAGGGCAGGACAGGCATCCCTGGAATCAACGCCATGCTTGCCGCTGCAAGGCCTGCGATCAACAGCGCATTGGGTGACTGCATGAGCTGCGAGGATGCGGTGCGGCCCATGTCCTCCTCGGCATTGGACCGGGTGACGATCATGCCTGTGGAGACGGCCATGAGGAGGGCCGGGATCTGGGTGACCAAGCCGTCGCCCATGGTCAGCAGGCCATACGTGTTCAGGGCGTCAACGGCGTCCATGCCGCGCTGCAGCACGCCGATCGCGATGCCGCCCACAAAGTTGATGATGATAATGATGATGCCCGCGATCGCGTCGCCTTTGACGAACTTTGAGGCACCGTCCATGGCGCCGTAGAAGTCGGCTTCGGCAGAGACTTCGGCGCGGCGCTTCCGGGCTTCGGCGTCCGTGATGAGTCCGGCATTGAGGTCGGCGTCGATGGCCATTTGCTTACCCGGCATGGCGTCGAGGGTGAAGCGTGCGCCCACTTCGGCCACGCGCTCGGCACCCTTGGTGACCACCACGAACTGGATGACCACCAGGATCAGGAACACCACGGCACCGATGATCAAGGAACCGCCCACCGTGACCTTGCCGAACGCCTCGATCACCTGCCCGGCAAAGCCTTGTCCCAGCACCAACCGGGTGGACGCCACATTGAGTCCCAGCCGGAACAGCGTGGCCACCAGCAGCAGCGACGGGAACACGGAGAAGTCCAGGGGTTTCTTCACGAACATGCTGGTGAGCAGGATCAGGAGTGCCAGCAGGATGTTGCAGACAATCAGGAAGTCGAGCAGCGGAGCAGGCAGCGGGACCACCAGAAGCAGGACAATCCCCACGATGCCCACCGGGACCGACAGCCGGGCGAACTTGCTGTTCTTCATGCCAGCAAACCTTCCTTCATGCGATGGATTCCACGGGCAGCGCCGCGCGTCTTGAGGGACATGACGAAAGCCAGGACAGCGGCCACCGAGCGGTACAGCTCCACGGGGATCTCCTGCCCCAGCTCACACGCCGAATGCAAGGCACGGGCCAAGCGAATGTCCTGGACCATGGGCACCCCTTTGCCCTCGGCCTCCTCCCTGATGCGGGCCGCTATGACCCCTGCCCCCTTCGCCACGACGCGAGGTGCCGATTTGCCGGCGTCGTACTTCAACGCGACTGCCACGTGCGTCGGGTTGACCAACACGACGTCGGCATCCCCGATCGCGGCGATCATGCGGTTCCGGCTCATGCTCAGCTGGCGCGAACGCCGGTGTGACTTGACCAGCGGATCTCCGTCGGTGTTCTTGTTCTCGTCCTGGACTTCCTTTTTGGACATCCGGGTCTTCTTCCGGTTGCGGCGCATCACGACGAACATGTCGGCGGCTGCCAACACGAGCCCGGCCGCGACCGCGAACTGGATGAGCGTCCCGACGCCCCCTGCGGCGGCCGCGAGCACACCGGCCACAGGCAAGCCCCCGGCGGTGAGGAGAACGGGCATCAAGCCTTGGATCACGGTGTAGAGGACAAGACCCACGACGGCGGTCTTCAGTAGCGCTTTGGCCCCGCCCCACAGCGCCTGGGCACCGAACATCCTCTTGAAACCGGCCAGCAGGTTGAAGTGTTCGAACTCGGGCCGGAACTTCTTGAAGGGGATACCGCCCTGCAAGGCAGACCCTGCCAGCACCACCACGGTAACCACCAGGAACAGTGGTCCCAGGATTCCCGCCAGAGAGGCGAGCCCGTCCTCCAAGGCCGCCACAGCTTTGGCGGGATCCGGATGGTTGATGATGCCCTTGACCGTGAAGAGTTGGTCCACGGCCGCGTTGGAGGCATGGTCGATGGTGGCCGGAAGCATTGCGGCGGCACCGCCCACCGCCAGCCAGGCCATGAGGTCCTGGGATCTGGAGAGCTGGCCCTTTTCACGGACCTCACGCATACGTTTGTCCGTGGCTTGTTCGGTCTTTTCCTGTGAGTCCGCCACTAGCCCACCCCCAGGACTGTCCGTGCGGCCAACTCGGCCAGGGAAGCGACCAGGCGAGGCAGGGCAAGGAAAAGGAAGCCTGCCAAAGCCAGAGTGATGAAGATCTTGAGGGGGAAGCCCAGGGAAAATGCATTCAGTGCCGGGGCCACGCGCGTGAGGAGACCGAGTCCGACGTCGGCCAGCACCAAAACCACCAGCAGCGGACCGGCTATTTGGACCGCGGAGATGAACATGCCGGTGACAGCGCCCACCATGGCATCCACGGGTTTGCTGAGGTCCAGGCCGCCGGCGAGGGGCAAGGCACTGAAGCTGCCCGTCAGGCCCCCGATCACCAGCTGATAGCCGTCCGAGGCGAAGAGCAGCGCGAGTGCCGCCATCTGGAACAAGCGCGTGAACTGGGCGCCGTTGACCATCATCTGGGGATCGAAGGCCTGCGCCATCTGGAACCCGCTGAAGAGATCGATCAGGCTGCCGGCCGACTGGATCGCCGCGAACACAGCCATCACCAGGAACCCCAGCACCAGGCCCGTTGCCAGTTCCAGGACGACGCCGGTGATGAATCCCGCGGTGTCCTTGGGCACGGCGTCCGCGGACAGCCGCTGGGACACTGCCAGGCCAAGGCCGATACCCAGCATGGCTTTGATCCTCGCCGGAATGGCATGATGCGCAAAGGGTGGTGCCACCACCAGGAAGGCCGTCATGCGGACCGAGGCCAACAAGAGAACCTGGATCCATGACTGGTCGATGGGAATGTCCACCTCACGCGCCACCGATCAATCCGGGGATGCGCAGGAAGAGTTCATTGGTGAACGTGACCATTTCCGAGATCATCCAGTGCCCGCACACCGCCAGCGCTATGGCTACGGCAACGGCCTTGGGGACGAAGCTCAGTGTGGGCTCCTGAAGCTGCGTGATGGACTGCAACAGGGAAATGCCCAGGCCAACCACCAAGGCAGTGAGAAGGGTGGGAGCTGCCAGTTTGGCCGCGACCATCATGGCCTGCAGGCAAATGTCCAGGACTGCGTTGGTATCCATCAGCCGCCCGAATAACTCTGGATCAGGGACGTGATCACCAGGCCCCAACCATCAACCAGGACAAACAGCAGGATCTTGAACGGCAAGGAAATCATCACCGGCGGGAGCATCATCATGCCCATGGACATCAGTGCGGCGGACACCACGAGGTCGATGACCAGGAACGGTATGAAGATCACGAAGCCAATGATGAACGCCGCCCGGAGTTCGGAAACCATGAAGGCCGGCACCAAAGTCTGCAGAGGGACGGATTCCGGGTTCTCCGGGTTATCCATTCCGGCCGCGCGCGTCATGAGCGCGATATCTTCCTCACGGGTATGGGCGAGCATGAAGTGCTGCAACGGAGTCCAGCCGGCGGACATTGCGCCGTTGAAGTCGAGCCCGCCGTTCAAGTAGGGCTGCACCGCCACGGTGTTGATGTCCGACACCACAGGCCACATCACGAACAACGACAGGAAGAGTGCCAGGCCGGCGAGGACTTGGTTGGGCGGGATGGCCGGAAGGGACAGGGCGTTGCGGGTCATCGCCAGCACAACGAAGATCTTTGTGAACGAGGTCATCATGAGCAGCAAGGCAGGCGCCACGGACAGCAACGTGATCCCGATCAAGGTCACTACAGCCGTGGACGGGGTCCCGTCCAAACCATTGATGTCGATGCTCACATTGCCTCCGGACCCCGGGGCTGCCGGAGGCGTCGGTGGTGTGGGCGGCGTGGGATCGATCGGCGAGGCATGGCCAACAGCGGTTCCAGCCCACATCAAGACCGCCGTGAGCAGAAGGGCCCACAGCGCTACGAACCACACCCGGTACAGCCGGGAGGAGGGCAGTCCCGGCAAGCCGGAACCAGCGGAACGAATCAATTGCGGCGTCCCCTGAAGGCATCGGAGGCCTGGCGCCACGTGGAAGCGGAAAGGATGGAGCCGTGCAGGGGGTGCGCCGGGGTGGCCGCCCGCCGGTGCAGGTCCGCCCGACGCCGGACCACGGGAACCTGCCCGGTGACCAGTTCAGTGCGGGGCACCTGTTCCCCGGATGCCTGCCGGAACAACTGAGCGAAACTCTGTTCCTCAACCATCGGCCGGGGCACCGAATCCATCACCTCAGCTGCAAGCACCGGTGCGTCACTGCTGTGCAGGACCGTGACATTGTGCTCCGTGACACCCAGCAGAAAGCGCTTGTCACCGGCATCGACCACCACCACGGAGGCCTTCTGCCCCACGGCCTGGCGACTCACCACGCTCAGCGTGGAATCGGCACGACGACGTCCCTTGCCTTTGCCGAGTCGGCGCTGGAGTAGCCAGATTGCGGCCAGCACGGCGCCGAGGGCAACGACGACGCGCAGCCCGAGGAGGAAGGAATCCATTTACAACGTTCCCTCTACCCCGTCCAGGACACGGGTGATGCGCACGGCGTAGTCCTGGTCCACCACCACAACTTCGCCGTGGGCTATCAGGCGTCCGTTCAGCAGCACGTCAGCGGGGGCACCGGCCGAACGGTCGAGTTCAATGACTTTCCCCGGTTCAAGTGCCAAGGCGTCGCGGACGGACATTCGAGTACGGCCAATCTCCACCGTCAACGCCATCTCCACGCTGCTGATGAGGCCAAGCCGGGCCGTGAGATCGGAATCGCGGCCGTTGCGGGAAGGCCCGGAGTCATTGTTCCGCACCCGGACAGCGAACCATCCGAAAGGCACTGTGCCGTCGTGAAGTTCAAAAACAACCGTCGCAGGGTCCTGCAGCAGTCCTGTTGCATCTTCCTCGCGCAACTCCCCCAACACCCCGGCGTCGAACGCTGATGCAGCCTGCTCCAAGGCGGGACGAAGGACGTCACTTGCGGAGAAGGGCGCCCCGGTGGAGGCACCGCCGGCAGCGGCGAGAAACGAGGTGTCCACCAGCAGCAGGGCGAAGTCAGTCGTCGACGCACCTACAAATGTGGCAGTGACAGCCGGAGAGGCATAAGCTGCCGCGGACTCCGCGGGGACGATCCCGGCAACCGTCAGCAGTGAGGACGCTGGAAGGTGCTGTGCCAGGCGTTCGGCTGCCGCTTCCTGCACGGTAAGGGTGATGCTCATCGCTGGTGCTCCTCGGTAGTGACAATGACGGCGGCGGCCCTCGAACCGTTCCGTGCGGCGGCGGCTGTGGCCAGCCGGGTGCCGTTGATGGTGACGTCAAACGGCCGGTTCTCCAGGTGGGGCAACGGAAGGACGTCCCCGACGCCGAGTGCCAGGATCTGCGCCGGCGTCACCTGGGCGGGGGTTAGTTGGACAGCCACCTCAACGGGTACTTGGGCCAACTGTGTCCTGACAAGGGCTTCGTTGTCCACGCTATGGACTGTTGGGTTCACCTCTCCCAATCCGCTGAGCAGGACATCGGCCGGAATGGCCAGAGTTGCAGCACACTGGGTCTCACCCACGTTCACACTGAAGGCGGCCACCACCATCAGCTCAGAGGGCGCAGCGGCCTGGGCGAACTGGGAGTTGTATTGGATCCCGTCCATGGTGACGGACTGTGTCAACAGGTTGCCCAGGGAGTACTTCAGGTCCTCAAGGACTTCCTCCACCATGCGGCTGATCAACGAGTGCTCAATCTGCGTGAACTTGCGTTCCGGCACGGCGGTATCTGCTGATCCCCCCAGCATCCGGCTGAGCCAGGACAGCGCCGCCGTGGCGGGGAACTGGACCACCAGCCTGGACTCGCAGTCCTCGATCCGGCACAGGATCATCGACGTCACCGAAGGCAAGGAAGCAGAGTATTCGTCGTAGCTCTGCATGCTCAACTGTTCAAGTGTCGCCGTGGACTTCAGCCGGACTTTCGCGGTGAGCTGCGTGCCCCATTGCCGGGCGAAGGTTTCGAAGGCAACTTCCAGGACACGGCTGTGCTGGCGCGGCAAGGTGGTAGGCCGGCGGAAGTCATAGACGTCCACTATGCGCCGGCGGCCTTCCTGTTCTCCCACGGACGGGACTATCGACCAAGATGAAGCGGGCGTAAGGCTGTTTTACTCTCCGTTATCCGGCGTTGGCTACTTCGCCTTGGCCGCAGCAGCGGTGTCCTGGGTTTGGGCTTCGATTGCCTGCGGAATGAGGGAACGGATGTCTTCCGGCCGGTCGGAAACCAGCACTACGTCCACCCGCCGGTTGAGTTCCATCAGTTCCTCCGTGGAATCATCCGTGACCTGCCGGGCGGCGCCAAAGGCCACGGCACCTATCCGGCCGGGCGGCATACCGGATTGGTCCACGAAGTACCTCAAGACGTTGACCGACCTTGCTGCGGACAGTTCCCACGTCGAAGCGTAAGCGGTATAGCCCTTGGCTGCGTGGCCCTCAACCATCACCTCAAGGCCTGAGCCAACCACGGTGGGAGCGATGGCGTTGAGGATCTTCAGCGCTTTGGGGGTGAGGTCCGGCATGTCAGGTTGGAAGAAGGTCTGGGAACCAACCAGCTTCACGGTCAGGCCCCGCTCCCCCACCACGAACTCCACATTCTGGTCCAGGCCTTGCGCTTGCAGCTGGTTCTGCATGGCGCCCTGCAGGGCAGTGAGCTTATTGACTTCCTCCGTGGCCAGGTCAAGGGGTGAGAAACCTTCACCGTTGGCCGTGGCCAATTCGCCCGGCACCACCACTCCACTGGCGGTATCCACCTTCTGGCTGATCTCGGTTCCGAAACCCGTGGCCAGCGAATTGCGAAGCTTCTCGAATTTGATCTGGTCTACCGATGACATGGCGAAGAGCACGATGAACATGCACATGAGTACTGTGACCATGTCCATGTAGGAGGCCATCCAGCGTTCGTCCACATGATGCTCTTCAGGCTGAGCACCGCGTTTCCTGCGGGACCTCATGCGGCCCTGGACGTCGTCAGCTTGCCGGCCCTGCCGCCGTCGTCCGCCTTGTTCCTGGCGTTCTTGGCCTTGGGATCGGCCGGGACCATGGCCCGCAGCCGCTCCGCCAGGAGCAACGGCTGGGTCCCGCTTTGTACTGCGAGCAAGCCCTCCATCACGAGGTTCATCCGTTCCACTTCCAGCTCAGAAAGACGCTTGAGCTTGGCGCTGATCGGGAGCCAGATGAAGTTCGCCGACAGCAGGCCCCAGAGGGTGGCAACGAAGGCCGCGGCGATCATTGGACCCAGATGGTCCGGGGAGGACAGGTTCTCCAGCACGTGGGTCAGCGAGACCACAGTGCCGATGATGCCGATCGTAGGTGCGTATCCGCCCAAGGCAGCGAAGAACTTGGAGGCCACATGGTCCGCGCGCATCCGGGTATCGATTTCGTCCTCCATGAGGAACCGAAGCTCATCGGCGTCCGTTCCGTCGGCGATGTTCTGGAGGGAACGGGCCAGGAACGGATCCTTGGCGTTGTTGGCTTCTTCCTCCAAGGACAACAAGCCGTCGCTCCGGGCTTTCTCCGCCAACCGGACCAACTCGTCGATGCTCGCACTGGCCTTGGCCGGCTTGCCCATGAAGACTTTGGGCACCTGCTTGAACGAGCTGATGACATCCGGGAGCGTATTGCCGGCCAGGCCCACGGCGATGGTCGCACCAAAGACCAAAACCATGGGTGCGGGAAGGAGCAATGACGTCAGGTTTGCGTGCTCCAAGGTGACCATGACCACCACTGAGGCAAAGGCGAGCAGCAGGCCGATGATAGTCACGGGGCTACCTTCCGTTTCGGGGGTGGTTGGGGTGTTCCGGTTCTTCTGCTTCGTCCGACTCGTCCGCGTCGTCCGCTTTGGGCGGCGGCACCAGGCTCAACGGGTAGCCTGTCACCCGCGGAAGGTCCTGCGCCCGGCGCAGCACGGTCGCCCGGTATTCCGCGATCAGCTCCACCACTTCGACCAGCGATTCCCGCACAACGTAGGCGGCGCCGTCGAGAGTCACCAAATGAGTGTCCGGACTCTCGTGGATCCGTTCAAGAATGTCCGGATTCACGGCGAAGCGGGTGCCGTTGAGGCGGGTCACGACGATCATGTGCTGTTCTGCTTTGGCTTGGGGTGGTTGTACCTCCTACTGTCGGCCGGGACCGGCGTGGCGTTAGGGGTCCCAGCTAAACCTGCCCTGTCTGTTGGATGAAGGACGGACGCGGGCCGACGTGTGCCATATTTGGCACAATCGTGCCTCTTTGAGAAATGTGCCATATCTGGCGCAAATTAGGGACTTGGTGCGTATGATCAATATATGTCGCAAACTCCGTTTTACCGGGCCGTTGATGCCGCCTCGCTGGGGCGGGCTATCAGCGGTGCCCGAAGGGAGGCGGGCATTACCCAGCAGGAGCTTGCGGATCGTCTGGGAACTGCGCGGCGCACCATTGTGAGGCTTGAGCACGGCGAAGCAGTCTCGGTCGTCCTCGCTATGGAAGCCATCCGCGTACTGGGCCGCGATGTCGCTTTGGTCCCCCGGTTCTCGAAGCTGCAGGTTAAGCCGTGAGCCCGCGGAACACGAGCCTGGAAGTACTCCTGCACGGAAGGCACATCGGCGTCCTCACCGGGTCTGGCCTGAGGATGTCATTCCGCTACGATCCGGACGTCATTGCCGAGTACGGCGCCGCCTCTATTCTGCTTTCATTGTCGCTGCCGATAGACCGCAAGAAGATCGACGGGCCCGCGGTATACAACTACTTTGACGGGCTCTTGCCGGAGGGGCAGGTCCGTTCGCATATCGCTGCGCAGAACGGATTGTCGACCCCGGACGTCCTGGGGCTGCTCGCCATTCTGGGTGCCGATTGCGCCGGTGCAGTCCAAGCACTCCCATCGGGTATGACCCCGGACGCCCCCGTTGACTCCCAACTGATGTCCGCCGATGAGGTCGTCCGCGTCGTTGAGGCACTGCCTACTTGGGACCTGCCCGAAGACTTCGCGATCACCGCTTCGCTGGGAGGTATTCAGTCCAAGGTGCTGCTGAGCCGGCGCGGGAACGGCTGGGCATGGCCGGCCCGCGGGACCGTATCCACCCACATCATCAAGCCGGAACCGCTGGATTCCCCTGTTCCGCATCTGATAGCCGCCGAGGACTGGGCTTTGAAGGTTGCGGCTGCGGCGGGCTTGCCGGCCGCAAAGGCTCATGTGGAGACGTTCGGATCCCGCGAGGCAATCGTCGTAACCCGGTACGACCGCACTCCGGACGGCGATCGGCTGCACCAGGAAGATTTCACCCAGGCGTTGGCCCTGGCCAGCACCTCCAAGTACGAAACCTCCACCGCACCGCCGTCCCGACTGACCCAGCTCGCGAAGGCTGCGGGACCGCACACCCGCGACGACCGGGAATTCCGGCGCACGCTGCTGCGGTCCGTTACTTTCAATCTCGTAATCGGCAATGGGGACGCGCACTCCAAGAACTATTCGATGCTCATCAGGGATGGAGGCGAACTGGAGCTGGCCCCGCTGTACGACCTTGCCCCCACTTTGCTCCTCTATGCCCCGAGCAATAACGCGGGCCACGTTGTGGGTGGTCAGTCCAGGCTCAACCACCTCACGTTGGAGCATGTGGTACGCGAAGGTGTGGCGTGGGGCATGGAGGCGGGAGATGCGCAGGCGACGGCGATCGCCGTGCTGGAGTCGGTCGAAAGAGCTGCTGCCACGGTGCCCGCCCGGGAAGAGATCGGGTTCCTGGGAGAACTCGTTACAGCACGAGCCGGTGACTTGCTAAACGGCGGAACGGCCCGCCGCGCCATTGCCGGCCAAGCGCCGGTCACCCCCTGACGTATGCCGGCGAAGCAGCCGATGCTAAAGGGACGGCCCGGGCTCCGATGGTCTTTGCAGCCCGGGCGGCCTCTCTCTTCTTCAGGAGACGTCTCCGGGCAATCAGCGCTTGAGGTTGCCCAGTTCCTGCAGGACCTCATCCGAGGTGGTGATGATGCGGGCATTCGCTTGGAAGCCGCGCTGGGCCACGATCAGGTTGGTGAATTCCTGGGACAGATCCACGTTGGACATCTCGAGGGAACCGGAGCTCAGCGAACCCAGTCCCGCATCACCCGGGACGCCGAGCTGTGCAGCCCCCGAGTTGGCCGTTGCGACGTACGTTGAGCCGCCGGCCTTCTCCAGGCCCTCGGCATTGGTGAACTTGGCAAGGGCCACCTGGGCGAGGACCTGGGTGCTGCCGTTGCTGAACGCGCCCACCACAGAGCCGTCAGCGGCCAGGGTGAAGGACTCCAGCTTTCCCGCTTCGGCACCGTTCTGGCCGGTGACGGTGACCGTGTCCATCTGAGCGAAGCCGGTGACGGCGCCAAGGTCCACGGTAATCCCGCCAACGTTGAGTGTTCCGCCCGAGGTCAGTGTTCCATTCGCGAACGTGAGCGCGCCCGAGCCGTTGGCTCCGTTGGCGTCCGCTCCGGCTACGCTCCACCCGGTGTTCGTGCGGCTGAAGGTGATGTTGAGCGCCCGTTCTGCCCCGTTGCCGTCGAACACCCTGATCTGGCGCTCCACAGCGGTACCCACGGCTGCATCAGATGGCAGGTTTCCAGCAAGCGCTGCGCGGGTTGTTGCCACAGCCGCAGCGGTAGCGTTCGGAGCCAGGGTAATGGGCCCCGTGGCAGCGCCCAGGTTCACCGCTCCGTTGGTGGCGGACCAGCCTTGGAGGATGCCGCCGTCGGGACTCACCAAGCGGCCCCCGGCGTCGAGCTGGAAGTTGCCCGCACGCGTGTAGAACTGCCGGGTCCCTTTCTCCGTGACGAAGAAACCCTCGCCCGAAATCATCAGGTCGGTGCCGCGGCCGGTGCTCTGCGATGAACCCTGGCCGAAGTTGGTGCTTACGCCGGCAACCCTGACGCCGAGCCCCACCTGGGCAGGATTGGAGCCACCGCTGTCCCCCTGTGGAGCAGCCGCGCCCTGGGCCATCTGTGAAAGGGTGTCCTGGAACTGGGCCGAGGAAGACTTGAACCCCGTGGTGTTGACGTTGGCGATGTTGTTGCCGGTGACGTCGAGCATGGTCTGGTGGGCACGGAGGCCGGAAATTCCGGAGTACAGCGAACGGAGCATGGTGTTGCCTTTCTTCGGTGGTCTGTTTGTTGTGTGCGCTTACGCGGCTGATGGTCCGGTGGTAATGCCTGTGATGCTGTCCAGCGGGACTTTCCTGTCGCCGATGCTGACCAGTGGGATGCCCTCGGCAAAGGACACGGACGTGGCCGTGCCGGAGCCCTTGGTTCCGTCGGCGAGCGCGTAATCCACGGTGGTTCCGATGATCTGGGCAGCAGCCGTGCGCATCTGCAACGAGAAGCTCTCCTTGGAACCGGCAGTAAGTTCCGTCATCTTCTCCATCATGGACAGCTGCACCGACTGGCTCATCATCTGGTTGGTGTCCATGGGCGCGCTGGGATCCTGATACCTCAACTGCGTCACGAGCAGTTGCATGAAGACCTCGGAATCCATGGTCTGGACGGGCTTGCGTACGGTTTGGCCTGGGCTGGCTTGGGCCGCGCCGGGTATGGCTTGGATGGTCACGCTGTTCTCTCCTTCACGTCAGACGAGGACGTCGAGGCGGGTTTGTTGTGGTCCACGATTGCGGGAAGCATCCAGGGCCGGCTCTCGTGGGCCCTGCGGGACCGGAGCCCGGAGTTCTGTATTTCCACTGGCTGGCCCTTCACCGGTCGGGACATGGCGGGGGTTGTCATGGGGATGATGTTGCCCCTGGGAGTTGTCGTGGGGACGGCGGTCCGTCTGGGGGCTGTCATCCGACGACAGGCTCAGGCTCGCTCCCATCTCCTCCAGCCCCCGCCTCAGCTCAGGGAGCACGTGGCGCACAGCTTCACGTCCCGCATCACCCGCGGCGAACAGTTCGATCCTCACACCCCCGCCGTCGATGTGCGCCCGCACAGTCAGCGGGCCCAGGTCCTCCGGCGACACCCTCAGCGTCATGACGTGCTCGCCTGGCTTGGCCGTGGCCAGCGTGAACAGGGGTTGGGTGAGCTGGTGCGCAAGGGGCTGGTTCGTTGCTTGGTGCTGGGTTGCGGATTGGGTCGGCGCCGGTTGGAGCTGGGCGGGTTGCGCCTGCGGCTGCACCTGCGCGTGATGAACGACGGCGGCGGGCGTCGCGGTCGCTGCCTGCCCTGGAACTCCCTCCGATTCGATGCCTCGCTGCGGGTCATGCCGTGCGCTCGGCACACTGCGCAGCGAACCCACGAATCGGGCCATGTCCCGCATCTCGCCGTGACTCCCCGCCGGCCTACCCTCCACCGAAGCAACGGGTACCCCACCGCCCACTCCCAGCCCTGACGACGAAGCGGCATGCGGCACAGGAATCACCGCAGAACTCCCTGCTTCGACGGATCGCTGCCCACTGGACGGCAGGAACCGTCTAACAGGCAGGGAGTCGTCCAAAGGAGGCTGGCTTGAGACGTCAGCTACTCCGGACAAGGGGGTCCCGGGCACAGGAGTCCCCTCCACTTCGATGCCTCGCTGCGGGGTGTGCCGTGCGCCCGGCACACTACGCAGCGAACCCACGAATCGGGCTTGCAGGTCCTGAGCCGAAGCCACGGATCCGTCGTCGGACAACTCCGTACCGTCCGCATCGGCGGGGCCGAGCAACCGCTCGAGGATGTCGCCAAAAGCCCCCGGACCTCCCGCTCCTTCGGCAGCGGGGAGGCTCATTGCCACCGACGAACCCCCTGCAACAACGGAACCAAGGGCCAACGGCGGCCCCTCCTGCACGGAAACCGACGACCCCTCCTGCGCAGAACCGGAAGCACCACCCGGCCTAACAACTCCGGACGGGCTGCCCGAAAAAAGGAACCCCACCTGCATCAGTCACCCCCGGACGGAACAATCCGGCGGATGGAGGTCAGGTTGGAATACTTCTCCCACGCATCCCGGATCTGGATAGTCTGGCCCGGCACAGGAGCATCAATGGCCTTGCCATTGCCCAGATAGATGGAAATGTGCTCGCCGCCATAGCTCACCAGGAGATCCCCGGCCCTGGCTTCAGCGAGCGAGGGTACGGGACTGCCTTTGTGCATTTGGTCGCTCACCACGCGGGGCAAGTCAACACCCAGGTCCTTAAACACGCGCTGCACGAATCCTGAGCAGTCCATGCCGACGGCCGGGTTGGTCCCTCCCCACACGTACGGCACTCCGATGTACTTCTTGGCTGCAGCAACCACGGCGTCCCCTGTGGCTCCCCCGCCCGTGGCAACGGGTGCGGCGGGGGCCGTTGCCGACGTCGTACTACCTACGGCGGCGAGCATCCGGGACATATCCGCAGGGGCGGAAGCGTCGGCAGTTCCCAGGGCCGAATTCAATGCCGAGGCGAAGGAGGAAGAAGAAACGGGCGTGACCGGACCAGAGGAGGCAGGAACAGGCCGCTCAGCCAACTGCTGCAGCGATGCTTCGATGCTCTGGATCCTGCCCAGCGCCTCAACCATGCTCATGAGCCGGCCTTCCTGTGCCATGCCGCTGAGGCAATCTCATCCAGGGCGCCCTGTTCGGCGAGGAGTTCGGAAGCAGCGAAAGCTGCATCGTGCCGGTTCTCCAGTTTCTCGAGGCCGACCGCGCGGCGCCGCGCCTCTGTGTACTCAGCCTGCGCGGCGGCAGCCTCCTCAGCGGCAACGGCTGCCAACGCATCAAGCTCTGCGAGCATGCTCTGCGAGGATGCCCGGGCAGCCGCGATGGCCAGCAAGGTAGCGGAATCTCCGGCGGTTCCGGCCGACTCCGCGAGGGCGGCGCGGGCCTCGGCGCGTCGGGCACGGACGGAGGAGGAACGGGCATTGGCTGAAGCCAGCCCCGTTTCGGCGGTTTTTTGCTCGGCCTGTCGCAGCCTCAGCAATCCTGCGAGGGAGAACTGTCGGTTCACGCGGCTCCTTCCACGTCAAAGCGGGTGGACAGTCTGGAAAGCCAGGCCCACGATTCGGCCATAGCGGAGGGCTCGCCCATGCCCTGGCGCAGGAACTGGTTGATGGCAGCCTCGTTGTCCAAGGCGGCGTCCACCAACGGGTTGCTCCCCCGGCGGTATGCGCCGACGTCGATCAGGTCCTGGGCTGCACGGCGGGCAGCCAGTACCCTCCGCAACTGCACGGCGCACGCGGTATGGACGGGGTCTGTTACTTTCGAGGCCACCCGGGACACGGATCCGAGAACATCGACGGACGGAAAGTGGCCTGTCACGGCGAGCTTCCGGTCCAGGACCACGTGCCCGTCCAGGATGGAGCGTGCGGCATCGGCAATGGGTTCGTTGTGGTCATCGCCGTCCACCAGGACTGTGTAGATACCCGTGATGGAGCCGGTTTCGGCGGTTCCGGCCCGTTCCAGGAGCCTGGCTAAAACAGAAAAGGTCGACGGCGGGTAGCCCCGTGTTGCGGGCGGTTCACCTGCGGAGAGGCCGATTTCGCGTTGAGCCATGGCTACACGGGTCAGGGAGTCCATCATGAGGACTACGTCCTGTCCGGATTCACGGAATGACTCCGCGATCCGTGTTGCGGTGACGGCTGCGCGGAGGCGCATCAGGGCCGGTTCGTCCGAGGTGGCAACCACCACCACGGATCTGGCCAAGCCTTCGGGACCAAGATCGTCCTCAAGGAACTCGCGTACTTCGCGGCCACGTTCGCCCACCAGCGCGATCACGGAAACTTGGGCGTCGGTGCCGCGGGCCACCATGGACAGCAGCGAGGACTTGCCCACCCCGGAGCCGGCAAAAAGGCCGATTCGCTGGCCCCGGCCGAGGGTGGTCAGGGTGTCCAGCAACCGGACCCCTGTCTGAAGGGGTGTGTCGATGCGCGCACGGAGCATGGGGTTCGGCGCTTCCTGGTCCAGCGGCACAAAGTGTGAACAGTCCAGCGGCCCCTTGCCATCAAGGGGCCGCCCCATCCCGTCCAGCACACGTCCGAACAGACCGGCCCCGGTGGGTACCATCACGGGACGTCCGGATGCGCGTGCCGGCGCCCCCGCGGCAATACCCGTGAGCCGGCCCAGGGGCATGCACCGCACTCCCCCGAGTACCGACGCCACCACCTCGGCGTCGAGCGCTTCCGCGCCGGATCCCACGGTCAGCAACTCGCCCACCGCGCAATCCAGCCCCGCTACCTCGAGTCCCAGCCCGAGGACGGAGGTCACGGTGCCCACCCGTTGCGGAGCGGCGGCGGCCACGGCGGCTGCGAGGCCCTTCATGCGTGGCTTCCAAGCAACGCCTGCCGGGCACGCTCCAATGCTGAGCCCAACCGCGCGTCAATCCACCCTTGAGGGTGTTCGGCGACGGCGTCGCCCGGGTTGAGCGCGGCGTCGGCCTTGAGCTCAACACCGGCGGGGAGCACGACGCCGGAAGCCTCCAAGGCGGCCAGGTCTCCCGGGTGCAGGCGAACCGTGGTGAGGGTTCCGTCGGAGTCCTTGAGCGCCCGGTCCACTGCAGCCCGGGCCGTCCGTTCACCGTGCGCCAGTTCGTAGCCAAGAATGGCCTCGGCGAGCTCCAGGGCAGTGGCGGCGAGCACGTCCTCGATCTCGGCAACCGTTGCCTCCCTGCGGCGCTGCGCGGCCGAAGCTGCTGCCTCCAGCACGGTGACGGCACGCGCAACAGCCAAGCGGCCGGCGTCGAGCCCTTCCGCCTGCTCAGCCAGCTGCTTTTCCCGCAAGCGGCGTAGCTCTTCTGCCGCTGCGCGCATGCCCGCTGCGTATCCGGCCGCGTGGCCCTGGGTGAACCCGCGGTCAGTGGCGGGAGCCTCGGAGCTGAGGACGGGGAACGTAACGCGGGTGTAGGGCTCAGTAGACAAAGTCGTCCTCGTCCCCGCGCCGGACAACAATAGCGCCCGCCGCTTCGAGCTCACGGATGGACCTGACGATGTCCGCGCGGGCTTCCTCTACCTGCGAGGCACGGACAGGACCTGATGCGGCCGTTTCCGATTCGAGAATTTCCAGGTTCCTGCCGGACATGTTGGCCCTGATGGTTTCCAGGACAACTTGCGGGGCGCCCTTCATGGCGATGGCCAAAACGCTGGCGCTGACACCGCGAAGAATTTGCTGGATATCGCGCGGTTCCAGTTTGACGATGTCCACAAACGTGAGCATTCGCGCCCGAACCTCGGTGGCGAGGTCCGGGTCCACACTGCCGAGTCCGTCCAACACCGAGCGCTCCGTGCTGACGTCGGAACGGTTGATGATATCCACCAGCGGCTGGATGCCGCCAACGACCTCGTTGGATTTGCGTTGGGACATCACCGCCCCGGCTCGGACCTTGAGTGTTTCGGCAACGATGCTGACGGCTTCGGGAGACGCCGAGCCCATGGTCGCGATGCACCGGGCCACATCGATGCGTTGGGCATCTTCCAAACCGGACATGACAGCGGAGGCTTTGCCGGGCCGGAGATGGGCCAGGATCAGCGCGATGGTTTGCGGCAATTCCCCGTCGATCAGGGCAAGGATCTGCCCGGGGTCCATCATTTCCAGGAATTCGAAGGACTTTCCGGCCATGGTTGAGGCGAGGCGGTCCATGAAGCCGGCGGCTTTGTCGGCACCGAAGGATGCTTCAAGAAGTCCGACGGCGAATTCCTGGCCCCCGCGGGCGGAACGGCGGCCGCTGACGGCCAGTCCATGGAACTCGTTGATGACGTGATCTGCGACGGTGGACGGAACGCGGCGGAGACGAACAATTTCCGCGGCGATGTCCTCTGCCTCGGATTCGGAAAACTGGGCCATGACTGCAGCGGCACTGGCAGGGGTCATCTGCATGAGGACCACAGCCACCTTCTGGACCCCGCTCAGGGCCGGTGCTTCGGGCAGGCTCACACCGACTGCCTTTCATCCATGAGGCCGCGCAGGTATTCGGCGGTCCGTGCCGGGTTATCGGCAACCATCGCTTCGATCTGCGCACGTTTGAGTTCGCCGTCGAGGGCATCCGAATCGGGCAACGGCAGGGCGGGGGTGGGCTCCAACGGTGCAGCGGGCTGGATGGATGTCAGTTCGATGGCCGTGGTGGGCGGACCTGCTATGGCAGGGGTTGGGATGGCTTCAGGCAAAGCGTCGTACTCCACGCGTTCTCCGAGGTCCACCGGTTCCCGGCGCTGGCGGCGCTTGAGGATAATCAAGACGGTCACAATCAGGGCGATTGCGGCCAGCAAGATGCTGCCGGCCATGATCAGTGTGTTCATGAGCGCTGCTTCTTTGGCTGCCTCGGCATCGGCCTGGGCAGATCCGAGTGCTTCAGCGGCCTTGTCTGCGGCGGCGGTGCTGAAGGGCAGGACCTCCACTGTGACTACGTCGCCGCGTGCAGTATTGATGCCGGCAGCGGCGGTCACCAGTGATCGGACGGAGTCGATGTTCACGCCCCCGGCAGCTGACTGGTTGATGGCAACGGAGATGGTCTGCCTTTTTACGGCTCCCTGAGGGATGGTCCGGTCTTCGGTGACCTTGTTGACGGCGTTGTTCTTGGTGGTATCGCTGGAGTCGTAGCTGCCGTTCGCCGAGGTTCCGCCGGGAACGGCAATGTTGTCCGGACCCAGGACGCCTGCTGCTCCGCCGCCCGTTCCGGTGTATTTCTCGGTCTTCGTGGACTCACTGAGTGCCGGCGTGTTGCTGGCAGGGCTAAATGTTTCGCTGCGTTGCTGGGCCGATTCGGCCGTGACATCGGCGGCCACTGCAACGGTCGAGTTCCCGGGGCCCACTACGCTGTCCAGCACTGTCCGGACCGCATCCGAGGTGCGCTGTTGGTAATCCGAGGCTTGCTTGGACGATGACCCGGTAGCTCCTCCGCCCACTGTGGACAGGACGTTGCCTTGCGAATCGACCACCGAGACGTTGGTTGGCTTCAAGTTCTCGATCGCCGCGGAGGTCAGGTGCACTATCGCCTGGACCTTGTCCGAGGACAAGGTCGTGCCCGGCTGCGTTTCCACGAACACCGAGGCGGTGGCTTCGGGGGTGGTGGCCACGAAGACCGACTTCTCCGGGATGGCGAGTTGCACGGCCGCGGACTTTACGCCGTCCATCGCCTGGATGGTGGTGCTGAGTTCCCCTTCCAAGGCCCGTTTATACGTGACGGACTGCTGGAACTCAGAGGAAGTGACGCCCAGCTTGTCCAGCAACGAATAGCCGGTGGCCGCGGCGGTAGGCAATCCTGCGGCCGCCGCTTTCAAGCGCTCGTCGTACACCTTGTCCTCGGGGACCAGGATGGTGGACCCGCCGTTGCTGAGCTCGTAAGGGATGTTGTCCTTGCGGAGCTGCTCCACGATGCTGTTCGCGTCGGTGTCCTTCAGCCCGGAAAACAGTGGTGAGTAGGCGGGCTTCCCCAGCCACGCAGTCAGGGCGACGCCGCCGAGCACAATCACGGCCACGCCCAGAATGGCGAGTGTGCGCTGGGCAGGGCTGAACGCCTGCATGCCGGTGCCAAGCTTGCGGAAGAACTGGGAAATCGCCGGTGGCATCAGGCCTGCATCCTCATGATTTCGTTGAACGCGTCAATGCCCTTGTTCCGCACCGCGGCAACAAGCTCGAACGTCACCTGCGCGCGCGTGGCAGCGAGGGTTGCCTTGTGGATATCGTCGAGGTTGCCTGTCACCGCGGACACAGCAAGTTCCTTTGACGTGGACTGCAGGGACTGCAAATCGTCGACGGCGCCGGTCAGTGCGGTGCCGAACCCACCCCCGGTGCTGCCGGGGGCCTTGGTGCTCCCGACATACCCCGTTCCGCTGACGCCCTGGACGCTCTCGATGGGACTCAGGGACATCAGGATTTTCCGATCTCGAGTGCTGCCAGGTACGTTTCGCGGGCCCGGTCAACTACTTGTGCGTTGGCCTGGTAGCCGCGCTGGGCGATGATCAAAGTTCCCATTTGTTCGGCAAGATCTATGTCCGGGTACTTCACGTTGCCGTCGGCATCGGCCAAAGGGTGGTCCGGCTGGTATACGATCCTGCCGGTCGCGTCGCCCAGCGGAGTGCTCTTGACGTAGACACCTTGCCCGTCGTTTCCCTCGGCTGCCTCGATGTACCGGGCCCGGAAGACCTCTCCGTCGGTGCTGGAGGCGTTGTTCATATTGGCCAGGTTGTCTGACACCGCGTCCAGCCATTTGCGGTGGACGGTGAGTGCGGAGCCTGCGATTCCGATCGCATCGAATGTCATCAGGAGCTCCTCAACGCAGTGCGGAGGGAGGTGAATTCTCCAGCAGCTGCGCGGGCCGCAAACTGGTACCGCAGGACAGTGTCGATATTGGACAACGTCTCCGTGTCCAGGTTGACGTTGTTTCCGTCGGTACGTGTTGGCTCTTCCGACGGGGATACCGTGGCGTTCACCTCTCCATCGCCCGCACGAACTGAGGCCGCCAACTGATCCTCGAAGGAAACCCTTTTGGCGGTGTAGTTGGGCGTGTTGATGTTTGCGATGTTGTTGGCAATGGTCCGCTGGCGCAAGGCGAGCGCATCCATGGCGCTGGCCAGTGCGGCGGATGTCACGGATTCAAGCACAAGTCCTCACCTGGTGGTGTTCCTAAGGCCAATCCGTGGCCACGCATCGAGCGATCCCTGCTCAGCAGCAGTTATCGACACTGTTCAGGCCGCCGTTAGCGGAATTCGCCAGCAAATTTTGTAAATACCGGGCGTGCTTCCATCACCGAGCCTGCCCGGCGTTCAATGCCGGCGTTCCATGCCGGCGACATGAGTGGCAATGAAGCCCTCACACGGCGTCGGTCGGAGCCGCCTTGTTGTCCACTTCCGCGGTCAGGGCATCTATCCGATCCAAGGCACCGCTGAGCCGGCCAACCGTTTCCCACAGTTCGGGGTGTTGGGAGCGAACCTCCTCCAACGGTGTGCCGCCTTTGGCAAGCGCAGCGAGATCGAAGCTGACGTTGGTCCGTGCACCGGCAATCGCAGCCCGGAGCGCCCCGAAGGCCACCACGACGTCGGCGATCAGGGCAGGATTTCCGTTCGCAGCCAGCCATTCCAGGTCTTCGATGGCCTCAATGGCGTGATCCCCCAACACCGCGGAGGCTTTGGCCGCTTCCACGGATGCTTCGCGGATGGCCTTCTCACGTTCCGGACCGGGGTCCAGCCGGAACGCTGCCCCGAAAGCTTTGGAGGCTACGGCGTCCTCGTCTGCCAGGCGAAGGGCCGTCTCCCGCAAGGCGCGCGCCCGGCCCAGCAAGTCCTCCCCCGCGTTCTCCGAGTAGCCGGCCACCATTGAGGTCAACGATGCGGCGATGCCAAGCATCACCCCGGTCCCGGCCCCTCCGCCAGGTGAACCGCTGGACTCCGCCAGGGCCTTGGTCCATTCCTCGACCGTGGAGTGTTGGGTATTGATCTCTTCTGAATCAGCCATGCAGCCCAGTCTCGCATTCCAAGACCTGACCAACACCACTGTCCCCCCGATACACTGGCCATCCCGGCGTCGAAACTGTGAGGGGCATCCCTGTGGGCATTGACCTTGAAGAACTGTACAAAGACCTGCACGCTCACCCGGAGCTGTCGTTCCAGGAGGTGCGAACGGCTGGAATCGTGGCCGGACACCTTGACGGTCTGGGCCTCCAAGTCCACCGGAACATCGGAAAGACCGGCGTAGTGGGTGTTCTCCGGAACGGGGAGGGCCCCATTGTGATGCTGCGTGCTGACATGGATGCACTGCCCGTCAAGGAAGCCACCGGGCTGGACTACGCAAGCACTGCCATGGGTGTGGACCACCAGGGCCTTGAGGTACCTGTCATGCACGCCTGCGGGCACGACGTCCACGTCACCTGCCTGATTGGCGCCGTGGCGGAACTCGTCCGGACACAGCAGGAGTGGCATGGCACACTGATCGCGATCTTCCAGCCGGCCGAAGAGTTCGGTGGCGGGGCGGACACCATGGTCAAGGACGGCCTCTACGACCGCATCCCCAAGCCCGAGGTGGTCCTTGGTCAACACGTGGCGCCTGTCCCCGCAGGCTGGTTCGGACTTCGCTCCGGTGTTGCCATGGCATCTGCCGATTCGCTCAACATCACCCTGCACGGTCGCGGCGGGCACGGTTCCCGCCCTGAAACCACCGTGGACCCGGTCCTCATGGCCGCGGCTGCCACGGTCCGGCTCCAAGGGGTAGTGGCCCGCGAAATCGCCGCCAGTGATTCGGCCGTGGTGACTGTTGGGCAACTGCACGCAGGCACTAAAAACAACATCATTCCGGAAACGGCCACCCTCGGCCTCAGCATCAGGTCCTTCAGCGAGCCCACGCGCGAAAAGGTGCTTGCCGCCGTCGAACGTATTGTGCGGAGCGAAGCGGCCGCATCCGGTGCCGCGCGGGAGCCCGATTTCAACTACGAGGAACGTTTTCCCCTCACCGTGAATGATGATGCAGCCGCGCAAAGGGTGGATGCGGCCTTCCGGCAAAAGTTCGGCGCCGGGCAGGTCATGGACCCAGGCCCCGTTTCCGGCAGCGAGGACGTGGGCATGCTCGCCACGGCAGCCGGCGCGCCGTTGGTGTTCTGGTTCCTGGGCGGCATCGAGCCGCACTACGCCAAGGAGTTCGCGGAAAGTGGGCGGCTTCCTGAGGACGTTCCTTCCAATCATTCCCCGTACTTTGCACCGGTCATCCAGCCCACTCTCACCCTCGGGACGGAAGCACTGGTCACCGCCGCCCGCGAGTTCCTCGCCTGACGCTCATAGCACCCAAGTAAGTCGCAGTAGCGCGCGTTTTGGGCGCTCAAAACGCGCAGTAATGCGACTCAGTTGGGAGGGCGCAGCGGACGTCAGCCGCGGATATCCAGCAACAGCGGCCGCTCAAAAACGGGGCCGGCAGGGACAGCAGCCAAGGCACCGAGTTGCGTCCCGGCGTCGTGCTTCATGCGGGCCAGGAGATCCATGGCGTCGGCCTGCGCCTCCAGGACCCGCCGCGCCTGTGGCGCCAGCTCAGCGGGCAATGGTCCTGCATCCAAGGGCGGTTCCCACGCAGGCGGGAACCCTCCGGAAACAGCCAAGGCTATGTCCGCTTCAAACCTGTCGAGGATGCCGGTCCAGATCTCAAGCGACGCCAAGCGCCCGCCCGGGGACGGAACCGGAAACCGCAGGCGACTCAGTCGTCAACAGCGCCGAGGCCTCATGCCAGCCCTGCCGCAAGGGCTCCAAAAGTTCAATGCATTCCTTGGTGCGCTCCACATCCCGGTAGATGTTTGCACCGATCAAGGCTTGCATGGCGTACTCGTAAATGCTCGCCAGGGAGGCCGCACCGTCCCAGAGGTCCACCCGTAGCGTGGACTGAAGTTCGGCCACGATCGCCTGGGCGTGGAGCAGGTTCTCGCGGGCGGAATCCCAATTGGTGTTCTCCTGTGCCAACCGGGCCCGCTTCAGGTCCAGGAGCAGCCGGTCGTAGAGCATGGTGAGCAGGCGCGCCGGAGGTGCGGAAAGAACGGCGTCGTCGTTGTAACGCGAGACTTGCTGGGCGCGGAGTGCACTGTAGGTCATGGCTATTCTCCTGTGGACTGCTGGGGGAGGCAGGAAATCTGCCCGGACAACCAGGTTGACTGCGATTGGAGGCCGCCGAGCAGGACCTCCATGTTGGTATAGACGGCTTGGAGGGTAGCTCGGCGCGTGGCGAGCCGCTGGTCCCAATCGGCAATCCGGTTCCCCAGATCCCGGGTTTCGGATTCCCTGCCTTTGATAAGGCTGGAAACGGAGCCGGTGTAGGGATCGGCTCCGGCGGTGGCGGCGTCAGCCACCCGGGCGGCGAGGGCCTGGACGGCGGACTGCGCGGCTGCGGGATCCGCCGTCAGAGCTGCGGAGAACTTTGCGGAATCAAAAGTGAAGCTTCCGTCCTTGGTGATGTTGATTCCGTACTCGGCCGGCGATTTTCCGTCGATGGGCCGGGAGAGCGCTGCGAGGACCTGGTCGTTGACTGCCCGCACGGTGCTGTTCCCGGTCAGGATCCCGGCCTTGGGTACGGACGCGCCACTGGAGTTGGTGCCTTTGGACACCGCGCTGTACATGGAGACGAAGCTGAGGACGTCGTTAACGGAGGTCACCAAATCTTCGGCTTTCTTGGTGATCCCGGGAACGTCGCTGGCCACAGTAATTGTCACCGGACCCGCGGTAACCGCCGTTGCCGTCACGGAAACACCCGGCAGGACGTCGGCGAAAATGTTGCTCCCGGAAGTCAGGATCTGGGCGGCCGCGGTGCCGGCGTACAGTGTCGCTTTGGCATCCTGGGCGGTACGTACGATGGCGGCTGTCGGATCCGCCATGAGGTCGATCGCAGTGCCGCCCGCGACGTGGGCGGCTGTGCCTTGGTAGACAGTGAAGGCTCCGGCCGCACCGGACTGCGAAGCCGTGAGTTGCAGACGGTAGGTGCCGTTGCCGGCCGGAACCTTCACCGCTTGTGCGCCACCGGATGCTGCGTTGATGGCTGAGACCACGTCATCCAAAGAAGTGCCCGCGGGCGCAATTTCGGTCGTCTTACCCGTGGAATCCACGATCGTCAGCTTGGCGGGCGCACCGCCGTCCGTGGGCCATGACGCCATGGCCGCGGTGACGTTTACCTGCGTCTGCGCCAACTGCGTAACGGTCAGGTCAATCGATCCCGCAGTGGCCGCCGTCGTGGTTTTTGCCGTGACGGAAGCGGCACTGCTGGTGGCAGTGAACAGATTCAGCGCACCCGTGGCGGAACCTGCAAGGGACAGGTCCTTCAAGGACGTGAGCTTGGTGTTGAGGGACTGCAGGGTTGAGATCAGCGTCTGGTTGGAGGCCAGCTTGGTCTTGAGCTGGGTCTGCGGCAGCGCCTCAACGGACATCAGCGAATTGATGATCGCCGTGGTGTTCAGTCCGCTCGCGAGGCCGTCGATGGCGGTTGTCACAGGTCTCCTCCCGGTTCCGATCAGTTAGATGCCGACGGCGGCCGGCCAGGATGGGGCCTGGCCGGACGCCGTTTCACGCCGGTTTTAGCGCAGGAGCGCTAAAACAGGGAGTCCTTAGCGAAGGAGCGAAAGAACGCCCTGGCCGGACTGGTTGGCCTGTGCCAGCATGGCGGTACCTGCCTGGGACAGGATGTTGGCCTTGGTGTATTTGACCATTTCCGCAGCCATGTCCGTGTCCGCAATGCGGGACTGGGCAGCCTGCAGGTTTTCACCGGCAACGTTCAGGGACTTGATGGCGTGGTCCAAGCGGTTCTGGCTTGCGCCGAGGTCCGAACGCTGGGTGGATACTGCCTTGATGGCGGTGTCGATTGCCGTGATGGTGGTCTGGGCGGTGGCGTTGTCCGTCACTACGAAGTCCGTGGAGCCGGTCGCCGAGGACAGTGCCCCCACCGCGGTTGCCACATCGCCGAGGTTGACGGCGATGACATCGTTCGCCGAGCCTGCGGTGCCCACCTGGATGTTCTTGGAGCCGCCCTTGAGGAGGTCGATTCCGTTGAAGTTGGTGGATTCGGTGATGCGGTTCAGTTCCTTACCGAGCGAGTCAGCTTCCTTCTTGATTGCTGCGCGCGCATCGGCGTTGTTGGTGTCCGATGCACCCTGTACTGCGAGGTCGCGCATGCGCTGCAGGACGGAGTGGACTTCGGTCAGGGCACCTTCCGTGGTCTGGATGATGCTGATGCCGTCCTGGGCGTTCCGCGCGGCAACTGCCGAGCCGGTGACCTGGGACTTGAGGCCTTCCGAGATGGCAAGGCCGGCAGCGTCATCTGCGGCCCGGTTGATGCGCAACCCGCTGGAGAGCTTCTCCATCGACTTGGACAGGGTGTCCTGCGTGGCGTTCAAGCTGCGGTAAGCGTTGTTTGCCATCAGGTTGTTGTTGATCTGCATGCCCATGATTTTTCCTCCGTGATCTGGACTTACTGTGTGGCAGCCCATCCGTGGGCCGTCACAGCGCACTATCGGCGCGCGGCGCGGATGACGTTAGTTAAAAGTTGCTGGAGGTTTTTCACCGGATGGCCGCCTAACGCCGGACCGCTGCCGGCCGATAGTTATTGGCGAGTTGGCGGACAGGGTTCCGCCCCGCATCCCCATCCCAAACCAGAACTGGAGTCGACCGCAGTGGCCATCCATGAACTGTCAGCCCTGCTGTGGCGCGAACGTGAGCTTCTGGATCTTCTGACTTTCAAGCTCGAAGAGGAGCAGTTATTGCTGACGGCCGGCAAGTCCAGGTGGCTGCCGCATGGGACCCGGGAGGTGGAACAGGTTCTTGAACGCGTCTCCCAGGCAGGCCTCACCCGGGCGGTGGAGATTGCCGCCGTCGCGGAGCAGTGGGGCCTGTCTGCGGATTGCTCGCTGGCCGAACTCGCTGCGGGGGCGCCGGATCCCGCATGGGCAGACGTACTCGAATCCCACCTCACGGCCATGCGGCAGCAAACAGCAACCATCAAGGAACTTCGCGATGCCAACGAACAGTTCCTGCGCGCTGCCGTTCGTTCCACCCAGGAAACCCTGGCGGACCTGAAACCGGCAGCCGGCACCTATGACTCCCACGGCAGGACGGGCGACTCCTCGCCTGCCCATCTTGTTGACCGGAAACTCTAAGAAGGCAACCCTGTGAGCACATTCGGCGGACTCAACACGGCCTACCGTGGCCTCACCGCGGCCCAGCAGGCCATCAACCTGGCAGGCCAAAACATCGCCAACTCCGCTACGCCGGGCTACACGCGGCAGCGGATCGAGCAGTCGGCCATCGGAGCGCCGGGCCGGACCGGCGTGCACCCGGGTGACGCTCAGGCGGGCCAAGGCGTTTCCGTGGATGGCATTGCGCGGTTGGGCAACACCTTCCTCGACGCCGGCGTCCGGAACACGGCCGCTGCTTCCGGGTACGCCACGGTCCGATCGACGGAAATGCAGCGCCTTGAGGACTCACTCCAAGAGCCCGGTGAGCACGGGATTTCGACGGCGTTGCACAGCTTTTGGGCTTCCTGGCAGGGAGTTGCCAACCACCCTGGCGAGTCCGCTCCGGCGTCGGTCCTGCTGGAAGCCGCAGCCACGCTGTCGGAGACAGTATCGGCAGGCTACGGGGCGTTGGATGCCCAGTGGAGCAGGGTGCGCGGCGAAGCCGCCGCCTCCGTCAACGAGCTCAACGCCGCTGCCGGCCGCGTAGCGAACCTCAACGCGCAGATCCGTTCAACACTCGCCGCCGGAGGCTCCGCGAACGAACTCATTGATGCCCGGAGCCAGATCACGGAATCCATCGCTTCCTTGTCCGGCGGCAGTGTCCGCGTGAACGCCGATGGAACTGCGGACGTTTTCATCGGCGGCAACGCCCTGGTCTCAGGAACCTCCGTCCGCCCGCTCACCCTTGCCGGCCCAACGAGCCTCAGTACCGCAGCTACGCCGGTGCAGCTTGAGTGGGCCGACAGGCCCGGTACTGCGGTGAACCTCGACGGCGGCGAACTCGCCGGGGCGGTGTCGCTGCTGGCTCCGGCCAATGGGAGTGGGACGGGCGGCGTGATCGCACAAACCGCTGACGCCTACAACGCTTTCACCACGCAGCTCATGAGCGACGTCAACGCGATCCACCGGACCGGGCAGTCCAGCAACGGCGCAACTGGCCTGGACTTTTTCACCAGCACGCCGGGCCTCCCCGCCGCAATGTCGATCCGTATTGTTCCTACGAATGCCGCCGGCATCGCCACGGGAGCCGTCGGATCCGGCGCGCTGGACGGGAGCGTGGCGGACAGACTCTCCCAAATCGGTTCCGCTGAATCGTCACCCGACGTTTTCTGGAGCGGGGTCGTCTCGGCGATCGGAATGGCTTCCCGGGCAGCCCAACAGCATTCGCAACTGGCCGACGCAGCGGGCGCATCCGCCGTCGTACACCGGAACTCCGGTTCAGGAGTGAGCCTCGACGAGGAGAACATCAGTCTCCTTGCAGGGCAGCACGCGTACCAGGCCGCTGCGCGGGTCATGACGGCAATCGATGAAGCCTTGGATGTCCTGATCAACCGCACCGGACTTGTAGGAAGGTAAGCCATGCTCAATCGGGTTACTACGCAGATGATGGCTGCCTCTTCGCAGCGAAGCCTGCAGTCCGCGCAAGCGAAGTTGGCTGAGGTGCAGGACAGGGCGCTCACGCTGAAAAACATCAACCGCCCTTCGGATGATCCCGCCGGTGCAGCCCAAGCCATTGCCCTGCGGGGCCAGCTGAATGCAGCAAGCCAGTACGGCACCAACATCAGCGACGGCAACGGCTGGCTCGCTGCGGCCGACACTGCGTTGGGACAGGCGACGAACATCCTCAACAGGGTGCGCGACCTCGTTGTCCAAGCAGCCAACGGCACACTCAGCGATTCCGCCAGGCAGGCGATCGCCGTCGAAATCGAGGGCTTGGGCGAGGACCTCCTGACGCAGGCCAATACGCAGTACCTTGGCCGTCATGTCTTCGCGGGCAGCTCGGACACTGACAGCGCCTTCACCAACACTGTTCCCCCGGTGTTCAACGGGGTGTCCGGCAGTTCGGTGGAACGCCGCGTTGACGCCTCGCGGACCGTGCGCGTTGATTCCGACGGCGGTGCAATCTTCGGCACGGGCGCCGGCTCGGCCTTCGCGGTGGTGGGTGACGTCGTCGCGGACATCCGTGCCGGCATCAACCCCAATGGCCGCCTGGCAGCCATCGGCGGGCGCATCCAGGCCGTCATCGACGGAAGGGCCGACGTCGGGATGCGCCAGACACGCCTGGGTCAGGCCCAAAACTCCTTGGAAGGGATGAAAGCTACTCTGGAAACGCAGAGGTCCCGGGTGGAAGACCTGGATTTGGGAAGGGCCGTTATGGACTTGAAGGTGCAGGAAACCAACTATCAGGTTGCCCTCGCGGTGACCGCCAAAGTGCTGCAACCGACGCTCATGGATTTCCTGCGATGAGCACGGCGTTGACATCCTGGACACTGCGCTTCGCTTCGCCCTTGCCCGGACTCGAGGATGCTGAGGGTTTCTCCCTGCGGGAGATCGCCGGCGCCGAAGGTTTGTTTGCCCTCGAGGCGCTCGAACCGAAGGTACGGATGTTCGTGGCGGACGCGTCAGTGTACGTACCTGCTTACGCTCCGGTCCTTCCGGCGTTCGCGGTTGAAGCTGTTGGCCTCGCTTCGCCGGCTGACGGCAACGTGTTGGTGGTGGTGAACCCGTCCGCGGACAAGACCACCGTGAACCTCATGGCCCCGATCCTGCTAAACCCCTCCAACGGGGTGTGCCTTCAAGTGATCCTCGACGGCGGCGAGTACCCGCTGCGGGCCGAACTCGCCAACTGACTGGCACCAGGGGTTGTTCTGACGCCTCAAAACAACCGCTAATGCCAGCCAGTTTCGGCGTCAGGCCGGGATGTTCAGCGAGGCCTCAAGAGCTGCGTCAGCGTCACGGAGGACTTTGGCAGCTACTTCGAGCCCCTCGATTCGTCCCAAGGACGTGTCCTCATGTTCGATGTTGACCAGCATGTCCGGATCCACCTCGTACAGGGCGCGGAGGAACTCGGTCCAGTAGGCGGTGTCGTGGCCCCTGCCGAGGGCTACGAAGTCCCAGGCGGAGTTCTTGGGCCATTCGTTGGCCCACTCATCTCCGCCCAGATTGGTGCGGTTTTCCTCGGGTGAAAGACGGCGGAAGCTGTTGTCCAGCACACCGTAGAGCGCGGCATGGTCCTTGTTCACGCGCACGTCCTTGGCTGCCGCCTGGAACACCAGCGGACCGACCTCACGCACCACCGCGACGGGATCCATCTGCTGCCAGAACAGGTGGGATGCATCCAGTTCCACACCCACATGGGTGGCTCCGGTGAGTTCGATGAGCTTGTAGACGTCAGCGGTGTTGAACACGATGTTTTGCGGGTGAAGCTCTAGGGCTACCTTTACCCCGTGGTCGGCGGCGAGGCGGTCGGTTTCCTTCCAGAAATCGGCGGCCACGCCCCACTGGTAATCCAGGACGTCCAACGCCGCGGAGTTCCATGCGTTGACCACCCAGTTGGTGACGGTCGCGCCGGGTTCGCCGCCGGGCAAACCGGACATGGTCACCACCCTGTCCTGTCCGAGCCTATGGGCCAACGGATGGAGCGGCGGATGTCTTCGGCGTGCTTTTCGCCGATTTCCCTGCGCGGGTGCAGCGGATTGCCGTTGCAGTTCAAGCCCGCGATTGAGACGCCCGTGCCCTCGAAAATACCCAGGAAATCGTCCCTTGCGGCATCCGACTCCAGAATCTGATCCATGCCGGGAACGTGGACAGCGGGCAGGAATCCTCCCGTGTTGATCTCGATGCCGGTCAGGCCGAGGTCCGCGATCACTTTCAGGGCTTCGGGAAGGGACCGGTCGTGCAGGATCGCGTTGTAGACGCCGAGTTTCATAGCGTGATCTTCTTTCCGTTGTTCAGGGCTGATTCGGTAACGGCTCCAAGGAGTTCCATGTTGCGGACGCCCTCGTCGAACGTGGCACAGCGGGGCAGCGACTCCGCCTCGGAAAGTCCGGCAACTTCTTCCAGGAAGGCGCGGGCCTGATAACCGAAGGCGTCGTTCTGGCCGAAGCCGACCTCCGGCGCGTCCATGGCCAGGCCACCGGCAATGTACGGGTGGCCCGGGCCCAGGATGACCTGGCGGTACCCGTTGTGCAGGCCGGACCCGTCGTTGAGGAACAACTGGATTTCATTGGGCCTGCGCTGGTCGAACTTCGCACCCCCGTTCTCGCAGAACACTTCGAACTGGAGGCTGTTGGCGTGCCCGGCAGCCACACGGGAAACCTCGAAACTGCCCGCTCCATTGGCGAACTCAGCATTGAAGGCCGCGTAGTCGTCGTTCTCCACGGCCTCGAAAGTGTCGCTGACGGCCACATGGTCATGGCCCATGACTGCGCTCAAAGGCAGCGGTCGCTTGTTGATGGACGTTGCCAGGCGGCCGCCGCTGATGGACTTAATGTCGCCGCACAGGAACTCGGAAACATACGTCAGGTGGCTTCCGACGTCGGCCAGCGCACCGGAGCCGGGGCCCCCTCTGTATCGCCAGCTCATGGGAGCTGAGGGGCTGAAACCATAGTCGGTCCAGTACCGGCCACTGAAGTGCAGTATGTTTCCGAGGACGCCGTTCCTGATCAGTTCGCGGATGTAGGCAATCCCGGGTGTCCGGCGGAAGGTGAACCCGATGCGGGCCAGGTTACCGCGGGCTTCGGCAGCCCGGGCGGCCCCGGCCATGGCGCGGGCATCCTCGAGGGTGTCGCTGAGCGGCTTCTCGCACAGCACGTGCTTGCCCGCCGCCAACAATCCCTCGACCACTTCCCGGTGCAGCGGGTTGGCGATGACCACACTGACCACATCAATGTCGTCGGCTTCGGCGATTGCCTGCCAGGACGCGTCGTTGCGTTCGTACCCGAACCGGCGGGCGGCCACGGAACCGAACTCAGCGTTGACATCGCCGATCGATACAAGCCGCACCTGGGGCAGCACCGGGCTGTAGAGGGCGGATGCCGTGCGGTACGCGGCGGCGTGGGCTTTGCCGGCCATGCCTGCACCGATGACGGCGACGCCGAGGCTTTCAGCCATGATTTCTCCTTCGAAATTTCGCCGTTTCGTGGGGCACGTGACGGCATTTTGTAGCGCTACAATTTTGCACTGGCATTGATCGTAGCTATGTCCATATGTCCTGTCAATGATGTGCCGACTATCCTCGATAGCAGACCCGAAAGGCATGCCTGAACCCGTGAACAGTCCCCAGACCCGACGCCCCACCCTCTACGACGTCGCCACCGAAGCCGGCGTCTCGCCGTCGTTGGTTTCGCTCTTCCTCAAGGACCCTGAAAGGGTCAGTGCAAAGCGCCGCGACGCCGTCCACGCCGCCATCAACCACCTCGGCTACAGGCCCAGCCGCGCGGCCACCACCTTGGCGAGCAATCGGACCAAGAGCATCGGACTGCTCATCGACGACTACCGGAATCTCTGGTTCGTGGATCTCCTCCGCGGCATGGAGTCGGTACTTTCGGACCTCGGCTACCAAGTCACCGTGGCCGATTCGAGGCCGGGCGAGAACAGGATCAAGGAAGCGACCGACGGCCTCCTGGCCATGCACGTGGACGCGCTGGTCATTGCGGCCGAGCCCAGCGAATCGATGCTGGCACGAACCTGGGTGCCCACCGTCGTCGCGGGCTGGCGCAAGGGCGTTCCCTCCGGGGCAGACCTCATCACCAACGACGACGACGGCGGCGGCGCCATGGCCGCCGAACACCTGCTCGGGCTGGGCCACACGCGCATAGGCCACCTCTCAGGGTCCGACGGCGCCTCCGACCACCGGCGGGCCGGTTACCGCCGCGCTATGGAGACCGCCGGCGTCGAGGTCCTGGTTGCGGAATCGAGCGGAACCTCGGAAGAAGACGGCTACGCCTCCGCGTGCCGGCTGCTGGACCGCCACCCGGACACCACGGCGATCTTTGCCGCCAACGACACCATGGCGCTGGGTGCCTTCGCCGCCTTGAAGGCCCGCGGTTTATCGGTGCCGCATGACGTCTCCGTGATCGGTTATGACAACTCGCCTTTGGCCAAATCCCGCTTCCTTGATCTGACATCCATCGACAACCGGAGCGACGTGGTGGGCGCCAGCGCTGCACGAAGGCTCCTGGACCGTCTGGAGGACCCCGAACTCAAGCCGGAGCAGACCCTGATTGGGCCAACATTGGTGCTGCGCGGGACAACGGCTCCCGCGCGTGCCCGGTAAGCCCGCGACGGCACCACGCGGGCTGCTATTTGCCCGCCCGCAGCGGTCCCGCCACCCGCAGTTGTTCGTTGTCGATCAGCCACTGCACGGACTCGAAGATGGCCTCCTCCGGTTCATACATCGGCGCATAACCGATGAGTGACTCGGCCTTGCGGATGGAAAAACAGTGGTTGCGGTACAGGTGCTGCCAGCTTGTTTCCGCATGCCCTTCCGTGTCCGATGCCCGGAACTCGTCCCACGTGATGGATTCAAGATTGGCCTCGCGGCCGAACCAGCCAGCCGCGATTTCCGCGAACCCTCTGGAGCTGAGGGCCGAGGGAGCAACAATGTTGAAGTCCTCCCCCGCAGCTGCCCCGCGATGTTCCACGGCTTTCTGGAATGCCTGGGCAAGGTCGTCGGCGTGGACGTGGTGCATGAGTGCCGTGCCGCCGTCGGGGACCTTCAAGGCGTGACCGGCCGAGAGCGTGTACCAAACCTCCGGATCCAGGTTCCCCAACGGCCCGATCGGTTGCCAACCCGGACCCACGATGTGCCCCGGGTGCAGGGAAGTGGTTGCCAGGCCGCCGCCGGCCGTCTCCGCCTTCAGCATCCGTGCTATCGAGTCCTTCCGGGTCCCGTATTCGCCGATAGGCGGCAGGTCAGCATCCTCGGGAATGGGCACTTTGCGACTGGGACCATAGCGCCAGATGGAACCGCAGTGCAGCAGATGACCTGTTGCACCGCGCAGCTTTTCAACCAGCCCATCAGCGGACTCCAGCGTGAAACAGACCAAGTCAATGACGACGTCGGCGTTCAGTCCCGCCACCAGGTCACCGAAGGTGCCTGACCGGTCCTCCTGCTCGCGGTCCGCGGCCACATGGCGCACATCCTTCCACTCGGGCACGTCGACATAGGGCTTTCGGTGTCCGCGGCTGACGTTGTTGACCTCATGGCCGGCGCGCACCAGCCGTGGAACGAGGAAGCTGCCGATGTGCCCGCTGCCGCCTATGACGACGATCTTCATGGAGTACCCCTTTGGCCTTGGACGGGTTTTGCCCCACGCTATCCGCTCAGCGCCCGGCTGCGGGAGACCCTGCCGCCTGGAGTCGCCGGGATTCCGTTGCTGCCTTGGTTTCAGCCATCATGAGGTCCGCGTTGATCACGGCGCCGGCCATGTTTCCTGCGGCGGCCGATGCCATGACCTGCCCGGTGGGATCCGAGATGTTTCCGGCCACCCAAACCCCCGGGACTTCCGTTGCCCCGGCGGGTCCGCTCGACTCCACATAGTGACCAATGCCGCTTGGATGCCCGACTGACCTGATGCCCAACGATTCGAGGACGGCGCTCCGGGCTTCCAACCGCGGAGCAACAACAGCCGCATCCACCGGAAATTCCTTGCCGGATTCGAGGACCACGCCGGTCAGGACATCATCCCGGACCACCAGGGACTTCACTTTTCCCTCGACCACCGAGATGGAGCGGGCGGCCAACTGCTCCCACTCTTCATCGCTAAGCTTCAGGACGTCGTTGAGGAACAGTGTGATGTTCGGGCTCCACTGCCGGAACAGCAGGGTCTGGTGGATGGACATCGGCCCCGTGCCCAGGATGCCTATCTTGGTGTCCCGGACTTCCCAGCCATGGCAGTACGGGCAATGGAGGACATCCCGGCCCCAGCGTTCATGGATGCCTCCGATGTCCGGGAGCACATCGCTCAACCCTGTGGCCACCAGAAGGCGCCTGGCTGCCACACGCCGCCCATCCGCCAGCTCCACCGCGAAGCCGGGTTCCGCTCCTGCGCCGGGCTCCGCCGTCGAACGCGCCGCCACGGCCGCCCCGTTAACCACGTCACCGCCGTATTTTCGGACCTCATCACGGCCAACGGCCAACAATTCCTTCGGATTCATGCCGTCACGCGAGAGAAATCCATGGACTCCGGCCGCCGGTGCATTTCGCGGCTCCCCCGCGTCAATGACGAGCACGGAGCGAAGGGCCCGCCCCAAGGTGACAGCGGCGCTCAGCCCTGCCGCGCCGCCCCCGATAACAACGACGTCGTATTGCTCTTCCACGCTTCCGTCCCTTCCACTGCAGACCCCGGTCTTCGACTTGTTGTGGAGATCCTGGGGCTTGAACACTCTTAGCCAATGGTTTCGAGACCACCCTCGGACTGGCAAGAAACTTTGCTGCAATGGCAAACTACTGTTCATGGACCCGGATTTCAGCAAGCTCCTCGGCTCGGTGGGCCCCCGCCTCAGGACGCTCCGCACCCAGCGCAACGTCACGCTCGCCGAGGCCTCAGAGGCAACCGGCATTTCGGTGAGCACACTCTCCCGCCTTGAGTCGGGCCAGCGAAAACCCACCCTGGAACTCCTCCTGCCCATCGCCAGGCTCCACCAGGTCCCGCTTGAGGAACTCATTGACGCCCCGGAGACCGGCGATCCGCGCGTGCATCTCAAGCCGCATGTTCACGAATGGGGCACCGCCCTGCCGCTGACTCGACGGCCAGGCGGGATCCAGGCATTCAAGATGATCCTTCCCGGCGCCACCGGAAACGAGGTGCCCAATCCGCAGTCCCACGAGGGATATGACTGGATGTACATCCTCAACGGGAAACTCCGGTTGATCCTTGGAGAGAACGACTTCGTCCTCAAAGCCGGCGAGGCCGCGGAATTCGACACCCGCACGCCGCATTGGTTCGCCAGCGCCACGAGCCAGCCGGTTGAGCTCCTGACCCTATTCGGACAACAAGGCGAGCGCATCCACTTGAGGGCCAAGCCGAAGCGCTGACTCCGCGCCGGTCATAAAAGAACAGGGTTCATTTAAACCCTTGCGCTCCGGGACGTCTGCCGCCATACTAAATGAACGCTATTCATTTAGTGACAGTCGTCTCACCGGAGAACATGCCATCATGATTGAAATTACCCGCCTCGAAGCCCCGACTTCCCTGGCGCGCACCGAGCCCTCCACCCGCACTCCCCTGCGGGTGGGCGTCGTCCAGCACCGTTGGCACGCGGACGAAGCCGTCCTGCGCGCCGAATTGAACGAGGGCATCGAACGCGCAGCCAAGCTGGGAGCCGCAGTCGTCTTCCTGCCGGAGCTGACCCTGTCCCGCTACCCGGCAGATACCCGCCCGGCCAACAATCCGGCCGCAGGAGTCCGCCCGTCCGACATCGCCGAGGACCTGCTCACCGGCCCCACGTTCACCTTCGCAGCAGAGGCAGCCCGTAAGCTCGGGGTCTCCGTTCATGCTTCCCTGTACCAGCGCGCCGAAAACCCGGACGGCACCGACGACGGCCTGGGCTTGAACACCGCCATTCTGGTCTCCCCCGCCGGGGAACTCGTGGCCCGCACGCACAAGCTGCACATCCCGGTGACGGCCGGCTACTACGAGGACAAGTTCTTCCGGAAGGGCCCTGACGCCGATGACGCGTACGCCGTCCATGCTCCGGCCGAACTCGGTGGAGCACGCCTGGGCATGCCCACGTGCTGGGATGAATGGTTCCCGGAACTCGCACGCCTGTATTCGCTGGGCGGCGCGGAAATCCTGGTCTACCCCACGGCCATCGGCTCGGAACCGGACCATCCGGACTTCGACACCCAGCCCCTGTGGCAGCAGGTCATCGTGGGCAACGGCATCGCCAACGGCCTGTTCATGGTCGCCCCCAACCGCCACGGCAGCGAAGGCACCCTGAACTTCTACGGTTCGTCCTTCATCTCCGATCCCTACGGGCGCATTCTGGTGCAGGCGCCGCGGGATGAATCCGCCGTGCTCGTTGCCGATCTTGACCTCGACCAGCGCAAGGACTGGCTCACGCTCTTCCCGTTCCTGGCCACCCGACGCCCGGAAACCTACGGCCGCTTGACCGAACCCGTCAACCACGACGCTCCGCTCGGCGCCCAACCCCAGGCAGTTCCCGCATGAGCACCTGGCGCATGCCCTCCGAGACCGCCCCGCAGGACCGGGTCTGGATGGCTTTCCCCACTGGCGGGTACACGTTGGGCGGGACGGAGGAAGAAGCACACGCTGCCCGGTCAACATGGGCCGCGGTCGCGAACGCCATCCTCGAGTTCGAACCGGTCACCATGGTGGTAGCGCCCGACGACGTCGAAACAGCCGCGCGCTACGTGGACCCTCGCGTCGAGGTACTGACCGCGGAACTGAACGATGCCTGGATGCGGGACATCGGCCCGTCCTTCGTGCTCGACGCCAACAGGCAGTTGGGTGCCGTGGATTGGATCTTCAACGGTTGGGGCGGCCAGGACTGGGCTGCGTGGGACAAGGACTCCCTGATCGCCGACTACGTAGCCAGCCGTGCCAACGTACAGCGTGTTCCCTCGGGCATCGTGAACGAGGGCGGCGGCATCCAGGTCGACGGCGAGGGAACGGTCCTGGTGACCGAGACCGTCCAATTGGATCAGGGCCGCAACCCGGGCCTGACCAAGGCGGACATCGAAACGGAGCTGGCGCGTACCATCGGCGCAACCCACGTGGTGTGGCTTCCCCGCGGCCTCACCCGCGACTCGGAGAAGTTCGGCACCCGCGGCCACGTGGACATCGTTGCCGCCATCCCAAGCCCGGGAACGTTGTTGGTCCATTCACAGCAGAACCCGGCCCACCCTGACTATGAAGTCTCCCGGCAGATCATCGATTTGCTGCGCACCACCCATGACGCAGCCGGCCGGGAATGGAACATCATTGAAGTTCCGGCACCGGAAACACTGACCGACGACGAGGGTTACGTGGACTACAGCTACATCAACCACCTCGTGGTCAACGGCGGGGTCATCGCCTGCAGCTTCAACGACCCCATGGACGAGAAAGCACTCCGCATACTCTCTGATGCCTACCCCGGCCGCCGCGTGGTCAGTGTTGACGCGCGGGAGCTCTTCGCCCGGGGCGGCGGCATCCACTGCATTACGCAGCAACAGCCTTCGGCCATCTAGAAAGGGCCTTTCATGAGCCAGACAATCCACAGCGGCGCAACCGACGCTGCAACGTCGCACAGCATCAGCGGCAAGGGACTGAAGACGGGGCAGTTGGGGCTCCTCGCCGTCGTCGTTCTTGGCATCTCCACCATTGCACCCGCCTACACGTTGACCGGGGCCCTGGGCCCCACCATCAGCACAGTCGGCCTGCAGCTTCCCGCCATCTTCCTCCTCGGGTTCATCCCGATGATCCTGGTATCACTCGCCTACAGGGAGCTCAACGCAGACTCCCCGGACAGCGGGACCACGTTCACCTGGGTCACCAAGGCATTCGGCCCATGGGTGGGCTGGATGGGCGGCTGGGGGCTGCTCGCGGCCAACATCATTGTGCTGTCCAACCTCGCGGGTGTGGCCGTGGACTTCTTCTACCTGTTCTTGTCCCAGTTGGCGGGAAACCCGGAGATTGCCGACCTCGCGTCGAACAAGCTGCTCAATGTGCTCACGTGCCTCGTGTTCGTAGCGCTGGCCGTGTGGGTCAGCTACCGTGGCCTGCACACCACCAAGATCGTCCAGTACGGACTGGTGGGCTTCCAGTTGCTGGCCCTTGGCCTCTTCGTTGGGATGGCCTTCGCGAACTGGTCAGCCTCCCCTACCGCCATCCCGTTCAGCTGGGACTGGTTCGACGTCACCAAGATTGAGACGTTCGGCCAGATCGCAGCAGGCATCTCCCTCTCGATCTTTGTCTACTGGGGCTGGGATGTGTGCCTCACCGTCAACGAGGAAACCGCCAACGGAAAGAAGACCGCGGGCGCAGCAGGAACCCTGACAGCAGTGGTGGTGCTGGGCATCTACCTGCTGGTGACCATCGCCACCATGATGTTCGCCGGCGTCGGGGACACCGGAATCGGCTTGAACAACGAGGAAAACCACGCCAACGTCTTCACGGCCCTGGCCTCGCCGGTGATGGGACCGTTCGCGATCCTGATGTCCCTGGCAGTCCTGTCCAGTTCTGCAGCGTCACTCCAGTCCACCTTCACATCACCTTCGCGCAGCCTCCTGGCCATGGGCCACTACGGCGCACTGCCGGAACGCTTCACGCACCTGAGCAGGAAGTTCTCGACGCCGGGCTACGCCACCATCGCTGCCGGCATCCTGTCCGCGGGCTTCTACGCGGTGATGCACGTGATCAGCGAGAACGTACTCAACGACACCATCCTGGCGCTGGGCCTCATGATCTGCTTCTACTACGGACTGACCGCTATCGCGTGTGTGTGGTACTTCCGCCACAGCGTTTTCAGCAGCGCACGGAACTTCTTCCTGCGCCTCGTATGCCCGCTCCTGGGTGGCGTGGGCCTGTTCGTGGTGTTCATCCAGACCGCGGTAGACAGCTGGGCCCCGGAGTTCGGCAGCGGTTCGGAAATCTTCGGCGTGGGACTCGTGTTCATTCTGGGCGTCGGCATCCTGGCCTCGGGAGCGGTGGTCATGCTGATCATGTCCCGCGTACGTCCAGGGTTCTTCCGCGGGGAGACCATCCGCAAGGACACTCCCGCCCTGGTGGTCCCGGAGTAGGTAGGTCCGCCAAGTTCGGCTCGCTCCGTTCGCCGGAAAGCTGCTGGTTCGTTGGGAAACTTCCCTGCGAACCCGCAGCTTTCCCGCGTTTTGGGCGGGGGGTTGGTTTTGGACGGGGGTTGGTTTTCGGCGAGGTTACCAGTGGTGCGCCACGTCCACCACCAGGCGCGAACCGCCGTCGGGCCCGTCCAAAGTAAACACCCTGAATGGAAGCCGCGCACGGACACCCAGTCCGATGCTCGTGTAGCCCTCGAAGCTGCCCGCATAGACCACCTGCCGGAAGGTTTGGTAACCGGACACATTGGACAGTTCCGCCTTGGCCGCCGGCGAGTAGGTCGACTGGCCGTTCCGGTCATAGGAAGGCGCGGTTACCGTGATCTGGAGGTCGGCACCGCCAAGGGTCGGGATCTGGAACCCGGAACCGTCCTGGATCACCACGGGGACGTACTGCACTGAGTAGCCGGCCACCTTGCCGGTCAGGTCGATCACCAACCTGTCGTAGCAGGCCTGCTGCCCTGTCCGCACGTTGGTGACATGTGCGGAACTCATGTCGGGGTCGGCCTTGGCCAGGGAACCCCACATAATTCCACAGTACGGTGATGCCGCCGAGGCCACCCCCGGCCCTGCCAGGCCGAGCCCCGCCGCCATTATTGCGGCAGCAAACCCGGCCCCGATTTTCCTCATTTTTTGCCTCCTTAAAGGCGGGTTGGATACCTCAAGCGTAGAAGTTGCGGCGGGCTTTTGAGCGGGTTGTTTCCGCATCGGCATTCAACCGTTAGAGGAAGCCCGGGTCGGTCACGGAAACGTCATTCTGCACCGTGCCGCGTGTCCCTTTGGCACCGTTTTGAAGGCCACCGGCGGCAAATTCGTAACCGTGGATCACAAACAAAAAAACCCCGTCCGCCGGAAGGGCGTGACGGGGCTCGTTGGCTGGTCCCCGGGGTCAGCCTTCGCAATCCTTGCAGTACTTCAAGCCGTTCTTTTCCAAGGCAATCTGGGACCGGTGACGGACCAGGAAACAAGAGCCGCACGTAAACTCGTCGGATTGCTCCGGAACTACTACAACGGTCAGCTCTTCACTGGAAAGATCGGCGCCCGGAAGGTCAATACCTTCGGCAGTGTCGTTCTCATCGAGGTCGATCACTGCAGTCTGGGCGCTGGTCCCACGGGACGCCTGAAGGGCCTCAAGCGATTCGCCGGGAGACTCTTCTTCAGTCTTGCGCGGGGCGTCGTAATCAGTAGCCATGAGGGTTCGCTTTCGTTGCTGCACAGTGCCATTCCGGCACCTCAGTGCAGCAGTTTAGGGCAAAGCCCAAGGAATATCCGAATAGTGTGCCGAACACGACATTGCCGTGTTTATCCGGCCTGCATCAATGCCCCTGCAGCGCCTGCTGCACGATGTACTCGGCAATGGCCATGGACGAGGTTGCCCCGGGCGAGGGGGCATTCCGCACCAGGACGATGTCCCGTCGCCGGGCAATCACGAAGTCGTCCACCAGCGAGCCATCGCTGTTCATCGCTTGGGCCCGCACACCGCGGGTTCCGGTCCGCACCGACGCGCCTTCCAAGGAAGGCACAAAGCGCACTGCCTCCTTGACGAACTTCCTGCGGCTGACCACCGTCTGGAATTCACGGACCGCGGAAGGAATGTTCTGCCGGGCAAAATTCCAGAAGCCGGGGAAGAGTGCGAAATTGAGCACATCCCTCACGTCGACGTGTTTCCAGGAATACGATTCCCTGCCGAAGGAAATGAAAGCATTGGGGCCCAACATCATTTCTCCGTCAATGCGCTTGGTCAGATGCACGCCAAGGAAAGGGTGTTTCGGATCCGGTACCGGGTAGATGAGGCCTTTGACCTTGTGCCGGGCTTCCTCGCCGAGCAGGAAGTACTGGCCGAAGAACGGCACGATCCTGGGCGACCGGCCTTCGCCCGTATCCGCCGCCAGCCGGTCCGACTGGAGACCGGCGCAGGCCACCACCAGGTCGTAATGGTCCGCCCCTGACTTGGTCCGGACCACCGCACCGCTCCCCCGCTGCTCGATCGAGGTGACTTCCTGTCCAAGGCGGATATCACCACCCGCCGCGCGTACGTCGTCGGCGAGCGCGTTCGTGATTGCGCGGTAGTCCACGATCGCCGTTTCCGGTGAGTGCACGGCAGAAAGCCCGACGGCGTTCGGCTCCACCCCGGCGATCTGCTCACCTGTCAGCATCCGTACGCCCGGAACCTTGTTGGCGGTAGCCCGGGCAAAGATGGCCCCGAGCCGTTGCGATTCCTCCGCGGTCTGGGCGATGACGAGCTTCCCACATGCTTCGTAAGGCAGGTTCTTGGTGGCGCAGAAGTCCCGGAGCAGTTCCACGCCCCTGCGGCAGAGGGTGGCTTTCAGCCCACCGGGCTCGTAGTAAAGGCCCGCGTGGACCACCCCCGAGTTATGCCCGGTCTGGTGTGCGGCGAGCCGGTCTTCCTTCTCATAAACAGTGATGTGGGCGTCAAGTTTCATGGCCAGTTCCCGCGCCACTGCGACGCCGATGATGCCGCCGCCTATGACGGCACAACGCTTGATGTTGCTTGCCGGGAAATGGGCCATGACACTCCTCGTTGGTGGGGCCTTGCCGGTATCTGTGCACAGCATGCCACGAGGCGCTGCGGGCCGGGGCTTGAAACGCGAAAGACTCGAGACGCGAAAGAGGGGCGGCCCGTAATGGCCCGCCCCTCTCCCTGCACTTTGTAGCTAGACGCTGCCGGGAACGTCGAAACGCTGGCCCGCCGGGTTGGAAGGCAGCAGCGTGAATACCAGGATGGCCAAGGCACCGAGGAAGGGAACCAGGACCAGGAGCAGGAGCCAACCGCTGAAGTTGGCGTCGTGGAGGCGGCGTACCCCCAAGGCGATGGACGGGATGATGGTGGCAAGCCCCCAAATACCCCACAGGATGAAGCCGATGATCGCTCCCGGGCCAGGAACAGCTGTTCCGTCGGCGGCCATGGTGGCTCCGGTCGCTCCCAGAATCGTGGTCAGCAGCTGCAGCACGAAGTTGACCACTGCAGCGATCAGTGCCCACCACCAGTATTCGCTGCGGCTCGCGCGGCCCGTAAAGACAGTGTATTTCTTGAAGAAGCGCTTAACAGCCGCACCGATGGGCGCCCCGTAATACGGTGCCCAAAGCGGCGGTTCTCCGGCTTGCGCGGCATAGGGCTGCGTTTGTGGTTGTGGTTGGTAACTCATTGGTAGATCCCCCGCTTATTAGTTGAGTCGACTGCGCTCATTGGCATGAGACGTTGCTTATGCTAGTTGCCTTTTGACCAATAAGCACTGCCGGTTGAAAAAAGTTAACGGGGATTTGACTGATTACCGGGTGTTTCCGGAAATTGCTATGCACTCGGGTTATACGCTGACAGGCCTGGCGGAGGTGGTCTCCGAGCCCCGAGATGGCGCGGCGGCACCCCGACAGGCAAGCGTCCCTGGCACCATGGCAAGAATCCCGCATATTCGGAGCCAAGGTCTTCATGGGTACTGCTGTGGGCAATACCCAAATGTGCGGGCATCCCTCGCCGGGATCTACGCGGCTGGCTGGCCGAAAAGATACGCGGCAACATTCAGCAGGACGAATCCCACAGCAATTCCGGCCCCGATCATGGCCGGCACACTTCCTTCTTTGCGCCCGAGCCTCATGGCTTTCCGCCCTTGGATCACCGAGAGGATTCCGGGGATTGAAAAAACAAGGAGGGCCGGAATGACGGCTGCCAGCCTTTGCTGGAGTTCTGTGGCACCGCGTCGTTGGCGAGAGCTGTGAAGATGCCTTCGCCGATGACGAAGGCGGCAGCGAAGGTCACCGGATCAGAGCCAGCGACCACCATGCCCGCCGGTAAGCCCTGTTTGCAGCCTCGCTCGGCGCCGGGCTGCCCGGGGAAGCTCCCGGCCCGACGTGTCCACTTCTCCCGCTCGTCACCCGTACCTCCTCGGCTGCTGACTCCAGAGTGCACCAGCGCATGTGAGCCCGGTAGAGGCGTTAGCCCTTTGCTGTGGCGCGACGTCTCTTGAATAAGGCCACACGCAGGCGAAGACCTCCTGTACACGCCAAGGGAAGAAGTAACGGGCTGATTCAGAAGTCGATGCTCTTGACCAGGGTAACGAACTGTTCCTTGACCTCCTTTTCGGCGGTCCCATTGGGGGAAATCAGGATCTCTGCGGTGAAGATGGCCATGCTCTGACCACGGGCGACCATGAGGGACATCACGCTGACCGGCGCATCGCTCCCGGGCCTGAGGGATTTCGGTCCGCCTGGTTCTGACCGGATGATGAGGACCGCTTGGTCACCAACGCCCTCGATGCTTTGGCCATCGGGAACCTGACGGGATAGCAGGGACGCCCCTCCCTGATGAAGTTCGGTGGAGAATATCAGCGAATCCGGACCAGGTGTGCTCAGCGCACCAAAGAGGTACCGGCAGTTGCCCCCACCCGGGAACACCGCTGCCTGGGTTGTGGCACCGAACGCATTCCCCAAGGCATCGGCACCGACCAGGGCGCATACGGCGCTGGTCGTGGAAGTCTGCGGACCAACACTTGGCGCAGGCGGAACACGAAGTTCACTGCCATTGCCCCACCCGCCGTCGACAAGCGCCTGGGCAAGTGCGCGAGCCGTCGCCTCCCCGTCCGGAACCGGGAATTCCGGCGAGATGGGTGGCATGTCGACAATGCGCAGGTCCAGGGACTCGTTACCCCGCACTGCTTTGAGCACCGTGTTTGCCGATGCCCCTCCAGGCTCACCGCGAAACCAGCCGGTCCACTGCATGCAGGCGAAGTCACCGATTCCCGCCACAGTTGAGCAGTCAGGTGTCTGTTTCGCTTCCACGATCTCCGCCGCCGACGCAGGCGAGGTCAACGAGACGCTGAGTGTCCGGCCCTTGTTCGCTTTACTCATGTAGCTGCATAGATAAGCCGGGCTCCCGGCAGGTTTGCCACCCTGCCCATTTGAGCCAGACCAGGATCGACTTTCACAGCGATGTCGGGTGTGATCAGGTCACAGGCCGGACTGCTCGACCCGGCCGGTGTGGTCGACAGCGACTGGGTCGGTGAGGAGAGCGTGCCCCCTTGCGTGCATCCCCCAAGGACTAGTGCCACTGCCGCGGAAAGCATAGCCATCAACCGAAGTACGAGCTTCCTGTCAGCAACCATTGCTTCCCTCTCCTCGCAGAGCGGCTCCACGGCACATTGCGCGGCATCAAAAGTCGGCCCGCCCCGGCTGGGCAGGATTCGGAAAGCTTCCCACCATGGACCCTTCCGGGCCAGAGACCTTCGGCCCGGGTTGAACAGCTTCAGGATGAGGGCACTCTCAATTTGATACCTGTGGGAGCGTCAAGGGAGGACCCAAACCAACCCGTCGTGATCGCGACGCACCGCGTCATGAGATGCTTGTCCTGGTCATGGGGGCGTCGCATCTGGTTGAAAAATGTAGCGGTCGCGGTTGTTTCTAGTTTTGGAGTTGTCATGGGTCCGCTTATCGCCGATGTTGTCACGCCGCGCCTGGCGGCCGCGGAAATCGGCAATGACGTGGGCTTGCTGCTTGGAAAGCTGCACGCGGCCGGGTCAGCCCTGAATAAGCGCATCCTCAGCGACTTCAGGCTGCGGGAACGGTCCTTCTCCGTACTGACGCTGGCTTGCAGCGGCCTCGAAGCCACCCAGCGCGAAATTGCGGAGTTCCTGGACCTTGACCTCAACCAGGTGGCCGGGCTGGTGGACGACCTCGAACACAGGGGCCTTGTTGAGCGGGTCCCCGGCCAACGGAACAGGCGTTCCCGGGCCATCGTCTCCACGCAGGAAGGACGGCGCATCCACAACAAGATCCGCGCTGAACTGGATGTGTGCGAGCAGCAGCAATTAGCACGCCTGTGCGACGACGAGGTTGTCCACCTGAAGCAGCTTCTCCGGAAGGCACTCTGGGGCTGATCGACGACGCAGGCGGGCATTACGCCCTGCACGTCATGGTCATGTGCACAATCAAAGGACAAGCTGCTAGACATCTGTCCACAACATGGCGGATGCGGTTATGCAAGGATCAAGTTTCATATCCTGTCGAGCGCTTTGAGGCTGCCCCATGCGGCCTGGACTTCCCGGAATGGACCCATGAATCTGCCACTCTTCCACGACCCCCTGCAGGGCACCGTCACCGTCGACGCGCCTGTACGTGATCCGCGACGCGACGTTCCCTTCCGAAGGGACGCCCAGGCCCGCACCAACCAGCCCCGCGGCAAGGCGGCGAAGCCGGGCCGCGTGGAGCACGGATCCGCACCGACGCGCACCGCCCGCCAGCTCAAGGTGGCGGAGGATCTCCAGGCACTGATGGCCAGGTCCGGCGCCAGGCACTGACTCCCTGCAACGTTCCGCCAGCGGGTCCCGGCACTGTGCTGCCGGAAGCACTAGCATCCAATCATGGGCATCCACATTGGCACTTCGGGCTGGAGCTACGACCATTGGAAGGACGTGCTCTACCCTCCAGGCCTGCCCACGGCGAAACGGCTGGACGCCTACGTTGCACGCTTCTCCACGGTTGAGCTGAACGCGAGCTTTTACCGCTGGCCCCGGGACACTACCTTCGCGGGGTGGCGTGAGAGGCTTCCGCCCGGGTTCGCGATGTCCGTGAAAGCTCCCCGCGGGCTGACGCATGGCAAGAAGCTCTACGCCCCGGAGGTGTGGCTTGAGCGCATCACGCGCTGCTGGCACGAGCTCGGCGACAAAAGGGCAGTCCTCCTGGCCCAGTTACCGCCCGATTTCGCCCGCGACGACGCCCGCCTGGACTATTTCCTGGCCGCCGTCCCCGAGTGGATCCGGGTTTCCGTGGAGTTCCGCCACGACAGTTGGGACCACCCGGACGTCTACGCCATCCTTGAGCGCCACCAAGCCGCCCACTGCGTCATGAGCGGGGCCAACTTGCCTTGCAACCTGCGCTCCACCGCGCCTTTTGTGTATGTCAGGCTCCACGGCCCGGACCAGGAGCTCCTTTACGGGGGTTCCTACACGGAGGAGGACATGCGGTGGTGGGCGGACCGCATCCGAGAGTGGAGCGGTGACGGCAAGGATGTGTTCGCGTACTTCAACAACGACGGCGGCGGCAACGCCGTGCGGAACGCTGACACGTTGCGGGGGCTGCTGGGCGTCAACTGAGCAGCAACCCCGCAAGCACGTCAGCCCAGGCGTGCCCTGACGATCTCGCTGACGGTCTTGCCGTCGAACCGCCCAGCCACCTTGGCCGTCACGGGCTTCATAACCGCCCCGAGGGAACGCATGGAGAGTTCCTGCCCGCTGGCCTTGAGAGCGGCAATCTCCTCGTCAACAATCGCCTCGACTTCCTCACGGGTAAGCGGCTTCGGAAGGTAGGCCTCGATGATTTCCGCTTCTGCCACTTCGGCCGCTGCACGTTCACTTTCGCCGGCTTCGGTGTAGATCCGGGCGGTGTCCCTGCGCTTGGCGGCTTCCTTCTGCAGCAAAGAGGTCACCTGGGCTTCGTCGAGGTCCACCGGCGTCTTGCCGGATTTCTCGCGCGTCGCGATCTCGCCCAGGACATTGCGCACTGTGGTCAGGGCAGTCTTGTTGCCGGCTTTCATGTGCTCCACAACGTCTGCCTTGAGACGGTCTTTCAATGACATGCTGCTCCTCGCTCCGGGTTCAACCTCCAGCTTATTGCCCGGCGGGCGGCAACCCGGTGCCGGGTTGTTCTCCCACCGGCAACTTCTCCGGGGTGTCCGGGCGGGCGGGATCCTCGTCCTCCATGGCCCTGTCCACCGGCCCGCTCACCACTACCTGCGCAGGGCTGTGCAGGATGTAGCCGTTGAGCCAGGAGAACAGCGCCCTGACCTTCTGCTGGATTCCGGACAACAGCGCCAAGTGCACCAGGAGCCAGGAAAGGAAGGCAAAAGTGCCCTGCAGCTGGTAACGCTTCCGCCCCAGCTCGGCCACCGCCGCGCCGCGGCCAACCATCGCCATGTAGCCCTTGTCGACGTAATGGAAAGACTTGCGGGTACCACCGTTCAGGTCGGCAATGATGTTGTGGGCCGCCCACTTTCCTGCCTGCTGCGCAACTGAACCCAATTGGGGAAGCTTGTTTCCGGCGTCGTCGGTGATGTTGGCGGCATCGCCGAGGACGTACACCCCGTCAACGTCCGGCGCGGTGAGGTCCGGCCGGACATCGATCCGCCCTCCCCTGCCTTGTGCCAGACCGGATCCGGAGATGAGGTCGCCGGCCTTCAGGCCACCGGCCCACACCACGATTTGCGCCGGAATGAACGTGCCGTCAGCAAGGGAAACCCCGTCGGCCCGGACTTCCGTGACTCCCACCCCCATGCGGAGTTGAACGCCGACCTTCCCAAGATGCTCGGCCGCGTAGGCTTGGGATTTCTTCGAGAAGGCATTCAGTACGCTCGGGACCATGTCCACCAAGTGCACGCGGCACCGTGACGCCAGCTCGGGCGAGAAATATTTGCGGACCACGTACTTGACGTTTTCGGCCATCGCTCCGGCAGTTTCAACACCGGTAGGACCACCACCCACAACCACCACGTCCACCATGCCGTCGTTGCGGTCCGCCTGGTCCAGGAGCCGCGTGAGGCCGGTGCCCAGCTTTGTGGCATCCGTGACGGAGTACAGCGGATAGGCGTGTTCCTCGGCACCTGGAGTATTGAAGAAGTTGGGTACCGCGCCCACTGCAAGCACCAAGATCTGCCCGCGGAGAGTCCGTCCGTCCGTGGTGGTAACCGTCTTCCGTGCCGTGTCCACTGAACTGACTTTCGCGGTCAGGACTTTGACGGATTTGTAGCGCCGGAACACGGACCGGAGCGGGCGGGCTATGGCCGAGACACCGATCTGGGAGGTGGCCACCTGGTAGAGCAACGGCTGGAATTGGTGGTAGTTGTTTGAGTCGATCAGCAGGACGCGAACGCCCTTTCGCCCGAGTTCCTTGGCTGCCGCAACACCTGCGAATCCGCCGCCGACCACAATGACCTGGTATGAGTCGTCCATCCCAGCAACTTACTTCACCCCGGCCGAAGGCAACAGGGCTTGACTGCGGCTCGAAGCACACGGCCACTCCGAAAGCAGCGCAGCACGCGGCAGCCCCGCCGTCGTGCGTTTATCTTCCAAAACCGTGGGTACCCGGTGTGTAGTGTTCTGCAGACAACTGGAAAAGGACAGCTGGATAATCAGCAAGACAACACTGATGGGGTGATTCCGGATGAACGACGACGGGCTGACAGATGCGGTGCAGGAAGCCGGTGCCGTAGAGCTGCTGTTGATCCGGCACGGGGAGAGCGAAGGCAACGTCGCAGCGACGGAGGCGCGGCTCGCCGGGGCAGAAGTCATTGAGGTTCCGGCACGGGACGCGGACGTGAACCTGTCCGATCTCGGGCAGGAGCAGGCAAAGGCGCTGGGAACGGCACTGGCAAGGATTCCGGAGGCTGACCGTCCCGACGCCGTCGTTTCGTCCCCCTACGCCCGGGCGAGGCAGACGGCGGAAATCGCCGTCCGGACGGCCGGCTGGCCTGTCAAAGTCCTGTCCGATGAACGCTTGCGGGACCGCGAACTGGGCATCCTGGACCGGCTGACCCGGCTGGGCGTCGAATCCCGGTACCCGGAGGAAGCCGAGCGGCGGCTCTGGCTGGGCAAACTGTATTACCGTCCGCCGGGCGGCGAATCCTGGGCGGACGTGGCACTGCGGCTGCGCTCCGTGCTGGATGAACTGAATACGCTTAACAGCGGCAAACGGGTGATGCTGGTGTGCCACGACGCGGTGATCATGCTGGTCCGGTACGTGCTTGAGGGTATGTCCGAGGAAGAAGTCCTGGACCTGGCGGCCACAACCTCGATCCTCAACGCCTCCATCACCCGGTACCTGCGACCATCGGGCGCCGGGCCTTGGACGTTGGACAGCTTCAACGTAGCGGACCACCTCACCGAGCAGGGCGTTTCCGTTACCGAGCACGCAGGAGACGCCAGTGTCCACCCCCGCTAACACCCCGACGCCGGTCACCCCGTCGCTGCTGCGGGACTGGTCCCTGCCCGCGCCCGGTGAAGACAAATACTCGCGCGGTGCCGTGCTGGTGGTTGGGGGTGGCCGTTCGACGCCGGGCGCCGTCCTCCTCGCCGGCGCATCCGCGCTCCGGGCAGGTGCCGGGAAACTGACGTTGGCAGTGGCCGAATCGGTGTCCGTGCAGCTCGGCGTGGCGTTACCCGAATGTGGTGCCGTGGGCCTGCCCGAAGACTCCAAGGGCTCCATCACCGGAAAAGGCCTGGACCGTATTTCCTCGTACCTGGACCGGGCGGATGCCGTCCTGATCGGACCCGGCCTTGATGACCAGGAGTTGAGCCGGGACTTGCTGTTCGCCCTTCTTGAACGCGAGGAAGACCGCGGAGGACAAGCCCCGACGCAAGGTCCCGCCGTCGTGCTCGACGCCTTCGCTTTGGGGGCGCTGCCGGAGCTGGAGGACCGGCTGGACCCGTGGCGGGGCCGCATGATCCTCACCCCCAATCCCACGGAAGCAGGAATCCTGCTGGGCCGGGACGTGGAGGATCTCGAGGCCGATGTGGCGGCGGTGGCGCGAAAGTTCGACGCCGTCGTGAGTTGCCAGGGCTACATCGCAGGTGCACCCGGCACGTCGGAAACGGAATCCACACTGTGGAAAATCACCACGGGTTACGGCGGGCTGGGAACATCCGGCAGCGGCGATGTCCTTGCCGGTGCCATTGCCGGGCTGCGCGCCCGGGGTACCAGCAGCACCCAGGCAGCCTGCTGGGGGACCCATTTGCACGCAGCTGCCGCGGACAGGCTGGCCAGTACCATGGGCCCGCTGGGGTTCCTTGCCCGGGAACTTGCCGACCAGCTCCCGGCCTTGATGCTTGAGCTGAAAACCTAGGCAGGCCTGAGGAGTTCGTGCTCCATGACGGTCGAGCGGGACAGGGTTTTGTATCCTTCGTGCTCGAACAGCACGGTGATGACGTCGTCTTCGTGCCGCATGACAAGTCCTGGCCCCCATTCCTTGTGGATCACCGCGGACTGCAACGGGAACGGATCAGGCGAGGCGCCGGCGTCGGGCGTTTCCTTGCCGGTGGGCCGCACGTCGGGATGGTTGGCGGCTTCTGTACAGACGTCGCAGTTTCCGCAGGCCTTTGCCAGTTCTTCCCCGAAGTAGCCCAGCAGGAACTGCCGGCGGCAGCTGTCGGTCTCTGCGTACGCGCGCATCATGGTGAGGCGGGAATGGTCCACGCGCTGGCGTGCTTCGGCCAGCTCGACGGCGTGGGCCGCCAGGGACCGCAGCTTCGCTTTGGAGGCAAGCCGGACGCCGCGCTTGCCCACCTTCACCGCGTCGGCTTCCTCCAGCTGGTTCACCAAGGCAGTAACGCGCCTCGGCGGGAACCCGGTCAGCTCGGCCAGGACCTTCTTGGTTGCCGGCGCCCCCGCGTTCTTCAGGACCTTCAGCACGGCGAGGAGGGACTCCTGGTCCGGAGCATGGGTGCCGAAGAACTTGCGCAGGCCGAGGTCCTCGGACCGGTAGTGCAGCACTGCCCTCGCCTTGTCCCCGTCCCTGCCGCCCCGGCCAATCTCCTGGTAGTAGGCATCGAGGGACTCGGGGATATCGGCGTGCACCACAAACCTGACGTTGGGCTTGTCGATGCCCATGCCAAACGCCGTCGTGGCAACCACTACATCGAGGTCATCGGCCAGGAACTGTTCGTGGATGAGTTCGCGCTCGGATGCGGAACGGCCTGCGTGGTAGGCCTCGGCACGGATTCCCTGCGCCACCAGCTTGGCTGCGTACTTCTCCGTGTCCTTGCGGGTGGCCGCGTACACCAAGCCCTTCTGTCCCGACGTCGTCAACGACGCAACCTGGGACAGCACGGCCTTCCGCTTGGCTTTGTCCTCGTGGTGGCGGACTACTTCCAGGCTGATGTTGGGACGGTCGAAGCCCCGGACCAGGATCAGTGGATCCTGCATGCCCAGGCGCTCAACAATCTCGTCCCGCACGGGCGGGGAAGCCGTTGCTGTCAGGGCCGCGACGGGCGGGTTCCCCAGGCTTTCACGGACGTTGCCGAGGTTGAGGTAGTCGGGCCGGAAGTCGTGTCCCCACGATGAAACGCAATGGGCCTCGTCCACTACCAGCAGGGTGAGGTCCAACCGCGCGATCCGCTCCACCGTCTCCTGCTTGGCCAACTGCTCAGGAGCCAGGAAAAGATAGACCGCCTTCCCGGACTCCACCGCGTCCCATGCAGCTTCCACGTCCGCGTCGCTGTGGGCCGAGTTGACCGCGACGGCGGCGCCCTCGCCCAGGTGCCTGTTGAGGCCCTCCAACTGGTCTTCCTGCAAGGCGATCAACGGAGAAACCACGACGGCGGGTCCCCCGGTTCGGCCGTGCAGTTTCTGTTGCTGCTGGTGCAGGTACAAGGCGGCGACCTGGTATGTGGCGGACTTGCCATATCCGGTGGGCATCACGGCAAGGACGTCGCGTCCTTCGGCGAGCGCGCTCATGGCGGCCAGTTGCCCATCCCTGAGTGCATCCAGCGAGAAGGATGCGGCCGCGAGCGCGGCCAGGGCTGATTCGTCCGACATGGTGTAAAGCTCCGCACCCTAGTACCTGCGGCCGCGTTGCTTGAGCCGGGGGGAATCCAGCCTAGCGCGACCATGTCCACAACACTCAATCAGTGCTTGCGGACCGAATAATAAGCATGCTTAGCTTATCCTGTTGCGCGCGACGCCGCCGTTAACGCGCACATTGGCACCATGGCTACGGGGTTGCGAACGGGGAGGATCGTCATGCCGCTATCAGATCAGGAGCGCAAGGTCTTGCAGGAGCTGGAGCGCGAGCTCTTCATCCAGGATCCCGCGCTGGCCAAACAGCTTGAAACGGGCATCCCGTCCGAGCCCGCACCTGCCCCCAAGGCCCTGAACGTCATCGCGGCAGCACTCGGCTTGGCGCTCATCCTGCTGGGGATCCCCATCCACCCATCGCCGCTCGGACTGCTCGGCTTCACGCTGATGGTGACGGGAATCGTCAGCCAGTGGATGGAACATCGCAGGTGGGCGGAAAGGCGGCGCACGGAACAGCGCAGGGCAAGAAGCCGCCGGCACGCCTGACCGCCCCGGGGCGAGCGTCCGTATCCCGCACTTGCGACAACACCCGACCTTGCATAGGCTGAAAACCATAAGCCTACTTAGTAATTCGTTGCAGGCTTGTCCGTGTTCCACGCAATACCAGGAGGACCGACCATGACTGATCAGTACACGTTCCGAAACCCGGTCACAGCATACGAGCACATTTCACCGCCCAAGCAGCACCAGCCGGAACCGGGACTGGATGCGGAACTCACCCCCAAGGCCGATCTCGGCGAAGACACCTACCGCGGTACCGGACGCTTGGAGGGCCGCAAGGCAATTGTCACGGGAGCCGATTCCGGCATCGGGGCAGCAACGGCCATCGCCTTCGCCCGGGAGGGTGCCGACGTCGTTCTTTCCTACCTGCCGGAAGAAGAGGAAGATGCCTCCCGCATCGCCGGCATCATCGAGGCAGCCGGCCGCAAGGCTGTGAAGGTGCCGGGCGACCTCAAGGATTCGGCAACCTGCCGCGACGTGGTGGACGCAGCAGTGTCCGCCTTGGGCGGGATCGACATCCTGGTCAACAACGCGGGCAAGCAAGTGGCGCAGGAAGAACTCGGGCAAATCAGTGATGAGCAGTTCGACCACACCATCAAGACCAACGTCTACGCAATGTTCTGGCTGACCAAGGCAGCCCTCCCCCACCTGCCCGCGGGATCCACGATCATCAACACCACGTCCATTCAGGCCTACAACCCATCACCCACCCTGGTGGACTACGCCACGACGAAGGCCAGCATCAACAACTTCACCAAGGGCCTCGCCCAGCAGCTGGCTCCCCAAGGCATCCGCGTCAACGCCGTGGCGCCGGGACCCATCTGGACTCCGCTGCAGGTCAGCAGCGGCCAGCCCAAGGAAGCCCTGCCCGAGTTCGGGAAGGACACTCCCCTGGGCCGTGCCGGCCAGCCGGCTGAACTCGCACCGGCCTACGTCTTCCTCGCCTCGCCCGAATCCAGCTACGTCGTCGGCGAGACCCTGAATGTCAACGGCGGCAGCCCCACGCCATAACCTGCCCCGCTGCGTGGGCCACAGCGGACCACGACGACGGCGACGCTCCCACGGCGGGGACGTCGCCGTCGGTTTTTGTTGACGCAGTTATGGCGCCGGGAGGAACCCGACGGGTAGCTTTGGGTTTGTTCCCCGACTCGTCGCGGCGGAGGTGCTGCCGATGCAAGGCCTGGGCATGTCACTGCTGGTGATCGCTTCCCTTGCAGTCCTGGCGCCCTTGTTGGTCCGGGCGTTGGACCGTGTCATCAAAGTCCCCCTGGTGGTCTTCGAGATTCTGTTGGGCATGCTGCTGGGCCCGGCCGTCCTGGGATGGGTCCAATCGGTGGAATTCACTGACACCTTGGCGGATTTCGGACTGGCCATGCTGTTTTTCGTGGCCGGCACGGAGATCGACTTCAGCCTCATCCGCGGCCGGCCTGCCGCACGGGCAGGCATCGGCTGGGTCATCTCCCTGACGGCCGGAATCGGCGCGGGCCTCATCCTCGGACCCGGTTTGGAGGCGGCAGTCATCATCGGCGTCGCGCTCTGCTCCACGGCGCTGGGCACGCTGCTGCCCATCCTCCGCGACGCGGGCGAGTCCCGGACTCCCTTGGGCATCGCGGTGACTGCCCTTGGTGCCGTGGGGGAATTCGGTCCCCTCGTGGCCATCTCCTTGTTCTTCAGCGGCAAGCAGTTGGGTCCGGCCACGGCAGTACTCCTGGGCTTTATTGTCCTGACCGGCCTTGCAGTCTTCCTCGCCTCCCGTTCCCGCCACAAATTCCTGCACGCGCACGTCACCAGGACCCTTCACACCAGCAGCCAATTCGCGGTGCGCTCCATCATGTTCATCCTCACCGTCCTGGTGGTGCTGAGCATGACCCTGGGCCTGGACATGCTGCTGGGTGCCTTTGCTGCCGGGATCCTGTGGAAGGTGGTCATCGCGCGGGCACCCGAACAGGATCGCAGCGTCATCGAGGCCAAAGTGGACGCCATTGCGTTTGGCTTCCTGGTCCCGATTTTCTTCATCGACACCGGAATTGACTTCGATCTCGGCGCACTGACCGCAGACCCCATGACCCTGGCGCTGGTGCCGGTGTTCCTCATCCTGTTGCTGGTGGTCCGGGGCCTGCCCTCGATGCTTGCCGCACCACGGCATTCCACTTTTGCCGGTAAACGCGCCGTTGCCCTGTTCGGCGCAACAGGCCTGCCGATCATCGTTGCGGTGACGGGGATCGGGCAGGACACCCACCTGATCTCCAACGGGATCGCTTCCGCGCTGGTCGGCGCCGGGATGCTCTCAGTGCTGCTCTTCCCGATGCTCGCGTTGCGGCAACGCACACCTGGCGCACCAGTTTCCGCCCCGCGCTCCCGAAAGCACTGGGGCGAACGGCGTTAGCGGTTGCGACGAAGCCCCGGACACGCGGACGTGTGCTGTTCAGTTCCCGGCTGCGAACGAGGCAACGAGGAGTCCCAACGGCAGTGGCGCCTCGCCGTCGGGCAGTGCCTCAACCAACAACCTTGCATACCGGACCTTGTTGCCACTGCGGCCGCCGAAGAATCTCCGCAGTTGGTCCGTCACCGGGCGGTCCCGGAGCGACGGTTGACGCTGCAGGAGCCGGAACGATGCCAGTTCGCCCTGTTCTTCAATGACATTCAGGACGTTCTCCGTTCCAAGGGCACGGATGAGTTCGTCTTCCAGGTCCTCGTGGCAGACGTGGAACCCAAGTTCGGCCAACGTTCCGGGACCGATGCCCGCACGGCTCAGCGCCCTGGCAATGCCGGGAGATTCGCCTGCATCGCACAACCCCAGGAGCCTATGGTCTGCGCCGCTGGGCCCGTAACGGTCCAGGAAGTGGATGATGCTGGTGGCGCCGCCCATGGGTACCACCGTGACGCCCTCTGCCGCCAGGTCATGGCCAAGCTTGGCGGCCAGCGTCTCCACGGCCACCTTGTCGCTTTCACCTTCCACCAGCACAGTGGTCTGCATAGAGCCAGTATGCATGCCGCGGCAACGGCCCGGCACGCCGTGATGACGCCGGCCCGCGAATACGGAAAACCCCTCATTCCGGTGGTGGTCCGCCGGAAAGAGGAGTTAGTGGAGCCCCCTGCCGGATTCGAACCGGCGACCCCCTGTTTACAAGACAGGTGCTCTGGCCAACTGAGCTAAGGAGGCGCGATGAACGATGCCAGCCTGTGCTGGACACTCGCTAAAGAACGCTAGACAAGGTTAGCCCAGACCGTCCCCCACAAGGAAATTCAGCGCAGGACAGCCCCGCCCGGAGACAACAACGGCCGGTCGCCTCCCGGAAGAGGCAATCGGCCGCCGTCGTACGTGGCTGAGAATCAGCCCTTGGCGCTGATGGCCGCCTGGATCTCTGCGTTAAGGTCGGTGGACCCGTCCCACTGCTTGCCGTCGACAAAGACGGTAGGCGTGCCGGTGATACCGATCGCGGCAGCTTCCTGCGTGGCGACCTTCACGTACGGGCGGAACTCCTTGTTATCCACGCAGGAGTCGATATTGGCGGCTCCGACTTCAGTGGCCATGGCCTTGAGGTCCTTGTCGGAAATGCCTGCACCGCCTTCGGACGGCTGGCGCTCGAACAGGAGGTTGAAGAAGTCGGCGTACTTCTCCGGCGAGGTGTTCACGACGCAGGCGGCAGCGTTCGCGGCGCGTGAGGAGTAGTTGGTGGTGGACTGCTGGTCCAGGAAACCAAGCGGCCGGTACTCGAGGGAGATCTTGCCTTCGTTGCGCAGGTTGGTCAGCGATTCACCGTAAGTGGTTTCGAAGCGCTTGCAGACCGGGCAGATGAAGTCGATGTAGGCAACAACCTTGACCGGCTTGCCGGCTTCGGCCTCGGCGCCTGGAGCGGCCACGGTAGCCGGCTTGGTGGTCAGCGGAGCCGGGACATCGGCCACGTTCACCGTTGCGGGCTCCGACTTGACTACTTCGTTGTTGGCCAGCAGCGTCACGCCGCCGTGGACGTTGCCGTTGGCCGGGGTGGGGCCGCTGTCCGCGATGGGGGCGCTGTTCTGGATGTTCTGGACCACCACGAGTGCGATGATCACGAGGATCGCCACGACGGCAACCACGATGCCCCAGCCAATCAGGAGCTTGTTGCGCTTCTCCTTCTTAAGCTGTTCTTCGCGGATCTTGCGCGCTTGTTCGCGGGCCTGGGCTGTGCGCTCGGCCTTGGACAGGCGTGGTTCGTTTGCGGGACTCATCAATTCCTCGTGGTTACTCGATGTCGAAGTGGCAACGGGGCCAGTTTACGGGAGCAAACCTGAAGGTTTGCCGCACACGCAACCGCCCGGTGGTTGAACGATCAACCGCCCCTGAAGATTCCGCCGGTAGGCTGGGAAGCGAGTCACAGCAACCCCAGGGGGCAGTAATGCAGGATTTGGCAAGCGAAAAACTCACGACGGAACAGGGCGTTAGGGCCTCACCCACGCAGAAGCCCACGGCGAGCACGTTCGATTTCATGGTGGTGTCCAACCGCCTGCCCGTGGACCGTTACAGCAACGACGGCGATACTAACGGCGGTGACGGCTGGCGCCGGTCCCCCGGCGGCCTCGTGACCGCACTGGCGCCCATGATGACGAAGTCCGACGGCGCATGGGTCGGGTGGCACGGCGCCCCGGACGAGACAGTGCGTCCTTTCAGCCACGAAGGCATGGACCTCGTCCCGGTCCAGTTGAGCAGCCACGAAGTGGAGCTCTACTACGAGGGATTCTCCAATGCCACCATCTGGCCGCTTTACCACGACGTCATCGCGCCGCCGGAATTCCACCGGACATGGTGGGACTCCTACCGCCAGGTGAACAAGAAGTTTGCCGACGCCGTCATCCGCCATGCCGCGGACGGGGCCACGGTGTGGGTGCAGGATTACCAGCTGCAGCTTGTCCCCAGGCTGCTCCGGGAAGCCCGCCCGGACTTGAAGATCGGCTTCTTCAACCACATTCCTTTCCCGCCGCCGGAAATCTTCGCGCAGTTGCCGTGGCGGCGCGAGATCATTGACGGCCTGCTCGGCGCCGACCTCCTCGGCTTCCAGCGCCCCAGCGACGCCGGCAACTTCATGCGGTCAGCCCGCCGCTTCCTGGGCGCAAGCGTCAAGCAGCAGCAGGTCCACGTCAAGGGACAGGACGGACAGGTCACGCACATTGCCCGCGCCCAGGCGTTCCCCATCTCGATCGACGTGGACCAGATCCGCCAGCTCGCCACGCGGCCGGATATCATCGAACGGGCCCGGCAGATCCGCAAGGACCTCGGCGATCCCAAGACCATCCTGCTGGGCGTGGACAGGCTCGACTACACCAAGGGCATCGGGCACAGGCTGAAGGCCTTCGAGGAACTCCTGGCCGACGGGCACATCAAGGTTGAAGACGCCACCCTGATCCAGGTGGCAAGCCCCAGCCGGGAACGCGTGGAGCAGTACCGCCTCCTGCGGGAAGAAATCGAAGGCACGGTGGGCCGGATCAACGGCACCTACGACACCATCCAGAACACGGCCGTCCGCTACCTGCACCACAGCTACCCCGTGGAAGAGATGGTGGCCCTCTACCTGGCGGCCGACGTCATGCTGGTCACGGCCTTGAGGGATGGCATGAACCTGGTGGCCAAGGAGTACGTCACGGCCCGCTCCGAGGATGACGGAGCCTTGGTCCTCAGCGAGTTCGCCGGCGCTGCCGACCAGCTGAAGCAGGCCTTGCTGGTCAATCCGCACGACATCGACGGGCTGAAGTCATCGATCCTGCGGGCCATCAAACTGGACCCCAAGGAAGCCCGCCGCCGCATGAAGCTGATGCGCAAGCAGATCCTTGACCACGACGTCGACCACTGGTCCGCGGACTTCCTGGCTGCGCTCAAGGAAAAGGTGGTGCGCGATGACAGCTGAGCAGACCCCCCTCTCCCTGGCGCCGGAGCTGCTCGACGCGGTCCGCCGCATCGCCGATACGGAACACCTGCTGGTTGCCCTCGACTTCGACGGCACGCTTGCCCCGATCGTCGATCATGCGTCCGACGCCCGCCCGCTTCCCCGGTCGGCTGCGGCTTTGGAGCAACTCGCTGGGCTTCCGCGCACGACGACGGCACTCATCTCGGGACGCGCCCTGGACAGCCTGCGCGCGGTCGCCTCCCCGCCGGAAACGACGCTTCTGATCGGAAGCCACGGGGCGGAAGTCTGGATGGGAGAAGGATCCCTCGGACTGGAACTGGATGACGAGCAGCGGCAACGCCTGGCTTCGGTGCGCGAGGTGCTCGCCGGCATCGTCAACGTCGCTCCCGGCACGTTGCTGGAAGACAAGCCGGCAGGCGTGGTGCTCCACACCCGGCTGGCGGACGACGACGTGGCCGAGGACGCCGTCCAGGCCGCCCGCCTGGAATTGCAGGACCGTCCGGGGGTGTACTTGAAATCCGGCAAACGGGTGCTGGAAACCTCGGTGATCCAAGCGTCCAAGGGCGAGGCCGTGGAGTTCCTCCGCCAGGCCACCGGAGCCACCGCGGTCCTGTTTGCCGGTGACGACGTCACGGACGAGGACGCGCTGGGCAGGCTCCTGCCCGGGGACGTCGGCATCAAGGTGGGCCTGGATTTCACGCAGGCAGCGTACCGGGTGGAAGCTCCGGTACATGTGGCCGAACTCCTGGAAGCGCTGCTCCGGGAACGACGCCGCGCCGTTGGCTCCGCATGAATCGCGAACAGAATTTCATGTGACCTTCGTAACAGTTCGACAGTTCGTCAAAAAGTCTGACATACTCTCGTATGTGACGTGACGCACAGCATCGTGCGGCGCCACGGGCGACTCCTCGGCTCCGGCCGGGGAGTTTCAACTGAAAAACAAGAACCATTCACTACGGATCGTCCGGCACGTACCTGCCGGTGAAGGGATTGATAACTGTGGCAACAGTTACTTTTGACAACGCTACGCGTCTGTACCCGGGCACTGATAAGCCCGCCGTCGATAAGCTGAACATCGACATCGCTGATGGCGAATTCCTGGTCCTCGTTGGACCCTCCGGTTGCGGTAAGTCCACTTCCCTGCGCATGCTCGCAGGCCTGGAGGACGTCAACGCAGGCCGCATCCTGATCGGCGACCGCGACGTCACCGACGTTCCGCCGAAGGACCGCGACATCGCGATGGTTTTCCAGAACTACGCGTTGTACCCGCACATGACTGTTGCCGACAACATGGGCTTCGCCCTGAAGATCGCCGGCGTCTCCAAGGAAGAGCGCGCAGAGCGTGTCCGTGAAGCCGCAAAGCTTCTTGACCTTGAGCAGTACTTGGACCGCAAGCCGAAGGCCCTCTCCGGTGGTCAGCGCCAGCGTGTCGCCATGGGCCGCGCAATCGTCCGTAACCCGCAGGTCTTCCTCATGGATGAACCGCTGTCCAACCTGGACGCCAAGCTCCGTGTCCAGACCCGTACCCAGATCGCGTCCCTGACCCGCCGCCTCGGCGTCACCACCGTCTACGTGACGCACGACCAGGTCGAGGCAATGACCATGGGCGACCGCGTCGCAGTGCTGAAGGACGGCCTCCTCCAGCAGGTCGACACCCCGCGCAACCTGTACGACCGCCCGCAGAACGTCTTCGTTGCAGGCTTCATCGGCTCCCCCGCCATGAACCTGCTGGAACTGCCGGTTGTTGACGGCGGCGTCCAGTTCGGCGGCACGGTCTACCCCGTTCCGCACGATGTCCTCGATGACGCTTCGGGCAAGACGGTCACCGTCGGTACCCGTCCGGAGGACCTCGAGACCGCTCCTCAGGGCGAAGGCCTCCAGGTTGAGGTGGACGTCGTGGAAGAGCTCGGAGCCGACGCTTACGTCTACGGCCACACCACCCTCGACGGCAAGAGCCACGACATCGTGGCCCGTGTTGACGGCCGCCGTCCTCCGATGAAGGGCGAGTCCATCTTCGTCCGTCCGCAGTCCGGCCACGTGCACCTGTTCGACACCAAGACCGGCCTCCGCCTGGGCGACTAATCCCCACCGACCCCCTAGCCTCGCTTCGCTTCGGCCAGGGAACCCTGTCGGCGTGGGCCCACCCACCGACCCCTAGCCTCGCTTCGCTTCGGCCAGGGAACCCTGTCGGCGTGGGCCCACCCACCGACCTGAAGTAGCGATAACGGCCCGACCCCCGCGTCGGGCCGTTATCGCTTTAACCCGCCCCGTAGCGGCATCGGACCAGAAGGAGAACGGCATGAACGTCACGGAACTCCTCATCCCCAAGCCTGTGCACGTCGCCGTCCTGGATGGCCGGGCTTTCACCTTGGGCGGCGCCACCCGGATCTCCGCAACCGGCGCCGCCGTGCCCGTTGCCGGGCACCTCGCGTCATTCCTGCGTCGCGCTACCGGCCACGAACTTCCGCTGGTCAGCGATTTCCGGCCCGGTGACGTGGCACTGGAGCTGACCAGAACGTTCGACGGCGGCCCTGAGGCTTACGCTCTGACTGTCACCGACGCAGGCGCACGGGTCCGGGCTGACACACCGGCCGGGCTGTTCAACGGCATCCAGACCCTCCGCCAGTTGTTCGACCCCGCCATCGAAGCCCCGCCGGACGGGCCCGCGGGAAACACGGACAGGCAACGCGACTGGACGGTCCCCGCCGTCGAAATCAAAGATGCTCCCCGCTTCCGGTACCGCGGTTTGATGCTTGACGTTGTGCGCAGTTTCTTCACCGTTGCCGAGGTTAAGGAACAAATCGACGTCATGGCGCAGCTCAAGTTCAACGCCTTGCACCTGCACCTGACGGACGACCAAGCATGGCGCATCGAGATCCATGAACCGGAGAACAACCCCTCCGGGCTGGAGTACGCCACCCTCACGGCAGTGGGCGGGGCCGTGAACCACCCTGGCGTTGGCCTCACGCCCGGTCGGACGGGTTTCTACACCCAACAGGACTACCGGGACATCCAGGCCTACGCAGCCGCCCGCAACATCACGGTGGTTCCCGAGATCGACCTCCCGGGCCACGTCAATGCAGCATTGGCAGCCGTGCCCCGGCTCAACCCTGATGGCATGGCCAAACCCATGAACGCCACGGGTGAGGTGGGGTACTCCACGCTGGACGCAGACATTCCCGCCACCTACGAGTTCGTCAGCGAGGTATTGGGGCAGGTTGCCGCCATCACGGACGGCCCATATCTGCACATCGGCGGGGACGAGGCCCACGTGACCGGCCACGAAAACTACCTCGCCATGGTCCGGGAGTTCGCAAGGATCGGCGCCGCCACCGGCAAGACCGTGGTGGGCTGGAACGAGGCGGCCGAAGCGGATCTGCCGGATGGAAGCGTGGTGCAGTACTGGTTCGGAGACTTCGGGCAAGTACTGAACAAGGCCGAACAAGGTACTGCCAAGGTCATCATGTCTCCTGCCGACCGGACGTACCTGGACCAAAAGTACGATTCCACCAGCCCCATCGGACTGTCCTGGGTTGACGGCGGCCCCTTCACCTGGTCCGAGTACTACCAGTGGAACCCCGCCCAAGGCGGCCTTGAAGACCAGCACATCCTGGGCGTCGAAGGTCCCCTATGGACCGAAACCGTCCGCGGCAACCGCCAGGCCTACTGGCTGCTGTACCCGCGTGCGGTTTCCCTCGCGGAAGTGGCGTGGTCGCCACAGGAGGCCCGAAGCCTTGGTGACTTCCGACGTCGGCTGGGCGGCTTCGGCGAGCGGCTCGCCAACCAGGGGGTCACCTTCCAGCCGGCTGCCGACGTCGAATGGTCCGCCACACCGGCCGATCCCTTCACTGAACCGAACAACACCACCGAATACGGAACAATTGAGGCATGAGCGAGCAAAACGGAGCCCAGTGGCACGACGAACCTACCGACTACGGGCAGATCGGCAAGCTCCCACGGAAGGAAGCTGCGAGCGCGCAGGACTCAACCCCGCCGGCGAGCGTCATCGGTTCGCTCAACATCACCGCAGCAGCGGCCGATCCTGAACTGCTGGACCTTCCCTGGCACATCGCCTTGGAGGACTGGCCGGCTGAATTCCTGGCAGCACTCCCCCGCGGTATTTCCCGCCACATTGTCCGGTTCGCGCACCTTGGCGGCTCCGTCATAGCCATCAAGGAAACCTCTGAGCACGTGGCCCGGCACGAATACCACATGCTCCGGAAGCTGGCCCGGCTGGACGTCCCCTGCGTTGAGCCGGTGGCGGTCATCACCGGCCGGACGACGGCGGACGGCAAACCGCTGAACCCCGTGCTGGTCACCCGGCATCTGAAGTTCTCCATGCCGTACCGCGCACTGTTCTCCCAGATGCTCCGCAAGGACACGCTGACCCGCCTCATCGATGCACAGGCGCTGCTTCTGGTCCGCCTTCACCTCATCGGTTTCTACTGGGGCGACGTGTCGCTCTCCAACACCCTCTTCCGCCGCGACGCCGGTGCATTTGCCGCCTACCTCGTGGACGCTGAAACCGGTGAGCTGTACCCGGACCTCTCCATGGGCCAACGCGAGTACGATCTGGAGATTGCCCGGGTGAATATTGCGGGCGAGCTCATGGATCTCCTGGACGGCGGCCTCATCGAGGAGAAAGTGGACCCCGTAGCTACCAGTGAACTGATCATGGACAGCTACCGGCGCCTCTGGGCCGAGCTGACGGAGAAGGAGTCCTTCGAACTCGGCGAACGCTGGCGGGTGGCGGCGCGTATCCGCAGGCTCAACGAGCTCGGCTTCGACGTCGAGGAATATGCCATCAAGACCACGGCGGACGGTTCCACGATCCAGCTGCAGCCCAAGGTGGTGGACGCCGGGCACCACCAGCGCCGGTTGCTGCGCTTGACCGGCCTGGACGCCCAGGAGAACCAGGCCCGCAGGTTGCTGAATGACATGGACCAGTTCCGTGCCGACAACAACCCCGAACTGGACGAGGAAATCAGCGCCCATGCCTGGGTCAGCCAGATCTTCGAACCGATCGTGCGGTCCATCCCCCGGCACCTGGCAGGAAAACTCGAACCCGCCGAGGTGGTCCACGAGGTCCTCGAACACCGTTGGTACATGAGCCAGAAGCAGGACCGCCACATCCCCCTCGCGGAGACGGTGCAGTCCTACATCGACACCGTCCTGCGGCACCGCCGTGACGAGGCCGCCATCATGCTGAACCCGGACACCGAGATGTTGAAGATCCTCGAAGTGGAAGTTGAAGAGTCCGGCCGGTACGACGAGGTGGAAGAATACCCCGACGCCGACGACTGAGGTCCTGGAGGGAACGCACGGCGCCCTCCGGCACCTTATGGTTCCAGGGTTTCCGCGAGCCCGGCCAACACGGGCTCGCGGCCCAGCTCTATGTGGGAGTAGGCCAGCGAGTAAGCGAGCTCGGGACGGCCGTTGAGGATCGCGTTGCACAGCTGGGTGTGTTCTTCCCGTTGGAGTTCGTTGCTGCGGTTGTGCGCCAGGCCGAAGATCCAGCGCATGCGTCCAAACAAGGGCTTCACGGACTCCATCAGGAGGCGGTTGCCTGAAAGGCGGACGATCTCCGCGTGCAGTTCCGCGCTGATGAGGACGACGTCGTCGGTACGGTCCTCGTCGATGGCAGCTTTGGATGCTTCCATGAGTTCCCCGAGGCGGCCGCCGTCGCCACCCTCGGCAACGCGGGCGGCCGCTTCCCTGGCGGCGAAGGTTTCCAGGCACAGGCGGACGTCGAAGAGCTCATTGACGTCCGTCAGGGTGAGTTGGCGTACCACCGCGCCGCGTCGCGGGAAGGTGGCCACGAACCCGTCCTGTTCCAGCCGCTGGATGGCTTCCCGGACGGGGATGCGCGAGACGCTGTACATGTCCGAGAGTTCACGTTCCCGCAGCCGGGAACCCTGGGCGAAGGACCCTGACACGATGCCTTCGAGCACCAGTTGGTATACGTACTCCGCGCGGGCCTCGTCATCGCGGACGTTGCCGTTTTCCGGACCAGCCTCTGCCACTGTGGAACTCCCCTTCATGCCGGCGCCCAACCGAGTTCGCCGGACGGCACCGGTCAGCGCTCCAACCGAGCATACACGGGTGGAAACAGCTACTCGGCGCTGGCGGTGGGAGCATCGTCCAAGGGAGTCCACCACGTCGCAGGAGGGGTCACTTTGAAACGCCGCCCGGTCACGCTGTTGGGCGTAATCCTGATGAACTGGTCCTTCTGGCCTGCTTCCCATGGGAACAGCAGGAGTCCGATGGTATCCAGGACGTCCTGCGTCAATTTCACTGCGGACGCCCTTCCTTTGGCCACCACGCTCCAGGCGACGCCGGTGTCAGGGTTGACTCCGTCCGCCTCAATGGCCACCGGAGTATCGCTGAGTGCGGCGTGGAGCTTGGTGCCTTCCCCTGTACGGAACACCAGGCTTCCGTGGTCAACTTTGTAGTTGACGGGGAAGATGTCCGGGTGGTCGTCCACCCACACGGCCAACCGGCCAACGGAAACTCCCCGCAGGAGTTCCCAGCATTCGTTCACTTCAAGGATTTCGGTCGCGGAGTTCGGTTTGTTGGTCCCAGGTGTGTTCATACGCCGAGAATACGCTGGGCACCCGGCCGCGACCAGCAGCTTTACGGAACAAGCTCAGGTGTGGAGCTTTGGCCCGGGTTGTCCTTCGCGGTTGCTTTGGGGGTTTCAATGCTCACCAGCGGCCCGCGAATCGCCAGGTATCCGGCTGCCGCCAAGACCAGCGCTTCACCCGCCATGGCCAGGAAGGGAGCCTCCCAACCGCCCGACCAGGTGTGCAGCAGCCCCGCAGCAAGAGGGCCCAGGGAGGCCAGGGCAAAGCCGAAGCCCTGGCTCATCGCGGAAAGCCGGCCGGCTGTCAACGGTCCCGCTGAACGTATGACCACCAAGGCCATGGCCAGCCCGAAGCCGGCACTCTGGACCACGCCCAGCACGCCGACCATGAAGAACTGGGCCCCGGACGGAGCTACCAGGACACCAATGAGCGCCACTGCGACGGAAAGGCCCAAACCTGGTCCCAGAACCCGAAGGACCTTGGGCTTTCCGGCCAGGACAGGAGCCAGCAGGCTCGCCGGAAGGCCGGCCAGGCTGAACCACGCCAGCAACGCTGCGGCATCCACGGAGGAGAGTCCCTCGGAGACAAGGAAAACGGCCAGCCAGGACGTGATGGCGAAGTAGAGCATTGCCTGCAACCCGAAGAACGCTGTCACGGCCCAGGCCGTGCGCTGCTTACGCAGTGGAACAACAGCATTGGGCACCACAGCACTGGGCGCGACAGCCGACGACGGCGAATCCGGCGTCAGCGCCGCAGCTTCCCCGGCCGCTGAGGTGGCATTGCCCGCTGAGGTGGCATTGCCAGCCGAGGCGGCATTCCCCGCCGAGGTGACATTGCCCGCTGCGGCCGGTGCCGACGTCGGGCCTCCTCCCGAGCGCTGTATCAGGAAGGCGCCCAACAGAGCGGGCACGGCCCATACGGCGAGTGCCCCACCGAGGCTGCCGCCCAAGGCATGTTCCAAGGGCCGGACGAGTCCGGCGCCCAAGGCTGCACCGAGTCCAAACCCCAGGGCGCAGAGGCCCGTCCACCAGCCCGTGCCGCGGTTGGTCTTGACGATCTGGGGAACCAACACGCTGGCCGTCATAATCGCCATGCCGCACAGGAAGGTTCCGGGCAAAAGGAGCGCCGGGACAGTGGCCCGCACAATGAGCGCCGCAGCCAGTACCAGCAGGGCGACTGCCACGGCGCGCCCAGCGCCGAGACGCCGGGCCAGCCAAGGCCCGATGGGCCCTGATACGCCGAAGGCAAGGACCGGGAGCGTGCCCAGGAGGGGCAGCCATTGCGGACCCAGCTGGAAGGCATCCTCGAGCTGGTTCATCACTCCGGCGATTGTGGTGATAGCTGGCCGGAGGTTGATGGACACCAGCACCAGGGCCAGCAGCACCATGACCGTCTTCAGTCTTGGACTTCTCCCTGTACGGCTCGGCGCTTTTCTCCCACATCCATCCCCTCTTCGGTATTTTGGTATACCAAAATAGAATAGGACGCCAAGACGTCAAAGTAAACCGCTGATAAAGCGCGGCGAAACATGACCGAAAACGCAGATCGAGATTATTGGAATACCAAAAGCCTAGATGGCTAAATGGCCTTTCCGGGGTTCAGGATCCCTGCGGGGTCGAACAGCTCCTTGATCCTGCGCTGCAGTTCACGCACAGGTTCAGGCTGCTCCAGCCCCAGCCAACGGAGCTTGTATTGGCCTACTCCATGTTCCCCGGTGATGGTCCCACCCATCTCCAGGCCTACCCGGATGGACTCATCCAGGGCCGCGTTGAGCCGCACCAAGGCGTCGGCGTCTGTAGCGTCGTCCACGCGGTCCATCCAGAACGTCGGATGCAGGTTGCCGTCGCCGGCGTGGGCTACCACCTTGAGCCGGACCCGGTGGCGGACGGCCATGGCCTCGAGCGATGCGACGAACTCCACCAGCTTCGAGCGCGGAACGGCAATGTCCTCGCCCACGCGGAACTCGTCGTCGACCTCCACGCCGCGGCTGTTGCGGCGCAGCTCTACCAACATTTCCGCTTCCGCGCTGGCTTCCATGGTGACTGTAGCGCCGCCATCGGCAAGGACCTGCCGGACCACAGCCGCCTCAGCGGCCGCCCCAAAGCCGTCGGTCTGAATCAGCAACAACGACTTCCCGCGCTTCTGCAGGTCCGAGCCGTGCAGTGCGTCCAGTTGCTCCAAGGTTCCGTTATCCAGCAACTCCATGATGGCCGGCTGCACCCGCGCTTTGCCGACCGCCAGCACCCCGGCAGCTGCGCTGCGGAAATCCTGGTAGAAAGCCGCAATGGTGTGGACCTCGTGGGGCAAGTACTTGAGGCGGACCGTCACGCCCACCACTATCCCCAATGTGCCTTCAGAGCCCACCATCAGCGCCGTGAGGTCATAGCCTGCCACGCCTTTGAACGTCTGGTGCCCGGTATGCAGGAGGGAGCCGTCTGCCATGACGACGTCCAGGGCAAGAACAGAATCACGCGTCACGCCATACTTTGCACACCTCAGGCCGCCGGCGTTCGTCGCCACGTTGCCGCCAATCGTGGACATCTTGTAACTCGCCGGGTCCGGCGCATACATGAGCCCGTGCGCAGCGGCAGCAGCGTTCAGCTCCGCGTTAATGACGCCGGGTTCGACGACGGCGGTCTCGTCATCCGGGTTCAGGTCAAGGATCCGCTTCATCCGTTCCAAGCTGAGGACGATGCAACCCCGCGTGGCGTGGGCTCCGCCCGATACGCCGGTACCGGCACCGCGTGCAACGATTGGAACCCTGTGCGCGGAGCACGTACGGACAATGTGCTGGACGTCCTGCACCGATTCAGCCCATACGACGGCGAGTGGCAAGTGACGTTCGAGCAGCGGGCCTTGGTCTGCGGAGTAGACCGTCAGTGTTGCCTCGTCCTCGGCCAGCTGGGATGGTGCCAGGCCGGATCCCAGCTGTTCCACGAAATCCCGATCCTCCGGCGCCCGTCCCGCCGAAGCTTTGTCCACGGCTGCGCGGCCTCTAATGCTTTCCTCCGTGGTTCCGGAAATAGCCGTTTCATCCGCCAAGGTCGGTGTTCCTTTCGCTCATGGTCAGCCGACGCTCCATGATCAGCTCACGTTTGGTCTTGTCCTGGGGGAAGGGCTTGGACTCCCCCGTCAGTAAGAAACCATGGCGTTCATAGAAAGACAGCGCGCGGGCATTGTCCTCGTGGACGCCGAGCTCCAGCACGTGGGCTCCCAAGTCATGGGCAGCTGCATCGCAGCACGCCACCAGCAGCTCGTCAGCCAAGCCCAGCCCCCGGTATTCCGGTGCCACGTAGACGCTGATCAACACTGCGTGCAGTGAATTCCCCACCTTTTGCGGATGCGTCAGGGCTACGCGCATGAGGCCCCTGATCCGGCGGGCGGGGTTGTTTTCCTCCGCGATCAAGGTGACGCTTCCGTCTCCCGACATCGCCTTGGCCCGTTCCTGCCACTGCGCATCGGTTTGCCGCCGCGCCGCATCCAGGCTCTCGATATACGCCATGGGAGTATCGGCCAGCATTTCCAACCGCACGGCTTTCAATTGCTGCCAGTCGCCAGCAGTGAGCCGTCTGATCCCGGCCGTGGATGCACCCGCGCTAGGCAACGGCTCCGCCCATGAACCGTGAGTAGTTCGCCAGGACGCCCGGCCATCCTTCAGCGTAGGAATCGCGCGTAGCTTTGGGGTCTTCAGCGCCCTCCCAACCATCGTGCACAAGGCGCACTTCGGTTCCCCCGTCAACGGCCCTGAAGGCTACCAGAATCTCAGTAGACCAGAGCGGGGTGCTGGCAGGGTACCAACTGGTGTGGAAGGACATTGGGGGCTGCCAGTCGTCGATGGTGCCCCAGACCGACGTGCGGCCGTCCTCGGCTGTCTCGAGGATCATGTTCTCCTCAAATTCCACATGCGAGCCGGCCCCGTAGACGCTGTGTTCGGCCATGGGCCACCACAGGTGCGGGTGGTCCGTGAATCCCATGAATGCGTGCTGAATGGTGGTGGGCACCACGGTAGTGAATACCAACGGCTCCAGGTCCTCCCCACCTGCGTTGGCCGGTGTGGAGTCAGGGGTGGGGTGGCTGAAAAGACTTTCCATGACCACCAACTCTACCCGTGGTTTTCGGGGGTGGGTTTTAAATGCAGTGAGCCCCGACCGTCGTGGTCGGGGCTCACTGTGTAATTTGTGTCCGGCGGTGTCCTACTCTCCCACACCCTCCCGGGTGCAGTACCATCGGCGCTGTGGGTCTTAGCTTCCGGGTTCGGAATGGGACCGGGCGTTTCCCCCACGCTATGACCGCCGTAACCTTGTTACCCGTCCCCCGCCTTGTGGTGGGGGTGGGAAGTGTGTGTGGTTACAACTGTGGTGCTTGTTTAGTTGTGTTGTTGTGTTGGTGTTCCCGGGTTGTTGGTTGGGAACCACATAGTGGACGCGTGCAGTGTGTTGTGTGTGGTGTAAGTTGTTGGCCTATTAGTACCGGTCAGCTTCACGAGTCTTTAGTCCTCGCTTCCACATCCGGCCTATCAACCCAGTGGTCTGGCTGGGGGCCTCTCACACATAATGTGTTTGGAAATCTCATCTTGAAGCGAGCTTCCCGCTTAGATGCTTTCAGCGGTTATCCCATCCGAACGTAGCTAATCAGCGGTGCACTTGGCAGTACAACTGACACACCAGAGGTTCGTCCGTCCCGGTCCTCTCGTACTAAGGACAGCCCTTCTCAAATTTCCTGCGCGCGCAGCGGATAGGGACCGAACTGTCTCACGACGTTCTAAACCCAGCTCGCGTACCGCTTTAATGGGCGAACAGCCCAACCCTTGGGACCTACTCCAGCCCCAGGATGCGACGAGCCGACATCGAGGTGCCAAACCATGCCGTCGATATGGACTCTTGGGCAAGATCAGCCTGTTATCCCCGAGGTACCTTTTATCCGTTGAGCGACGGCCATTCCACAATGTACCGCCGGATCACTAGTCCCGACTTTCGTCCCTGCTTGAGATGTATCTCTCACAGTCAAGCTCCCTTGTGCACTTACACTCGACACCTGATTGCCAACCAGGCTGAGGGAACCTTTGGGCGCCTCCGTTACTTTTTAGGAGGCAACCGCCCCAGTTAAACTACCCATCAGGCACTGTCCCTGACCCGGATCACGGGCCGAAGTTAGATGTCCAAAGTGACCAGAGTGGTATTTCAACGATGACTCCACCCGAACTGGCGTCCGGGTTTCAACGTCTCCCACCTATCCTACACAAGCCACTCCGAACACCAATACCAAACTATAGTAAAGGTCTCGGGGTCTTTCCGTCCTGCTGCGCGTAACGAGCATCTTTACTCGTACTGCAATTTCGCCGAGTTTATGGTTGAGACAGCGGGGAAGTCGTTACTCCATTCGTGCAGGTCGGAACTTACCCGACAAGGAATTTCGCTACCTTAGGATGGTTATAGTTACCACCGCCGTTTACTGGGGCTTAAATTCCCAACTTCGCCCGCAAGGGGCTAACCGGTCCTCTTAACCTTCCAGCACCGGGCAGGAGTCAGTCCGTATACATCGTCTTGCGACTTCGCACGGACCTGTGTTTTTAGTAAACAGTCGCTTCCCCCTGGTCTCTGCGGCCCACACCCGCTCCACAAAGCAAGTCTGTATCACGGGGCAGGCCCCCCTTCTCCCGAAGTTACGGGGGCATTTTGCCGAGTTCCTTAACCATAATTCTCTCGATCGCCTTGGTATTCTCTACCTGATCACCTGTGTCGGTTTGGGGTACGGGCGGCTAAAACCTCGCGTCGATGCTTTTCTAGGCAGCATAGGATCACCGGATCCCCCCATGCGGGGGTCCCATCAGATCTCAGGATCGTGCTCGAAACACACAGGAACGGATTTGCCTATCCCTGACCCTACATCCTTGGACCGGGGCTACCATCGCCCGGCCCGGCTACCTTCCTGCGTCACACCTGTTAATACGCTTGCCTCCCGGGATCAGGTCCCAGCACCAGCCCAACCATCACACCACAAGTGGCGCAACAAGAAAGACCGGCGGTGGTTAGTATCCCCCGTTCAACATGGGCGGTTTTTCGCCGGTACGGGAATATCAACCCGTTGTCCATCGACTACGCCTGTCGGCCTCGCCTTAGGTCCCGACTTACCCAGGGCAGATTAGCTTGACCCTGGAACCCTTGATCATTCGGCGGACGGGTTTCTCACCCGTCTTTCGCTACTCATGCCTGCATTCTCACTCGTGTAGGCTCCACCGCTGGTTTACACCGCGACTTCACCGCCCACACGACGCTCCCCTACCCATCCACACCCCTGAACCACGAAGGCTAGGGTAATGCGTGAATGCCACAACTTCGGCGGTGTACTTGAGCCCCGCTACATTGTCGGCGCGGAATCACTTGACCAGTGAGCTATTACGCACTCTTTCAAGGATGGCTGCTTCTAAGCCAACCTCCTGGTTGTCTAAGCAACTCCACATCCTTTCCCACTTAGCACACGCTTAGGGGCCTTAGTTGGTGGTCTGGGCTGTTTCCCTCTCGACTATGAAGCTTATCCCCCACAGTCTCACTGCTGCGCTCTGACTTACCGGCATTCGGAGTTTGGCTGACGTCAGTAACCTTGTAGGGCCCATCGGCCATCCAGTAGCTCTACCTCCGGCAAGAAACACGCAACGCTGCACCTAAATGCATTTCGGGGAGAACCAGCTATCACGGAGTTTGATTGGCCTTTCACCCCTACCCACAGCTCATCCCCTCCATTTTCAACTGAAGTGGGTTCGGTCCTCCACGACGTCTTACCGTCGCTTCAACCTGGCCATGGGTAGATCACTCCGCTTCGGGTCTAGATCACGCCACTGAACACGCCCTGTTCAGACTCGCTTTCGCTACGGCTTCCCCACACGGGTTAACCTCGCGACGTAACACTAACTCGCAGGCTCATTCTTCAAAAGGCACGCCATCACACCCATACAACCCCGAAGGGCTGCAGATGCTCTGACGGATTGTAAGCACACGGTTTCAGGTACTGTTTCACTCCCCTCCCGGGGTACTTTTCACCTTTCCCTCACGGTACTGGTCCGCTATCGGTCATTAGGAAGTATTTAGGCTTATCAGGTGGTCCTGACAGATTCACACGGGATTTCTCGGGCCCCGTGCTACTTGGGATCCTCTCCAAAGGCGGTGCCACACATTACGGTTACGGGACTCACACCCTCTCTGGCCGGCCTTTCAAGACCGTTCACCTATACGCACACCCACACCCCACCGGTCCGGCAGAACCAGCACGGAAAGTCCCACAACCCCGCCCACGCAACGCCCGCCGGCTATCACACATGGAACGGTTTAGCCTCATCCGCGTTCGCTCGCCACTACTAACGGAATCACTCTTGTTTTCTCTTCCTGCGGGTACTGAGATGTTTCACTTCCCCGCGTTCCCCCCACGCACCCTATGAATTCAGGCACGGGTCACACAATCACCTTGCAGCGTTGTGCGGGGTTTCCCCATTCGGACATCCTGGGATCACCGCTCGGTTATCAACTCCCCCAGGCTTATCGCAGATTCCTACGTCCTTCTTCGGCTCCTAATGCCAAGGCATCCACCGTGCGCCCTTAAAAACTTGACCACACAAAACCACAACCCAAACAGGCTGCGGCTGATGCACTCAATCAATTCGAGAGAACCACGACCACAAAAGGGCCAGGTTCATTCATCAAAGAAATTGCTAGAACACACAACCCACACCCCCAAAAAGAGTGCAGGACCATGTGTCCAGATGCTCGCGTCCACTATGTAGTTCTCAAACAACAACCCCGTCAACCACACCCACCCCACACAAACACGAGGGGGTGCCGGCCGCAGGAACAACAAGAAACACCAAGGATTCCCTGCATTGCTGCAAAAAGGCCCTGTTGCCTCAGGACCCAACAGTGCGCCAAACACAACCCGGCAACCAACACCCCGGACCGCTTTCCCAACAACCCCCCCCACACAAAAGTGCGAAAAGAGGGCCGCCGTACTCACGCCAGGACACCACCACCAAAGGCCATGCCAAAAAACTTGATTTGCTGATATTCCACCCATGAGCACCCACCGCAGAACAGACGCCTGCGCAATGGGCAACACTGACAACCACCACCACACCCATGCAGGCACAGCAACCAGTTGCTAGCAGCTCCTTAGAAAGGAGGTGATCCAGCCGCACCTTCCGGTACGGCTACCTTGTTACGACTTAGTCCCAATCGCCGGTCCCACCTTCGACGGCTCCCCCCACAAGGGTTAGGCCACCGGCTTCGGGTGTTACCAACTTTCGTGACTTGACGGGCGGTGTGTACAAGGCCCGGGAACGTATTCACCGCAGCGTTGCTGATCTGCGATTACTAGCGACTCCGACTTCATGGGGTCGAGTTGCAGACCCCAATCCGAACTGAGACCGGCTTTTTGGGATTAGCTCCACCTCACAGTATCGCAACCCTTTGTACCGGCCATTGTAGCATGCGTGAAGCCCAAGACATAAGGGGCATGATGATTTGACGTCGTCCCCACCTTCCTCCGAGTTGACCCCGGCAGTCTCCTATGAGTCCCCGGCCGAACCGCTGGCAACATAGAACGAGGGTTGCGCTCGTTGCGGGACTTAACCCAACATCTCACGACACGAGCTGACGACAACCATGCACCACCTGTAAACCGGCCGCAAGCGGGGCACCTGTTTCCAGGTCTTTCCGGTCCATGTCAAGCCTTGGTAAGGTTCTTCGCGTTGCATCGAATTAATCCGCATGCTCCGCCGCTTGTGCGGGCCCCCGTCAATTCCTTTGAGTTTTAGCCTTGCGGCCGTACTCCCCAGGCGGGGCACTTAATGCGTTAGCTACGGCGCGGAAAACGTGGAATGTCCCCCACACCTAGTGCCCAACGTTTACGGCATGGACTACCAGGGTATCTAATCCTGTTCGCTCCCCATGCTTTCGCTCCTCAGCGTCAGTTACAGCCCAGAGACCTGCCTTCGCCATCGGTGTTCCTCCTGATATCTGCGCATTTCACCGCTACACCAGGAATTCCAGTCTCCCCTACTGCACTCTAGTCTGCCCGTACCCACTGCAGAACCGGAGTTGAGCCCCGGTCTTTCACAGCAGACGCGACAAACCGCCTACGAGCTCTTTACGCCCAATAATTCCGGATAACGCTTGCGCCCTACGTATTACCGCGGCTGCTGGCACGTAGTTAGCCGGCGCTTCTTCTGCAAGTACCGTCACCCCCAAAGAGGGCTTCTTCCCTACTGAAAGAGGTTTACAACCCGAAGGCCGTCATCCCTCACGCGGCGTCGCTGCATCAGGCTTTCGCCCATTGTGCAATATTCCCCACTGCTGCCTCCCGTAGGAGTCTGGGCCGTGTCTCAGTCCCAGTGTGGCCGGTCACCCTCTCAGGCCGGCTACCCGTCGTCGCCTTGGTAGGCCATTACCCCACCAACAAGCTGATAGGCCGCGAGTCCATCCAAAACCACAAAAAGCTTTCCACCCCCCACCATGCGATGAGGAGTCATATCCGGTATTAGACCCAGTTTCCCAGGCTTATCCCAGAGTCAAGGGCAGGTTACTCACGTGTTACTCACCCGTTCGCCACTAATCCCCGGCGCAAGCACCGGATCATCGTTCGACTTGCATGTGTTAAGCACGCCGCCAGCGTTCATCCTGAGCCAGGATCAAACTCTCCGTTCAAAAACAAAAAACGAAACACAACCACCCCCACCGGAAATCACGGCAAAAGCAGCTGCAAATCTGAAACCAGCTGAAAACCAAACCACCACACACGGGGGTGCGCAATGGCCCGGCAAAAATTCAACCAATCAAAAAACAATCGGTATCAACAAACTTGGCACACTATTGAGTTCTCAAACAACAGGTCACTAATCCAAAGCAGTACCACCACCAACCACAACGGCCAGCAGATCGCTCCGGAGCAACTTTTCAAACTTACCCGCTGAACTCCTCCGAGTCAAATCGGCGATTCTGACGTCATTTTTCACCTTGCGGCTACTTGATGTTTTCCTTGCGGTAACTTGTCAGATCGCGATCTCCGCTCGGGGACCAGCGCGAGAATTAACTCTACCCCCGCTCCGCCCAGAACGCAAAGCGTCCGCGAACACGGGTACCGCTCCGGCGGGAAACCCTGCAAACTCAAGGAAAAGGACCCGCATCCATCGGATGCGGGTCCTTTTCCTCACGCAGCACGGCCAGCCACCGCGGACCTGGGTCGCAATGAACGGGATCCGCGCCTGTCCTACTCAGCCACCATGAACCATGAAGCGCCCAGCGGCGGGAGCGTGACCTTCAGTGCGGCTGGTTGACCATCCGCACCCGGAGTGGTCGCTTCCAGGGCGCCGTTGTTTACGACTCCCGAACCGCCGTAGCTTTCGGCGTCGGTGTTCAGCACTTCGGTCCACTTACCGGCGGACGGCACCCCAAGGACGTAGTCCTGGTGCGGGGCACCGGAGAAGTTGACTGCACACACGACGGCCTTGCCTTCACGGTCGTACCGGATGAAGGAGAGGACGTTGTGTTGGGCATCCCCGCCGTTGATCCACTGGAATCCGGCAGGGTCATTGTCCTGCACATGCAGTGCCGGGGTAGCCGCGTACAGCTCGTTGAGGTCCTTGATCAGCAACTGCAGCCCACGGTGCGCGGGGATGTCGGCAAGGAACCAATCCAGGCCGTACTGTTCCGACCACTCGGCTTCCTGGCCGAATTCCGTGCCCATGAAGATGAGCTGCTTGCCCGGGTGTGCCCACTGGTACGCAAAGAAGGCACGCAGGTTGGCCAGCTGCTGCCACCGGTCGCCCGGCATCTTGCGCAGCATGGAACCCTTCCCGTGCACCACCTCGTCATGGCTGATGGGCAACAGGAAGTTCTCCGAGAAGGCGTACACCAAGGAGAACGTGATGGTGCCGTGGTGCCATTGGCGGTTGATCGGATCCTCGGCGATGTACTTGAGCGAGTCGTGCATCCAGCCCATGTTCCATTTGAGCCCGAAGCCGAGGCCGCCGTGGTTGGTCGGTGCCGTCACGCCGGGGAAGGCAGTGGATTCTTCGGCGATTGTCACGGCTCCCGGATGGGTCTTGTACACCGTGGCGTTGACTTCCTGCATGAAGGAAATCGCTTCGAGGTTCTCGCGGCCGCCAAACTTGTTGGGCCGCCACTGCCCCTCTTCCCGTGAGTAGTCCAGGTAGATCATGGAGGCGACCGCATCGACGCGGAGACCGTCAATGTGGAATTCGTCCAGCCAGTAGAGGGCGTTGGCCACCAGGAAGTTGCGGACCTCGCGCCGGCCGAAGTCGAAGATCAGCGTTCCCCAGTCCGGGTGCTCCCCCAGCGCAGGATCCGAATGTTCGTAGAGCGGTTGGCCGTCGAACTGGGCAAGTGCCCACGAGTCCTTGGGGAAGTGCGCGGGAACCCAGTCCAGCAGCACGCCTATCCCGGCTTGGTGGAGGGAGTCCACCAGGAAGCGGAATTCATCGGGATGGCCGAACCGCGAGGTGGGGGCAAAGTAGGACGTGACCTGGTAGCCCCATGAACCGCCGAAGGGGTGTTCGGCTACCGGCATGAACTCCACGTGGGTGAACCCGAGCCACTTGACGTAGTCCACCAGTTCCTTGGCCAGTTCCTTGTAGCCAAGGCCCAGACGCCACGAACCAAGGTGTACCTCGTAGACGCTCATCGGGGAGTTGTGCGGATCCTTGGCGGCACGCGCAGCCATCCACTCCGAATCTTTGAAGCGGTAGCTGGAATCGACCACGCGGGACGCAGTCAGCGGCGGGACCTCGGTCCCGAAAGCAAGCGGGTCAGCCTTCTCCACCCAGTGCCCGGACCGGGTCATGATTTCGAATTTGTAGCACGCCCCTGCTACAACGCCCGGAATGAAGACTTCCCACACACCGGATGAGCCCAGCGAGCGCAGCGCATGCTGCCGGCCGTCCCAGCCATTGAAATCACCGATGACCCGCACAGCCTGCGCGTTGGGAGCCCATACGGCGAAGGACACGCCATGCACATCGCCCAAGGACGTGCGGTAGTTCTGGATATGCGCGCCCAGGACGTCCCAGAGGCGCTCGTGCCGTCCTTCGCCAATCAGGTGCAGATCCACTTCTCCCACCGTGGGCAGGTAGTGGTACGGGTCATCAACGGTGACGGAATCGGCGTCGTACTCCACTTCCAGACGGTAGTCCGGCACGTGGCCGGGCTGGAGCGGCTCCAGGACCGCCACCCACACACCATGGGCTTCGTGTTCCATGGGGGTGCGCCCGGCCTCGGTCACCACTGTTACCGACTTGGCCAGGTGCTTGACCGAGCGGACGGTGACGTGGCCGTGGTCGTCAAGGTGTGCGCCCAGGACCGAGTGGGGCGCGTGGTGGGCGCCGGCTGCCACACGGGCCAAGGTCTCGGCGTCCACCTGCCGGGGAACGCGGGGCCGTTCGGTGCGTGCAGAGCCAGTCATGTCATTACCTTCCGCTGTAGCCGCGGGCGTGCCGCGGTCCGTGTTATCAAGGATGTGCCGTGCCGCGTTGACCGGGATGGCTAACCAATCCGGCCGGTTCCGCAACTCATAGACCACCTCGTACAAGGCCTTGTCCAGCCACAATGCCACAAAGAGCGGTGAGCTGCGGTCAATGGCTCCGGGATTGACTTCCGCGTACCCGGCCAGGAAGGCCTCGGCGCAGTCATCCACCCAGGAGTCGGGCACTGCAGCTTCCGCGTTTTCGCGGATTGCCGCTCCTGCGGCGTAGTCGAAGGAGCGCAGCATCCCCACGACGTCCCGCAACGGGAGGTCCGGCATATTGCGTTCGTCGATGGTCCGGAGCGGCTCGCCTTCGAAATCGAGGATGGCCCAGCGTCCCGGCTTCCCTCCGGCCTCCGGAACCCGGAGAATCTGGCCGAGGTGGAGGTCGCCGTGGACGCGTTGCAGCTGGCCTACGGCGTTGTCGTCGAGGGTCGCCAACAGCTCTTCAAGCCTTTGGTCGTAAGGCCCGACGGCGGTTGCCGCCTCAGCCCACGAGGCCCGGACCCGCCGTGCGAGCGTTGCGATGATCGCCGGGCCCTTTTCCTGGCCGGGGAAAGTCCCAAAGGTCCCGGCCAGCCTCGCATGGACCGTGGCGGTGGCAGCACCGAGCCCGTGGGCTTCGGCCGTGAAGTCGGTGCCGGAACCCGCTGCCTCTACGGCCAGTCGCCAGGCGTCCTGTCCCCCGCGGAGGAATTCGTGGGCAACCGTGAGTTCGCCTCCCGCAGCCTCACCCTGCGCGTGCCACGAACCGGTGATCCAGCCGAGGGTTGCCGGAACTTCCCCGGTTTCGGCGGCGGTCAGGGCCGCGCCCAGCTCCACTTCCGGGTTCTTCCCGGCCGCGAGCACCCGGAAGATCTTCACGATGGACGCTGAGTCACCGTCGTCCACGATCACGGACGTATTGGACTGTTCACCGGAGAGCACCTTCACGGACGTCGGGTTGTCCGGCAGGGTCAGGCGGCCGGCGGCGAGGTGGCCGCGTGCTGCCCCCTCTCCCGCTGTGCTTTCGGCGCGCATGAGTTCCAGCCAACCCTTGATGAAGGCTTCATCGAAGGCAGCGTCGTACACCAGCCGGAGCCCACCCCCGGGCTGCGTCACCTCACCGATAAGAGCTTCGGGGGCGTCCGCCAGCGGTTGGCCGTGGAAGCTCAACGGAACCTGCACGACGTCGGTCCGCGGGCCGCCGTCGGCCGTCTTGTAGGTGACGGCAAGCAGCAGGACTTCCACTGCATCCGCCCCGCCCGGTTCCGGGAGGGCGAAACCACCTACGCGCTCCAGGTCGAATTCCGGACTCTTGACCGGAAACCAGCGCCTCGTGGGGAGCCAGCCGCGCAGAAGGCTTTCAATCAAGGGGTCCAACGTTCCCTTGCTCATCTCATCCTTTCGTCGACACCACCGGGATCGCCTGCGTCATAGGCGACGAGGGATTGGAAAATGCGGAGCGGAGCCTTAGCCAGTAGAAGGCGTGGCTCCCCAACATCACAGTCAGCTGGCCGTTATCACCCACGGCCGGGAAGGGCTGGCCGCCAAAGATGTCCCTGAAGCCGCGGCCGGCGAACTCAGGGAGGTCCAGGGTGGCCGCTACGGGATGCTGCGAAAGATTGAAGACGCACAGAATCGTCTGTGCCGTTTCCCCTTCCTCATTTCCCGGAGCAAGTTCCCGGACGTACGCCAGCACGGCCTCGTGGTCGGCCTCGATGTGGCGGAAGTTGCCCAGCCCGAACACCGGATGGTTCTTCCGGACGCTCAGGATCTGGCGCGTCCAGCGCAACAGCGAGCCGGAATGGGCGGCCTGGGCCTCCACGTTGGCCATGGCGAAGTTGTAAACCAGCGACTGGATGATCGGCAGGTAGAGCTTGCCGGGGTCTGCGTTGGAGAATCCTGCGTTGCGGTCCGGGTTCCACTGCATCGGCGTGCGCACGGCGTCGCGGTCATCGAGCCAGATGTTGTCACCCATCCCGATTTCGTCGCCGTAGTAGAGGAACGGACTGCCCGGCAGGGAGAGCAGAAGGGCGTTGATTAATTCGATTTCGGCCCGGGAGTTGTCCAGCAACGGTGCCAGCCGGCGTCGGATACCGATGTTGGCCCGCATCCGGGGATCCGGGGCGTACCAGCCGAGCATCGCTGCCCGCTCGTCGGACCTCACCATTTCCAAGGTCAGTTCGTCGTGGTTGCGGAGGAAGGTGCCCCACTGCGCTCCCCGCGGAATCCTGGGTGTATCCCGCAAGGTCTCGATGATCGGGGCGGCCTTCTGGTCACGCAGCGCGTAGTACAGCCTGGGCATGATGGGAAAGTGGAACGCCATGTGGCATTCGGGTGCTTCCTCGGTTCCGAAGTACTCCACCACTTCATGCGGGGGCTGGTTTGCCTCGGCGATGATCACCCGGCCCGGGTAGCTTTCGTCCACCATCCGCCTCAGGTCCTGCAGGAAGGTGTGGGTCTGCGGAAGGTTCTCGCAGTTGGTGCCCTCTTCCTCATAGAGGTAGGGAATGGCATCTGCCCTGAAGCCGTCGATCCCCTGGTCCAGCCAGAAACGGACAACATCGTGCAGGGCGTCGATGACGGCCGGGTTCTCGAAGTTCAGGTCCGGCTGGTGGCTGAAGAAGCGGTGCCAGAAGAATTGCCGGCGGATGGGGTCAAAAGTCCAGTTGGATTCTTCGGTGTCCACGAAGATGATCCGTGCGTCCTGGTACTTCTCGTCGGTGTCGCTCCACACATAGAAATCCCCGTAAGGGCCGGTGGGGTCCTTACGGGATTCCTGGAACCAGGGGTGCTGGTCCGAAGTGTGGTTCAGCGGAAGGTCGATGATGACCCGAACGCCGCGGGCATGCGCTTCGGCCACCAGGCGCTTGAAATCGCTGATGGTCCCGAACTCGTCCAGCACTGAGGTGTAGTCGGCAATGTCGTAACCGCCGTCACGCAACGGCGATTGGAAGAACGGCGGCAGCCACAGGCAATCGACGCCCAGCCATTGCAGGTAGTCCAACTTGTCGATCAGGCCCTGGAAGTCACCGGAGCCGTCACCGTTGGCATCCGCAAAGGCCCGAACCAGTACCTCGTAGAACACAGCTTTGCGGTACCAGTGTGGATCATGCTGGAGACCGGGAGCGTTCAGCTCGAAGGTGTTCTTCGGAGTGAAGTACTGGCTCGGGTTTTGCGGAGAAAAACTCACTAAGGCTGCCTCCGGATGCTGAGCACGTGGGCCGGCTCAACGTGGGCGTCCAGCCGGACGTAGTTGTGTTCGCCCCATTCCCAGCTTTGTCCGCTGATGAGGTCGTCCACCCAGTAACGGCCCTCGTCGTTGAAGTCTCCGGGATCGAGCTGCAGCGCAGCGAGGTCCAGCGAAACCGTGCTCTCCCGCGTGCTGTGCGGATCCACGTTGACCACCACGATCAAAGTGTCCTTGCGGCCGTCCGGCAACGTCTTGTGCTTGGAGTACACAACGGTTGCATCGTCCGTGCTCCCGTGCAATGTCAGGTTCTGCAAATCGCCCAGGGCCGGGTGGTCCTTGCGGATGGTGTTGAGCCTGGTGATGTAGGGGGCCAGCGTGTGGCCGGACGCCGCAGCACCCTCCCAGTCACGTGCCTTGTACTCGTACTTTTCGTTGTCGATGTACTCTTCCGCACCGGGCCTGGCAACGTGCTCATACAGCTCGTAGCCGGCATAGACGCCCCATAGCGGGCTGGCGGTGGAGGCGAGGACGGCACGGATCTTGAAAGCCGCCGGGCCGCCGTACTGCAGGTACTCGGTGAGGATGTCCGGGGTGTTCACGAAGAAGTTCGGGCGGAAGAACGCCGGGGTCTCGTGGCTGACCTCGTGGAAGTACTCCTCGATTTCTGTCTTGGTGTTCCTCCACGTGAAGTACGTGTACGACTGCTGGAATCCTGCCCGTCCCAGGGCGTGCATCATGGGCGGCCGGGTGAACGCCTCCGCGAGGAAAACCACCTCGGGATTGCGCTTGTTGATCTTTCCGATCAGCCATTCCCAGAACCAGACAGGCTTGGTGTGCGGATTGTCCACGCGGAAAATCTTCACGCCGTGGCTGATCCACAACTGGACGATGCGCAGGATTTCCTTGGAGAGGCCGGCGGGGTCATTGTCGAAGTTGAGGGGGTAGATGTCCTGGTACTTCTTCGGCGGGTTTTCCGCGTAGGCAATGGAGCCGTCCACGCGGGTGGTGAACCATTCCGGATTCGACTCGACCCATGGGTGGTCTGGAGCGGCCTGCAGGGCCAGGTCCAGTGCCACCTCAAGGCCAAGCTCATTGGCACGCGCAACGAACGCGTCGAAGTCCTCGAAAGTCCCCAGATCAGGATGGATGGCGTCGTGGCCTCCGTCCTTGGAACCGATGGCCCACGGCGAGCCGGGATCCTGCGGGCCCGGTGTCAAGGTGTTGTTGCGGCCCTTCCGGTGCTGGAAACCAATGGGGTGGATGGGCGGCAGGTAGATGACGTCGAACCCCATCCCGGCAACGGCGTCCAGCCGCCGGGCCGCGGTGCGGAAGTTGCCGGAAGTCCATACTCCGGTGGCGTGGTCCAGCACCGCACCTTCGGAGCGGGGGAAGAATTCGTACCACGAGCCACGGCCGGCAAGGTCCCGTTCCACCTTGAGCGGGAACTGCTCGGAAACCGTCACCAGTTCACGGATGGGAACACGCCCGACGGCGGCCAGCACCTCGCGGCTGAAACCGGCGGCAAGGCGCTCCTCGGGTGACTTGGTGGTATCCGCCAGCACGACTGACGCGGCACGCAAGGTGCGCTTTTCCGCGGCGCTGCGTCCGGCGTCGTCCCCTGCCGCCTCGGCGAGGAGCACGGAACCTTCAGTGAGCATGAGCTCGACGTCGATCCCGGCGGCAACCTTCACCTCGGCGTTGTGGTGCCACGTGCCGTACCGGTCGTGCCAGGCTTCGATGACGAACGACCAGGCTCCCACACCGGTGGGGGTCAGGTGGCCCTCCCAGCGGTCCAGACCCTTCCAGCGTTCCTCCTGGGAAGGGGCCAGCCGGACCCGCTGGCGTTCCTTGCCCCTGGGATCCAGGAGCACAGCGGAAACGCCGAGCTGATCATGTCCTTCCCGGAATACCGTGGCAGAAACCCGGAGGTCTTCCCCGGGCAATGCCTTTGCCGGGAAACGGCCCCCGTCCACCACCGGCTGGACAGCCGTGATGGGGAACCGGCCGAAGCGAAGTCCGTCGGTGATGTCCGTTTTTGTCTTGGATTTCAGAGCGGTGCTGGTTCGCTGGATATTCGTCACAAGCACGACGTTACTGACAAAAATCACAGAATGCTAAGCACACGACCTATATTCGGCGCGCTCATGTCTTTTACCTAAAAGAAACCCAAAGCGGTTCCGACTGTCATGGGAGTCGGTTAGTGTGGCGCTCGTGAAGGCAATCCGAAGGTTTACAGTCCGTACCGTCCTCCCTGAGCCCATCAGGCCATTAGCCCGTTTGGCAACGAACTTGCGTTGGTCATGGCACCGGCCCACGCGGGAACTTTTTGCAGGGCTCAACCCTGCGCTGTGGGAAGACGCGCAGCATGATCCCATTGCCTTGCTTGGGTCCATCAGCCGGGAACAGCTTCAGGACCTGGCCGCGGACGGAGAGCTCGTGGCGCGCGTGCAGGAAGCCGCGGCGGACTTGGACCGTTACCTCAGCGAGCCGCGCTGGTACCAAAGCCTGGGCGACGACGCGCCCAAGTGCATCGCCTATTTCTCCCCCGAATTCGGCATCACCGAGGTACTCCCGCAGTACTCCGGCGGCCTCGGCATCCTTGCCGGCGACCACCTCAAAGCCGCATCCGACCTCGGCGTCCCGCTGATCGGCGTCGGCCTCCTCTACCAGGCCGGCTACTTCAAGCAGTCACTCTCCCGCGATGCCTGGCAGCAGGAAACGTACCCCGTCCTGGACCCTGACGGGCTGCCCCTGACACTCCTGCGCCACCCCGCAAAGGACGGCGGCCAGGGCAAGGCCGTGCAGATTTCCCTGCCGCTGCCCAACGGACGCGAGCTGCATGCGCACGTCTGGCGTGCCGACGTCGGACGCGTGCCCCTGCTGCTGCTGGACTCCAACGTTCCCTCCAACGACGAAGCCGCCCGCGGCATCACGGACCGCCTGTACGGCGGAGGCGGCGACCACCGCCTCCAGCAGGAGCTCCTGCTCGGCATGGGCGGCGTGAAGGCCCTGCGCGTCTACCAGGAACTGACCGGCACGCCCGCGCCGGAAGTCTTCCACACCAACGAAGGCCACGCCGGGTTCCTCGGTATTGAGCGGATCCAGGAAGCCATGTCCGATCCCGCTGATCCGCTCAGCTGGGAAGAGGCACTCGCCGCCGGCCGCGCCTCCACCGTCTTCACTACCCACACACCGGTGCCCGCGGGGATCGACCGCTTCGAAGCGGTCCAGATCAAGCACTTCTTCGAAGGGGGCCTCGCCCCTGCCGTCCCGGTGGAACGGATCCTGGAGCTCGGCCGGGAAAACTACGACGGCGGCAACCCTGCGGTTTTCAACATGGCCGTCATGGGCCTGCGCCTGGCGCAGCGCGCCAACGGCGTAGCGAAGCTTCACGGCGTTGTTTCCCGCCAGATGTTTGCAGGCCTGTGGCCGGGATTCGACCACTCCGAGGTGCCCATCGCCTCCGTCACCAACGGCGTCCACGTTCCTACCTGGGTGGACCCGCGGATCTCCTCCCTTGTCCGCAGCCAGTTCGGCGCGGAAGCCGAAGCGATGGGGCGCTGGGACCTCGCCTACAACGTCAGTGACGAGGATGTGTGGGCACTTCGCCGCGAACTCCGCGTCCAGCTGATCGAGGATGTCCGCCGCCGCCTGCGCGCCTCCTGGAAGAAGCGGGGCGCCGCCGACGCCGAACTCGGCTGGACCGCGAAAGTCCTGGATCCGGACGTGCTGACCATCGGCTTCGCCCGCCGTGTTCCCACTTACAAGCGCCTCACCCTGATGCTGCGCGACCCCAAGCGGCTCAAGGCCCTGCTCCTTGACCCGAAGCACCCCATCCAGTTGGTCATCGCGGGCAAGTCGCACCCAGCGGACGATGCGGGCAAGAAAATGATCCAGGACCTGGTCCGGTTCACGGACGACCCCGAAGTGCGCCACAGGATCGTCTTCCTGCCCAACTACGACATCGCCATGGCGCGAACCCTGTTCCCGGGATGCGACGTCTGGCTCAACAACCCCCTCCGCCCCCTGGAGGCGTGCGGCACGTCCGGGATGAAGGCGGCCATCAACGGCTCGTTGAACCTGTCCGTGTTGGACGGTTGGTGGGACGAAATGTACGACGGCGAGAACGGCTGGGCGATCCCCACGGCCAACAACGGCGCCTCAGCCGACCAACGTGACGACATCGAAGCCGCAGCCCTCTACGAACTCCTCGAAACCCAGGTGGCACCCCGCTTCTACGGCACCACCGTGTCCCAAGGTGCCGGGGCGGCAGGACCTTCCGAGTCCAGCACGGAGAAGATCCCCACCCACTGGGTTTCGATGATCAAGCACACCCTGGCCAACCTCGGTCCTGCTGTCTCCGCCGAACGCATGCTCCACGACTACGTCAACAACCTCTACTGCCCGGCAGCCGTGTCCGGGCGGAGGGCCTCCGCAGACTCCTACCGGGAGGCGAAGGAACTCGCCGCCTGGACCACCAAGGTCCGGAACGCCTGGCCCGAGGTTGTAGTGGAACACGTCGATTCGGTGGGCCTCTCCGAGGAACCCCAAGTAGGCGACACCCTCCAGGTCAACGCGTACATCGCCCTGAACAACCTCGCACCCGAAGACGTCGCCGTGGAGGTGGCCTTCGGACGGGCCGAGGAAAGCGATGAACTCGAAGACATTGTGGTTGCCGAACTGGACCCGAAGGAAGACCTCGGCCACGGTCGGCATCTCTTCCACGGTTCACTGGTCATCAACCGCTCGGGTTCCTTCGGCTACACCGTCCGGGTGTTCCCGAAGCACGCGGCGTTGGCTTCCAAGGCTGAACTTGGGTTGATCGCGAACGCTTAGTCTTGGTTCAGCCGCCGCTGGGCGGCCGCAATCCTCGGCGCACTGGCTGGTTCCTCGCCTTTGACGTGCGCTGCCGGATCACGGCCGCCCAGTGGGCTTTAAACGATGACCAAGGTTAGGATCCACCAGGCCGTTTGCGCTTTAGTGCTGGAAGACGGCGATCACTGCCAGGTCGCGGCCGGCGTAGCGCTCTGCGTCTTGGAGGATTTCGCAGACCACCCCGAATGAGCGGTCCGTCCGGTAAGCCGCGGGGACCTGCCAGATCATGGTGACCGGAGCATCGCCATCCTCCGACAGGGAATCGGCGAAGTCATGCAGGGAGTCATTGAGGGCATCCAGGTTCACGCCGTAGTACTCAGGGAAATCCAGGACCTGGCCGAAGACCTCGAGGACGGCCTTCTTGGTGTCCGCGGGGGGCACCAGGATAGTGCGGCGGCCTGCGTCGGAAACCTGCTCCTGCAGTTCTTCGAGCGTCCAGGTGTCAGCTGAGTAGATCTTCATGGGCTCCTACTTATCCTCGACGATGAACTTGAACGATTCGTAGTGGTCCGCGGTGTAGTACTTGGCTGCGTCCCTGCCCACCACTATGCGCCGTTCTCCGCGGTTGGACTTGCCCGGCGTCGGCACCGTGTACTCCTTATAGAAGCCGCTTCCCTTCTTGGGCAGGAGTCCTTCGAAGTTACCGAAGTTTCCGTCATCTTCCCGGTATGGGTAGGGACCGCCCTTCGCGATGAGGACAAGGGTCTGCCGTGCTTCCTTGGGCAACTGGGAGGCGTTGACGGCCGGCAGTCCGGAAGGATTCTCCGGTCCCCGGCCAGCAGCAGGCGGCGCCGACGTCGTACTTACCGCGGTGCCGGGTGACTCCCCAGGTGCCGTTGGCGCCTGCTGGCCGCTCACCATTGCGACAACCAGCACGACGACGGCGATCACCAAACCTGCGAACGCCGCCAGCCTGCTGCGTTTCATGCCGGGAACTCCTCAGGTTTCAGGTGCGGTAAACGTTGATGGTGTTGGCATGCAGGATATCCCGTTCACCGGACGCTACCAGCGCACCCTTACGGCGTTCATGGAGCACTGACGTGGTGAAACGGAGCTCGAACATACGTTTCCCGACGCCCGTCTCGCTCAAAATCTCCGGCAGGACCATCCGAACGTCATGGTTGCTGCCGTTGATCACGATCAAGCCGCGCACTTGGCTGTCCTCGTCACCCATCAGAAGTTGGACACACCGGACGCCGGGATCGTTCCAGCGGGCCGGGGTCATGCGTTTGCCGTTGTCATCAAACCACTGAAGGCTGGAGTCGTCGGCCATCGCCGGGAAGCTCTCAGGCTGCTGGCTCAGGAACCATCTCCGAAGGCGGACCAACTCGCGGGTGGTCCGGAACAGTGAGTGGGCCTCGTGGGTGCGGCTCCAGTCCAACCAGGCAGTGGGGTTGTCCTGGCAGTAGGCGTTGTTGTTCCCATGCTGCGTCCGCCCTAGTTCATCACCGGCTGTGATCATCGGAACGCCAATGGACAGCAAAAGGGTAGCCATGAGGTTGCGGACTGACAGGGCGCGGGCAGCAACGATCGCCTCGTTCTCGCTGCGGCCTTCGAAGCCATGGTTGTAGCTGCGGTTATCGCCGTGGCCGTCCCTGTTTTGCTCGCCGTTGTCTTCGTTGTGCTTACGGTCGTAGCTGACGAGGTCCGCAAGGGTGAAGCCGTCGTGGGCCGTGACGAAATTTACCGACGCCAGACGCGTCCTGCCTGAAGCGGCAAACAGCTCCTGGGAACCGGCCATGATCTGCGCGAGCTTCGCCACTGACCCGCCGTGGCCGCCGGCCTCGATGGCTGCGCGATCGGAAAGCCAGAAGTTGCGGACGCCGTCGCGGAAATGGTCATTCCAGTCAGCCCAGCCGCGGGGGAACCGTCCAGTCTGCCAACCGCCGAAACCGACGTCCCACGGCTCGGCAATCAGCTTGACCGAGGACAGCACGGGATCTTCCGCGATCGCGCGCAGGAACGGGTGGTTCGGGTCGTATTCGTTTCCGGAATCGCGGCAAAGCGTCACAGCGAGGTCGAAACGGAAGCCGTCCACGTGGAAGTCGTTGACCCAGTAGCGCAACGAGTCCAAAGCCAGGTCCACCACAACGGGATCACTGAAGTCCAGTGTGTTGCCGCAGCCGGTGGTGTCCAAGTAGCGGCCGTGGGCATCGTGGCGGTAGTACCGTTTCTCCGCCAGTCCGCGGAAGCTGATGGGAGGCCCGTCCGGTCCGGCCTCGGCTGTGTGGTTGTAGACCACATCCAGGAGCACCTCGATCCCGGCAGCGTGGAGCAGCTTGACCATGCCCTTGATCTCGTCCTGGACCGCATGAGGCCCTGCGTTCCGCGCAGCTTCGGTGGCGTAGGAGGACTGCGGTGCGAAGAAAGCTATGGTGTTGTAGCCCCAGTAGTTGGTCAGGCCAAGGTCCTGAAGGTGCGACTCATCCAGGTGGAAGTGGATCGGAAGCAGCTGCACGGCCGTCACACCCAGTTCCGTCAGGTGCTGGATCATCACGGGATGGGCCATGCCTGCATATGTTCCACGCAGGTGCTCGGGGATGTCCGGGTGCAACATCGTCTGGCCGCGGACATGGGCCTCGTAGATGACCGTGTTCCGCAGCGGAGTCCGCGGCGTGGCGTCATCTCCCCAGTCAAAGTCACGGTCCATATGCACGCTCGTCAGGAATTCGCCCCGCTGGTCCACGGCGCGGCCGTAAGGGTCAAGCAACAGGGGCTGTCCGCCGTCGTCGTCAAAATCCACCGAGGGCACGGACACCGGAAGTCCGCCGCCTTCAGGAGCGGCGCGGAAACCGTAGCGGGTGCCGGGCGGAACCCCGTCCACGATGCCGAAGTGGATGCCGTCGGCCTTGTTCGGCAGAGTGTGGACGCGCCATCCCTCGCCTGGCGCCTGGTACGCCATCTCCACACGCTCCAGATCCGGGGCGAACACTGCCACGTTGACGTGACCGATGGGTGCGGAGGCAGCATTAGTCTCCCCGGACTGCGGCGAGCTCAGTCCGAGCGGCGCGGGACGGGAGGCGTCCACGGCGGCTGCTGTTTCCAAAATAGGCATGACCATTGATTGCAAGTTTAGTTCCACGCCAACTATGTGCCGCTTCCTCCTTCCATGTGACGACATACGCGGCACTTCCTTGCAGCACTGCCATACTGGGAGGTACGGAACTGGAGGTACACATCGTGCGCGTGGCACTTGCCCAAGTCATCACAGGCCGGGATCTGGACGGGAACCTGCAGATCCTGGAGGAGTATGCCCGACGAGCCAAGGAAGGCGGCGCCGGCCTTGTGGTCTTTCCGGAAGCCATGATGCGTGCGTTCGGCAACTCGCTGCTGGACATTGCCGAGCCCCTCGACGGCCCTTGGGCAGCCCGGGTCCGCGAACTCGCCAAGGAGCTGGAGCTGGTGATCGTTGCCGGGATGTTCACGCCCGGCACCCCCTCGGAGTCCGGAAAAGCCCGCGTACGGAATACCCTTGTGGCCACCGGCCCGGGCGTAGAGGCCAGCTACGACAAGATCCATCTGTTCGACGCGTTCGGTTTTGCGGAGTCGGATACCGTCGAGCCCGGTACAGACCCCGTGACGTTCGTCGCCGGTGGCCTCACCTTTGGTCTGGCCACGTGCTACGACATCCGTTTCCCCGCCCTGTTCACCGAGAACGCCCGGCGCGGCGCGGTGGTCAATATCGTCTCAGCATCCTGGGGATCCGGCCCCGGCAAAGCTGAGCAATGGCAGCTCCTTGCCCGCGCCCGGGCCGTGGATACCACCACGTTCGTCCTTGCCTGCGGCCAGGGTGATCCCGCTACCCAGGGAGTGGAAACCAAAGGCGCGGCACCCACGGGAGTGGGGTACTCCGCCGTCGTTTCCCCGTTCGGCCAAGTGCTTGAATCACTCGAAGGCGAGCCGGGACTGATTTTTGCCGACCTCGACGGGACCGTAGTACAGGAAGCCCGCCAAAAGCTCCCGGTGCTGGCCAACCGCCGCGACTTCTAGCGTTCCTCTGCCACATCCCACCCGCTTCCGCCGGTTGCTCTGGCACATCCCACCCGCTTCCGCCGGTTGCTCTGCCACATCCCACCCGCTTCCGCCGGTTGCTCTGCCACATCCCACCCGCGGCGGACGTACTGCGGGTGTCCGGGAGGCGCCGTCGTGGGCTGATCCACGCAGAACGGCAAACGCTCCCCCACCGCTTGAGGTGAGAGAGCGTGAGCCAAAACGCGTCGGGATGTGAGAGAGGAACGGGGCTAGTTTGCCGAGCGCTGCCGGGAGACCTCGTAGAGGGAGATGCCGACGGCCATGGAAGCGTTCAGGGACTCCATGGCGGAGTCGATCGGGATGGAGACGATCTGGTCGCAGTTCTCGCGCACGAGCCGGCTGAGGCCCTTGCCTTCGGAACCCACCACGATGCACACCGGTTCGGTAGCGACGGTGAGGTCCGGAAGCGAGACGTCGCCGCCACCGTCCAGGCCCAGAACGTAGATGCCCATCTCCTTGAACTGCTTGAGGGCGTTGTTCAAGTTGGATGCCCGTGCCACGGGGACACGGACGGCAGCTCCCGCGCTGGTCTTCCACGCGGAAGCGGTCACACCTACGGAGCGACGCTCGGGCACGATGACGCCGTGACCGCTGAAGGCGGAAACCGAACGAATGATGGCGCCAAGGTTGCGGGGGTCAGTGATGCCGTCCAGTGCGACGAAGAGCGGAGCGTTGGAGATGTGCCCCTTCTTCCACTTGGCTACCGTTTCTTCGGCGAGATCGTAAGCGTCCTCGTACTCGTACGGCGGAATCTGCAGGACGAGGCCCTGGTGCACGGCGTCCTCGGTCATCCGGTCGAGCTCGGACTTGCCGGCCTCCAGCAGCGGGATATTCCGTTCAGCAGCAATCTTGAGGGATTCCTTGACGCGGTCGTCCATCTCGATCCGGATGGCCACGTGCAGCGCCTTGGCCGGGATGCCGGCGCGCAGGGCTTCCACAACGGAGTTGCGGCCAGTCACCAGCTCTTCAGTGGCGCGGCCCTTGGGACCAGTGCTCCGGCGTGCGCCGGCGCCGCGGGGACCTGCACCGCGCTTGGCAGCCGAACGCTCGGCCAACTGCTTGTTCTTGTAGGCCTTGTGGTAGACGCGGTCCTCCGCCTTGGGCGTGGGGCCTTTGCCTTCGAGTGCCTTGCGGCCGTGGCCACCGGTTCCGACGGTGGGGCCCTTCTTCTTCTTGACCGACCGGTTACCGTTGTTGGCCATGGGATTCCATCCTTGATGTTGTAATGAGTCTGGAATCAAGTCTACTGACCCAATGCAATTCGGCGGACGAGCCTTCTTGTCAGCCGCGCTTGAGGCTCCACGTTGCGCCGTCGGGCCCGTCCTCAACCACGATGCCGGCTGCGGCGAGCGTGTCGCGAATCGCGTCCGACGCGGCCCAGTCCTTCGCCGCACGCGCGGCTGCCCGGGCTTCGAGCTGCGCCTCGACCAGCACCTCGAGGGCGGCGTGTTCACGGCCTTGCACGGCTTCGGGGCGTTTCACGGCGTCCAGTCCCAGGACCGAGGTCATGGCATTGACGCTGTAGAGGGCCTGCTTGGCCCCCTCAAGATCCCCGGCGGCCAGCGCCGTGTTGCCTGCACGAACCGTCTCGTGAAGGACGCCCAGTGCCTGCGGGACGTTCAGGTCATCGTCCATCGCGGCGGCAAAGGCGGCCGGCATGTTGGCCTGCGGCGCTACGGCATAAGCGTTCGGTCCGCCCATGTCGTGGTGAACCTTGGCAGACGCTTTCGCGATGAAACCGTCAATGCGTTCGACGGCGGCAGCCGCCTCCTGGAGCGACGTCGGCCGGTAGTCCAGGACAGAGCGGTAGTGGGCCTGCCCGAGGTAGTACCGGACCACCCTGGGCGAGGCCACGTCCAGCATCTCGGCCGGGCTGATGGTGTTGCCTATGGACTTGGACATTTTTTCGCCCTCGTAGGTCACCAAGCCGTTGTGCATCCAGAAGTTGGCGAAATCATCGCCCGCAGCCTGGGACTGCGCCATCTCGTTCTCATGGTGCGGGAAACGGAGGTCGAGTCCCCCGCCGTGGATATCGAAGCGCTTGCCGAGGTACTTGGTGACCATGGCGGAGCATTCGAGGTGCCACCCGGGACGGCCGGCTCCCCAGGGCGAAGCCCAGCTGGCGGTTTCCGGTTCGCCTTCCTTGAAACCCTTCCACAGCGCAAAGTCGCGGGGATCACGCTTTCCGCGGGGGTCGGCGTCGGCGGCTCCCTGCATGTCATCTACGTTCTGACGCGTGAGCGAACCGTACTTGCTCCAGGAACGGACATCGAAGTAGACGTCTCCGGAGTCATCGAGGGCAGGGTAGGCGTGGCCACGGTCGATGAGCCGCTGAATCAGAGCGTGCATCTCAGGGATGTGTCCGGTGGCGCGGGGTTCGTAGGTGGGGCGCTGGACACCAAGTGTCTCGTAGGCCTGCTCGAATTCCAGCTCGTAACGGTAGGCCAGCGCCCACCATTCCTCGTCCTGCTTGGCTGTTGGTTCGGCGTCCCAGTCAGGCCCGAAGGACCGTTCGGACTTTGCCAGGATCTTGTCATCAATATCCGTGACGTTGCGCACGACTGTGACCCGCAGGCCGCGGAATTCCAGCCATCGGGTCAGTTGGTCGAATGCGATCGCCGAACGGACGTGGCCCACATGCGGCATGCCCTGAACGGTGGCCCCACAGTAGTAGACACTCGCCTTGCCGGGTTCGAGGGGAACGAAGTCGCGGACTTCGGCGGAGGCAGTGTCATAGAAGCGCAGGGTCACCGCTCCAGATTAGCCGATGCCGGACCGTGCCCGGCTTACTTGCAGAACTCGCCGATCTTGTTGAACTGGACCGTAAGCTGCTGCTGTTGCTCCTGGGTAGCCGCTCCGAGCGACGAGGACGCGGCCTTGTCCATAATGGCCGCCATCTCCTTGATGGGGTCCGCGATCTCCGGGGCGAGTTTTTCCGAGACTTGGTGATAGTGCTCGGCCAGCTGTTTGGACTGCTGCTGCTGGTTGCCGTCCGGCTTGAAGGAATCGTTGTTCAGGAACTCGCAACTGGCTTTCACGTCCATCTTTGGAGTTCCGCCGCAGCCGGCCAGCATCAGTGCCGTCCCGAGGGCTGCTATTGCTGCAGCGGCCGGAAAACGTACGACGCCGGAACGCGGCTTACGCATCCTGCCCGCCGTTCGCGGTAGTCGGCTGCCCGGGCTCCGGCAGTTGGTAAACCAGGGCCGTGGCGATGGCCGAGATCCCTTCACCGCGCCCCGTGAATCCGAGGCCGTCACTGGTGGTCGCCGTGACGCTCACGGGTGCACCGGCGGCTTCGCTGAGGACCCGCTGTGATTCTTCCCGCCGAGGGCCGAACTTGGGACGGTTGGCAACGAACTGCACGGCCACGTTTCCGATCCCGAATCCTGCGGCACGGACAATGCGCGCGGCTTCGCCCAGGAGCTTCACTCCGGAAGCGCCTGCAAACTCGGGGCGGTCCGTGCCGAAGTGCGTGCCGAGGTCGCCGATTCCGCAGGCGGAGAAGAGCGCATCCGCGGCCGCATGGGCGATGCAATCGCCGTCGGAATGGCCTGAGAGCCCCTGCTCGCCCTCCCAGAACAATCCTCCCAACCACAGCGGCTGGGGGTCGTCGGCGGGTGCGAAGGCGTGCACGTCAATGCCGATTCCGGTGCGAGGCAGGATCGGTTCAGCTTGGTTCATCAGCCCTCCACCCAGCGCATTCCCAGGGGGCCTTCCAACAAGCCTTCGGCGATGATGAGGTCCAGCGGTGTGGTGATTTTCAAGGACTGGCTGGCTCCCCGGACCGCATGCACCGGAACTCCGAGGAGTTCCACCAACATGGCGTCGTCGGTAACCGACGCAGACTGTTGGTCATCGAAATCTGCTGCGGCCCCGTGGGCACGGCGCAGCGTTGCCAGCTCAAAACCTTGAGGCGTCTGGACTGCGCGCAATTGCTCCCGGTTGGCGGTTCCGGTGACCACTTCCGGCGCGATCTCCGTCCCTGCCCCGCTTGTAGCCGCCACCGTCTTAATGGTGTCAACCACCGGCATCGCCGGAATGACCGACTTCGCCCCGGCAGCAAGGGCATCGGCAACGCGCTGGAAGACACGCTCGGGCGCAAGGGCCCGGGCGGCGTCGTGCACCAGCACAAATTCAGTGCCTTCCTCCAATGCGGCGAGGGCGGCGCGCACGGAGTCCGCGCGGGTAGACCCTCCGTCGACGACCGACACTTCAGGTCCGCCGTCCACCAGTTCCACGGTGAAATCAGCGATCAGCTCACGCATCTCCGTATCCCCCTTGGGCACGGCAACGCAGATCTGGCGTGCAACGTCTGCCGCCACCACGCCGCGGAGGGCATGCATGAGGATGGACTCACCACCCAAAGGAACCAGGGCTTTAGGCATGCCGTAGCCCAGGCGCTCCCCTGAACCGGCTGCAACTACGATGACGGCCGTAACCGAGCGCATTGAAGGATTACTCATGCGCCAAGGTTACTGGAAGACAAAAAAGAAACCCGGCGGCGCTTTCGCACCACCGGGCATCAATTCTTAGGAAGCCAAGACCTCGTCGAGAACGCTTGCTGCCTTCTCTTCGTCTGTCTTCTCAGCCAGCGCCAGTTCTGAAATCAGAATCTGCCGCGCCTTGGCCAGCATGCGCTTCTCACCTGCGGAAAGGCCGCGATCGTGATCACGACGCCAAAGATCGCGGACGACCTCTGCCACCTTGATGACATCACCCGAAGCAAGCTTCTCCAGGTTTGCCTTGTAACGACGTGACCAGTTGGTGGGCTCTTCAGTGAACTCGGCGCGGAGGACGTCAAATACGTGCTCCAAACCATCCTTGCCCACTACGTCCCGGACCCCAACAAGGTCAACATTCTCTGCTGGAACTTCAATGGTCAGATCACCCTGAGCCACCTTGAGCTTGAGATACATCTTCTCTTCGCCCTTGATGGTGCGCATCTTGATTTCCTCAATTTTTGCTGCACCGTGGTGAGGGTAAACTACTGTCTCGCCGACCTCAAAAACCATGTGGACTTTCCCCTTTCCCGCAGACTAGTCTATCACGATTAAGGCATACGACTGGCATCGGACGGCCCCTCCTCCCGCGCAAATAAAGGGAAAAAGGCCCGAAAGGGCCCTAAAGAACCCCTTGACGAAAACTGTGAAAGATGCATTAGTCAATCGAAGTGAATGCCCGGGCTCTCACGCGTGCGCGCCAGCGGGCACGCGGTCGCACGCGGTTGTATCCGCCGTCGTGGGCGCCACAAAGGCTTCCCGAATCCTCGTTTCGCCCGATTTGCCGATAGGCTATGGCTGAAAACTTTCCAATGACTCTTGAGGAGTAGGTGTCGTGCGCATTTCTGCGATGAACACTGTCCAGCGCGGCAAGCTGGCAATTGCGGCCGCTGCAATCGGCGTCGGTCTTCTGTCCGTCACCGGCTGCGGCTTCGTCAACGCCCAGCAGACTTCGCACCAGTACTCGGCATCCGACGGGGTCAAGGCTGACCTCGGCCAGCTGCAGTTGCGCAACATCCTGATCGTGGCTTCCGGCGAGAAGGAGCCCGGACGCGTCATCGGCGCTGTCTTCAACCAGGGCACCTCGGACGCTACCCTGACCATCAGCGGCGCAAACGGCTCCCAGACCGAAATCCCGGTCAAGGCAAACTCCGAGACGTACCTGAACACCGGCTCCGACTCCGCGATCCTCAGCAGCGCCGGCGTTATCCCCGGCGGCCTGACCCCGGTGACCATCCGCAGCGGTTCCGACTCCGCCACGATCAACGTGCCTGTTGTGGACGGCACCCTTCCTGAGTACAAGGAATACCTGCCCACCCCCAGCGGTTCGGCATCGCCCACCTCTACGGAGTCCGGTTCGGCCTCGCCCTCCGCTACCTCCACCGAGTCGGCTGGAGCCGGCCACTAGGACCGCGCTCTTACAAGCAACTGCAAGGGAGGGGTTCCGCTACGGCGGAACCCCTCCCTTGTTTGTTTCTTCATGGACTTAGGGCCCATGCCCTCGGCCTACGGCTCGAACTTGTACCCCAGTCCGCGGACGGTGACCAAATAGCGGGGGGCCGAAGGATCCGGCTCAATCTTGCTCCTAAGCCTCTTGACGTGGACATCCAGGGTCTTGGTATCCCCTACATAGTCCGAACCCCACACCCGGTCGATCAACTGCCCGCGGGTCAACACCCGCCCGGAGTTGCGCAGGAGCATCTCCAGCAGTTCGAATTCCTTGAGGGGCAGGGAGACTTGCTGCCCGTTAACGCTGACCACGTGCCGTTCTATGTCCATGCGGACAGGCCCGGCCTGCACGGTGGAAGAGATGAGCTCCTCGGGCTCGCCTTGGCGGCGAAGGACGGCCCGGACACGCGCCACCAATTCACGTGAAGAGTACGGCTTGGTGACGTAGTCGTCGGCACCGAGTTCCAGGCCCACTACTTTGTCGATCTCCGAGTCCTTGGCGGTCAGCATGATCACCGGCACGCTGGAGCGTTGCCGCAATTGCCTGCACACTTCAGTTCCTGGTGTTCCCGGCAACTGCAGGTCAAGCAGGACGAGGTCTGCCCCGTTGCGATCGAACTCCACCAAGGCATCACTGCCGTTGTCCACTACTTCAACGTCGAAACCCTCCTTGCCCAATAGGTAGGACAGTGGGTCGCTGAAGGACTCTTCGTCCTCCACGATCAAAATCCGGCTCAAGCGCTGGCTCCTTGCTCTTGGGCGCCGCTGGCGCCCTCTTGTTGACTTTCATTGCGAGCGTGGCCCGCTCGTTGGGGTTCGACGGCGGCGCTCCCCTGGTGCTGTCCGGGAAGCGGAACCGGGTTGGCAGTGGAAGGCGGGAGTCCGCCGTCGTCCTGGCTTTCCAACTCGGGCAAGCGGATGGTGAACGTGGAGCCGTGGCCGGGCTGGGACCATACCGTCACTTCGCCGCCGTGGTTGGAGACAATGTGTTTGACGATGCTCAGCCCCAAGCCCGTGCCGCCGGTGTGGCGGGAGCGGGCGGCGTCCACGCGGTAGAAGCGCTCGAACACGCGCTCCTGGTCTTCGGGAGTCAGCCCTTCGCCCTGGTCCGTCACTGACACCGCGACCACGCCTTCGCGGGTCCGGACGCCCACTCCCACCTGGCTGTTTTCGGGCGAGTAGCGGATGGCGTTGTCGATGAGGTTGCGCAGTGCGGTCACCAGCAAGTCCCGGTCGCCGAAGACTTCGGTGTCCGCATGGCCTCCCACCACTATCCGTATGTTCTTGCTCTCTGCCGGCAGCTGGGAGCGGTCCACGGCCTCCAGGATCACGGCGTTGACGTCCACGGCGTTGCCCTGCTGGGCGACGTTGGCGCCTTGCAGGCGTGACAATTCGATGATGTCCTGCACCAGGGCTGCGAGGCGGCCCGATTCCTTGTGCATGCGCTTGGCGAAACGGCGCACGGCCTCCTCGTCATCCGCGGACGCTTCGAGGGCTTCGGCCAAAAGGGAGATGGCCCCTACCGGGGTCTTGAGTTCGTGGGAAACGTTGGCCACGAAGTCGTTGCGGATTTCCTCCGTGCGGGTGATCTCGGTGCGGTCGTCGGCAAGCAGCAGTATGTATTCCTGCCCGAGCATCGCTGCCCGGACCTGCACGACAATCGCGCCCTTGCCCATCGGTCCCCGCGGCAGCTCGTACTGTTCTTCCAGGATCACGCCGTCGCGGCGGACCTTGGCGGTCATTTCCAGAAGCTGCTTGTGGACCACCGTGTGCCCGCGGACCAAGCCATAGGCATAGGCGCCGGGGCTGGCCCGGACGACGCCGTCGATCGCATCCACCACCACGAAAGCACGGCCCACCACGGACAGTACTTCCGCTGCCCCTTCGGGAAGCACGGGCTCGGAGATGCCTAAGTCCTCGATCTTCCGTTGCCGCTCACTGATGCCGAAAGCGAGCATGCCGAACACGCCCAAGGACAGGCCAACCAGGCCGGCAATGACGCCTACGAGCAACGGATCCACTCGACCAGCTTATGCTGTGCAAACGTGGCGATGCATGGTTCCGGAGGCAAACCCGAACGGTTCAACTAACGTTCACCTAAAGGTGCGGAACCGTTCACGGGCTACTGTCAATGTTGCTTGTTGGACTACCCGTGGTTTTTGCGATCCCGGCCGCCGCCTGTGCCGGGTCTCGAAGGAAAGGACGCCTTAGTGCGCAAGGTTTTTCAGTCGGAGCTCACCCAGGTTGGCGACGACCTCATCGAGATCTCCAAACTCGTTCACGAAGCTATCACCAAGGCCACCACTGCTTTTGAAGGTGCCGACGTTGACCTTGCCCAAGACGTCATCGCGGCCGATGCGCGCATCGATTTCCTGCAGAACAGCCTGGACGAGCGTGCCATCGACATCCTTGCCCTCCAGGGTCCGGTGGCCAGCGACCTGCGCATGATTGTTGGCTCCCTTCGCATGAGTGCCTCGTTGGAACGGATGGGCGACCTCGCCCGGCACGTCGCCCAGCTGGCCCGGCTCCGTTACCCGGCCAACGTCATCCCCTCTTCGCTCACTGAGACTTTCCAGGCCATGGCCCGGTACGACATTGAGATCGTCGCCAAGGTCATCGAGCTCCTGGAGACCCGCGACCTCGAAGTTGCCCGCGACATCCTCAAGATCAACATCGCGGTGGACGACCTCCACCTGAGCGTCTTCAAGGCGATCGCTGCTCCCGAGTGGAAGGAATCCGCTGCCACCACGGTGGATGTTGCCCTTGCGAGCCGCTACTTCGAGCGCTTCGCCGACCATGGGGTCTCGGTTGCCCGCAAGGTCACCTACCTGGTCACCGGAGAGTGGCAGCCTGAGGGCTTCTAATACAGGGCAGTTAAATCACGACGGCGGTCCGGTCACCCAAGGTGACCGGACCGCCGTCGTATGTCCAGCGTTCTTCAGCCGGGGCGGCGAAGCCTTACTTCTTGCCCTGGTTGGCCACTGCGAGGATAGCCTCGGCTGCGGCGTCGGGGTCCAGGTAGGTGCCGCCCGGGGTGACGGGCTTGAAGTCTTCGTCCAGTTCGTAGACCAGCGGGATGCCGGTCGGGATGTTCAGCGAGGCAATGGCGTCATCGCTGATGCCGTTCAGGTGCTTCACGAGTGCACGCAGGGAGTTGCCGTGGGCCGTCACCAGGACGGTCTTGCCGGCCTTGAGGTCTTCCTTGATGTCCGATTCCCAGTAGGGAAGCAGGCGGACAAGGACATCCTTGAGGCACTCCGTGCGGGGAAGGGCATCGCCGAGGTCCTTGTAACGGACATCGTTGGCCTGCGAGAACTCGCTGTTGTCGTCCAGGGGCGGCGGCGGGGTGTCGTAGCTGCGGCGCCATTCCATGAACTGCTCTTCGCCAAACTCGGCGAGGGTCTGGGCTTTGTCCTTACCCTGGAGGGCACCGTAGTGACGCTCATTCAGACGCCAGTCACGCTTGACCGGGATCCAGCCGCGGTCGGCCTTGTCCAGGGCGATGTTCGCCGTGTTGATGGCACGCTTCAGCAGCGAGGTGTAGAGGACGTCCGGGAGAACGTTGTTCTCGACCAGGAGTTCCCCGCCGCGCGCTGCTTCCTTGCGGCCTTGGTCGTTCAGGTCAACGTCCACCCATCCGGTGAACAGGTTCTTGGCGTTCCATTCGCTGTGGCCATGGCGCAGCAGAATCAGCTTGTAAGTCATGGTTTTCATCCTAGCCGAGGCGTGTTCCCTCCCGCCGGGCATTACGCCGTGCACCGGGCCCTGGGCTCCGGGGCTGGGCTCCGGGCTCTGGGCTCCGGGCTCTGGGCTCTGGGCGGCGGTGTGGTCCGTTGGGCGCCCGGGGAGCACGGGTTCTTCGTGGGCGGCCGCACCCGTTTCCGCCTGGCGCACCCCTACTTCGGCGCCATCGCACCCGTTCACGCACAGCGCCCCCATAACCACGGGAGCGGAAGGCGGCAAAGGGGGGCGCCCAAGACAAGCCCACCCCAGCCCCAAGCCCGCAGCCCCCAGCGGCCACCCCGGACCACCCTTAACCACGACGCCGCGGCGCCCCACTCCCCCTGCCCCGCGCACCGCCAGGGCCGCACCGATACAGTGGAGCCGTGGTGCAAAAAGCTGAACGGGTAGCCTCTCCCCGGAGCCGGGGCGGGAAGCCGGTGGGCAACGTGACCCGGGGCACCACGAATCCCAACAGGATGCGTCGGTTGGACAGGTGGTTGGCCGGCCCGCAGGCGTGGCGGCTCCGCACCGCCGTCGAGCCCCTTGTCATCGACCTGGGCTACGGCGCCTCCCCGACCACCGCCGTCGAACTTTTTGAACGGCTGCAAGCAGTGCGGCCGGACGTTCGCGTCTGCGGAATCGAGATCGAACCTGAGCGGGTGCGCACCGCGAAGCCGTTGGAACGGCGGGGCCTGAGCTTCCATGTGGGAGGATTCGAGATCCCTGTCCCCGGCAAGCCGGTCATTGTCCGGGCCTTCAATGTGCTCCGGCAGTACGAGGAAGCCGACGTTCCGGAGATCTGGCACCTGGTTCAGTCGCGGCTGGCGCCGGGTGGTTTGTTCATTGATGGAACATGTGACGAAATCGGCCGTCGGGTCACGTGGGTGGCTTTGGACCCGGCCCGACCCCTGAGCCTGAGCTTCTCCGTGCGTTTCGGCAGCTTCGAGCAACCATCGGACGTGGCGGAGCGGTTACCAAAGGCCCTCATCCACAGGAACGTGCCGGGCGAGCCGATCCACACGTTCCTGCAGGCCATGGACCGGGCGTGGCTGGAGGCCGCGCCGCTGGCGTCGTTCGGGAACCGGCAACGTTGGACGCAGATGTGCCGGACATTGCGCGACGCCGGTTGGCCGCTGTTGGACGGACCGTCGCGGTGGCGGCTGGGTGAATTAACAGTGGCGTGGGATGCCGTGGCGCCCCGCCGGGAGGATGCTTACCAGGGTCCGTAAGGTCCGACGTTCCGGCTGCCTCCGCTGCCTGCCTCGCGGACAGCAGGACGCACGTCGGCGAGGTACACGCAAGCCGCGGTCACGGCGGCGATGCCGAAGAGTCCCAGTCCCCCTCCACCACCGAGCAAGCTCAGCGCGCCGATAGCGAACGCGATGCCGGTGAGGGCGGTCCAGAACGTCTTGGTGCGCTTGGAGGCAGCGACAAAGAGGGTGGGGCGGTGGCGCAAGCAGTCCACGAATGCCCAGACCTCAAGAGCCAAGGCCACCAATCCCAAGATGAAGTAGACCCCGCTGGTGACAATGCCAATCAAGTATTTTCCGTCCACGCCTTTTAGCCTAGCTGCCCAGCGACTTCAGCGCTTGCTCGAGGTCGGCCCAGAGGTCCTCGACGTTCTCGATGCCGACGCTCAGGCGCACCAGGTTCTCCGGAACGCTGAGTGGCTCTGCCGTGTGCCGGCGTCGACGTTCAATGAGGGATTCAACTCCGCCCAAGGATGTAGCAGGGAGCCACAGTTCAAGGGCCCGGACCAGTTCATCGGCCGCATCGGCCCCGCTGCGGGCGGCGTCACTTGCGATCTGGATACACAGGATAGAGCCGAAGCCCTGCATCTGGTCCTTGGCACGTTGGTGGCCGGGATCGGACGGGAGGCCCGGGAACCGGATTGCCTCAACACGGGGGTGAAGGCTTAGCCGCTCGGCCAGGACCGCCGCCGAGGCCTGCGACCGCTCAATGCGAAGCGCCAGTGTCCGCAGGCCCCGCAGGGCAAGCCACGCCTCGAACGGACCGGCGATTCCGCCGTGGATGATGCGGTGGTGCAGAAGGGCGGCGCGCAGTTCCGGATTGGACGTCACCAAGGCGCCGAGGACGACGTCGGAGTGCCCGGCCAGGTACTTGGTCACCGAATGGAGTACGACGTCGGACCCCAGGCTGAGAGGCTTCTGCACCAACGGCGTCGAGAAAGTATTGTCCGTAACCACGATCGCGCCCACCGCGTGGGCAGCCTCGGTCAGGGCCCGGATGTCGGCGATGCCGAGCATGGGGTTGGTGGGGCTTTCGAGCCACAGCAGGTCGGCGGGTTTGCCGTCTGCAGGATCGATCAACGCTTTGACGGCCTCGGTATCCGCGATGTCCACGGTCCGCAGTTCAAGGACGCCTTTTTCTGCCAGCTCCGTGGCCATGACCAGCGAACCCGCGTAACTGTGCGAGGGCATGACCACGACGCCGCCGGCCGGCACCAAGGAGAGTGCGGAGCTGACTGCAGCGAGGCCGGAAGCGTACAGCAGGCCGGGGAGCTCCGCGCCTTCGAGCTTGGCAAGGGCTTCCTCGAACGGATCCCAGGTGGGGTTCGCGTAACGTCCGTAGCCGCGGTCCCCGTCGCCGAGCGAACCAGTTCCGAAGTATGTGGAGGACAGGACGATGGGTGGATTGACCGGTTCATCGTGCTTGCGTTCAGGCCGCCCGGCAGCAACCACAAGGGTTTCCGGGGACAAATCGGCAGCATGGTGATCGGAAAGGCTCATGGATTCAGGGTACGGCTGCCGAACCCTGTGGATGAAAGGCATTACGCATCTTTATGTCAGGGAAGCTCGGTAGGCTAGACGGGTGAGTATCCAGAGCCCAGGTCTTTTCATCGCGTTCGAAGGCGGGGACGGAGCGGGCAAGTCCACGCAGGCCGCCCGGCTCTTCGACGCCCTCGAATCCAAGGGCCTCACGGTGCTGCGGACACGCGAACCCGGCGGAACTCCCATTGGCGAGAAGCTGCGTTCCCTGGTGCTGGACCACGGCCACGGGACCATAGATGCCCGCACGGAGGCGTTAATGTTCGCCGCTGCCCGTGCTGCACACGCCAGCCAGGTGATCCGTCCGGCCCTGGCGTTGGGCCACGTGGTCATTACCGACCGCTACATCGACTCCTCCGTCGCCTACCAGGGCGCTGGTCGAGGGCTGGGCGCCGAGGACGTCAGGTCGCTCAACGAGTGGGCAACCGAAGGGCTCCATCCGCACCTCACGGTACTGCTCGACGTCGAGCCCTCCGACGGTCGCGAACGGCGGACGGCGGGTGACGCCGCCGAGGACCGGCTGGAATCCGAACCCGACACTTTCCACACAGCAATCCGGGATGCCTTCCTCCAGTTGGCTGCCGCCGCGCCGGACAGCTACCTGGTGCTGCCCGCGGCCTTGGACATCGAGACGTTGGCTGCACGGATCCTCGAACGGGTGGAAGCCCTGTTGGGTGATCGGGTCAGCCAATGAGCGTATGGGATGACCTGCAGGGACAAGCCCCGGTAGTCGCACAGTTGAAACAGGCCGCCCAGTCAGAGAGCGGCCTGACCCATGCGTGGCTGTTCACGGGTCCGCCCGGATCCGGCCGTTCCAATGCCGCCAAGGCCTTCGCTGCGGCCCTCAACTGCCAGCAGGACGACGTCACTTTGCGGGGCTGCGGCGAATGCCCCGCGTGCCACACCATCCTTGGCGAAACACACTCGGACGTTACGTTCGTGCGGACCGAGAAAGTCACCATCACCATTGACGAGGCCCGGGAATTGGTGGCCAAAGCCGGCGACCGGCCTTCCACCGGCCGTTGGCGCATCATCGTGGTGGAGGACGCCGACCGCATGGCCGAACGGACCACCAACGTGCTGCTCAAAGCCATCGAGGAGCCCACTCCCCGGACCATATGGATGCTGTGCGCACCCTCCCCGGCAGATGTGCTCGTAACCATTCGTTCGCGATGCCGCCCGGTGACCTTGCGCTTGCCTCCTGCCTCCGACGTCGCCGATCTTTTGGTGAGGCGCGACGGAGTCGAACGTGGCCTTGCCGAGCGGGCCGCACGCGCGGCACAGAGCCACATCGGCATCGCCCGGCGACTGGCACGCGACGCCGACGCCCGGGAACGCCGTTTGGAAACAGTCCGCATTCCGCTTGGCCTGCGCGGAGTAACGGCAGCGGTGATGATGGCCGAAAAGCTGGTGAAGATCGCCACGGAAGAGGCCAACAGTTCCAACGACGAACGCGACGCTGCGGAAAAAGTGGCATTGTTGGCAAGCCTCGGGGCGCCCGAATCCGGCACCCTTCCGCCGTCGATGCGCAGCCAGGTCAAGCAGCTGGAAGACGACCAAAAGCGCCGCGCCAAGCGCTCCGTCACGGATTCGCTGGACCGGACCCTGACGGACCTGTTGTCCTTCTACCGTGATGTCCTCATCATCCAGCTTGGGAACGCGGTGGACTTGGTTAACGTTGAGCTACAAAGCGAGCTGGAAGAGTACGCGCGCCAGTCCGCCCCCGAAACCACGCTCGCCCGGATGGACGCCATCAATAAGGCACGCGTCCGCATCACCACTACCAACGTGGCACCGCTGTTGGCAGTGGAGTCAATGGCTACAAGCCTGATCCAGCAATAGGAGAATCCATGAAGTCCGCACCCCGCCGGTTCGCCGCGTTCTGCCTCGCCATGGTGTCCATGCTGGTGCTCAGCGCATGCTCCCTGCCGTTCCTTCCCGCCCCCACAGCCAAACCTTCCACCAGTACGGTGGACCCCTCAATCGCTGCGTCCGCGCCGGAAGGACTGGAGAAGTTCTACTCCCAGGGGGTGGAGTGGAGTTCCTGCGAAGACGGGTTCGAATGCGGCAAGGTGCAGGTCCCCCTGGATTACGGAAAACCGGATTCGGAGGAGATCACCCTCTCAGCCATCAAGCTCGCAAGCAACGGCAGCAAGAAAGGCACGGTCCTGATCAACCCGGGCGGGCCGGGCGGCTCCGGCGTCGACTTCGTCAAGGACAGCGGAAAGTCGCACTTCACCCAGAAGCTGCGCTCCAACTACGACATCGTGGGTTTCGATCCCCGCGGCGTTAAGAGGTCCGCACCTGTGACCTGCATGTCCTCGGATGCCGAACGGGACGCCGCCCGTGAGAAGGACTTCCGGAAGGACACGGACGAGGGACTGGCCGCTGCGCTGGCCTTCAACAAAACGGTGGCCAAGCAGTGCGCCGAAAAGACCGGGCCGGTCCTTGAACACATTGATACCGTGAGCGCCGCCAAGGACCTTGACGTCCTCCGGGCCGTGGTCAACGACGCCAAGCTCAATTACCTCGGTTACTCGTACGGAACGTTCCTGGGCTCCACGTACGCAGACCTGTTCCCGGAGAACGTCGGGCGGCTGGTCCTCGACGGCGCGGTTGATCCCTCCATCAGCAACGAAGAACTCACCGCTGGTCAGGCGAGGGCGTTCGAGAAAGCCATCCGGACCTACGTAGCCAACTGCCTGGGCCAAAACAACTGCCCGCTGAGCGGCGGAGTAGACAACGGCGTCCAAGAGATCCGGGACCTCATCAATGCGGTGGACGCGAATCCGCAGACTGCCCGGGACGGACGGCTCGTCACGGGAACCGAATTCGTGAACGGCCTGATTCTGCCGTTGTACGACAACCAAAGCTGGCCGGCTTTGACCCAGGCGTTGGAGACCGCTTTCTCCGGAGATGTCTCCCAGATGCTCCGCATCGCGGACCTCGGCGCGGACCGGGACCCCAGCGGAAAATACACCTCCAACTCGGCCTTCGCCTTCACCGCCATCAACTGCCTTGACTACCCCATGGTCACTGACACCGCCGGGATGCGCGCAGAAGAAGCCAAGCTCAAGCAGGACTCCCCCACATTTGGCAGCTTCTTCGCCTACGGCGGCCTGACGTGCAAGGAATGGCCGTACCAGCCAAAACGCCAGCCGGCAGCCGTCGATTACACGGGTTCCGCACCCATCGTGGTGATCGGCACCACCGGTGATCCGGCCACGCCTTTGGAATGGTCGGAGTCCCTTCGCAAGCAACTGGAAAACGCCGCCCTGGTGACCTGGGAGGGTGAGGGGCACACAGCTTACGGCCGCTCCAACTCCTGCGTCAGCACCGCCGTCGACGACTACTTTGTAGACGGCAAGCTGCCGCAGGACGGCTTGAAATGCTAGGGCTCCTGCCCGTTTTGACCCGGGCCGCGTGACTCTATTACAGTTATGTCTTGCGTGATCGGCCGGAAACGGCAGATGGACGCGGTGCTTCCTTAGCTCAGTCGGTAGAGCGTTTCACTCGTAATGAAAAGGTCATCAGTTCGATTCTGATAGGAAGCTCGGTTGAACCCCGGATAGCCCTACTTCAAGGGCAATCCGGGGTTTTTTATTGACCGTCTTACTCGCGGGCTGCTCCGGAAGCCACGCCCTACTTGAGGCTTAACACCTCGTCGATCGGCCGGTTGTTGACGAACACCTGCGCGCTCGTCGCTCCGGACGCGGCCATGGCGGTGTATTCCAGCTGGGCCTTCGCGCGCGGGACATCGCATACGCCACCCAGCATGAACTGCCCGGAGAGCCAAATGGTGATGCCGCTGCCGTTCAGCTCGCCGCCAAGGTAACTGAGGTTGGACTGGTACAGCACGTTGATCAGCCCGGAGAGGCCGACGTCGCGGCTCTTGTTGGCAAGAAGGGCGTTGATGCTCGGGCCCACCTGGTCCGTGAAGGTGACCGGCGCCGTCGTGGTGGCCACCACGCTGTCACCGCACCCGATGCGCGGCCCGGAGACGCCGTTGTCGCCGACGGCCACGTAGTAAACGGTGAGCGGTCCGGTCTGTTCAGGGAGACCGGACGGCACTGGTTCCTGCGTGGCTGGCGGGCTTGCGGGGGCGGACGACGGCGGCGCGACAGGCGTGGAGGCGGCCGGGGCTGAGGTGGTGGCCGACGCCGTCGTGCCCGCTGTTGAGGTGGGGCCGGTCGTCGCGCTTGGGCTGGCGCTGCTCGTGGTGGGCGACGGACTCGGCGGCCCGAAGCAGGCTGTCAGGACCATCAGGCTGCTGAGCCCGAGAATGCAGAGTGCCGAGAACCTGGGCCTGGTCATGATGCCCCCTTGAAACCTGACGACGCCGTTGCCGGCGCCACTTTCAAGCTACGCCTGAGGGTTATTCCATAACAGGGACTAAAGTCCGGGCTGTTGGGGCCGCCTGCATGGCAGGCGGGGGCTTTGTGCCCTGTTTACGGTCCGGGACCGGTCCTAGCCTGAGTTAAGCAGCGCGGTGAAGGGCCGGCTGCCGGATCCGGGAGGCATACGGTGAAATCGGCAAACGCAAGCATCATCGCAGGCGTCGTCATCATTGTGCTGGGGGTCCTGCTGCTGCTGGACAGGGTGGGCATCATGGACACCGCATCTTTCGTGGCACCGCTGATTTTCGCGGCCGTTGGGGTCGTGTTCCTTGCCCTGTTCATCCGTCGTCGGGCGAACTGGTGGGCGGCCATCCCCGGGTCCGTGTTCCTGGGCCTGGCTGCGGTTATCACCACCGCCCAGCTCACGGGCGGCGCCTGGGGTGCAGCCTTCCTGTTCGTCTTCATGGGTGCCGGCTTTGCCGCCGTGTTCCTCCGCGAACCGGGCAACTGGTGGGCCCTGATCCCTTCCGGCGTCATGTTCACCTGGCGGTCATCGTGGCCTCCCGCAGGAACTGCAGGGTACCCCTACCGCCGCCATCCTCTTCCTGGGTTTGGCGGCCACCTTTGGTGTGCTTTCGCTGGTTCCGGTGCGCGTCGATGAAACCAGCGACCACAGGAAACGGATGAAATGGCCGTTGATTCCGGCCGGGGCACTGGCGGTGATGGGGCTGATCTTCATCCTCCAGGCCACGGTCCTGCTGATCCCTGCGAATTTCGCCTTCCCTGTGGTCATGATCGTGGCCGGCGCCGCCCTGGTGGTGTTCGCCTACCTGTCCCACCGGGACGGACGGCGGAAGGCGCACGACCCCGGCCCGCGGGCAGGCTGAAGAACCCGGAACTGCGGATTTCCGGGGGTTTCTTTGGTTTACAACGCCCTTCCGGGATCATCAACGGTCTGCGCCTTCTCACGGTTCCGGTTTCAGCCTGCGGCGCACAAGAACGCCACGGTCCTCAACCAACCCGTAGAATGACGACATTATGGATGACCCTCCTTCACATATGCCCAGGCCCCTCTGCCCGCTGACCGGATTGCCGGTCTCCCAGGGAGAGGGGCGCCCGAATGTATGAATGGATCATGCTCGGCATAGGCCTCGTCCTCACTGTCGGCACTGGATTCTTCGTCGCTTCGGAGTTCGCTTTGGTCAATCTGGACCGGACCGAACTTGAAGCCCGCCAAGCCCGCGGCGAAAAGCGGCTGGGGCCAACCATCAAGGCCCTCAAGATCACCTCGACGCACTTGTCCGGCGCGCAGCTCGGCATCACGCTGACCACGCTGCTCACCGGCTACACCTTTGAGCCCGCCATCAGCCGGATGCTCAGCGAGCCCCTGCAGTCCTGGGGCCTCCCGGCTGATGTGGTTCCCGGGGTGGGGGCAGTTGCGGGGATTTTCCTTGCCACTGTGTTCTCGATGGTGATCGGCGAGCTGGTCCCCAAGAACTTCGCTTTGGCCTTGCCCCTCGCAACAGCCAAAGTGGTGGTTCCTTTCCAGGCGCTGTTCACCGCCGTCTTCAAACCCGCAATCCTGCTGTTCAACAACACCGCAAACAAGATCATCCGGTCCTTCGGCATCGAGCCGAAAGAGGAGCTCTCCGGTGCACGCTCAGCAGAGGAGCTGTCCTCGCTGGTGCGGCGGTCCGCCATGGAAGGCCTTCTGGATCAGGACCATGCCGAGTTGCTGAACCGAACCCTCCGGTTCTCGGAGCACACGGCCGGTGACGTCATGACTCCCCGTGTCCGTATGATGGCGGTGGATGCTGACCAAACTGCCGCCGAGATCGTGGAGTTGGCCTCTGCTACGGGGTTTTCGCGCTTCCCGGTGATTGGCCGGGACCGGGACGAAATCCTGGGCGTCCTGCACGTGAAACAGGCCTTTGCCGTCCCCTTGGAGCAGCGCGATGCAGTGGTGGCGACGTCCCTGATGACCGAACCGTTGTATGTTCCGGAGTCCAAGGACGTGGACGCCTTGCTGGTATTGCTCCGCAAACAGGGCCTGCAGGTAGCGATCGTCTCTGATGAACATGGCGGAACAGCAGGGATAGTGACCCTCGAGGACCTCGTGGAGGAAATCGTGGGCGAACTCGAAGATGAGCACGACCGGGCACGCGCAGGTGTGGTCCGGGTGGGACGCTCCATCACGTTCGACGCGTCCCTGCGGCCGGATGAGCTGCTGGACCGGACAGGGATCGTCGTCCCCGAAGGGGAAGAGTACGACACCGTGGCCGGGTTCATGTCCGACCAGCTGGACCGGGTGCCTGAATTGGGCGATGAAGTTGAGGTGGCCGGGGGCGTGCTGCGGGTGGAAAGAGTGGCCGGCGCTCAGCTGGGGCGCATCCGTTTCACTCCGGACCCCGACACTGAACACATCAGCACCCATGACCAGATCATCAACAAGATCTCCGAGGAGCTTCGGCCATGAGCGAGTACCTTCCCGGCATCATCTGGCTGGTCATCCTGCTGGTAGTGAACGCGTTCTTCGTGGGCGCCGAGTTTGCCGTGATTTCGGCCAGGCGGTCACAGATCGAGCCCAAGGCCGAGGCCGGCAGCAAAGCAGCGAAGACCACACTGTGGGCCATGGAGCATGCCACCTTGATGCTGGCCACCAGCCAGCTTGGTATTACGGTCTGCTCGCTGGTGATCCTGAATGTCTCCGAACCGGCCATCCACCACTTGCTGGAGATCCCGTTGGGCCTGACGTCCCTTCCGGCGGAAGCCATTGGCATCATTGCCTTCGTGGTGGCCCTGGTGTTGGTGACGTTCCTCCACGTGGTGGTGGGCGAGATGGTTCCCAAGAACATCTCCTTCTCGGTCCCAACCCGCGCCGCCCTCATCCTCGCTCCCCCGCTGGTTCTCGTGGCAAAGGTGTTCAAGCCCGTGATTTGGACGTTGAACGGGATCGCGAACTCCGTGTTGCGCCTGTTCCGCGTGGAGCCAAAGGAGGAGGCCACCAGCGCCTACACCTTGGATGAAGTAGCCACGATCGTTGAGCAGTCCACCCGCGTGGGTACATTGAATGACACCAGCGGCACCTTGACCGCTGCTTTCGAGTTCACGTCCAAGACGGTGGGCGAGGTTGAAGTACCGATTGCCGACATGGTGTTGTTGCCGGATTCTTCAACCCCGGCCGACATCCAAAGGACAGTAGCGGAGCATGGGTATTCCCGTTACATCCTCACTGACCGGGACGGCCAACCCTCCGGTTACCTGCACTTGAAGGACGTGATGGACCTGACCACCACGGAAAAGTTCAACCGTCCGGTGCCCGAGAAGCGAATCCGCCGCCTGGCCTCGGTCTATGTGGGCAGCGAGCTTGAGGATGCCTTGGCCTCGATGCGCAGAAGCGGCGCACACATTGCCCGCGTCTTCAACTCCGACGGCGCCACCACCGGCATGCTGTTCCTGGAAGACATCATCGAGGAACTGGTAGGCGAGGTCGAGGACGCCACCAGCGTTTAAGGCCACCACGGCAAGGCCCGGTTTGCGCTCCACCATGACGACAGGACGCGCGGACCGGGCCTCACCTGTGCGGGCACGTTAGTCTGGCCCTATGGGGACAGATACCTTGAAATCCGGCGAGCAGCTCGACAAACAGTCCCGCATCCTCGAAGCGGCCTTGGAGTTGCTCTCCCGGCACGGTATTTCCGGGGTCAGCATGCGTGCTGTGGCCCGCGAGGCCGGAGTGGCCCTTGGCCTGGTGAACTATTACTACGACGACAAAACCAGCCTGATCCGGGCGGCCTTGCAGCACGTTGATGAACACGACCTCCTCCTCGTGGCACCAGACCCAGCCGCTGACCCCGTGGAGCACCTCCGCCGCGCCCTCCGCCGGGTGGCCGGCGCCGACCTGTTGACTACCCGTTATTTGTCCCTGCGCCTGCATTTGTGGGCCCTCGCGCAAGCCGATGAGGGCTACGCCGAGATCAACGCTGCCGCGTTTGACCGCTACCTGGACGGTTTGGCGTCCCTGATCTCCAATGCCAAGCCCGGGCTTTCCTGGGGTGAATGCCGCGACCGGGCCGCCGACGTCGTCGTCATCCAGAACGGCATGTGGCTGACCTCCCTCCTCGGCATCGACGCGGCCGCCATCGAGCGCAGCATCGCCCGCACGGAAGAGATCGCTTTCGCCCCGGCGCCTGAAGCGAGCTGACGCCGACGCCGGATCGCCTGCTAAAAGTCACAAACTCACGGCTTGATATATCTGATGCCGCAAAGTCTTGAACGATCGTTCAAAGTGTTCTACTGTCTTTCTATGACCTACGACACACTCAGTCCAGGCTCCTAGCACCACAGGCCACCGCTGCATCGCAGCCAGGCACGCCACATACAGACCTTCGTGCCGGATCAACGGCTCGTAACTGCAACACCACAGGCAACACGCCAAAGCCATACAAGGCCCGGCCGCGCCGTGCCCGAATCCTGGCGGACCCCGCTCTCCAAGCCCAGCACTTTGCCCGATTCATAGGGAGAACAATGTCAACAACAGCATCCACGCTCTTCATCAACGGTTCATGGGAGGCAGCTGCTTCCGGTGCCGCCCGGGAGATCCGAAACCCGGCTGACGGTGAAGTTGTCGCCACCGTTTCCGAAGGTGGCAAGGAAGACGCCGAACGCGCGATCGCCGCAGCCCGGGCAGCCTTCGACTCAGGCGTCTGGTCTTCCGTCCCCGCCCCCGAGCGCGGCTCCTTCCTGCTCAAAGTCGCAGCCGGACTGCGCGAACACCGCGAAAAATTCGCACGGGCCGAATCCTTGGACACCGGAAAACGCATCATCGAGAGCCGCATCGACATCGATGACATCGCTGCGTGCTTCGAATACTTCGGCAAGCTCGCGGGCCAGCAGCCGGGCCGGGTGGTGGACGCCGGGAACCCCGACGTCGTCAGCCGGATCGTCTACGAGCCCGTCGGCGTCTGCGGCCTCATCACCCCGTGGAACTACCCCCTTCTCCAAGCGGCGTGGAAGATTGCACCGGCACTGGCCGCAGGCTGCACGTTCGTCCTCAAACCAGCAGAGTTGACCCCTTCCACCAGCATCCTGTGCATGCAGCTCATGAAGGACCTGGGACTGCCCGACGGCGTCGCGAACCTTGTCACCGGTCCCGGGCGGAAGGTGGGCGCACCGCTGACGGAACACCCCGACGTCGACCTCGTTTCCTTCACCGGCGGCCTGGAGACCGGCAAGAGCATCGCCGCGGCCGCTGCCGCAACCGTCAAGAAGGTGGCGCTGGAACTGGGTGGCAAGAACCCCAACGTGGTCTTCGCCGACGCGGACTTCGACGCCGCCGTCGACAATGCGCTCAACGGCGCATTCCTGCACTCCGGGCAGGTTTGCTCGGCAGGCGCACGGCTGGTGGTGGAGGAATCCATCGCCGAACGCTTCGTCGACGAACTGGTCCGCCGCGCAGAAGCCATCCGTTTGGGCGGCCCCTTCGACGAGGACGCGGAAACCGGCCCGCTGATCTCTGCCGACCACCGCGACAAGGTCCACGAGTACGTCCAACGCGGCATAGCCGAGGGTGCCCGGTTGCGGACCGGCGGCGGGGCGCCGGAAGGCGATAAGTACGACGCCGGTTTCTACTACCGGCCGACCGTCCTGGACCGCGTCACGCGGGGAATGTCGGTGGTGACCGATGAGGCATTCGGCCCGGTAGTGACCGTGGAAACTTTCCGCACCGAAGACGAAGCCGTGGCAACCGCCAACGACACGATCTACGGGCTGGCCGGAGCCGTGTGGACGCAGGACGCCGGGAAGGCGCAACGGGTGGCGGGCAGGCTCCGGCACGGCACCATCTGGATCAACGACTACCACCCCTACCTCCCGCAGGCGGAGTGGGGCGGCTTCGGACAGTCGGGAGTGGGCCGGGAGCTCGGCCCCACGGGACTGGCCGAGTACCAGGAAGCCAAGCACATCTACCAGAACACCAGGCCGCAGGTAACCGGCTGGTTCGCTGACCACAGCAAGGAGAACTAGATGCACTTCGACACCATCGACGCCCTCGGCGAGCGCACGTTCGACTACGTCGTCATCGGCGGCGGATCTGCGGGAGCCGCAGTGGCCGCCAGGTTGAGCGAGGACCCTGATGTCACTGTCGCGCTGGTGGAAGCCGGCCCGGACGACCGCAACATTCCTGAGGTCCTGCAGCTGGACCGCTGGATGGAGTTGCTGGAATCCGGCTACGACTGGGACTACCCGATCGAGCCGCAGGAAAACGGAAACTCCTTCATGCGCCATGCACGTGCCAAGGTGATGGGTGGCTGCTCAAGCCATAACTCCTGCATCGCTTTCTGGGCACCCCGGGAAGACCTGGACGAGTGGGAGTCCAAGTACGGTGCCAGCGGCTGGAACGCTGATGCTGCCTGGCCGCTGTACAAGCGGCTGGAGACCAACGAGGACGCCGGCCCGGAGGCTCCGCATCATGGTGATTCGGGCCCGGTACACCTCATGAACGTCCCACCTGCCGATCCTGCCGGCGTTGCCCTGCTGGATGCTTGCGAGCAGGCGGGCATTCCCCGCACCAAGTTCAACACAGGCACCACGGTGATCAACGGAGCGAACTTCTTCCAGATCAACCGCCGTGCGGACGGTACCCGGTCCTCCAGTTCGGTGTCCTACATCCACCCCATCATCGAACGCCCCAACTTCACCCTGCTGACAGGGTTGAGGGCGCGCCAACTGGTGTTCGACGCAGGCAAGCGCTGTACCGGCGTCGATGTTGTCGATTCGGCTTTCGGCCGCACGCACCGACTGACGGTCAACCACGAGGTCATCCTGTCCACAGGCGCCATCGATTCCCCCAAGCTGTTGATGCTCTCCGGCATCGGCCCGGCGGCCCACCTCGCCGAGCACGGCATTGAGGCTTTGGTGGACTCCCCCGGGGTGGGCGAGAACCTGCAGGACCATCCCGAGGGCCTGGTGCAGTACGAGGCCAAGCAGCCGATGGTGCAGACTTCCACGCAGTGGTGGGAGATCGGCATCTTCACTCCCACGGAGGATGGCCTGGACCGGCCGGACTTGATGATGCACTACGGTTCGGTTCCGTTCGACATGAACACCCTGCGCCACGGCTACCCCACGACGGAAAACGGCTTCAGCCTCACTCCCAACGTCACGCACGCCCGCTCCCGCGGCACGGTACGCCTCCGCAGCCGGGACTTCCGGGACAAGCCCATGGTGGATCCCCGCTACTTCACGGACCCGGACGGACATGACATGCGCGTCATGGTGGCCGGTATCCGGAAGGCCCGCGAGATTGCCGCGCAGCCTGCCATGGCTGAATGGACGGGACGCGAGCTGTCGCCCGGCGTTGAGGCCCAGACGGACGAGGAGCTGCGGGAGTACATCCGCAAGACCCACAACACGGTGTACCACCCGGTGGGAACCGTGCGGATGGGCGCGTACGACGACGACATGTCACCTTTGGATCCCGAGTTGCGGGTGAAGGGGGTCACCGGGTTGCGGGTCGCCGATGCGTCGGTCATGCCCGAGCATGTGACCGTGAATCCCAACATCACCGTCATGATGATCGGCGAGCGGTGCGCGGACCTGATCAAGGCTGCCCGGGCTGAAGCGAACCTTGCCGTCTCTGTTACCGCAGAGGAGGACTTCACGCCGTCGTACGCCTAAGGGGCCCCCCAACGGGGGCGCCTCCTAGGGGGGATAAGTATCCACAGCAAAAATTTTCGATTCCGCCGCGCCCCAGGGCGGCCGATCCGATCTTGCTTTTCTGATGAGGAGTCCACAGTGGAACCCAGCAAGAGTAATGATTCAAGCGGCATGGACGAATTTGGCTACACGCAAACCCTCGACCGCAGCATTGGCAAGTTCGCCAGCTTCGCTGCCGGCGTCAGCTATATCTCCATCCTTACCGGTGTTTTCCAGCTTTTCTATTTCGGTTATTCCATGGCCGGCCCGGCCTACGCCTGGTCCTGGCCCATAGTCTTCGTAGGCCAGCTCATGGTGGCCCTTTGCTTCGCCGAGCTCGCCGGACGTTACCCGGTAGCCGGTTCGGTCTATAACTGGGCCAAGCGGTTGTCGACCGGGACGATGTCCTGGTTGGCCGGTTGGCTGTTGTTGCTGTCCTCGATCATGGCCCTGGGTTCTGTAGCACTGGCGCTGCAGATCACCTTGCCGCAACTGTGGTCCGGGTTCCAGTTCGTCGGAGATGGCAGTGGTCCCTTCGACTTCGCCATGAACGGTGTGGTTCTGGCGACGATCATGATCACCCTTTCCACCCTGATCAACGCCTTCGGCGTGAAGCTCATGACCCGCATCAACAGCATCGGGGTCTTCGTGGAGCTGATCGCCGCGGTGCTGCTCATCCTTGCCTTGGGCTGGCACGTTGTCCGGGGTCCGGAAGTCTTCTTTGATACTGCCGGCTTCGGTGAAGGCCACGACCTTGGCTTCTTCGGCGTCTTCCTGATCGGCGCCATGGCATCCGGGTACGTGATGTACGGCTTTGACACGGCCAGCTCCCTGGGCGAGGAAACGAAGGATCCCAAGAAGACAGCACCCAAGGCGATCCTTCGCGCCGTCACGGCGTCGTTCCTGCTGGGCGGACTGATGCTGTTGTTCGGCATCCTGGCCGCTCCCGACCTCAGCGACCCCAAGGTGGGACACGCTGACGGCGGCCTGCAGTACATCGTCCTGAGCGTCCTCGGCGGACCCTTCGGCAAAGCCTTCCTGGTGTGCATCGTGGTGGCTGTCGTGGTCTGCACGCTCGCCGTTCACGCGGCGGCGATCCGCATGATGTTCGCCATGGCAAGGGACAACAACCTGCCGTTCAGCCGGCAGCTCAGCAAGGTTGATCCGGTCCGCAGGACGCCCACGGTGGCTGCGATCGTCATCGGGGTTATAGCGGTAATCCCACTGCTCATCAACGTGATGCAGCCCGCGATCTTCACCATTCTTTCCAGCATCAGCATCGTGTTGATCTACATGTCCTACCTGCTGGTGACAGTGCCCCTGCTGCGCAAGCGGTTCCTGAAGAAGTGGCCGCTTGCCAACGACGGATCCGAGCCCGGGTTCTGCATGGGCAAGTGGGGGCTTCCGGTGAACATTGTGGCCGTGCTGTGGGGTGGGGCCATGACGCTGAACCTCATCTGGCCCCGACAGGAAATCTACAACTCCGTTCCGCCTTTTGAGTGGTACCTCCAGTGGGGCGGCGTGATCTTCGTGGCCACGGTGACTGTTGGCGGCGCGCTGCTCTACCGGCTGAAGATCAGGCACCAAACGGGTGTGCTGGCCGAGCATGCAGCGGCCGTCGCCGCGCACCCGGCCTCAGGCGAGCAGGCCAGGCCCGCAGGCGAGGCAGCGAACCCGTCCGCCGCCGTCGTACCTTAACTCCGGTTCTTAACCAGAACGCCCCCACCCGTGTAAGTAGCAGTAGTGCGCGTTTTGAGCGATCAAAACGCGCACAACTGCTACCCAGTTGGGTGGGGGCGCCTGTTTAAGAATCAGGCGAAGTCGGAAACTGCGGGATCCGGTCCGATGCGGCCTTCAGCGCCGCGGTCCAGGCCGTTGATGGCCTCGACGTCGGCTTCATCCAGCTTCACGGACAGCGCGGCGAAGTTTTCCTGAATACGGGATTCGGTGACGGACTTGGGAATGACCACGTTGCCGATCGCGAGGTGCCAGGCAATAACCACCTGTGCGGGGGTGGCATGGTGCTTGGCGGCGATCTCGGCGATAGTCGCGTTCTCGAGCAGCTCGCCGCCCTGGCCCAGCGGCGACCAGGCCTGCGTGAGGATGCCCTGTGCGGCGTCGAAAGCACGCAGCTCGGACTGGTTGAAGAACGGGTGCAGCTCCACCTGGTGGATGGCCGGTACTACTCCGGTCTCGTCGATGAGGCGCTGCAGGCCCTCGATGCTGAAGTTGGACACGCCGATGGACTTGACCCGGCCGCGCTTCTGAAGCTCGATCAGGGCCTTCCAGGTGTCAACGTACTTGTCCTGCTTGGGCTGCATCCAGTGGATGAGGTAGAGGTCCAGGGTTTCCAGGCCCAGGCGGTCCATGGAGTCCTCGAAGGCCGCCAGCGTGGACTCGTAGCCCTGGTCAGCGTTCCACAGCTTGGTGGTGATGAAGATTTCCTCGGCGGAGAGGCCGGAGGAGGCAATGGCACGGCCCACACCGGATTCGTTGCCGTAGATCTTGGCGGTGTCGATGTGGCGGAAGCCGGCTTCGAACGCCTGGCGGACCACCTTTTCGGCTACATCGTCTTCAACCTGCCACACCCCGTAGCCGAGCTGGGGGATGGTGTTGCCGTCGTTGAAAGTCAGTGTTGGTGAGGAAGTCATGATGCCATCCTGCCAGCCTCAGGCCGCTCTGCGCGCCCGAAAACAGGAAGATCAGCTATCCGCTTAACTCATTGCACCAAGGGAATAAGGGCGCACGCGGGTAGTTGCATGCGCCGCACGCTTTAGGGGTTTTCGCCTTGCTCATTCATCAGCCGCTCAGCGTCAGCGACCTGCTCGAAGACGGCCTCCGCGCGGCGGTGCACGGACAGGGCGCCCACAGGAACCGGCCCCACGGCGAGGCGAAGCATGGCTGCCGCCTCGGCGGTGGTGGCCAAGGCATTTCCTGCCTTGGACAGCGCCCGGTGCACTCCTGCCAAAGCACCGGGAACATCCAAGCCGTCGCTGGGTGAGCGCTTCTGGGCTTCCACGCACACCGCCCGAACCCGGGGCAGCAAAGCGGCCAAGGAATTTGCGATCTCTACCAGCTCGCCGTACAGCTGATCGTCCTCGACACCCTCAAGGACCTGATGGTACCGGTCCAGCCCGCGTTGAAAACGGTCATGGGCCCGGCGCCACAGGCCCTTGCCAAGCTCAAGATCATCCTTCCGCCCTTGCCGGACGGCCCCAAAGAAACTCATGGACGAGCTTAGAGGTACTGGCCCGGACCGTGGTCGGGGTCCTCGGGACGTCCCGGGGACTCAGGCGCCGCGGCTCCTGGAGCAGCAGCCCTCTGCGGTTGGCCGTTCTCGCCAATAATGATCCCCGGCGCGATCACCGTACCCGGGGGCAACTGGCGCAGCTGCCGCTGGGCTGCTGCGTGGTCGCGCGCGGCCTGCTGGGCGGCGATGGCGGCTTGGATGCCGTGGAACAAGCCTTCAAGCCAGCCAACGAGCTGGGCCTGGGCGATCCGAAGCTCGGCGTCAGAGGGTGCTTTTTCATCGGGGAACGGCAGGCTGATGCGTTCCAGCTCTTCAATCAGCTCGGGCGCCAGGCCATCTTCCAATTCCTTGATGGAGCGTTCGTGGATCTCGGCCAGGCGGCCCCGGGCAGCTTCGTCCAAGGGAGCGCTCTTCACTTCTTCCAACAACTGGCGGATCATGGTTCCGATCCGCATCACTTTGGCCGGTTCATCCACCAGTTCCTGCAGGTTGGAGCCCTTCGGCTTACCGTCCCCGGCGTCGCCCGGTTTCCCGTCGGCCGCGGCCGGGGCATCCCCGTCCAGCGCGTTGCCCTCCACGGGAGTGCCCTCAACAGGGGTGTCGTCCGAAGCCTCATCCTTGGGCTGAATGTCGTTCAGATCGCTCATGGGTTTCATACTCTCACGCCCAAGCGGACCAACCGGGGTCGGTCGGCCTTTTTGGACTTCGTTTGTAGCGAAACTCCCATGGCCACCGGGATTCAGCAGCAGCGGCCTTGGGGGTTGGTGTCCTGCCGGTCCATCCGGTCCCGCCAGAACTCGCGTTCAGTCATGACGGGACCGGAATGGCCTACAGCTTCGAAGTGCTCAACGTACTTTTGGTACGCGTCGGCGCCCATGACCGCCCGGAGGTAACCGGCGAAGCCACGGAGGCCCTTGAGGACGGCATTCATCAGTGATGCCCGGCCTTCTCCAAACGCTTCTCCGGCGGCAGTGCGTTCCATGTTGCCTGCAACTCCTTCTCCGCTGCCGTCGGGATCAGGCCGGCGGGGGCGAACACCTTGGAGGGGAGGGCAGGGTCCTCATGGTCCTCGCCGCCTCCGGCGCGCAGGGCCCGCACCGTCGCGATGATGGCTGCGACTATCACAATGATGCTGAGGGTCACGAAGATGACCGACAACACTCCCTGGATCATGGTGTTGCGGACCACGGCTTCCATGGCCGCTACGGTCTTGGCCGTGCCGAACTCCGTCTTTCCGTCCGCCAAAGCCTTGCTGAAGGCTGCGTTGTTCGCGAAATAGCCGACGGCGGGAACAGGCGAGAAGATCTTGTGGAAGCTCGCCGTAATGGTCACGACGGCGGCAAAGGCCAACGGGACGGCCACGATCCACAGGAACTTGAACGTTCCGCGTTTCGCCGCGATGGCCATGCAGACCGCCAAGGCAATGGCAGCCAGCAACTGGTTCGCAATGCCGAACAGCGGGAACAGGGTGTTGATGCCGCCGAGCGGATCCGTGACGCCCATCAGGAGGACGGCGCCCCACGCTGCCACCATGATGGCTGTGCAGATCCAGGCACCCGGGCGCCATGACGCTTCCTTGAACTTGGGAACAAAGTTGCCGATCGAGTCCTGCAGCATGAAGCGGGCTACGCGGGTGCCTGCATCGACGGCCGTCAGGATGAAGAGCGCCTCGAACATGATTGCGAAGTGGTACCAGAACGCCATCATTCCCGGACCGCCGATGAACTGCTGCATGATGTGCGCCAAGCCAACGGCCAGGGTGGGAGCACCGCCGGAACGGGAGATGATGCTCTCCTCCCCCACGTCGCTCGCGGTCTGCGCCAGGACGTCGGGGGTGATGTTCACATTCGCCAGGCCCAGGCTGTTCACCCACTGCGCAGCGGACTCAACCGTTCCGCCGGTGAGCGCCAAGGGTGCGTTCATGGCGAAGTAGATGCCCCGGTCGATCGAGATTGCGGCCACCAGGGCCATGATCGCGACGAAGGACTCCATGAGCATGCCGCCGTACCCGATGAACCGGGTCTGCCGTTCCTTCTCAATGAGCTTCGGCGTAGTGCCGGAGGAGATGAGGGCGTGGAAGCCGGAGAGGGCACCGCAGGCAATGGTCACGAAGAGGAACGGGAACAGCGCACCGGAGAAGACCGGACCGTTCTCACGGCTGGCGAACTCGCTGAAGGCCGGGACGTTGATCTCCGGACGGACCACGATGATGGCCACGGCCAGCATGGCGATCACACCGATCTTCATGAAGGTGGACAGGTAATCGCGGGGCGCCAGCAACAGCCACACCGGCAGGATGGCGGCGATGAAGCCGTAGATGATGATGCCCCAGGCGATGGTCACCTTGTCCAGGTGGAAGAAGGCTGCGCCCCATTCCGTTCCGGCCACGGCGCCGCCGCCGATGATGGCTGCCATGAGCAGTACGAAGCCGATGATGGACACCTCCATCACCCTTCCGGGACGGATGAAGCGAAGGTAGACGCCCATGAAGAGCGCGATCGGGATGGTCATGCCCACCGAGAAGACACCCCACGGGCTCTCACCCAAAGCGTTGACCACAACCAGCGCCAGGATGGCGACGATGATGATCATGATCAGCAGGGTGGCCACCAGGGCGGCGGTTCCGCCGATGACGCCAAGTTCCTCGCGCGCCATTTGGCCCAGGGACCGGCCGCCGCGGCGCATGGAGAAGAACAGCACCAGATAGTCCTGCACGGCACCGGCCAGTACGACGCCGATGATGATCCAGATAGTGCCGGGGAGGTACCCCATCTGGGCTGCGATGACAGGTCCCACCAGCGGCCCGGCACCGGCGATCGCGGCAAAGTGGTGCCCGAACAGGACGTTCCGGTCCGTGCGGACGTAGTCCTTGCCGTCGGCTTTGTATTCGGCCGGGGTGGCACGACGGTCATCCGGCTTGGTCAGATACCGTTCAATGACCTTGGAGTAGAACCTGTAGCCGATCAGGTAGGTACAAACCGCTGCGAAAACGAACCAGATGGCGTTGACAGTCTCGCCGCGGACCAGGGCCAGCATCACCCAGGCGACGCCGCCCAGCAGCGCAATGGCTACCCAGAGACCGATCTTGGCGGGAGTCCATTTCCGTTCCTCGGCTTCGCGGACTGAATCGTCCACTGCCGGCGCGGGCAGCGTGGGGTCCAATCCCTCCACGAGTCCGGTTTGCTCAGGTAACTTGCCCATTTTCTCCTCCTTGAGACCTGCCGCGGCGCTGTGCTGCCTGCGTTGGCGTCATGATGCCGTGCGCGGACACACGGCAAGCGCACGCTAGCAAGGAGGTTCCCCGGGGAAGGGCGACCCACCGCCCAGGCCCGTCCGGGTGCGGTGAACGGTAGTGATGCTGCGATGAACGGCGGTTAGTTGGAGTGGTTGCGGCCTTGAGCCTGCACCATCCGGGCTTCGCACAGGTCCAGCCAGCGGACCTCGGCTTCCGCTTGGAAGATCAGGGAATCCAGGACCAGGAGCCAGGCCGTATCCGCCGGGCGCTGACCCGCCGAGGCCGCCTTCCTGGCCTGGGTGTAGTCCTGCAGGGCGCGCAACGAAACCTCGCGCTGGGATTGGATCACCGCGGAAGGATCGACGTCGGGAAGGGTGACGGCGAGCGCCAGCTTGATGGCGATCTCGTTGCGGGGCGGGTTGCCGCGCTCAACCGCATCCTCAAACCAGGCATCCACCTCGGCTACCCCGGCGTCAGTGATGCTGTAGACGACGTGTCCCCCGCCGTCGTCGCCGTCTTTGCTGACCAGCCCGTCCCGCTCAAGGCGGTCCAGGGTTGTGTACACCTGCCCGATGTTCAACGGCCACGCGGCGCCGGTGCGTTCTTCGAATTCCGAGCGCAGCTCGTAGCCGTACCTGGGCTGGCCCTGGAGCAAGGCCAGGAGGCTGTGCCGGATGGACATGGGGCTCCTCGCTGTAGTGGACGGGTCAGAGCAGCAGCAGGACTTTTCCTACGTGGTCGCCGGAGTCGAAGTACTTGTGCGCCTCCCCCACCTGTTCCAGCGGGAACGACTTGGCCACGAGTGGTTTGATTCGCCCGTCGGCGAGCATGGGCCACACCACCTCCCGGACGGCGGACATGATGATGCCCTTCTCCGCCACCGGCCGGGGGCGCAGCGCCGTAGCGATGACGGCAGCCCTCTTGCTCAGGAGCTGTCCCAGGTTGATCTCGGCCTTGGTGCCGCCCTGGAGCCCGATGATCACCAGCCGGCCGTAATCGGCCAGTGCATCGATGTTCTGCTGGAGGTACTTGGCGCCCACGACGTCGAGGATCACGTCGGCGCCTTTGCCGCCGTTTTGTGCCTTGAGGCTTTCGACGAAGTCCTCTTCGGCGTAGTTGATGGCGATGTCGGCACCCAGGAACGCTTTGGCGGTGCCCACTTTCTCATCAGTGCCGGCAGTGGTGGCCACCTTGGCGCCGTAGGCTTTGGCCAGTTGGATGGCCATGGTGCCGATGCCGCCCGTCGCGCCGTGGATGAGGACCGTCTCGCCTTGCTGGAGCTGTGCCGTCATGACGAGGTTCGAGTAAACAGTGGCCGCCACTTCCGGAAGACCCGCCGCCGTCACCAGGTCCACGCCCTCGGGTAGACGCAGCACTTGTTCGGCCGGTACCGCCACCTGCTGGGCGTAGCCGCCGCCGGAGAGCAGCGCGACTACCTTGTCCCCCAAAGTAAAGGCCTTGGTGACACCAGGCCCGAACCCGGCGATACGGCCCGACACTTCAAGGCCGGGAATCTCCGAGGCCCCTGGCGGCGGCGGGTAAAAGCCCCGGCGCTGTTGGACGTCGGCGCGGTTGAGGCCTGCGGCTACGACGTCGATCAGCACCTCGCCCTCGCCGGGCACCGGTGCCGGTACTTCCCTTACTTCGAGGACTTCGGGTCCGCCTGGTTCGGAAATAAAGACGGCTTTCATGACGAACTCCCGTTTTCTTGCTGCACTAACCGGCTCCGGGGCCTGAAAGTACGTGATGTTTTGGTACAGCCAACTCCCTATGAAACACTACTAGGCAGGGAAGGTTGTCCGAGCGGCCTAAGGAGCTGGTCTTGAAAACCAGTGTGCGGTAACCCCGTACCAAGGGTTCAAATCCCTTACCTTCCGCGTAACAAGTGCCCCGGGTGCCAGAACCCGGGGCACTTTCTGCTTTCCAGCCCTCTTCGCCGCCGCTGCCGTGCGATTATCTGAGAACCTGCCCCCGGATAACCATTGAAAGTGTCTAAGGCCGCACATAGTGTTCTATCGGGCAACCTTCCGCTTACCGGCAGGCAATGCCCCATTCATCCGTTCGCGCTGAGCTAGACCCGAGGCAGCTTTACCCGGAGCAACTTCCGGTTCATCGTCCGCGCCATGGAACGTGGACGCCCTCAGCGAGCCCGGCTGGGCTCCCTCACGAAAGTAAGAGCGGATGCGACGTAAGCACTGGAAATTCCTGGCGGGCACTGTCCTGTCAGCGGGGTTGGCAGCGGCCCCACTGACAGCTGTGCCGGCCCTCGCAGCAGATGACCCCGCGGCTCCTGGTTCGCCGGTAGTCGTCAATGAGGCGTATTTGCTGCAGCCGGAGTCCGGCACCAAGACCATCGCCGAGATCCAAGGCACCGGCCCCGCCAGCCCACTCGTCGGCAGCACCGTGACCACCCGCGGCAAGGTGACCGCGGCCTACGCCACCGGCGGCCTGAACGGCTACTACGTCCAAAGTCCGGGGACGGGAGGCGACAGCAGCGGGGCGGCCAGGACGGCGTCGGACGCTTTGTTCGTCTATTCCCCTACGACGGCGGGTTCCGTTCAGCCGGGCGACTACCTGGAACTGACCGGCGTCGTGAGCGAATTCGCGAACCAGACCCAGATCACGGTGCAAGCGGCGGGTGTCACAAAACTGACTGATCCCGCCCCGGAAGTGAAGGCCACACCGCTGTCCCTCCCGGCCAACGAGGTCGCACGCGAGCGCCTCGAAGGGATGCTGATCGCACCCCAAGGCGACTTTGTGGTGACGGACAACTACGCTCTGAACCAGTACGGCGAAATCGGCCTCGCGGCCGGCACATCACCCCTGGTGCAGCCGACGGCGGTAGCCCCGTACGGTTCGGCAGAGTATTCGGCGGTTGTGGCTGACAACGCGGCGCGCGGCATCAAGCTCGACGACGGCGCGTCCACCAACTTCCTTAAGGACGCCACCACCAAAGCCCAACAACTGCCCTACCTCACTCCGGAAAACCCCGTCCGGGTAGGTTCGGCTGCCACGTTCACGACCGACGTTATCCTGGGCTACGGCAACAACTCCTGGAAGTTTCAGCCCCTCGCGCCCCTGACTGCGGCCACTGCGGACGGGGTGCAGCCCGCGTCCTTCACCGTTTCACGCCCTGAAGGCCCTGCCGACGTGGGCGGCAACCTCAAGCTGGCCTCCTTCAACGTCCTGAACTACTTTCCCACCACGGGCGATCAACTCAGCGGCTGCGTGTACTACACCGACCGTGATGGCAACCCCATCACCGTCAAGGAAGGTTGCAACGCCCGCGGCGCCGCCAACGCGGAGAACTTCCAACGCCAGCAGGCCAAGATCGTCGCCGCCATCACCAAGTCCGGGGCCGACGTTGTCTCCCTGGAAGAGATCGAGAATTCGGCCCAGTTCGGCAAGGACCGCGATGCCGCTTTGGCAACACTGGTGGACGCCCTGAACGCGAAGACCCCCGGGGTGTGGGACTACGTCCGCACGCCGGCGAATGCTCCTCCGCTGAGCGATGAGGACATGATCCGGACGGCCTTCATTTACAAGAAAGCCACGGCCGAACCGGTGGGTGGCTCCGTGATCCACAACGACACCGATGCCTTTGCCAGTGCCCGCAAGCCTTTGGCCCAGGCCTTCAAGCCCCCAGGCGCAGCAGATGACACCAAGTTCATCGCAATCGTCAACCACTTCAAGTCCAAGGGATCCGCCGCCACGCCGGAGGACACGGACAAAGGCCAGGGTGCATCGAACCTTGCCCGGACACGCCAGGCCGAGTCGCTGCTCGCTTTCGCCAAGGACCAGCAGGTTTCCATGGGCACGGACAAGGTCTTCCTGATGGGCGATTTCAATGCCTACGCCAAGGAGGACCCCCTCAACGTCCTCACCGGCGCGGGCTACACCAACCTTGAAGCAGGGCCGGGCAAGCATTCCTACTTGTACGGCGGAATGGTCGGCTCGCTGGACCACGTTCTGGCTTCTCCCGCCGCCCTCCCGACAGTCACGGGAAGCGACATATGGAACATCAACTCCGTGGAGTCCGTGGCACTGGAATACAGCCGGTATAACAACAATGTGACCAACTACTATGCGTCGGACGAGTTCCGGGCCAGCGACCACGATCCCGTGGTGGTCGGCCTTGACCTGGCACCAAGTGCGCCGCAGACCGTAGACCTTCAGTTCCTGGGGATCAACGACTTCCACGGCAGGATCGATTCCAACACCGTACTGTTCGCCGGAACGGTGGAGAAGTTGCGTGCTGCCGCGGCACCGGGCGCCACGGCGTTCATCTCGGCCGGGGACAACATCGGAGCATCACTCTTTGCCTCCTCCGTGGCGAAAGACCAGCCCACTATCGACGTCCTGAACGCCCTCGAGCTGCAAGCCTCCGCGGTTGGCAACCATGAGTTCGACGGCGGCTGGGAGGACCTGCGCGACCGCGTCGCCGCGGGTGGCACCAACGCTAAGTTCGCCTACCTTGGCGCGAACGTCTACCAAAAGGGCACCATCACTCCCGTCCTGCCCGAGTACAAGGTGCTGGAACTCAACGGCCTGCGCGTGGCAGTGATCGGCACCGTCACCCCGGAGGTTCCTTCCCTGGTGACTCCGGCGGGCATCGCAGACCTGGAGTTCGGTGATCCGGTGGATGCCATCAACCGGGTTGCGGCGAAGATCAAGGCTGAGGGCGCCGCTGACCTGATCATCGTCGAAAACCACGACGGCGCAGCGTCCGGAACGCCCGACGGCGCCACGTTGGAGGAGGAAGTTGCCGCCGGAGGACCGTTCGCGAAACTCGTGAACCAAACCACGCCCGACGTCGCGGCAATCTTCACCGGCCACACCCACAAGGAATATGCCTGGGACGCCCCGGTGCGGGACGCCGACGGGCAAGCCACCGGAAAGACCCGGCCGATCATCCAGACCGGCAACTACGGGGAGAACGTGGGAACCGTGACCTTGACCGTGGACGTGGCTTCCAAGACGGTCACCGCCTACGAAGCATCGATCGTGGAGCGCACCACCGACACTCCCGAAAGCCTCGTTGCCGCCTACCCCCGGGTGGCAGCCGTGAAAACGATCGTGGACAAGGCCTTGGCTGACGCCAAAGAGATCGGCAACCAGCCGGTAGGGGCAGTGACCGCTGATATCACCACGGCGTTCACGCCGGACCCCGAAGGCGGCGCCCCCAAGCGGGACGACCGCGCGAGCGAGTCCACGTTGGGCAACCTCGTGGCGGACTCACTGGTGGACACGCTCAAGGCGCCGGAACTGGGTGCAGCGGAGATCGGCGTCGTGAATCCCGGCGGGCTCCGCAACGAGCTGTACTACGCCCCGGACGGAACCATCACCTATGCCGAGGCGAACGCGGTGCTGCCGTTCGTCAACAATCTCTGGACGACGTCCCTTACTGGCGCGCAGTTCAAGACGCTCCTGGAACAGCAGTGGCAGACCAACCCCGACGGAACGGTTCCGAGCCGCCCGTACCAGCAGTTGGGGTTGTCCAAGAACGTCAACTACACCTACGACGCCGCCCGCCCGGCAGGTGAGCGCGTCACCGGGATCTGGGTGGACGGTACGCCGATCGATCCGGCCAAGCAGTACAGGATCGGTACCTTCAGCTTCCTAGCCACCGGCGGTGACAACTTCCGCGTCTTCCAGGAAGGCAGCAACACCAAGGACACCGGGCTGGTGGACCGGGATGCGTGGATCAAGTACCTCCAGGCGCACAACCCGGTATCGCCCGACTTCGCGCGCCGTTCCGTAGCTGTTGCCAACACAACAGCCAGCGACGTCACGGCCGGAGATGCCCTGAGCCTGGCCGTTTCCAAGCTGGACCTGACGTCCATCGGCAGCCCGGCGAACAAGACCCTCAAGGCCTCGTTCGTCGACGCCGCAGGCACCACCGTGGAGTTGGGCGATGTTCCGGTGACCTCCGGTGCCGCGAACGTCAACGTCACGGTTCCCGCCACAGCAGCAGCCGGTACCGCGACGCTGGTGCTCACCGCCGTCGAAACCGGCACCACGGTCAAGGTCCTGGTCACGGTGGCGGAGAGCGTCCCGAATCCGCCGCAATGCACGGCACCGGCCAAACCATCCAAGTGGTACGACATTGCGGGCTGGCTCCGCTACGCCATCGCCTGGTTGGAATATCAGAGGTGCCTGAGGGGCTGACAAACCCCGGTTGGCAGTGAAGGGGCCAGGCCCCGCGTCCGTGTGGTCGCGGGGCCTGGCTTTTTGTGTCCTACTTGCGTGCGGGTTCAGGCTCGGGAAGCCGTTCAGCGTCCTCTTGCAGGCTCGCGCGGAAAGCTTCAAACCGGGCCACGTGGGCCGGCCGGCGGCGCAGGATGGCCCACGCGATGCCCAACGCCACGAACCACACCGGCGTGACAAGCAGCGCCATGAGGGTGTCCGGCTGCGTGGTCAATGCCCACATGATGAACCCGAAGAACGCGAAGACCACCCAAACCATCACAACACCGCCGGGCATCTTGAACGCGGAGCCATCGTGCAGTTGCGGACGACGCTTCCGGAAGGCGAGGTAGCTCGCCAGGATGATCGACCAGACGAACACGAAGCACACGGCCGACACCGTGGTGACCATGTCGAAGGCCTTGCCAACGTCCTGGCCGGCGTACATGAGGACGACGCCGGAGAGCAGCAGCACGCAGGAAAGGAACAGCGCGTTGCGGGGTACTTTGCGTCCGGAGAGCGCACTGAAGACTGCGGGCGCGTCGCCTTCCTGCGCCAAGCCGTAAACCATGCGGGACGTGGAGTAGATCCCGGAGTTCGCGGAGGACATCGCCGAGCTCAACACCACGAGGTTGACGATCGTGGCTGCGGCCCCAAGCCCGGCAAGCGAGAACATGGCGATGAAAGGGCTGTGGCCGGCCGCGAACTGCGTCCACGGAGTAACGGACATCAGGATGATGAGGGCGCCTACGTAGAAGAGCAGCACACGGATGGGAATGGAGTTGATGGCCTTGGGAAGGTTTTTCTCCGGATCCTTCGCTTCGGCAGCGGTGGTTCCCACCAGTTCAATACCCACGAACGCGAAGACTGCGATCTGGAAACCGGCCACGAACCCCATGAATTCGTTGGGGAAGAAGCCTCCATGGGACCAGAGGTTGGTGAAGCTGGCAGGGCCGGCATCGGACTGGAAGCCACTGAAGATCATGAACAGGCCCACGATGATGAGCGCCGCAATGGCCACGATCTTGATGAGGGCGAACCAGAATTCCGTCTCGCCGAAGGCCTTCACGGTTGCCAGGTTCAAGAGCAGGAGGATGCCGATCGTGATGAGTCCGGGAATCCAGAGGGGCAAGCCCGGCCACAGCTCTTCCGAGTAGCCGGCTATCGCAATGACGTCCGCGATGCCCGTGATAACCCAGCAGAACCAATACGTCCATCCAGTGAAGAATCCCGCCCACGGACCCAGAAGGTCTGCGGCGAAGTCGCTGAAGGACTTGTAGTTCAGGTTGCTCAACAGCAACTCGCCCATGGCCCGCATGACGAAGAACAGCATGAAGCCGATGATCATGTAGACGAAAATGACGGAGGGCCCGGCGGCGGAGATGGTTTTCCCGGAGCCCATGAACAGGCCGGTTCCGATGGCACCGCCAATGGCGATCAGTTGGATGTGGCGGTTGCTGAGTTGCCGTTCGAGGTGGGGCTCATGGTTGTTGTCTGTTGGCGGGCGCTGAATCGTCATGAGGAACTCCATTGTTCAGGCGGCACCGGAATGCCACGATGATTCGGGTTCCTCCCCGCTCTGTCATTGACCTGAGAGTTTCCGCGTGCCTGCAGGCAGGAACGCTTGCACCTTCGGTGAGCCCGGTGGGAACCGTGCTTCTTTCCAGAGTTGCCTCGCCGCGGCGGTACAGGGTGCCTGAGAGATTCCTGGGGAGGGTTTGCTCCTACGGCGCCTGACGGGATGTACCGGCAGGACTCTCCCGCCGCGGATCACTAGCGCGCATCACCAGCCGGTGACGCAGATCACACACTAGCGAAGGGCGGGCACCCGCTGCAAACGCCCGGCATCCACGGTCGTCATAAAAGGGGTTAAAGCCCCAGGATGCTCCGCGCGATCTCGTCGGCGTCGCGCAGCGTCCGCTGTCCGCTGGTGTAGGCCTGGCCCGTTGCCGGTTTCGCCTCGGCAGCGATGGCGGTCCCCCACTGGGTTGCCGACAGCTGAAGGCCCAGCACGTACAAACCCTCGGTTACCGAGCCGTTCGCGGCCACGGGCCGGTAAGGATGTGGTTCCACATCCAGGCCGGTGGTCTGCACCGGCGTCCCCTCGACGCTCATCATGATCTTGGTTCGCACCAGGCCGTCCTCCATGAGCTGTTCCAGCAACGGGGAGACGTTGATACCCACCCGGTTGGCGGGCGACATCGCTTCAATCAGGGTCCTCGCCTGCACGGGCGCATCCCGCACCCAGGGCGAAAAGGCGCGGAAGACCTTGGCGTTTCGGTCCACGCTGAATTTCGGGTCCGGCCCCACGAAACTCACGACGCCGGCACGCGCCAAGGCGGCCAGCTGCTCCGAACGAAGTGCGGGAGGCCCGCTGGCCAGTCCCTCGACGAAGGATTCGAACCAGCCGCGCAGCTCCGCCACCCACGACTCATCCGTGATTCCACCGTCCGCCACCACGGTCTTAAGGATCGCGCGGCCCGTATGGAGTGCGCCGATCGCCATCTTCACAGGATCGGCTTCGCCGAGCTCCGAACGCAGGGCATCATCATCCAGGTAATCGGTGATGGCCTTGTCCAACTCGCGGCGGGAGGCGAAGGTCCGGCCCGCCAACGGGGCGGCGAGCGCCCGAAGGTTCAGCCGGCGCGAAGCCACCACGTGTTTTTCGACCAGCGCCCCCACTTCGGTTTCCCAGTTGCCCGTTGCGTGCGCATGCGGCTGCAGCGCGTCCTCCAGGTCGGCCAGGAATTGGGCCGAGTCCCGGATCGCGGCCGGTTGGGACCGTGCCAACGTTGCGTAGTACGCCCACAACGCGTCCCGGTGCAGGAGCGGCCACAGATCATGGTCGAAGCCGGGCTGGATCCCCGCAGCCCGGAAGCGGTCGACGGCGGCTTCCGTCAGGTAGCGGAGGGTGATGCTCGTGGCGTAGTAGCCGGACAGCCCGGCTTTGGCCCGGTACGGGGTGCCTCGCCTGGACGCTGCGATGATTTTCGGTTCGCGCCCGGAAGCACGGTACTCCAGGGCGCCGGTACCCGGGGCGACGGCGTCCACGAATTTGCCGCCGCGGCCCTCGGTCAGCTGCCCCATGACGTCGAAGAAGTTCAGGCCCATTCCCCGGACCAGCACGGGTTCGTTGTCCGGCACTATGGACCAGTCCACGTCGGCCGGAGGCGCCGGAGGGAAGTACAGCAGTCCGTGTTCTTCGGCGGCCACCTGGAAGGAGCGTTGCTCGGGGTTCAGGCGGGCTTCAATGTGGCCAAGGGCGAGCACCACCGAATCGACGGTGAGGGTACCGCCGTCGGCCAGTTCGACGTCGAACGCCTTACCCGCCGGGCGGGCCGCCACCGCCGACGTTTCATGGAAGGTGACGTCCACGCCGTCGGGCACCCGCTGGAGCAGCTCAGCCAGCGTCTGCTGCAGGTAACGCCCGTACAGGGCGCGGCTCGGGAAGTTGTCGGACGCCAGCGCGGACAACTCGGCCTTCTCGGCGTCGCTGAGTCCCTGGCCGTCACGACGCCGGGTCACGCGCCATTCGTCGAACGAACCGCCCGCCAGAGGCGGGGCAAGCTCCGGTTCCTGGGGAATCAGGGTGGGATAGAACGACTGCGTGTTCATCAGGTACAGCCGGGACTGCCCGGGCTGCCAAACGTGCCCCGAACCGGCCGGATAGGGGTCAATGACGTGGATGTGGAGCGTGCTTCCGCCGTTCCCTGCCGCCGCCCGGTTCGCGAGCAACCGCTCAAGGACGCTGGTACCCCTGGGACCAGCCCCGACAAGGGCAACACGGTTGGTTTGGGAAGTAGCCACGCTCAAGCTTAACTTCTGCATGACTTGCTTCCCTTTTACCTGTGTTGCTTGGATGGGGCGATGACCACCACAGCAGCTGATCAATCGCCCTTGCCCGAAGAACGCGAGCAGCCAGGGCCCCGCCACGCCGACGTCGCACCCGAGCCAACGGATGAGTTTGTCTGGTTGGAGGACATCCACGGCGAAGAACAGCTGGCATGGGTCCGTGAACAAAACGCCCGAACCGAAGAACTCCTGGAAGACGCCGGATACGCGGCGGTGGAAGCGGGCATCCTGGAGGTCCTGGACTCCACCGACCGCATCGCCATGGTGAACAAGCGGGGGGACTTCTACTACAACTTCTGGAAGGACCGGGAACACCCCAAGGGCCTCTGGCGCCGCACCACGTGGGAGAGCTACCTCTCCGACGCACCGGACTGGGACGTGCTGCTGGATGTGGACGCCTTGGCAGCCTCCGAAGGTATCGAGTGGGTGTTCCACGGGGCCGGCTTCCTTCGCCCGTCCGACGGTTCCGACTACCGGCTCGCCATGGTTTCCCTCTCCCCCGACGGCGGCGACGCCAACCGGTACCGCGAATTCGACCTCGCCACCAGGACGTTCGTGGACCCGGCCGATGGTGGCTTTGACCTACCCACCGCGAAGGGCCATGTCAGCTGGCTCGATGCAGACACTCTCCTGGTCTCCAGCACCGCCGACGGACTACCCGCAACTTCCTCCTCCTACGCCCGAACCGCGGTGAAGCTGCGCCGCGGCGAATCCCTGGCATCAGCGGAACAGATCTTCGAGATCCCCGAAGACCACATGCTGGCCATGGTCGCCCACGACTCCACGCCAGGCTTTGAGCGCACTTTCGCCGTGGACTACATCGACTTCTACAACCAGCGGACGTCGCTGCTCCATGACGGCGCCTGGATGGACATCGACGTCCCGACGGACGTCAACATCAGCGCGCACCGCGAATGGCTGATGTTCCGTCCACGGCACGACTGGTCCGTTGCCGGCGTCCAATACCCTGCCGGCTCCCTCCTCGCGGCAGGCCTTGAAGAGTGGCTGGCCGGCACACGCGACGTGGTGGTGCTGTTCACGCCCGACGACCACACGTCCCTGCAGTCCTGGAGCTGGACCAGGGACTACCTGCTGCTGAACCTGCTGCGGGACGTCTCCTCCGAGATCCGGGTGCTGGACCCCTCAAAGCCGGACGACTCCGGTTCCTGGGCCTGGAGCACCCTGGACGCCTGTCCCCCGCTCCATGACGTCAACGCCTATGCAGTGGACGACGAGGACGAATCCGGCGCCGGAAACGACTACTGGTTGGTGGCCACAGGTTTCACTACTCCCACGACCCTCACGCGCGGCTCACTCGGACCTGCCGGGAGCCACCACGAAGAGGTGAAGCGCTCGCCGTCGTTCTTCAACGAAGCCGGGTACGAGGTCCAACAGCACTTCGCTGTTTCGGCCGACGGCACCCGCATCCCTTACTTCCAGGTCGCTTCCAAAGATCTGGTCCTGGACGGTCAGAACCCCACGCAGCTCTCCGGCTACGGCGGGTTCGAGGTCTCCCGCACCCCTGCCTACAGCGGAACGATCGGCCGGGCATGGCTTGAACGCCGCACCACCGGGGAGGACGCCCACGTCCGCGGCGGGGTCTACGTGGTGGCCAACATCCGCGGCGGAGGCGAATACGGACCGTCCTGGCACCACGCAGCCCTCCGGGAAAACAGGCACCGCGCTTACGAGGACTTCGCAGCGGTTGCGCAGGACCTCATCTCGCGGGGAGTCACCAGCCGGAAACGCCTGGGGTGCGTGGGCGGCTCCAACGGCGGGCTGCTGGTGGGCAACATGCTCACGCAGTACCCCGAACTGTTCGGGGCGATCTCCTGCGGGGTGCCGCTGCTGGACATGCGCCGATACACGAAGCTGTCCGCCGGATACTCCTGGATTGCCGAATACGGAGATCCCGATGTGCCCGGGCAGTGGGAATTCATCCGCACGTTCTCCCCGTACCACTTGCTCCGTGACGGAGTGGAATACCCGGAAACGTTCATCTGGACTGCGACCTCGGACGACCGCGTGGGTCCCGTCCAGGCCCGGAAGATGGCCGCCCGGATGCAGGCCATGGGCATCCCCAACGTCTGGTTCCACGAAGCCTTGGAGGGCGGGCACGCCGGAGCTTCGGACAACAGGCAAGCCGCCGCGCTGCAGGCCAGGAGCAACCACTTCCTCTGGCGGGCGTTGGCCGGGGGCGAGTAAGGCCCAGGCTTGGTTGACGGCTGTTTTGCACTGTGCCGCACGTTCTGCGTATCCTTGGTGGGCTAGCAATAGCAATTGGAGACGTGCCAGAGCGGCCGAATGGACTTCACTGCTAATGAAGGGTCGGGGTTAAACTCGACCGGGGGTTCAAATCCCCCCGTCTCCGCGAAGTGGTCCCGGTTTTCGAACCGGGACCTTTTGGGTTATAGGACAAAACGTGTGTAAATCCCGGGCGTGTTAGGTGCGTCCTGCCCAGCCGGTGCGGTGCCAGAGGCCTTCGTCTGGGCTGAGGCCGGTGCTGTAGAGCTCTGGGCCTGGTTCTTGTTCCTGCAGGGTCTGGGTTGTTCTCTTGGCTGGTCGGTAGTAACTCGTTTCGATGAGCGCGGCCGGTGGGCGGGGTTGCTCGCTGTGTAGGTAGAGGTACCACTCGATCGCTCGCTTTTGGTGTTCCTCGCCCATGCCGCGGTGAGTCCGCAGGATCAGCCGGAGTTGGGCGTTGGTGCCGCCTTCGATCCTGTTCGTTGTCGAGGCGATGTCCAGCCCGTTGTATTCACGGCTCAGGTAGGTGAAGAGCGTGCCGGCCTGGCCGAGGCGTTCGAGCAGCCGGTAGGCCTTCCGGAGCCTGTCGTGGGTGTACCACCAGGCCTGATTCGATCGGACCCATCCCGGAGCAACGGCCGTCGCGGCGCGGTAGGTGCGGGCTTTGACCAGGGCCCCGTGTTCCTGGTGCCAGGCATTGAGCCCTGCCAGCCATGCTGCTGCTTCGGCCGGGGCGTTGATCCGTGTCAGCGCCCGTCCTAGCCGCAGCAATGCCCTGCCTGCCTCTGTTCTGGGCCGGCTGGTCAGGTAGGTGCGGACGTTCCGCTGGACATGGACCAGGCAGCGTTGGACCGCGGTTTCGGACCAGCACTCCGACAGGGCAGCGGCGATCCCGGACCCGCCGTCGGTGATCACCACCCGTGGTGCCGGGAACCGTTGCAGCAACGCCGCCCACGCGGTCTTCTTCTCGGTGTCACACCACTGCCAGCCCAGCACATGTTCCCCGGCAACAGCGATCAAACAGCACCACGAGCCGACGTAGATCCCATCGACCTGGATCTGGTCATGGACCTCACCGGTGGCAGGGATCCGCGGGACGATGTTCCAGCACCAGGCAGTGCGCCGACGGAAGGACCGGGCCGTGCCAAACGAGGCAGCAGCGGCCTGGCCGGTGGTGCCCATCAACCAGCCAAGGAACGCTTCCAACTCGGCCCTGCGACTGACATCCGGGCGTTCACCAGAGCGGCTCGACCCGCAGTTCAGGCACCGGTAGCGTTGTTTGCCCGCTGACGTTTTCCCGTTCCGAACCAGCGTTTGGCCACACACCAAACATTTCCCAGATATGCAAGCACCCCAGCCACACTAAGCTCCAAAAGCTTAGCTACCCCGAATTTCGCCCGCCGATACTGAGAAGCAAGCCCCTCCGTTACACACGTTTTGTCCTATAACCCGACCTTTTGCGTTTAACCCGGGGTTGCAGGACCCCCTTCGAGGGTTAGCGGCGTTAGCGGGGTTGGCGGCCACGACCGCCTGCACTGACCTCCGCGCCGGCATCCCGGTGAAGCATCAGGCTGTCCACGGTACTCACGAGCATCAGTACTGCCATGGCCAGGAAGGCCCCTTTGTAAGCGGTGTTCTCCCCACCCAGGAACCCGGCGGTTTCGAACAACCGGAGGAACAGTGCTCCCACGGCAATTCCGGCACCGGCCGCCAGCTGCACCAGCGTGGCAGAGATGGCATTGGCCGACGGCAGTTGCTCAGGGACGATATCCGCGTACTGCACCGAGGCGTACGCGGAGAAGCCGATGGACCGGAAAGCGCCGCTGAGCAGCAGCAGGCCGAAAATTACCGGCTCGGGAGTCTCGGCCGACAGGAAGGCGCACAGAACAAACGTCACCGCCGAGGCGAAAGAGGCAAAGACCAGTACGGGCTTGAACCCGAACCGCCGGATGATGGGGGTGGTAGCCGGTTTGATGCCGATGTTGCCCACAAAGACCGCCGCCACCATGACACCGGCCTTCAGGGGATCCCAACCGAATCCATCCTGGAACATCAACGGCAGCAGGAAGGGAACCGAGCTGATGGTGAGCCGGTAGATGAAGCCGCCCGTGGACGTGGCACGGAAAGTCCTCGTTCCGAAGACCCCAAGGTTGAACAGCGGGACTTTTGCCCTGGTCATCCACCAGACCGCTCCGGCCAAGGAAAGGACGCCGCCTCCAACCACTACCGCAGCCACCAGCCCCGGTGTGTGGCCGCCCAATGTTTCAAGGCCTACCACCAGGGCACCCACGCCAAGCGTCGTCAGCAACAGTCCCAGCCAGTCAAGCCTGCGTTTATCCCCGACGGCGGTCCGGGGAACCAAGCGCAGCGCGGCGATGAATGCGGCCAGGCCCAGCGGGAGGTTGATGAGGAAGATCCAGTGCCAGGAGAGGAACGTCGTCAGCGCTCCGCCGACCATCGGGGCCAACACCGGTGCAAGAAGGCCCGGCCACACGAGGTAAGCGGTGGCACGGAGAAGCTCGGACTTCGGCGTTCCCCGGAGGACCACCAGCGTCCCGACCGGAACCATCATGGCCCCGCCCGCACCTTGGGCCACCCTGCTGAGCGTGAGCATCGTCAGGTCCTGGCTCACCGCGCACAGCAGGGACGCGATCGTGAATACTGCAATGGCGAAGCAAAACACCCTCCGGGCGCCCATTCGTTCCGCCAGCCAGCTGCTCAACGGTATCCCCATGGCCACAGTCACCAGGTAGGCGGTCATGGTGATGTTGACATCTGCTGCGGGCACGCGGAAATCGGAGGCGATGCTCGGGATCGCGGTGGTCAGGACGGTTCCGTCCAGGAACTCCATGAAGAAGGTGGCCGCCACCAGCAACGCGAGCTTTGGCTGCCACATGCTCTCACTTGGGGCTGCGACGTCGGTGCGGTTCGATTCTGTGCTCATGGCTCCGGTCCGGATCAAACGGTATCCCGCGCTGGGAAGCGGGTGTGTTTCATCGATCCTATAGACGGGATGTGGGAGCGATCACAACATGACACAACCTGGCCGGGCATGACACGGGTCCTGCAGCGGTCCTGTCCGCAGCAAGGGGCGGCGGCCGCTATCCAGCCTGGGCCAACGCCAGGGGAAGGACCGCCCCCGCACCTGCTTCCCGGAGGCACCGGCCGGCCACCGTCATGGTCCACCGACTGTCGATGAGATCGTCCACCAGGAGCACAGGCTGTCCTTGCGCGCCCACCAACGCCTGGCCAAGTTCTTCACCCACCGCAAACCGTTCCCATACTCCCGCAAGGCGGTAAGCGCTGTTGCCACCCCGGGCTCCAACGGGTCCGCCATGTTGAGGTTGCAGGGCACCCAAGTACGGCATGCGGCCTATGCCGGCGATTCCCCGGGCCAGCGAGTCCACCAGCTGTGGTTTGCTCCTGGAAGGAACACTCACAACGGCCACCGGACGGCCCGCTCCACTCCACGCCGTCCCGCCCTCGGCACCGGACCACTCCCGCAGCACCTGAACGCAGGCTTGGAGCATGGCAGGGTCCACTTGGCGGTCCGGAGCGCCGGCGGCAAAGAGTTCACGCAGCGCTCCGCCCCAGCCCAGGTCGGTCAGGCGGGCCAGGACACGCCCTTCCGCCACGGACTGGTCCGGCTTGATCTTGCCCTTCACCGCCACACCCAGCCGGTCCATTCCGGACGGCCACTGCAGCCTCGGCTCCACCACAATTCCCGCCCGGCGAAGCGTTTGCCCCGCAGCGTCAGCGGCTGCCTCGGCAATGTCCTTCGGGAACCACTGCCCGGCACAGTTGTCACAACGGCCGCAAGGTGCCGCGGTTTCATCGTCAAGGACTGAGGTGATGTACTCCATGCGGCACCCCGAGGTGTCCTCGTAGACGATCATCGATTCCTGCTCGTCCACGCGTGCCTCGGCAATGCGGGAGTAGCGTTCAGCATCGTAGGCCCAGGGTTGCCCGGTTGCCTTCCAGCCACCTCCAACCCGTTCCACCGCTCCATCCACGGCGAGCACCTTGAGCAGCAGCTCCAGGGGCGTCCGGCGCAGGTCCACCCTCGCTTCCAAGGCCACCGTGGAAAGGGCGGAACCAGCTTCATCCAGGACGTTCAGGACGGCCTGCGCTTTCTCGGCCGAAGGCATCGAAGCGGTGGCGAAGTATTGCCAGATCTCGCGGTCTTCGGAGCCGGGAAGCAGCAGGACGTCGGCATTCGCAGCGCCACGTCCGGCACGGCCCACCTGCTGGTAGTACGCGACAGGCGACGACGGCGCGCCCAGGTGGATGACGAAGCCGAGATCGGGTTTGTCGAACCCCATGCCCAAGGCTGACGTCGCTACCAGCGCTTTGACCTGGTTGTCCTTCAATAATTGCTCCGCGCGCTCCCTGTCCGCGGGATCGGTGCGTCCTGTGTAAGCCAGGACGTTGTGCCCCGCCTCGGCAAGCAGGCGGGCGGTGTCCTCGGCGGCGGAAACGGTCAGGGTGTAGATAATCCCGCTGCCGGGCAGATCGTTCAGATGCGTGAGCAACCAGCCAAGGCGGTCCCGGGAGTCAGGGAGGTTAAGCACTCCCAACCGCAGGGATTCCCTGCCCAAGGGGCCGCGGATGGTCAGTACCCCTTCCCCGAGCTGCTCCTCGATGTCATGGACAACACGCGAGTTCGCCGTGGCCGTGGTGGCCAACACGGGGACGGTTTCCGGCAATTGCGTGATCAGGTCCGCGATGCGGCGGTAGTCCGGCCGGAAATCGTGGCCCCAGTCCGAAATACAGTGCGCTTCATCAACCACCAGCAGACCCGTCCGCCGGATCAACTCGGGAAGCTGGTTCTCCCGGAAGGAGGGATTGGTCAGGCGTTCCGGGGACACCAGCAGGACATCGACCTCGTCCGCCGCCAGCTGGGCCAGGACCGTATCCCACTCCAATGCATTTGCCGAGTTGATGGCTACGGCCCGTACACCTGCCCGGGCCGCAGCAGCCACCTGGTCCCGCATGAGCGCCAGCAAAGGGGAAACAATCAAGGTTGGCCCCGCCCCGCGCCTGCGCAGCAACAGGGACGACACGAAATAGACGGCGGACTTCCCCCACCCGGTACGCTGCACCACCAGGGCCCTGCGTCCAGCGTCCACCAGCGCTTCGATGGCCTCGAATTGTCCGTCATGGAACTCGGCTTGGGGATTCCCGACGAGCTCCCTGAGGCATTCAAGCGCCTGCTGGCGTGTAGGCGACTGCACAGGAAGAGCGACATTTTGCGGGATGTTGGCCATGTCCCCAGTATTGCAGCAGGGCCTGACAGCGATAACGGGCAGGAAGGGCTATGTGGACAACCGTTCTCCACATAGCCGGGAGGCGGTTCATGCCCATTTGCACCCTCACAGTAGGATTGAGCGCGTGACTAGCGAGCAGACTAAGACCTTTGACCTCTCGGCCTCTTTCAAGGCGTATGACGTCCGGGGCATCGTGGGGGAATCAATCACGGCCGAGATCGTAGAGGCCGTGGGTGCTGCATTTATCGACGTCCTTGGGTTGGAGGGTGAGACCGTTCTGGTTGGCGGGGACATGCGGCCTTCCTCGCCCGAGTTCAGCCAGGCGTTCGCCAAGGGCGCTGCCACCCGCGGCGCCAACGTGCAGTTGCTGGACCTTATTTCCACGGACGAGCTGTACTACGCCTGCGGCGCGCTTAATGCAGCCGGCGCGACGTTCACTGCCAGCCACAACCCGGCCGAGTACAACGGCATCAAGATGTCCAAGGCCGGAGCCCAGCCCATCTCTTCGGAGAGCGGTTTGAAGGAGATCCAGGCCCTGGCAGAGGAATACCTGAACCAGGGCAGCATCCCGGCCGCCGCCACGCGTGGCCAGGTCGGTGTGCGGGATGTCCTGAAGGACTACTCCGAGTACCTCCGCAAGCTCGTGGACCTTTCCGGTTCCCGGCCGTTGAAGGTTGTTGTCGACGCCGGCAACGGCATGGCGGGGTTGACCACCCCTGCGGTCCTGGGTGACAAAATCCTCCCGGGCCTGCCTTTTGAGATTATTCCGCTGTACTTCGAGCTTGATGGATCGTTCCCGAACCACCCGGCCAACCCGTTGGAGCCGGAGAACCTGCGTGATCTGCAGACCGCCGTGGTCAAGCACGGTGCGGACATCGGTTTGGCTTTCGACGGCGATGCTGACCGGTGCTTCGTTGTTGACGAGAAGGGTGACCCGGTGTCTCCTTCGGCGATCACCGGCATGGTGGCCCGCCGTGAAATCGCCCGGGCAAAGGCCGCCGGGGAAGAGACTCCGGTGATCATCCACAACTTGCTCACGTCCAAGGCCGTGCCGGAGCTCGTCGCTCTTGATGGCGGCCGTGCTGTCCGCACCCGGGTGGGCCATTCCTTCATCAAGGCCGTGATGGCTCAGGAAAGTGCCGTGTTCGGCGGGGAGCACTCCGCCCACTTCTACTTCCGGGATTTCTGGAATGCGGACACCGGCATGCTGGCTGCCATGCACGTGCTTGCCGCGTTGGGCGAGCAGGACGGTCCGCTCTCCGAGCTGGGCCGCCAGTACGAGCCCTACGTTTCCTCCGGTGAAATCAACTCCGAGATCGAGGACAAAGCCGCAGCGGTAGAGCGCGTTCGGGTCGATTTCGAGTCCGAGGACGTCGAGATCGACAACATGGACGGCAGCACATTTACCGCCAAGGACGGCAGCTGGTGGTTCAACCTGCGCCCGTCCAACACCGAGCCCTTCCTTCGTCTGAACGCCGAAGCGAAGGACCAGCCCACCATGGAGAAAATCCGCGACCGCGTCCTGGCCATCGTCAGGGCATAGGGGAGCCATCATATGAGCCACGAACCTCAAGCAGCGGGGAATGCGGCGGAGCAGGAACTCAGGGACACCTTGGGCACAGCCATTGGCACGGCCCAGGAACACCTCCTGCAGAACGGCGGCTTCCTCCCCTTCGGAATCACCTTGTCCAATGACGGTGAACTCAGGATCGTCCTGGTAACCCCGAATGAGCCGGACGAAGACGGTCACCTCGATGCTGAGCAGATGCTTGCCGACGTGCAGGAGCTCCTCAAGCAGGGGCGAAACGACTACCGCGCGGTAGCCGTTGCCTACGATGCCAGCCTGCCGGAACATGGTTGCGATGGAATCACCGGCGCGGCCGAACACAGGGACGGCACCGTACTTGCCGCGATAGTTCCCTATCATGTAACAGACGATGGGTTCACCTTTGAGCCCATGGAGCCGGACACCCACGAGCCGTCAGTCTGGGTGGACTAGACCCGCACTACCTTAGGTGAAGCGATGAAGATCAACGCGTTCGCAGATGTAAGCCTCCGCGCCATCATGGTGTTGGCAGCTGCGCCCGAGGGGACTTTGCTGACCACTCAGGCTGTGGCGAATGCCGTCGGCACCCCGTACAACCACGTGAGCAAAGCAATGGTCCGGCTCCGCGAACTCGGCCTGATCGACGTCGAACGTGGCAGGCTTGGCGGCTCCCGGCTCAACGCTGCCGGTCGTAAAGCAACCGTGGGGCAGCTCCTCCGCCACCTGGACAGCAGGCAAGACCCGGCGGAGTGCCAATCCCCCAACGGCGACTGCCCGCTGCTGACCGAGTGCGGTTTGCGCCATGCCATGAAGCGGGCCAGGGAAGCTTTCTACAAGGAACTCGACACCGTGGTGATCGCGTCCCTGCCCCACGCCCGCCAGATGAATCCGGTCTTCGCTACCATCGGCTTGCGTCCCCAGTTCGGCACGGATCCGTCACCCGCTTCCCAGCCCGCCGTCACCACGGCGTGAGACCTCCGGCGTAACGAACCCCCTCGATTTGCACTTCTTTTCTACGGGGAGTAGAAATTGATCTAAATACAGGTATTTGAAATACATGTATTGATCCGGTCCGGCGCAGGTGCACGGACCCCAACCCCAGGAGAACCATGCTCTCGGAAAAGTCCCGCCCCGTCATCGAAGCCACCCTTCCGCTGGTCGGATCGAGGATTGGCGAAATCACCGCCGATTTCTACAACCGCTTGTTCACAGCACACCCCGAACTCCTGGATGGTCTTTTCAGCCGATCGAACCAGCGTTCCGGCGAGCAGCAGAAGGCTTTGGCCGGGAGCATTGCCGCTTTCGCCACGCACTTGGTGAACAACCCCGGCACGCTGCCGGAAAAGGTCCTCTCCCGCATTGCGCACAAGCACGCTTCGTTGGGCATCGTCGAGGAGCAGTACGGCGTGGTTTACGAGCACCTCTTCGCAGCCATTGCCGCCGACCTGGCCGATGTCATCACCCCGGAGATCGCAGAAGCATGGACCGAGGTGTACTGGCTCATGGCGGACGCCCTGATCAAGTTGGAGAAGGACCTCTACGCAGCGCAGGCCAACACCCGCATGTGGATGCCGTGGCGCGTCGTCAGCAAGGAAGCAGCAGGCAAGGATGCCATGACCTTCACGCTGGAACCGGCCGATGAAACCCCCATCACGGAAGCCAAGCCAGGACAGTACGTCAGCGTCAAGGTCACCCTTCCTGACGGCCTCCGCCAGGTGCGCCAGTACTCGCTGTCCGGCGACGCCGGCACCAGCCGGATCTTCACCACCAAGCTCAACGACGGCGGTGAGGTCTCCACCGCCCTGCACACCGCCGTCGAGCCCGGGGACATCCTGGAGATCTCCAACCCCTATGGCGAAATCACGCTCAAGGACGAGGCAGGCCCGGTGGTTCTCGCTTCGGCCGGCATCGGCTGCACGCCCACCGCTTCCATCCTGCGCTCCCTGGCAGATACCGGCACTGACCGCGATGTAGTGGTGCTGCACGCCGAACGTTCCATGGACAGCTGGGCGCTCAGCGGCCAGATGACCGCCGACGCCGCCAGGATCGATGCCGACCTGCAGCTGTGGCTTGAGACTCCGCAGGCCGGCGCCAAGGAAGGTTTCATGTCGCTTCGCGAAGTCGATCTTCCGGCAGATGCCTCGCTCTACCTGTGCGGCCCGCTGCCCTTCATGAAGAAGATCCGCGACGAGGCCATCGAAGCGGGCATCCCGGCAACGCGGATCCACTACGAGGTCTTCGGTCCGGACGTCTGGCTCGCCAACTAAGGCAAGGAACGACGGCGGCCTGTCACCTTTCGTACAAAAGGTGACAGGCCGTCGTCGTTCACTCAGGGACGCCATTGTCCCTAAGAGGTTCTGCACCTCCGGAGGTTCCTACCTCCGGAGGTTCTTGCTTCCCGAGGTTTAGGCCAGGCGGCTCTTCAGGCCGTCCAGCTCGGACTTCAGCGCCGCCGGGAGCGATTCGCCGAAGTTGGCGAACCACTCTTCAATGGAGGCCAGCTCGGTGGTCCATTCGTCGGCATCCACACGGACGGCTGCCTCCACCTCTGCCGGGGTCATGTCCAGGCCCTCGAGGTCGATGGATTCACCGGTCGGCACGAAGCCGATGGGGGTCTCCACGGCGTCGGCCTTGCCTTCGAGCCGCTCGATGGCCCACTTGAGCACGCGTGCGTTGTCCCCGAAGCCAGGCCAGGCGAAACCGCCGTCAGCCGTGCGGCGGAACCAGTTGACCAGGAAGATCTTGGGCAAACGCTCGGGATTGGCCTTCGCTGACAGGTTCACCCAGTGGTTCAGGTAATCGCCGGCGTCGTAGCCGATGAACGGAAGCATCGCCATCGGATCGCGACGGACTACGCCCACGGCACCGGCCGCTGCAGCGGTGGTCTCCGACGAGAGGGTGGCGCCCATGAAGATGCCGTTTGACCAGTCGCGGGCCTCGGTGACCAACGGGATGGTGGTCTTGCGGCGGCCACCGAACAGGATGGCGGAGAGTTCCACGCCCTCGGGGCTGAAGTACTCTTCGGCAAGCATGTCGATCTGGTCGATCGGGGTGCAGAAGCGGGAGTTCGGGTGCGCGGCCGGGGCCTCCGAGTCCGGAGTCCAGGAGTTGCCCTGCCAGTCGGTCAGGTGTGCCGGGGTCTCCTCGGTCATGCCTTCCCACCAAACTCCACCGTCGTCGGTCAGTGCGACGTTGGTGAAGATGCTGTTGCCCTTGGCAATGGCACGCATGGCGTTGGGGTTGGTACCCCAACCGGTGCCCGGCGCAACGCCGAAAAGACCGGCTTCCGGGTTGACCGCGCGGAGCTCGCCTTCCTTGCCGAAGCGCATCCACGTGATGTCATCGCCCAGGGTCTCAACTTTCCAACCCTTGATGGTGGGGTCCAGCAGGGCGAGGTTGGTCTTGCCGCAGGCGGAGGGGAAGGCCGCGGAGACGTAGTAGGTCTTCTGCTCGGGAGAGGTCAGCTTGAGGATGAGCATGTGCTCGGCCAGCCAGCCTTCGTCGCGGGCCATGACCGACGCGATGCGCAGCGCGTAGCACTTCTTGCCCAGCAGGGCGTTTCCGCCGTAGCCGGAACCGAAGGACCAGATGGAGCGCTCTTCGGGGAAGTGGACGATCCACTTTTCCGGGTTGCACGGCCATGCGACGTCGGCCTGGCCGGGTTCCAGCGGTGCGCCGAGGGAGTGCAACGCCGGTACGAAGAACGCGTCGGTCCGGGTGATGCGTTCCAGAACGTCGGTGCCGATGCGGGCCATGATGCGCATGGAAGCAACCACGTAGGCGGAGTCGGTGATCTCAACGCCGAACTTGGGGTCTTCAGCATCCAGGTGGCCCATGACGAAGGGAATGACGTACATGGTGCGGCCGCGCATGGAGCCGGCGAAAAGTCCGCGCAGCTTCTGCTTCATCTCGGCCGGGGCCATCCAGTTGTTGGTGAAGCCTGCGTCGCGCTCGTTCTCGGAGCAGATAAAGGTCTGCTCCTCTACACGGGCAACGTCAGCGGGATCGGAGAAAGCTGCAAAGGAGTTCGGGAACGTCTCCGGGTTGAGCCGCTTCAGCGTGCCGGCCTCAACCAGCTCGTCTGTCAGCTTCTTGTTTTCTGCTTCGCTACCGTCAACCCAGTGGATGCGGTCCGGCTGAGTCAGTTCAGCTACTTCTTCGACCCAGGCCAGCAGGCGTGCATGCGTAGTAGGTGCCTTCTCAAGCAGCGGCAGTCGCGCCAGATCGCCCATTGCGGTTCCCTTCGTCGGGTTCGGTGGTGTGTCCTAAACGATAGGGGGCGCGGACCAGACCAATCCGTTGTCAGACATCGGACAAATGAGGGCCGCGCAAATGAAAACCGCGGAAAATCAAGGAATCCAGTTTCTGAAGGGCTGATTTAAGTGACGAAGGTCACCTAGACCGGTCTAGTTAGGCAGATTACAGTCTGTCGATTTGGAACTTCACGTGAACTTCTGTAAAGTTTATTGAGGTTCGAGGGGGTCAGAGAAACAGACCGCCGAGAATCACCAAGAATGCGCCCATAGCTCAGCTGGATAGAGCGTCTGTCTACGGAACAGAAGGTCAGGGGTTCGAATCCCTTTGGGCGCACAGATAAAGACCCGCACCGGTTCGCCGGTGCGGGTCTTTTGTTTTCCCCGTCCCACCCCCACTCCCCTCCCACCCCTCCCAACTAATACGAAAGTGGAGGTTGGTTAGGCTGCGTTGGCCGGGGTGATGGTGACGTTGTAGCCGAGGTTGTTGAGTTGTTTGATGGCGTTGTTCTTCGCTCGGGTTGGGTTGATCCTGTTGAAGTGGTCGGCGCCGGGGTCGGTGTAGCACTCGCCGTTGCGGAGCATGTGCCAGGCTGCGGTCAGGAGGGAATGTTCGACGGCGACCAGGGCCTTGTTCTTACCTGAGCGGGCGGTGATGCGTCGATACTTTGCGGCTAGGTAAGTGTCCTTGGACCGGGCTGCAGACATGGCTGCGGTGCCTAGGGCTGCTTTGAGGTATTTGTTGCCGGGCATGATGTGGCTGGATTTGATGTGTCCGGCGGACTCGTGGGCGGTGGGACAGACCCCTGCCCAGGAAGCGAGCCGGGCGGGGGTTTCGAAGACGTCCATGTCAGCGCCGGTCTCGGCGATGATCACTTCGGCGATTCGTTGGGAGACTCCGGGGATGGTGGCCAGGGCTTCCCTGGCCTCACGAAAGGGTTCCATCGCCTCCTCGATGCGTCCGGTGAGGGTGTCGATGGCGCGGTTGTGGGCATCGATCTGGTCCAGGTGCAGCCTTGCCATGAACGCGTGGTGGGGCCTGAACCTGCCGGTCAGGGCATCGACCAGGGCGGGGATTTTCGAGCGCATCGTCCCGCGAGCCATCCCGGCGAGAACCTCTGGGTTCCGTTCCCCATTGATGAGGGCTTCGAGCATGTCCCGGGAGGAGACCCCGGTCAAATCTGAAACGACGGAGGAGAGTTTGATCCCGGAGCTCTCCAGGAACTTCTCCAGCCTTTGGATTTCCCGTGCCCGGTCCCGGACCGCGATTGCCCTGGCCCGGGTGAGGTCCCTCAGGTCGCGGATCGGTTCCGGGGGCACGAACGAGGCCCGCAACAGCCCGTGCGCGGCCAGTTGGGCCAACCAGGCAGCGTCCGAAACATCGGTCTTCCGTCCCGGGATATTCCGGGCGGCCTTAGCATTGACCAGCATCACCGGGAGCGTCTCTTCGAGCAGGTAGAAGAACGGTTTCCAGTAATCGCTGGTCGCTTCCATCACCAACACAGTGACATGCTCGCGTTCCAGAAACTCCCGCAACTCCAGGATCGCCCCCGTGGTCGCACCCCAGGAAGTGACCTTTGAGGTGTAGGTCCCGGCCCGGGTTCCCGGGACCCGCACGCAGACCTTCGCGTCGCGTTTGGAGATATCCATTCCAGCGGCACGCTCGTGAACAATATCCATTCCAGCTTCCCTCCAACACTGATGACTGTGCTGACAGTGTCTGTCTCGGGGAGGACAGGGATTATTCAGGAATCTAATACCCGTGCTTAAGAGCAACAATCCACGGTTCCCGTGGGAGTCCTCCACGCCACGCTAAGTCACGGACTCAAGGCACCAAGTTGGTTCGGTGTTCACCGAGACAGACACCACCATGATCCACCCGCCGTGCCCGCCCTGACCACAGCTAAGGCAGGTCGAACGCATACTTTCCCCAACCCACGGCGCGCCAGCGGCGCCCACACGCTAAGTCGCAGCTGTGCGCCTTTAGACGGCTCTAAACGCGCGCTAATGCGACCTAGTTGGGGAAGTAGGGAGTTGAGCGGTGGGGCAGGGAGTTTGCGGCTGCGGGTGGTGGCGGGGCAGGGAAAGTGCGTTGAGCGGAAACGGCAAGGGCCGCCGTCGTACTTGAACAGAAGTACGACGGCGGCCCTTGGGTTCGGCGCGTTACTCGCCCACGGCCTCGCTGATGCGGCGGCGGATACCGTCGAAGTGGCGGTTGAGCAGTTCGGCTGCGAGGGGCTTGTCCCCGGCTGCCACGGCGGTGTAGATATCGCGGTGCGTGGCGGCGGTCTTGACCAGGTCCTCGTTGCCGGCGCCTATCTCCACGTGGATCTTGCGGTAGACCTTCCAAAACACGCCCATGAGGTTGATGAGGAGCTCGTTGTTGAGGGGCTCGAACAGGCGGCGATGGAACTCGGCGTCGGCGGCGACGAAGTTCTCGCCCGAAGCCGCCAACTCCTCCATCTGCTTGACCGTTTCCTCAATGGAGGCCAGCTGCTCGGGCGTCATGACGTCAATGGAAGATGCGATCAGGCCGGATTCCAGGGCTTGCCGTACGTCTACCAGTTGCAGGGCTTCGAATCCCTGATGCCGCAGGGAGAGGCGGCCGCGGAAGGTCAGCCCGTCCGCCAGGGCATCGAAGTTGCTCGGAGCGACGAACATGCCGAAGCCATGGCGGATCTCGATCACACCCAGGGCCTGGAGCACCTTCAGGGACTCCCTGAGCGTGTTGCGTCCTACTCCGAGGGCTACGGACAGTTCACTCTCCGTGGGCAGGGGGTCGCCGGCCTCGAGTTCGCGCTCGAGGATCAGTTCCATAATGTCCGACTGCAAAGCCCGCAGCCGCGCCTGTGCACTGAACCGCGCCTGCGGTACTACACCGGAAGTTGTCATGGCGCTCTCCTTGCCAAAGCAGTTACCGCTGCGCAGGCTCGACGCCTCCGCCGCCGGCAAGTGCGGGTGTTAATATTGGAGCGAGCTTAGCGCCCACTGCAGATTGATGATTGCAGCATACAATATCGGATGTCCCACCTCCCTGATAAGTATGCCGCGGAATTTCCCTGGAAGTCCCGCTCCCGGGCCCTCGAACAGTCGCCCCGAAGGCCTTCCGGAACACCCCGGCGTGACCTGATTCTCACTTGACGTTCGTTGTGACCACCCTTACAGTTTCACTATGAGCATCGGACGTCCTACATCCGATAACCCACGATAAGTGAATTGTGAGGCCCCTATGAGCAAGACGATCAATAGCCTGCCGCTGGTCAACGACGCCAGCCGCAGGAACTTCCTGAAGCTGAGTGGAGCCGTCGGTGCCGCTGCTGCTTTCACCGCGACCCTTTCTGCGTGCGGCGGCGCTGCCAGCACCACGAGCAGCAATGCGACCAACACCGCTGCGGTCAACAAGGACCTCACCATTGAGGCGGGCATCTCCTACGCGCTCTCCACGGGCTTCGACCCGTTGAGCTCCTCCGGTGCAACGCCCATGGCAGCCAACCTGCACATCTTCGAAGGCCTCATCGAACTGCACCCGGCAACGCGCGAGCCATACAACGCCCTCGCCGCAGCGGACCCCAAGAAGGTCAACGACACCACTTACCAGGTGACCATCCGCGAGGGTGCCAAGTTCCACGACGGCTCTCCGGTCACCACCGAAGACGTCGCATTCTCCTTCACCCGCGTCATGGACCCGGCCAACAAGTCGCTGTTCTCCCAGTTCATCCCGTTCATCCAGGACGTCAAGCCCTTGGACGGGAAGACGGTCGAGTTCACCCTCAAGTACGCCTTCCCGGGCTTCGGACCGCGTATCTCCGTGGTCAAGATCGTTCCCAAGGCACTCGCCACTGACCTCAAGGCATTCGACGCCAAGCCGGTGGGCTCCGGCCCCTACAAGCTCGTTTCCGCCGTGAAGGACGACAAGATCGTCTTTGAAGCCTTCGCCGACTACAACGGCCCGAAGCCCGCCCTCGCCAAGGGCATGACCTGGCTGCTCCTCTCCGACGCCGCGGCCCGCGTCACGGCAGTCCAGTCGGGACGCGTCCAGGCGATCGAGGATGTCCCCTACCTCGATGTGGACGGCCTCAAGTCCAAGGTCAAGGTCGAGTCGGTGCAGTCCTTCGGCCTTCTGTTCCTCATGTTCAACTGTGCCAAGGCACCGTTCAACAACAAGCTGGTCCGCCAGGCCCTGCACTACGGCATGGACAAGGAAGCCATCATCAAGAAGGCCCTGTTCGGCAACGCCAAGGCCGCCAGCTCCTACTTCCAGGAAGGCCACCCGGATTACGTCAAGGCCAAAAACGTCTACGGCTACGACGCCAAGAAGGCTGAGGACCTGCTCAAGGAAGCAGGCGTCACCAACCTCGAATTCGAACTCCTCACCACCGACACCGCGTGGGTCAAGGACGTCGCTCCGCTGATCCTCGAATCCTGGAACAAGCTCCCGGGTGTCAAGGTCACCGTCAAGAACCTCCAGTCCGGTGCTTTGTACACCGACCGCGTGGGCAAGGGCGACTACACCGTGGTTGCCGCCCCGGGTGACCCGTCAGTGTTCGGCAACGACGCGGACCTTCTCCTGAGCTGGTTCTACTCGGGCAGCACCTGGATGGAAAAGCGCGCCTTCTGGACCACGCCCGAGCGCACCAAGCTCCAGGAACTCATGGACAAGGGCTCGCAGGCCTCCGGCGATGCCGCCAAGAAGACGGTCGGCGAAATCGTGGACCTCGTCTCCGAAGAAGTCCCGCTGTACCCGATCTTCCACCGCCAGCTGCCCAGCGCTTGGGACGAGAACAAGCTCAGCGGCTTCCGGCCCCTGCCCACCACCGGCGTGTCCTTCATCGACGTCGGACGTACCGCTTAGTCGGTCCCCCACCGTTGCGGGGCCCGCCTTGCGTCCCGGGTTCCCCTCCCGGGCCGCAAGGCAGGGCCCGCAACCCTGCTGTACCTCTACCTCGATCGAAGCGAAGCGCACCGACCGCCTCCCGCAGGTGTCCGTGAGGGCGAGACGATGGGGCTGGTCGGTGAGTCCGGCTGCGGCAAATCCATCACCTCGCTCGCGGTCATGGGCCTCCTGCCGAAAACCGCCTACATCAGTGGTTCCATCAAGTTCGACGGCAAGGAACTGCTGGATCCGAAGACCGGGCACAGCGATCCGAAGGCCTACGTCGGACTGCGCGGTGAACAGATCGCCATGGTCTACCAGGACGCCCTCAGCTCCCTGAACCCGTCCATGAAGATCAAGGAGCAGATGGAACAGCTCACCAAGCGCGGAGGCCGCAAGACTCCGACCGAGCTGCTGGAAATGGTGAAGCTGGATCCCGTCCGCACCTTGGCCAGCTACCCGCACGAGCTCTCGGGCGGCCAGCGACAGCGCGTGCTGATCGCCATGGCCCTGTCCCGTTCGCCCAAGATCGTGGTGGCCGACGAGCCCACGACAGCCTTGGACGTCACCGTCCAGAAACAGGTAGTGGACCTGCTCAACGAGTTGCGCGAGCAATTGGGCTTCGCCATGGTGTTTGTCAGCCACGACCTCGCTTTGGTCGCTTCCCTCGCCCACCGCATCACGGTTATGTACGCCGGCCAGGTGGTGGAGTCCGCGCAGGCGTCGGAGCTCCTGCAGAACCCGAAGCACGAATACACCCGTGGCCTGCTGGGTGCGGTGCTGTCCATCGAGGCCGACGCCGCCAGGTTGCACCAGATCCCGGGAACCGTACCGTCGCCACGCGACTTCGCAACCGGTGACCGTTTCGCCGCCCGCTCGCTCAGGCCCGACGCCGACCCGCACCAAAAGCTGGTCCTCACGCCCGTCGCTTCGGCGAACGGTGAGGACACGGACCACTACTGGGCCAGCCACTTGAAGGAGGACGCAAAGTGAGCGAATCACTTCGCCGGGATTCGAAGCCCGTGATCGAGCTCAAGGACGTCAAGGTCTACCACCATGCGCGGACCGGCGGGTTGTTCAGGCCGAACATCGTCAAGGCAGTGGACGGCGTGGACTTCACCATCAGCCGCGGCGAGACCGTGGGCATCGTCGGTGAGTCCGGCTGCGGCAAGTCGACGCTTGCCTCCGTGCTGGTCGGACTCCAGCCCCCGACGTCGGGCAAGGTCCTGTTCCACGGGAAGCCGGCCATCAAGCGCAACGCGGCCATGCGCAAGGAGTTCGGCCGTTCCGTGTCCGTGGTTTTCCAGGACCCGGCAACGGCGCTGAACCCGCGCATGACCATCCAGGACATCCTCACCGATCCCCTGCAGGTCCACGGCATCGGCACCGCGTCCAGTCGTGCGGCAAAGGTCAAGGAACTGCTGGCGCTGGTTGGCCTGCCGCAATCGGCAGCCGAAGTGACGCCGTCGCAGGTTTCCGGCGGCCAGCGCCAGCGTGTGGCGATCGCCCGCGCACTGGCCCTGGACCCGGACATCATCGTGGCCGATGAACCGACCTCCGCGCTCGATGTGTCCGTGCGTGCACAGGTGTTGAACCTGCTCTCCGACCTGAAGACGCAGTTGAACCTGGGCATGGTGTTCATTTCCCACGACATCCAGACCGTCCGCTATGTCTCGGACCGGATCTGCGTCATGTACTTCGGCAAGATCGTCGAACAAGGAACCGCCGCGCAGGTGTTCGACAACCCGAGCAACGACTACACCAAAAAGCTGCTGGGCGCCGCGCCGAGCCTGCTCCACATCTAGTTTTTCCCCTCACAAGTTACAACCAACGGAGATTTCTGTGTCCACTCAGTTCCAGGGCGTCATTCCCCCGGTCATCACCCCCCGCCACGCCGACGGCAGCGTCGACACCGACTCGCTGAAGAACGTCACCAAGCACCTGATCGACGGCGGTGTGGCCGGGCTCTTCGTCCTGGGCTCCTCCGGCGAGGTCCCCTACCTGACCAACGCCGAGCGCGAACTGGTGGTCACCACCATCGCCGAAGCCAACGCAGGTGCGGTTCCCCTGATTGTGGGTGCCAACGAGCAGACCACCAACCGCGTCATCGAGGAAGCCCGGAAGGTAGTGGACCTCGGCGCCGACGCGATCGTTGTCACGTCCATGTACTACGCGATCGGCAACGTCGCGGAGACCGAAACCCATTTCCGCAGCATCCACGCGGCCATCGACAAGCCGATCTTCGCCTACGACGTGCCCGTCCGCACCCACTTCAAGCTGCCCACCGACCTCCTGGTCCGGCTTGGCCGCGACGGCGTGATTGCCGGCGTCAAGGACTCCTCCGGCGACGACGTCTCCTTCCGCCAACTGCTGCTGCAGGCCAAGGACATCCCCAATTTCGATATCTTCACCGGACACGAAGTGGTGGTGGACGGCGCACTCCTCGGCGGCGCACAGGGCGTTGTTCCCGGCCTCGGCAACGTTGATCCGGCCGGCTACCGCCGCCTCTTCGATGCCGCGCAGGCTGGAGACTGGGCCCTGGCCGCGCGGGAACAAGACCGTCTGGCCGATGTGTTCGAGATCGTCTACACCCCCAACGGCCGCGTTTCCGGCGGCGCTGCGGGCCTGGGCGCTTTCAAGACCGCCCTGCAGGTGATGGGCATCATCGAGTCCAACACCATGAGTCAGCCCATGCTGACCCTGAACGACGCAGAGACCGCCGCGATCCGCGCCATCCTGGAACGCAACGGGCTGGTCTAGTCCTCAATGACCGGTTCGATGACCGCTTCCATGACCCACGTGATCGGCGTTGACCTCGGCGGTACCAAAACCGCCGCCGGGGTTGTCTCAGAGTCGGGGGAGGTACTGATGTCGGGGACCATTCCGACGCTGAACCGGACCGGTGGCGAAGCAATCCTGGATGCCACCGCAGCGCTGGTTTCGGGCTTGGTTGAGCGCGCTGCCGACGCCGGACTGACAGCGTCCGGCGTCGGCGTCGGCTCCGCGGGAGTCATCGACGCCGCGGCCGGGACCGTGGTCTCCGCAACGGATGCCATCCTGGGCTGGACCGGAACGAAGCTTGTTGCAGGGCTCTCCGCCCGTGTGGGACTTCCGGTCCGGGCCGTCAACGACGTCCATGCGCACGCCCTCGGCGAGGCATGGCTGGGTGCAGCCGCAGGCACCGACAGTTCCCTCATGGTCGCCTTCGGTACAGGCGTGGGCGGCAGCTTTGTCCTGAACGGCTCGCCGTTCCTGGGACACCGTTTTGTTGGCGGCCATGTGGGGCACTTCGCGTCCCCCTACGCCGTAGTGGACGGAAATCCGCTGCCCTGCGTGTGCGGTGGTTTCGGGCACGTGGAAGCCGTCGCTTCCGGGCCCGCCATCCACGCGGCCTACCTCCGGTTCGGTGGTCTGGCGTCGGAGGCCGCCGATACCCGTGGTGTGTTCGCGATCGCCCAGGGGAACCACGACGCCGTGAGCGGCGTCGCTGCCACTGCCGGCGCCGCTCCCGGTGCCGTGGTCGCCGCCCGTGCCGCCGTCGGGCTCGGTGCCAAAGCCGCCGGGCAAGCCCTGGGCGGCCTCATCAATATCCTTGACCCTGAAGTCGTGGTGGTGTCCGGCGGCCTTGCCGACGCCGGGGAGCTTTGGTGGAAGCCCATGGAGACCGCCCTGCGCCAGGAACTCCTGGCCCCTTTGGCTTCCGTACCGGTAGTTCGCGCCACCTTGGGTAATACGGCGGCGATCGTCGGCGCTGCGAAACTCGTTCTTAAGTAAGGAAGGGACCATGATCCTCACCGCCGAAGGCCTCGAGGCCCTCCGTTCCCAGCTGATTGTTTCCTGCCAGGCGTACCCCGGCGAGCCCATGCGTGATCCCCGCACCACCGGCCAGGTGGCGGCTTCCGCAGTCATTGGCGGTGCTGCGGCCGTCCGCGTCCAAGGGTTGGCGGACGTGCAGTTCACCCGCGCCGCCGTCGAGGTGCCGGTGATCGGACTCTGGAAAGACGGCCACGACGGCGTCTTCATCACACCCACCCTCCGTCATGCCCTTGCCGTGGCGAATGCCGGCGCGCATGTGGTGGCCATTGACGGGACTCGGCGTGCCCGGCCGGACGGCCTGTCCCTGGCAGAGACCATTGCCGGTATCCATGCCGAATCCCATGCCTTGGTGATGGCCGACTGCGGCTCGTTCGACGACGCTGCCGCTGCCGTCCAAGGCGGTGCAGACCTCATCGGAACCACCCTCGCCGGGTACTCTGGCGAGCGCCCCAAGACCGATGGGCCGGACCTGGCGTTGCTGGCGGAAATCGCTTCGGCGAACCTGGGCAAACCGCTTATCGCCGAGGGCCGCATCCATACACCCGCCCATGCCCGGCAGGCCCTCGATGCCGGCGCCTTCGCAGTAGTGGCCGGCACGGCCATCACCCACCCGGCGTCCATTACGGGCTGGTTCAAGGGTGCGATGCACGCGTAGCACCAAAATTTGCTCAATCATTAGCCGCATGCCCTTCCCGCAACCCCGTAGTTATAGGGGATACGAGGGTTCAGACGGGAATGATGCAGCAAATTTTTGCGGTCGCAGCTTAGAGCCCGTACTTCTCCAGCAAGCGAAGCCACACTTCGCTCAGGGTGGGGAAGGCCGGGACGGCGTGCCAGAGGCGGTCAAGGGGTACCTCGCCCACAATCGCGATGGTCGCGGCGTGGAGGAGTTCAGCTACCCCGGGACCCGCGAAGGTTGCGCCCAGAATGACCCGGCGGTCCTCATCGACGACGATCTGCGCCCAGCCTTTGTAGTCGGGCGAGTAGAGCTGCGATCCGGAGACGTTGATGGGTAATTCGACACCCGTGACGTTCTTTCCGTCCAGAAGAGCCTGCTCAAGGCTCGGGCCTACGGAGGCAACTTCGGGGTCCGTGAACACGACGCTCGGTACAGCGTGGTGGTTGGCGGTTTGGGCCCAAGGGCTCCAAGGCTTGGGCGTGCCATGCAGCTTGCCCTTGGCCCGTGCGACGATTGCGTCTCCGGTGGCGCGGGCCGCGTACTTTCCCTGATGAGTCAGCAAGGCCTTCCCGGCAGCGTCGCCCACAGCGTAGAGCCAGTAGCCGCTGGTGCCGTCGCTTGCCGGGCCGTCCACCAGCCCGCTGACGTCCGTGGTCAGTGTGAGCTTCCCGCCGTCGGCGGCGAGGCCCACATTTTCCAGGCCGAGGTTTGCCAATGCGGGGTGCCTCCCGGAAGCAACCAGGAGTTCGTCTGCGCTCACGGTACTTCCGTCGAACGTGATGGTCAGTGACCCGTCGTCGTCCTCTTCCACCTTGTCGACGTCGGTGTGCAGGTGCACTGCCACGCCGTCCGCCCTGAGCCCGGCGAGGACCAGTGCGGCGGCTTCCTCCGGGTAGCTGCCGAGCAAGCGGCTCCGGGCGATGAGCGTGACCATGGAGCCCAGCCGGGCAAAGGCCTGGGCCAGCTCGACTCCGGCCACTCCCCCGCCGAGGACGGCGAGCCGCCTGGGTATCTTCTTGGCTGCGGTGGCTCCCCGGGTGGTCCAGAACGGAACGTCGGACAATCCTTCCACGTCGGGGACCGTGGGGCTGGAACCCGTAGCGATGACCACGGCGTGGTGGGCCTTGAGCGCGTAGCTGTTACCGTCCAGGCCATCGACTTGGACTTCGCGGGGCCCGGTAATTCGTCCCCGTCCCCGGATGAGCTCAATGCCCGTGCTCTCAAGCCATTCCACCTGGCTGCCGTCCTGCCAGTTGTTGGTGAACCAGTCCCGGTGTTTGAGGGCTGCTTCAGCATCCAGGACTCCCGTAATGGCCTCGGTTGCGCCGGGGATCAGCTGGGCTGCGTGCAAGGCGCTGCCGGGACGGAGGAGGGCTTTGGAAGGGACGCAGGCCCAGTACGAACACTCACCGCCCACGAGCTCGGCTTCGATCACCACGGCAGACAAACCGCCTTGCACCACACGGTCCGCGACGTTCTCTCCGACGGCGCCCGCGCCGATCACGATTACGTCGAATTCGCGGGAATTTTCGGCAGTCATGGGAGAAGCCTACGCCGGGAGCCGTCCGGTTGTGAGAGCTTGCTATTTGAACTGACCGGTCAGTTTAGTTAGACTCGACTCAGACATCGTTACTCCGAAAGGCCCTGCCCGTGCTGTCTGCACAGCAACTTCACATCAACGGCCGGCGAACCGATCTCCTCCCGCCAACATCCCTCGAAGCCAAGCGCGGCGAACTCCTCCTGGTTTCCGGCCAAGGACAGGAACAACGGACCGCCCTGGCGCTGGCCCTCAGCGGCCGGATGAAGCCGGGCAGCGGGACGCTGAGCTGGGACAACCAGCCAAAAACCAGGAAGATCCGGGCCGCCAGCGCCTTGGTGGACTCCCCCGGCGTCAACGAACCGGAACAGCACCTCAGCGTCCGTGACCTGGTCACCGAGGACCTGGCGCTCATCCCGCGCCGTTACCGCGGCGCATTGCTCAGCAAGCCATGGCTGAAGGTCAACCGGTTCGAGGACATTGCCGGACTCTGGATTGAACAGCTGCCGCCCGGCCGCCGCTTGGAACTACTGACCGCCCTCGCACTGGCTGATCCCGCCGTGGACCTCCTGGTGGTCGACTCACCAGACCGCCATAGTGCCGACCCCGCCGCGTGGTTGCCTCGACTTCAGGCGTTGGCCTCCGACGCCGGGCGGCCGCTCGCCGTCGTCGGGATCGTTTCAGCCCTTCCGGACAACTGGACAGGCCCCGCAGCGGTGATCGGCAACTCGGTCCGGCGCCCGGCCGAACCGGAGGCAGAGCCGACACCCGAAAGCACCGAACCTGTTCCAACCCACCACCTCCAAAGGACTGCACCGTGACTGTTCTGCGGCTCGCCCGCTCCGAACTCAAGCGCATGACCGGCGGGCTCCTGCCCAAGCTGACCATCCTCGCCCTCACCATGGTTCCCCTGCTGTACGGAGCCGTGTACCTCTACGCGAACTGGGATCCGTACGGAAACCTGGACCGGATCGACGCTGCCTTGGTGGTGGAAGACAAGGGCGCCACATCACAGGACGGCGCGGAACTGCAGGCCGGCAAGAAAGTGGCAGACAACCTGGTGGACGGGCACGTCTTCAACTGGAAACAAGTCGCCAACGCCGAGGAGGCGGACGCCGGGGTCAAGACCGGCAAATACGCCTTCGCGTTGCGGATCCCCGAGGACTTCTCCGCGAACCTCGCCTCTCCGGGCAGCTTCGACGCCGCCGATCAGGCCATGCTCCACGTCACCACCAATGACGCGAACAACTACCTCCTCAGCACCATCGTGGACAAACTCACCACCGCGGTGCACTCCACCGTGGCCAAGGAAGTAGGCGAGGAAACAGCCAACCAACTCCTCACGGGCTTCGGCACCATCCACGCCTCCATCGTCAAAGCCGCCGACGGCGCCGGGGAGCTCGCTGTCGGCGTCGGCAAACTCCGTGATGGCGCTGCAACCCTTCACGCCGGCACCACGGAGTTGGCTACCGGCGCCGACCAGCTGGTTGGCGGCCAGACGAAACTCCGTGACGGCGCCAATCAGCTCAACACCGGAGCCGGCCAGCTCAGTTCCGGGCTCAACGAATTGCAGGACAAGACCGCCACGCTGCCGGCCGATTCGCGCAAACTTGCCGACGGGGCCGCCCAAGTAGCCGCCGGAAATGCGCAGCTGAACGCGAAGGTGCAGGACGTCGTCGGGCAGTTGGACGCAGCGGACAAGGGCATGCGAAACCGCGTCGTGGAGGCCAACTCCAAGCTGGTCGCGGCAGGTGTTCTGACGCCGGAACAGGCAGCCAAGGTCCTGGCGGAGTTCGACGCGGCAGCGGCTTCCGGCCCGGTGTCGGACGCCAGGACGAAGATCGCCGATGACGCGGCCAAGATCCAGCAGCTCTCCGACGGCTCAGCCGCAGTGAGTGCCGGGGCCGCGAAACTCGCCGCAGCAACGCCTGCGCTGACGGACGCCATCGGCAAGGCCTCCGCCGGCGCGGACCAGCTCAGCAGCGGTGCATCCACCTTGGCAAGCGGCCAACAGGCCGCGTTGGAGGGAGCCACCAAGCTCGACGGCGGCGCACACCGGCTGGACGACGGCGCCGGACAACTCGCCACCGGAGCAGTGACGGCATCCGATGGCGCCGGCACCCTGGCCTCTGAACTGTCCAAGGGCGCGGGCGACATTCCGAACCCCAATGACGAACAGAAGAGCAACGTTTCCAAGGTGATCGCCGACCCCGTGGCGGTGGACAACATCTCCCAGGCCAAGGCGAGCTCCTATGGCGCGGGCCTGGCACCGTTCTTCCTCACCCTGGCCCTGTGGATCGGCGTGTTCATGCTTGTTCAGGCCATGCGGCCCATCACCCAACGGGCACTGGCATCCAATGCACGCTCATGGAAAATCGCCGTCGGCGGCTGGCTGCCGTTCTTCGCCGTCTCCGTCCTGCAGGCCACCGTCCTGACGCTCGTTGTGGACCTGGGCCTGGGGCTGAACCCGGCACACCCCGTGGGCACGTGGCTGTTCATGCTGGCCGCGGCGATGGCATTCAGCGCGATCATCCAAGGAATCGTGGCCTTCCTGGGTACGCCGGGCAAGTTCGTGGTGCTGATCCTGCTGGTCCTCCAGTTGGTTTCCTCGGGCGGCACGTTCCCTTGGCAAACCACGCCAATGCCGCTGCACGTAGTCCATGAAGTCCTGCCCATGGGTTACGTGGTCACCGGTATGCGGCACCTGATCTACGGTGGCGAACTGACCATGATCTGGCCAACGGTACTGGGCCTGCTTGGCTACACTGTGCTGGGAGCAGTACTGTCCACCCTTGCAGTCCGCAAACATAAGACGTGGACCCTCAAGACGTTGAAGCCGGAGATCGCCGTATGAGCACCCCAGAGGCCGCACGGGCCCGTGCGGCCACCGCTGAGGCTGCCGACGTCCGGGCTGCCGGCGTCCGGGCTGCCGGCGTCACGGGTGCCACCGGAAAGAAGCTGCGTCCCGAGCGCACCAACGCCACCAAGCAGCGCCTGTTCGAGGCCTCGATGGAACTCATCGGCGAGCGCGGAGCAGCCGGCGTGACCGTCGACGAGATTGCGGCCGCAGCCGGAGTCTCCAAGGGAACGGTCTATTACAACTTCGGCAGCAAGTCGGACTTGATCGCCCAGCTCCTGCGCCACGGCGTGGACATCATGCTCGGACGCCTCCAGGCCATCGAAGGGCAGGTCGCGGACCCCTTGGACGCCATGGCGAACATGGTGGAGCAGGCCATGGAGTTCATGGACGACTATCCTTCCTTCGCACGGCTGTGGGTCAGCGAGAACTGGCGCGCTCCCGGTGAGTGGAGCGCGGTGTTTGCCGAACTCCGGGGTGAGTTGCTGGCCGTGATCGGGTCGGTCGTAGACCACGTGGCGGGCGACTATCCCGTTGACCAGAGCATTGCCCGGGGAAGCCTGGAAGCGGCCATCCTCGGTGCCATCTTTGTGGTGGGACTCGACCGGCAAACATACAACCCGGAACGCACCCGCGGGCAAAGCGTGGCCGCCGTGATGACCATCATGCACGGGTACGTGATCAAGTAGCCCTGCCGTTTAGCCCGCAGACACCCCGGTTCCGCTGAACGGTACAGAACTGCAATCTACGACGGCGTGGCGTGGCGGCTTGGTCGGCGATGATTAACCCCATGCGTCACATGGGGAACAGTGGAAAGCTCGCGATCGTAGCTGCTTTCGTCTCCTTGGGGCTCTTGGTGTTGGCCGCAGTGGTCCTTGAAGAAGTGGTTCTTTACCTCTTCCTTGGCGCCGTCCTCACTTGTTATCTGGCCTCACTGGTCCAGGTCTTCAACCGACGCCGCTACCTGGTTGTCCTTCTGGCCGCGGTGGGCACCACGTTGTTTGTCGGATTCGGCATAGCCTTCCTCCGGATGTGGGGGCTGGCATTCAACCAGGATTCCAACGCCATGGGCAGTGCCGTCAGCAGCAAGGACTCGGACATTTACTTCTACCTCGCTGCCGTTGCCGGCGTGGGAACCGTGGCGGTCCTGTTCCTCGGCGCCGTGATGCCGTCATTTGGCTCGCGAACGGCTGCTCCTGCTCCTGCCAAGCGGCCGGCCCCTGTTACCAAGCGGGCACCGGCCCGGCGGAAACCAAGCCCGCCACCGGCCCAGCGAAATCCCACCCCGCGCCCGGCCACCCAAGCCAAGCGCCCCGCTCCCCGCAAGCCAACGACGCCTGCCAAGCGGCCGGCGTCGAACGCTTCCACCCAGCGCAAGCCTGCCACCAAGCGCTAGCTGCGAGGCCCGCCCTGCGCCCTACCGCGGAATCTTGAGGCGTTCACCGGACCTGACAACGGATCGCTTGCGGGGCACACCCGGCACTGCCGTCGCCACGCCGAGGAGCAGGACCAGACCGCCCAGGATCTCGGCGGCGGTCGGGACCTCGCTCAGCACCAGCCAGGCGGCGGTCATCCCCACCACCGGAACCAGCAGCGTGAACGGCACGACGTCGGAACTTGGGTAGAGCGTCAGCAGCCGGTTCCAGATCCCGTAACCAATTAGGGATGCGAAGGCGGCCGTATACACCGCGCTCAGGATGGTTGCCGGTTGCAAGTCAACAATGGTTTCCAGCACCGCCTCCGGACCGTCCACCGCAAGGGACAAAACCACCATCGGCAGGGGAACCACGGCTCCGGACCATACCACCAAGCCCAGGCCGGATGTGGCTTTTGAGTGCCGGGCCACCACGTTTCCAACTGCCCAGGACAAGGCGGCGGCCAGCACGATCATGAGCGGCAGCACCGGGGCCACGGCACTCCGACCCAAAGCCACTACGCCCAAGCCGGCAATGCCCAGGACCACGCCCACCATCTGCCTCCGCGTCGGCCGCTCACCCAGGAACCGTCCGGCAAGCAGGATAGTGAAAAGCACCTGCGCCTGAAGGACAAGCGAAGCCAGCCCCGCCGGCATGCCCAGCGCCATGCCCAGGTACAGCAGCCCGAACTGCCCTGCGCTCATAAAGAGCCCGACGCCGAGAATGGCCTTCCAGCCCACATCAGGTTTGCGGATGAAGAAGATGCAGGGAAACACCACCAACAGGAAACGAAAGGCCACGAACAACAACGGGGGAACGTCCCGGCCGTCGGGGTGCAGGCCGAGGTCAATGGCAACGAAGTTGATGCCCCACAGCACGGCAACGAGCACTGCGAGCACGGAATGACGAAGGTTCACAAGTCCACTCTTACGTTCATTTCAATGAAGCACCAGCGTTGAATTCGGTACGCGACAATGTAGATTTGCTTCATGATCGATATCTCCACGCTCCGGGCCTTGGTTGCGGTCGATCAGCACGGGTCCGTGGTGGCCGCATCAGAGGCGATGGGTTACAGCCCGTCCGCCGTTTCGCAGCAGATCAAGAAACTTGAGAAGCAGGCCGGAGTCGCCGTGCTCGAGCGCAACGGGCGCGGGGTACTCCTCACCGAACGTGGTGTTGCCCTGGCCGGATACGGTCGGCGCATTCTGGGCGAGCTCGAGGAATTGCAGGCAACCCTGCTGGCAGATCCGGAGAAGCCGTCGGGCACACTCCGGCTGGTGGCCTTCTCCACAGCCTGCCGCGGCCTGGTGGGGCCCATGCTGGGACGGATCGCGACTACCGATTCCGAGCTGGAGGTCAGCGTGCTCGCCGAGGACCCGCGCGAGGCCATCCAACGCGTTGCAACCGGCGAAGCCGAGCTCGCGGTAGTCCACAACTGGAACTCAGTGCCACTCGTGATCCCGGAGAACATGGCCCACGAAGACCTGTGCCTCGACCAGGCCGACGTCCTGCTCAACGTCAGCCATCCGCTGGCGGCGAGGACCGCCGTCGAACGCCTTGACCTGTTGGACGAAACGTGGGTGAGCACGCCGGCGGGAGCCATCTGTAACGAGGCCTTGCTGCAGATCTTCGCTGGATTGGGCCGCGTGCCGGATATTCGCGTCTACGATCCCGACTTTTCGACGCACATCGCCATGGTGGAACAGTCGGTGGCCGTGGCGCTGGTCCCCCGGCTGGGCAGGCCGCCGCTTCCGGCAGGGGTTGTTGCCGTCCCGGTAGTGAATCCCGTGCAGCAGCGCGCCGTAGGGATCGTGTACCGCAAGACCATGGCAGCGAGTCCCAACATCCGCCACACGGTTCGCCTTCTCCGGGAGGTGGCCGCCGCTGAAGAACTCCCCGCGGTCCCGACTGACTCGCATTAGTGGTTGCCAAAAGCGCTGGGAACAACCCCTAATGCCAGCCAGTTGAGGTAAGAGGCGGGGGGTTAGTGGCGCGGCACCTTGAAGTGGATCAAACGCGCGTCTTGCCCGTCGAGCTCAGCCCAAGGCTTCTCCGTCTCCAGCACGGTCAAGGCGCTGGTCGGGTAGCGGGTGGCGGCATCCATGTAGGCGTCGTGGTCCGAGTCCCGGGAAGCCAGCCGCATGGCAAGGTCCTGCACGCCCGGCATGTGGGAGATCACCATCAACGTAGTAACTGTGTCCGGTACGTGGTTGATGACCGCGAGCATCTCTGTGGCCGAGGCTGCGTACAGCCCGTTCTCGAGCTTGGGCGTAGGAGCTTTTTCGCCCAGTTCATCGCAGATCCATGTGCACGTCTGGCGCGTCCGGAGGGCCGAGGAACACAGGATGAAGTCAGGGACCACCTTGTGCTTCAACAACCATTTTCCGGCCAACGGGGCTTCGCGGTGCCCGCGTTCCTCGAGGGGGCGTTCATGGTCGGGCACGCCCACGGGCCAGTCCGCCTTGGCGTGGCGCATGATCACAAGCCGTCTCAGGTGGTGGTCGCTCATCCAAATACCTTATAGCCGCGCCAGGCAGATACTCACTGACCAGACAAAACGAAAGGCGGCACATTCCGTCAGCGCAGTGGTTGCTCGAGTGAGCGCAGGCGCAGAGGGATGTGCCGCCTTTCGGCAGTTACAGGATCAGATCGAGTATTCCGGAGCGGCCCAGACGATGACCTCGGGGTGCTCGTAGAAACGGTAGCCCTGGCCGCGGACCGTGCGGACGGTGTTGGCGAGGCGGCCCAGCTTGGAGCGGAGACGACGGATGTGGACGTCGATGGTGCGCTCGTTGGGGACTTCCTCGGCGTTCCGCCACAGGCCTTCGAGGAGCTCGTCACGGCCCACCGTGCGGGTGCCGTTCTCAACGAGGTAGTTGAGGAGTTCGAATTCCTTGAACGTCAGGTTAAGCGATTCGCCGTCGAGGTGGACTTCGCGGCGGGCGAGGTCGATGAGCACGCCGGACGGGCGCGCTTCCTGCTGGGGCGCAGGACGTGCGGCTTCGGTGCGCTGGCGTGCGGCCACGGTGGGGTCACCGAATGTGGAACGTACGACGTCGAGTGCGGACCCGGGTGCGCTGGCGGGAGCAACGGCGACGGCGGCATAGCTTTCCGCGCCGGTCACGAGCGACTGGGCGTAAGCACGGATTTCCTGGGCCAGCTTGGCAATGGAGGTCCCGGCAGCAGCCGCGGTCTCTTCGTCAATACCCATGTAGAGCACGAATCCGCGGGCTACGTTGTCATTGGCCACGGGCCGGAGACGCTCGGACTGGGCCACCACCGGAGTGGGTGCCGTCATGGCTGCGGGCTCGGTAGCGGCAGGCACGGCGCGCAACTGTCCGTAGGAGTTCGGGTTGTAGCCCTGGGGAACGTAGCCCGGAGCCTGCTGGGCAGCAGCCTGGGTACCGGGTGCGTAACCGGGGCGGTTACCGAAACCGGGGCGGAGGCCGGCGTTGGAAGCGGCCTTGTTGGCGTTACGGACGGAGATGTGGACGTATCCGGATGCAACTGACATGGAGTGCTTACCTCAAAAGTGAATAGCCGTCATCGCGGCTTCGAATGCTGGTGTCCCCGCAATGAGTTTGGGGAGGGGCGCCCAACGGTGGGCTAGGGGGCGAATGCCTGAAACTTTTCTGGGGTGGGAAGTTAGGCTTGCATTCGACAACAGCGGGACTCGTCACCAGCGGGTGAGCTGGAGAAGATTGCTGCGGCTGCAGGTGCTGTTGAGTTCTTGTTCACATTGGAAGTGTGCAACGTAACAATGACAACACGCAAGTAACAAAGGGCGGAAACGTCCACATTCTGAGATAAGCGCGAGTATTGTGCCGCAAATCACAATTCAGCGGATTGCAAAAATGAATGCGGTTTTGTTCGGTCAAGGGCAGAAATATTGCGTTCTGGCTGAACTTTCTTCGATCAATGGCGCATGATGCCCCTCTGGATTCCCGCGAGCGCCCGACAAGCGGAATCTCACGATCTGAAACGGATGCTGTCCAATCGAAGTGGACGCCAGACTCGATATTCAGGCTCCCAATCTGCTAAAAGCTCCGAACGCCACCTGCGAACCCCCGCGCAGCCTCAGTGCCCCCGATTGTCGCGGCGCCGTGGCGCATCCTGCCCCGCCCTTCCTTGGGGCACATCCCCACCGCGGCGAATCCGGCAAGGCGACGCACCGGCGTCGTGATCTCTGTTACCTAAATGTGACTTTCGCTTGAACCTCCTGTACCGTCGAACGAGTGGGTCGCCCCAACCTTGGCCCACACCCGGGATGCGCCGAGCTCTGCCACTTCCCGGAGTTCCGTTCTGATTTCGAGGCAGAGACGGGGGACCCAGAGTCTCCGGGCCAGGCATTGCGCCGGCCCTTGGGGTGAAGCCGCAGCTACACGCGCGGCCGGATGACCTCATCCGAACCCGACAGCTAACTCCGCAGGCGCTGAGAGGTAATCACACATGTCTGAATTCAAGGATCAGTCGCGCCATGAGGCGCGTCACCGTGACGAAAACAACGCTCCCCTGACCAAGTCGCAGAATGTCCTGAAGAACGCTGCCCGCCAGGGTAGGACCGGCCACCGCATGTCGGTAGCAGCCGGCGTCGTCGCAGCCGCGCTGGGCGTTGCATCGCTCGGGCAGGCCGCAAACGCCACGTTCAACCTTCCGGAGATGAGCCAGGCAGCACAGACCCAGGCTTCGGTCCAGGTGGACCCGCAGACCCGCGAGAACGCTGCCGCTGAAGCCGCCGCCCAGGCTGAGGCCGCAAAGCGCGCCGCTGCTGAAAAGGCCGCAGCTGCCAAGGCCGCCGCCGAAAAGGCTGCTGCGGAGAAGGCTGCCGCAGAAAAGGCCGCAGCTGACAAGGCCGCCGCCGAGCAGGCTGCTGCTGCCCAGGCAGCAGCAGAGAAGGCTGCAGCCGACGCCGCCGCCAAGGCCGCTGCGGACAAGGCTGCCGCAGAAGCTGCTGCCGCCGCTGCAGCCCCCAAGGCCATTGATGATCCTGCCGCCGCAAAGGCCTACGCTGCCAGCATCCTGGCCAACTACGGCTGGGGTCCGGGTGAAATGACCGCCCTGAACACGCTCTGGGAAAAGGAATCGAACTGGCGCACCACTGCCACCAACGCTTCCAGCGGTGCTTACGGCATTGTCCAGTCGCTGCCGGCCGGCAAGATGGCTTCCGCCGGTGCTGACTGGCAGACCAACTACCAGACCCAGATCAAGTGGGGCCTGAACTACATCAAGGAACGCTACGGTTCGCCGTCCGCAGCCTTGGCATTCCACTTGGCCAACAACTGGTACTAAACCCGGACGTTGCCTGAGAAGCCGCTCCCGTTGCCGCCGCACGCACCAGTACCTACAGGAGCGGATGGCGGAACCGGGGGCGGCGTTGGCGTTTAACTAGGCTTCGGGTTCCTGCTCCACCGCACGCCGGACTGCTTCCACCGACGCCGCCACATCGGCGTCGTCCGTGGACCAGTTGCTGACGGAGATCCGCAGGATGTCCCGGCCCTGCCAGGAAGAACCTGACATCCACACGGCGCCTTCTGCCATGAGCCGCTGGGTGATCCTGCGCGTACGTTCGTCGCTCCCGAAACTCACCGAGACCTGCGTGAACACCACGTCATTGAGCACTTCCACCCCGGGGATCGAGGATAGGCCGTCAGCGAGCGCCCGCGCGTTCTCGGCCAACCGCTCCACCATGTCGATGACACCGTTCCGGCCCAATTGGCGCAGGGCAGCCCACACCGGAATACCGCGGGCGCGGCGGGACATCTCCGGAACTTTCTCGAAAGGGTCCCCCGGCCCGGCATCCGTCGCTATCAGGTAACTCGTATGAACGCTGAAGGCACGCCTCATGGCTTCGGGGCGGGCCACGATTGCCAGGCCGCAATCGTAGGGAACGTTGAGTGTCTTATGGGCATCGGTGGCCCAGGAATCAGCGAGCTCCACACCTGCCAGGCGTTCCCGCAGTTTCGGGCTCGCAGCCGCCCATAAACCAAAGGCGCCGTCCACGTGGACCCACGCACCACGGTCGCGGGCCACTCCGATGGAGTCAGCCATGGGATCGAAGGCGCCCGAGTGCAGGTTGCCGGCCTGGAGGCATAGGATCGCCGGGCCGGGTTGCTCTCCCATGGCGTCATCGAGCGCGTCGGGCAGGATCCGGCCTTCCCTGTCTGCGTCCACGGGAACACATGTCCCCAGGCCCAGATACCTCAAAGCGAGGTCCACCGCAGCGTGCCGCTCCCGCCCCGCGAACACCGTGATCCTCGGCGCCCCGGACAGGCCGAGGCCTTCCAGGTCCCAGCCGGCCTCGTCCATCAGGTGCTGCCTTCCCGCGGCAAGCCCGACGAAGTTGGCGGTAGTGGCCCCCGTGGTGAAGCCGACGTCGGAGGTGGCGGGCAAGTGCAGAAGGTCAAGCAACCAATCGGCCGCAGACTCCTCGATCGCCGCCGCCGCCGGGGTGGCAAAGCGCAGGCCCGCGTTTTGGTCCCACGCGGAGACAAGCCAATCCGCCGCCATGGCAGCCGGCAAGGTGCCGCCCATGACCCAGCCGTAGAAACGTCCGGACTGGATGGCCATCAGTCCCGGTTCGGCCAGTGCAGCCAGCTCATCAACGACGGCGGCGGCATCAGCAGGTTCGTCGGGGAGCCGCGGCAGGATGCTTGCGGCGACCTGGTCGGCGTCGGACTGTGGGCGGACTGGACGGGTGGGCACCGACGCGAGCCAATTGGTGGCGTGCACCATGGCACGCTCCAATGCAGCACCGTATGCCTCCGGCAACGCAGACATGCGCACAGCCTACTCCCGCCCGGCCGGGTGGAACAGGGCTAGAACGTCAGCGTGATGACGTGGCCGCCGTCGTCGTGCCTCACGGTCTCCACGGTCACCGCCGAGTAGTCGGGAATCCGCCACATGCCGGGTTCCAGATCCGCTTGGTGCGCGGCGGCCTGGCCCACAACCACTGTCCGCATCCCGGCGGCCCTTGCTGCGGCAATGCCTGCGGGTGCGTCCTCGAAAACCACGACGTCGGCCGGTTCGGCACCGAGCAAGGCCGCGGCTTTGAGGTATCCCTGCGGATGCGGCTTGCCGCGCGTAACGGCTTCGGCGGTAACCGCCGTCGAAGGCATGGCGAGTCCGGCGGCCTGCATGCGGATATCGGCGAGGATGCGGTCGGCCGAAGTGACCAGTGCGATGGCCTCGTCCGGAAGAGCTTCGAGCAGGGCCTCGGCTCCCGGCAAGGCAATGATGCCGTCTGTGCGGTTGCGTTCCATCTCGCCCAGTTCGGCGGTGAGGGCAACGACGTCGGCATCCGCCGGGGCGTATCGGCGCACCGTGTCGCCGGCCTGGACGCCGTGCGAGGTCCGCAGGATCTCGGTGTAGTCAAGCCCGTAGCGTTCTGCGAACTCCAGCCAGACCTGCTCTACTACGGCCGTCGAATCCACCAGCGTTCCGTCCATGTCGAAGAGGACGGCGCGAACGGTGAGGGTTTGCCGGGAATGTCCCGGACCGGGCTGTGCGGCAGGAAGGATAATGGTTCCATCCTGCCGCACAGTGAGCCTGCGTTGGTTACCCGTTGGGCCGCTGAGGGAGGTACTGCACCGCCCACTTATTGCCGTCGGGGTCGGCGAAGTACACAAAGTGGCCCCAGTCCTGGACGTCGACATCGCTGACGTCCACCCCGTTGGCTTTGAGCTGTTCATGGGCCTTGTTGATGTCCGCCACCACCATCTGAAGGCTCGGAGCGGTGCCTGGGGGTGCGTCCGACAACCCTTCTCCGATGGCGATGGAGCACGTCGAACCCGGAGGAGTGAGCTGGACGAAGCGGACGCCGTCGGAAGGTCGTTCGTCGTAATCGGCGTTGAAACCGACCTTGTTGACGTAGAAATCCTTCGCGCGATCGACGTCGGACACGGGGACAAACACCAGTTCAAGTTTCCAGTCCATGCGCCACAGGCTAGCGGGGCACGACGGAAAGTAATAGGGGTCTATGCCTAGCCGGCGATCCCGTACAGGCGGTCGCCCGCGTCGCCGAGACCAGGAACGATGTACGACTTCTCGTTGAGTTTCTCGTCAATCGAAGCCAGAACAATGTTGACGTTGGCGTCGGCGAGTTCCTCTTCCAGCTTGGCCAGGCCCTCCGGAGCGGCCAGCAGGCAGATGCACGTGACGTCCGAGGCTCCACGCTTGAACAGGAACTTGATGGCCTCGCGCAGGGTGCCGCCGGTTGCGAGCATGGGATCCAGGACGAACACCTGGCGCCCCGTCAGGTCCTCGGGGAGGCGCTCCGCGTAGGTGATGATGTCAAGGGTTTCCTCGTCGCGGGCCATGCCCAGGAACCCGACCTCCGCCGTCGGGACCAGCTTGGTCATGCCTTCGAGCATGCCCAGTCCGGCGCGGAGGATGGGGACAACCAGTGGCGTGGGCTTGGTGAAAGCGGTGCCGATGGTCTTGGTGACCGGGGTTTCAATCTCCACCGGTTGGGTCTTGACCTCGCGGGTGGCCTCGTAGGCCAGGAGGGTCACGAGTTCTTCGGTGAGCTGCCGGAAGACCGGTGAGGGGGTGTTCTTGTCCCGCAGTACGGTGAGCTTGTGAGCGACCAGCGGGTGGTCCACGACGAGTGTGCGCATCCCCCAAAACTATCATTGAGGCATGAGCCCTACCGAGCCGTATCACGCAGATCACTTGGCATGGATGGGCCTTGCCCTGGACGAAGCACGCCTTGCCTTGGAAACCGACGATGTTCCGATCGGGGCTGTCATCCTGGGGCCCGACGGCGGCGTGCTGGGTTCCGGGCGAAACGAACGGGAGGCGCACGGGGACCCGACCGCGCACGCGGAGGTTGTGGCTATCCGGCAGGCGGCCGCCGCACTGCGCCGGCGGGCTGCTGAATCCGGAGCTGACGGCGACGGATGGCGGCTTGAGGATTGCACGCTCGTGGTCACTTTGGAACCGTGTGCAATGTGCGCCGGGGCAATTGTCCTGGCCCGGATTCCGCGGGTCGTATTCGGCGCGTGGGATGAGAAGGCCGGGGCCGTCGGATCGGTGTTCGACATTCTCCGTGAACGCCGCCTGAACCACTGGGTGGAGGTCTACGCGGGTGTGCGCGAGGAAGAATGCTCAGCCTTGCTGAGGGATTTTTTTGCCGCTCACCGGGTGCCCTGAGCCCGGTTCGCCCGCGAGATGGCACTTAATGCCAATCGGAGGCCTCGGGATTGGCATTAACTGTCATCTCGATGGCCTTATAAACGGTCCGGGCGGTAGTCTCCCAGCTCTGAAGCCGCCCACGGGCTGCCAAGGCCGCTTCCCGCCACGTCCGGCGTACCTCCGCGTCAGTGAGCCACGTCCTGAGCGTTTCGGCCAGGACCCCGGGGGCGTCGAGATCCAAGGCAGCGCCTGCACCGCTCCCACCCAACGCTTCCACAGCACCGGTCCCCTGCCTTACCAACACCGGAACTCCATGCGCCAGTGACTCGACAACCACCATGCCGAACGCCTCGGATGTGGAGATCAGCACACTGAGGTCAGCCATGTGCCACTGGTCTTCGAGGGCTTCCCCGCCCAGCTCACCGGTGAAGGTCACCCGGTTTTCCAGTCCGTGATGTTCGACGGCGGCCCGGACGTTTGCTGCGTAGGCCGGGTCCGCATCCGGCGAACCAACCAGCACCGCGTTCCATGGCAGGTCCGTCAATTGGCTGAGCGCTTCGACGAGCATTGTCTGTTGCTTGTTGGGCAGCAACGCTGACACAGCCACGATACGCAGCGGATCCGAGCCGGCCGCGATGATCCCCGGCTCAACTCCAGGCCTTGCAACGGCGATCTCCAGTTCCCCGTGTCTGGTAAGCAGTTCGCTGGCCGCATGCTCGCTGGGGCAGATCACGCCGCTGGCCGCAGCAAGCGCCTTCCCCTCGAGTCGCGGGTGATCAGCCAGCGCAATGTGCGACAGGATCCAGGTGTTGGTTCCCGAAAGGACCGCGGGCGCCACTTCATCAGGCGCCCCGCTCGCAACCAGGCCGTCGGCAATCACTGTTGTGCCGCCGTCGAGCGCTTGCGCGAAACGTTTCCGGTCCGCTTCGCTGCCCACCGGCCAGTCGCCGTCGACGGTTACTGTCTCAACCTGCGCGCCGAGAGCGGTCAGGTGCTGTGCGAGCGCGGCGTTGTACTTGTTGCCGCCGGACCCGTGCCGGACGTTGCCCGGGACGATGAAGCGGATGTCCACGTGCCTGGCCTAGTTGCCCGGAAGCTCCAGCGAATAGCCCGCCCAGGCGTCGGGGTTTTCGCGCAGGACGACGTCGATGCCGGACAGCGCGGGACCGTCGTCGGTGCTCTTGATGCGGGCTGCCATGACGTCCGCGATGTGCTTGGCGAGCGCTTCCGTGGTGGAGAGCTTGCCCTTGAACGCCGGGTGTTCGTCCAGGTTCTTGTAGTTCAGGTCGGCGAGGATTTCCTCGAGGATGCCGCCGGCGGCGCCGATGTCCAGCACGATTGCGTCGTCGTTGAGTTCACGACGGCGGAACGTCACCTCGGCGACGAAGGTGGCCCCATGCAGGCCCTGGGCCGGGCCGAATGCCTCCCGGGGAAGGCTGTGGGCGACCATGAAATGGCGTCGGACGGTCAGGCTGAACATGTCTTATTCCTCCGGCTGTGGGTAGGCGACCACGTGGCAGAAACCACCGGGCCGTTCGAACAACTTAACAAGCGTGCTGGGCAGGTTCTGGAACGTGCACTCACTGGTGATGAACGTGTCGAAGAGCGGGTCCCTCAGCTGGTTCGCTGCTTCGTGCAGGCGTTGGCCGTTGGTCCTCCGGTGCCTCCTTGGGAGGGCTACGGCGCCCACCTGGCTGGAGCGGATGTTGAGCCGACGGGCATGGAAGTCCTCGCCGAGGGGCAGGGTGACTTCCTTGTCGGCGAACCACGAAAGTTCGATCACGTCCGAGTCGTCACCGGCCAGTTGGAGGCTGAGCTTGAGGCCCTCGTTGGAGGCGGAACAGTGGAAGACGATGTCGCAGTCGTCCATGGCTTCAGTTGGGGCTGCGAACCGGATGCCGAGCTTCCGGGCTAGTTCTTCCTTGCCGGGATCGGCGTCCACGAGTTCCAACCGGTCCAGCGGATACTTGCGCAGGAGCGTCGCCAGGACCCCACCCACCAAACCGCCGCCGATGACGGCAACACGATCACCAAGCCGCGGGCCGGCTTCCCAAATAGCGTTGATGGCGACTTCCACAATGCCGGTCAGTACAGCACGCCGTGCCGGGACATCCTCCGGGATGGCAGTGAGCTGGCTGGCGGGAAGGACAAAGTAATCCTGATGCGGGTGGAGTGCAAAGACAGTCTTGCCCAGCCATTCCTCCGGGCCTTGCTCCACGACGCCAACGTTCAAGTAGCCGTATTTCACGGGGCCCGGGAAGTCGCCTTCTTGGTGGGGCGCGTGCATCAGGTCCGCAACCCGCTCCGGAACGCGACCCTCGTGCACCACGCGCTCCGTCCCCCGGCTGACGCCCGAGTACAGCGTTCGGACCAGCGCTTCGCCGTCCTGCGGGGCTTCGATGGCTTCCCTACGGAGTTCCCCGTGGCCCGATTCCGTAACCCAGTAGGCCTGCGCTGTGTCCGGGCGGTGTTCGCCTTGGTCCTGAGAGATCGTCATGATGCTTATGAATCTATCGTTGCTGTGCGCGGGACGGAAGTTGACCCTTGATCCGTCCCAACGGCGACGGCCGTTTTGGGGAACGGGGCCCAACTCCGGTACCCTATTTCAGTTGGTGACGTGTCCGAGCGGCCGAAGGTGCAACACTCGAAATGTTGTTTGGTGTAACAGCCAACGTGGGTTCAAATCCCACCGTCACCGCCATATAGCGAGGCCCCGGTTCCCATTGTTTGATGGGAACCGGGGCCTTTTGCTTTGCTCGAATCAGTCAGGCGGGCACAGCTCCTTGGCGCGATGCTGGTCTACGCGGGTTCTCGGAGGAATGCCTAACGAGCTCATGCGTCGGCGCGAGCATGAATTACTGGGCCCGCCGCCGATGGACTGAAGAATTCGGGCTTAGCTGGCTACTCGCCGGCCGGTCTGATTCTGTGACTTGACTGCGTAGTTAGGTGTCCGCTTGATCGGAGTGACGGTAGACCTGGTGATCGGTGGCAACTTCATTTCAGACAGCCGCTTCTGGGCGGGTGAAGTCTTCCGGTTCAACTGCTCGTCCAGGGTAACCTTCAGCCGGGCTGCCAGAATCTCACGGCGCAATTTCTTGAACACCTGTTCTTTGCGAGCTCTGTCTTTATCTGTCTGCGGAGCCATCTGCCTCCTCCCGCTGGTTCCTGGACTGGTTCTTGTCCTCATTCTCTCCCGTAACAGGAGGGTCGTCTACGTTATAGAAACTCCGAACAATAGCCTTCTCTTCCTCATTAAGGCCGTTGAGCTTGGAAGCCTCGTTGATGAGTTGCTCAATGCTATCGTCCTGCATCTCAGTGTCGGTGACTTCCCACACGGCATCCAGGAGTTCTTTGTCTTTCGGGGTAGCCAACTCGCTTCGGGCAAGAAGATCCAGCATCCCGGTCCCGTAGGAATACATCTCATCGTTATCTGACGCGGATGCCTCCAGCGCCCATTGGGTCCTGCGCCACCACTCCGACCGGGCATCGGCCTCGCGTTTCTGCCTGATGCTCCACCAACCGATCAGGAACGCCACGACGGCCGCCAAGAGAGTCGCATAGGAACCAAAGGCGCCCCAAACCTGCCAGTCCTGTGCCGGACCCGGCTTCAAGCCTTCAATCGCCGCGACGACCCGGTCGACTATCTGCTGTATCTGCTGCTCGTCCATATGGCCGGTGCCGTTGGGCTATTTCACTTCGTCGGCGTGCTTGGTGATCGCGTTGGCAATGACCTTGCAGCCTTCCGGATCCACCGCGCCCAGGATAGGGGCCGCGAAGTTAAGTACTCCGTTCAAGCGCAGGGTGCTGACCAATTCCAGCTCAGCTTCAAACTGTTTGGGCAGCTTGCCGTCTTCCCGGAGAGGATACTCAGGGTCGACCTCATGGACAGGCGGAAGATCGAATTCGGGCACTTATCCAACTCTCAGTCGTTGCTGCCAACATGCCTCCATAGCTCACCGGCCCCAAGAGAAAACCGGCAGGCGCTTCAAGCCATGTGTGTTTCCGCAGAAACACCAGCGCCAAAGCATCGAACATGACAATACCAACAGCCCGGAAGCAACCGAGCCAGATGTTGCAGTTGTCCACAATGCGGCGAAAGACATGACGCGTTTTCTGACCACGGCGGCCACGACCGCATCCCTCCCGTTGCCGCCCAGGGCACCTTCCGCGCTTATCCGTGACGACGCAATCGATGGCAATTCCCGCGTCACGGAACCCCGGATGTCCGCACTTGCACATAAGTGAGGGCTTCCAGCCGAGCTGCGAAGCCCGATCTTTGCACTTCGCAGGATGTAGGTACAGCACCCGCCCAATGCGAACACCATTTTGGAGGGCATCATCAACTCGCTAAAGCCACGTGTACCGGCGTCGGAAACGAGCAAGCCGCAGCCCGCCAACCTGATCCAAAGGGTAATTCGGCAACCCATGTGGGTGGCAGTGTTGTTGGCACTCCTTGCCTTGGAGTTTCGGGCATCCGGCGTTCAGCGCGCAAACGATGTGTTTATCGACGAAGTGACCTACGCAGACTTGGCTGGGCAGATAGCAGGTGGCCACATGCCATCCATTCTGGGCAAACCCTTTTTCCTTCATCCCCCAGGCTCCTACGCTCTCAACGCTTTGGTCATGCGCCTATGCGGCCTTGAAGGACACCCCTTGGATCTGGCCTTGCAATTACGCTGGGTCAACACTGTCCTCGGAACAGTGACAGTGGTTGTCTGTTTTCTTGTGGTCCGCCGTCTGGTTGGGACGGGGCCCGCTGCGCTGGCCGGCATCGTCCTGGCCAGTGACCCCTTTGTGCTGCGCATGGACGGGCGGCTCATGATGGAGCCACCCGCTGGCCTGGCAGTTCTTTCAGGGTGGCTCCTGGTGTTGCTGTTGCTTAACCGCAAGTGGCGGGCCGCACGCCTGTGGCTTGAGATCTGCGCCGGACTGGTCTTCGGGCTCGCCATCGTCACGAAAGATATGACCGTAGTCTTCACTGTGGTCCCGCTGCTGCTCGGCGTGTTCTGGCGCAACACCGTTCCCCCGCTGACCGCCATGAGAGTCATCGCCGCGGCCATGGTCCCTTACGCAATTTATCTTGGTTGGATTACCGCCAACGGGCTGCTGCCTCAGTTCGTGGACCAGAAGTCGGTGGGTGTCCTGAGGATGGCCGGCGCTGTCCAGATGACCGGCTTCAATTCAGTGGCGGGCGTTAGTTTGACGGACCGGCTCATGGATATGGTCGGTCGGTTCGGAACCAGCTATGTACTGTTGGGGCTTTCCATCGTTGCCGGTGCAATCGCCGCTTTTTCCCCTTTGGCGGACCGTCGCGTGATCGGTTTGTTCTCTCTGCTGACAGGCTTGGTTGGTATCTACTCGGTCTTTTTTGGAGCGGCAGAGGAACAATTCGGCTACTGCGTGGTGCTGGCGGCACTGGTTTCAACGCCCGTGGCGGTCATGATGGTGGTCGACTGGCTCCCCCGGCTTCGCTGGACCGCCGTCACGGCCTCCGCATTGATGGTCGTGCTCAGTCTCGCGCTGGGGATACAGGCCAGGTCAGTCGTGGATGACGGTCTTGTCAGTGCACGGGATTGGATGAACACCGAACTGCCCGTGTCCTCGAAGGTGGGCCTGACGTCCGTGACAGGCGAGTTCGCGTTGCTGCCGCATGAAGGTTGGGAAGTCCTGCCATCCCTGCAGTCCCTCAGGGATGGAGGCGCCCAGTACGTTCTGACCCAAGGACGGCAGCTGGGTGAGGGCTACGGCTTTGCGGCACCTGAGCTTCTGGACTGGCTCAAAAACAACGCACGGCCCGTTTTCACATTTACCGGCCCGACGTCCGGGGACACGGTCGTTTGGCAGTTGGACCGAACAAAACTCGACGCCGCGGTGGCCGGAGGACTGACTCTCCCCCCGATCAGCGGCGGGTACCGGTGAATCGCCGGATCCTCTCGACTGTGTTGGCGGTGACGATGGCAAGTGCCGGCGCCGGATGCAGCGTTGGGCCCGATCAGGGCATTCCGGGCTCCATGTCCTTTGGGGTTTTGGGCTCCACGTGCGCTCCCGATCGACTCGCCGCGCTCCGAGACGCCGGAATTTCCGTTGTTGAGCTGCCGTTGGCTTGGGATCGCTACCAGCCGGTGGATAGGCGCGTGGACCGCCACTACGTTGCCCAGGTACAACAACAGCTGGCGGACTGTCGTGACGCCGGCATGCAAGTCGTGCTGTCCCCCGGCATGCACTACCCGCCCAAGTGGGTGCGAAAGCTGCCCGGCGGTTCCTTGAAGGGAAGCGCAGGAGGCACTCCCAAAAAAGCCGGGGCCGAGCTGGTGTTCAGCGCCAAGGTCCGGGAAACCGCCCATGACTATCTGGCAGGCATCCTTCCGGAGCTGGGATTCAATGGCATCGCAGCCATACGGGTAGGGACGAATGCCGGTGGGGAGTTAGGGTACCCGGGGCCTGACGATGGCGGACATGAAGGTGAGTTCTGGGCATTTGGTGACGCCCCGCAGTCCGGCAAAGGTCTGGCTGAAGGCGTATCACCGTCCCCAATGCCGGGGTGGGTCCCGGGTTCACCTTCGTGGAACGGGAGTTCAGTGACTGACGGGCAGGTCCAGGGGTGGTGGGACTGGTACGCCCGATCTGTGGTCGATGCGGTGGCATGGCAGATACACGAACTAAGGGAGCTCGGATATCAGGGACGAGTGCACGTGCCGGTTGCGGGCCGTGGGGTCCTGCCGGCGGACAAGGCGAAAGCCATCAAAGGACGTCTGGACGGGCGGGCCAATCCAGACGGAGCCCAGGAACGGGGCCTGGACTACCCCGCCCAATTCGCGGTCCTGTCAACGTTGCCGGGCGTGGACGTGGATTTCACCGGCCTGGACGACATATCCGCCGTCGAAGCACGCAATGCTTTGCCTCCGCAGGACCAATGCCACCCGAGCGACGACGACGATGTGCTGCACGACAGTGCCTCCCTGTGGTCGTCCCACAGGTACACGAGCGCCTTGGCCCGACGCGCCGGCCTGGGATTGGTGGGGGAAAACCCCGGCCCGGCGGACTGGCCATTTACGGGAGGTTCGCCACGCTCAGACAGCCTTTCCGATCAGCTGCGAAGAGCTCCGCAATATGCCAAGGAATGCGGCATGACGATGTTCTTGTTCGGTTTCGAAGCGTGTTTGTTCGAGGGCAAAGAGCACAACGAAAGCGGGGTCAACGTTGATGACTACAAGAAAGTCATCCAGGAAACCCGAGCCCTGCAGTACCCGGAACGATCCCGAAAACCGCCAGTCTAAATCTCCTGGATAATCCTCCGGCCGTCCGTGTCCAGGCGCTTGCCCATGTGCTTCGGTGTCCGCAACACAATCGACCGGTCGGCGATCTCCACGTAGGGCAGCTGCTCGCCGAGTTGGCGCTCCAGCACAGCCATGTCCTCGACTCCGCGCAACCACACCGCCATCGCGATGGAATGCGTGCCGCCAGTCGTGACAACCAGCCGCGCTTCGTTCAATCCGGCCAGGCTTGCGGCGACAAGATCGACCTTTGACGCCGGGGCGCTCAGGAAGTACCAGACGCAGACCGGCCAGGGTGAGGATGTCCGCGCCAGTTCCAGCCGGACCACCACCCTTTGCGAACCCAGGACGTTGGCCAGCGCGGTCTTTGCCCGTGTAGGGCTGATGCGCAGCAGTCGGGCAAGGTCGGCAACGGACGTCCTGCCGTCCATCAGCAGGATCCCGGCCAAATCCTTCTCGACCTCGGCACTGACTGCCGAGGCCCGCGGAGTTGGCAACGGCACAGCCCTTTCGAGCGCCCGCACTTCGTCAGTCGCCAAGGACCTCAGACGCCACTTCCGTGCATCCGTGATCATCCTGGTGACCCGGTGCGTACGCGTGCTGGTGATCCCCTCCACTGCGGGAATCCGGTCCAGGAGGAACGTGGAAAGTTCGGCGTCGGTACTGCAGAAGACCGTAAGAATAAGGTCACGGGCTCCGGCGGTCTGGTCGACGGAAACCACCTCCCGGTCGCGGACCAGACCTTGTATGACTGCCGACATCATGGACGGCGCACACGTGACGTCGATGATGGCACCAACAAACCTGGCCCCGGATCCTTTGTAGGACGTCATCCAGGCGAGCCCTCGGTCCTGGAGGACGTTCCACCTTCGTGCAAGCGTGACGGCGTCGGCGCCAACCACTGGAGCCAAAGCCGTCCATGGTGCCCTGGGCCTCACTTGGAGGGCATGCAAAAGCCTCAGGTCACGCTCGTCGAAATCGAAATCCTGCATGGGCAGTCCGTTTTTCCCACTTTCCTGCATCTTCGGTGAATCCAATCATGCTCTTCCTAGGTTTGGGCCGCTCGCCCCGACCCTGAAAGGCAAAGTGTGGAACCCCCAACCACTGCAGCCGCCGACTCCCCCAATGCCCGCGACAATCACTTGATAGAACTCGTCCGGCAAGGACACCTGTCCGCATTCGATGAACTTTACAGACGCCATAAAAATGCAGCCGTTTACGTGGCACGCAGGGAGGCAGACAACCTCAGCGACGTGGACGATGTTGTTGCCGAAGCCTTCCTGGCCGTCCTCGTGGCTTTGGAAGCCGGCAAAGGACCGAACGCGTACTTCCGCTCCTATGTGCTGACCACGACGCGCCGGATGGCCCACCAACGCAACGCCGGCGCCAGGCGCCGGGCGGCCTTTGACCGGGACAGGGCGCTCGCGCAAACAAGCCAGGAGGCAGACGCTTTCGTCGCACTGTTCGAATCAACCACCCTGCTGCGGGCCTTCCGCTCGCTCCCCACCCGATGGCAACGGGTGCTGTGGTGCGTGGACATTGAGGGCATGAGGCACACCGAGGCGGGAGAATACGTGGGGGTGAACCCCAACGGCGTTGCCTCGTTACTGATCCGCGCCCGCGAGGGTCTCCGCCAGGCGTATCTCCAGGCACACGTCCGCCAGCCCGCCGGCAAAGGCTGTTCCGAAATCTCGCAGCTCCTGGCGCGGTTGGCGCGGGACTCGGCGACCGCCGCCGCCAGGAGGCGGGCAGAAAGCCATCTGGCGGGCTGCCTGCACTGCGCCGAAGCACTGTCCGAGCTTCTGGAGATCGAACGCACCCTGAGGCCGTCCTCGGTTGAACGCTCCGCCAGCCCTTTCCAGAAATCCCGATAGAATCGGAGGTGCCCAAGCAGCCGGCCAACACAGGGAGGACACAGTGCGCACTCTGCAGCACCGGACTCCCTTCCATGCCTTGCGCTCTTCGGCGATCGCCACGGTGATCGTGCTGCTGGCCGCAAGTGCCCACGTTGCCGGCGGCGGCGAACTCCCCACGTTCCCGGTTCTCTTGGCGCTGGTTGCCGTAACGGGCCTGGCCACCACCTTCGCTTCCCGGTTCAAGCTGAACCTGGTGGCAATGTCCGCGCTTCTTAGCGCGAGCCAGTTCATCCTGCACGACGCTTTCAGCGCCTTTGCACCGGTGGGTGCTGCCGGACCACGAGGCAGTCACCACGTGGGAACCGAGCTCCTGACACCCGTGCTGGACCCCGCTGCCCACCTTCATGATCCGGGAACTGCCGCCGGAGCCCTCATGCTGGTGGCGCACGCTCTGGCCACCGTCGCGTCCGCAGTTGCCTTGTCGAAGGGCGAGGATGCGCTGTGGCAGCTTGCAGCCTGGCTCCGGCCGCTTGCTGTACTGCCCACACTGCTTTTCAAGCCCGACGCCGGTGCCACGCCACTGGTCGTCGGCGCACCCGTGGTTTTCATCCCCCGCCCGTGGCGGAACCTCAGGCAAGACAGCCGGCGCGGCCCGCCGGCCGCCGTCGTGCATTCCTGACTCCGCCCGGCACCCAAAGTTCACAACAAGCAAAAGCCTTGTGAGGTGACGGGCTAAAAACCTGTACCCAGCGCCGCTCAGAGGCGCACCTTGAAAGGCATTCCCATGAACAAGTCCGTACTCCGCCGTGCCCTGTCCACGACCGCTGCAGCCGGTGCCACCGCTGCCCTGATGATGGCCGGACTCGCCGGGGCGTCCGCCCACGTCGGCGCCGATCCAAACAAGACCGCTGCCAACTCCTACGCGCTGGTCACCTTTGGCATTCCGCACGGCTGCGATACCTCCCCCACCACGAAGGTGACCATCACGCTGCCTGAGGAACTGACGGATGCGCAGCCCACGGTGAACCCCAACTGGACCGTTGAGAAGGTGACCGAAACCCTCGACGCACCGAAGAAGCTGGACGACGGGACCAGCATCACCAAACGCACCGGCCAGATCGTCTACACGGCCAAGACCCCGCTGGATCCGCACCTGCGGGATGCCTTGGTGTTGTCGGTCAAGCTGCCTGATGCAGCGGGCAAGACCATCTACTTCCCCACGCTGCAGACCTGCGAGCAGGGCCAGGTGGATTGGTCCGAAGTTCCCAAGGATGGCCGGAAAGAGGATGACCTCAAGTCCCCCGCCCCTTCGGTGACCATCACCCCTGCCGACTCGTCCGGCGGCCACCACGGCGTGTCAACGGAAACCACTGAGCAGGCCGCTTCCGTGACCAGCGACGACTCGACCGCACTTGGTTGGGCCGGTTTGATCGCCGGCTTGGCCGGCCTGGTTCTGGGAGGCGCGGCGTTCCTCCGCAGCCGGACCGCAAAGACGGGCACAACAACCAAGTAGCCCTGCACGATTGGCGCCCGGAAGATCACAATCCGGGCGCCAATCCGTGGCGGTCGCCGTGGCTCGATTGACTCCCGCCACGGCCGCAGCAAGGCTGGTGCCCATGTGGACTCAGCGCATCAAGACCGGACTTTTGACGACGACGGCGGCTGCCTCGCTGCTGATGCTGGCCGCCTGCGGGCCCAGCCCGAGCCCTTCGGGGAGCAGCAGCGCACCGCCAAGTTCATCCACGCCGTCCGCTTCGCCCTCGCAGTCGTCGACGTCGACTGCTCCGTCCGGAAGCACCTCACCGTCGGCAGCCCCCACGTCCGCTGCTCCGGCCGCGCCCGCCTTGTGCAAGGCGGATTCGTTGACTGCAACAACGGACGCCACCGGTGGCGGCGCTGCCGGAAGCATCTACGAGAAACTGATTCTGACCAACTCAGGCTCGGCAACCTGTGTCCTGGAAGGCTTCGCCGGGGTGTCCCTCACAGCCAACGCCACGGGAGATCCCATTGGCGAACCGGCCACGCGGGAAACGACCACGCCCGTCACTAGGATCGAGCTGGCCCCCGGCAAGTCCGCATGGGCGGAGCTTCGGTACACGCAGGCCGGGAACTACGGCGACTGCACCAAGGTCCCGGCAGCGGGATACCGCATCTACCCGCCCGAAGACACGGCATCCCTGTTCGTCGCCGAACCCCACGATGCCTGCAGCAACATGGGCATCAAGCTCTTGAGCATCACCGCATTCCAAGCGGTCTAAACCGCCTCCCCACGGGCCGGGCTTATTATGTCCGGGCCGTGGGGCATGATGGAGGAATGCAGGAGCAGCAGGCGTCCACAGGCGCCATGAGCCGTTTCAGCCAGGCAACCAGGGAATGGTTCCTCGGCGCTTTCAGTGAGCCCACGGCCGCCCAGGATGGCGCGTGGAATGCCATTTCCTCCGGCTCCCATGCCTTGGTGGTAGCCCCCACCGGTTCGGGAAAAACCCTGGCCGCGTTCCTCTGGGCGTTGGACAGGCTGCACGCTGCCCCGTCGGATGCTTTGCCGGGACTTGAGGAGGTTCCGGCGCCGGCCAAGGGCCGCGCCAAGCGTCCCAAGACCAAGACCCGCGTCCTCTATATATCGCCGCTCAAGGCCCTCGGCGTGGACGTGGAACGCAACCTCCGCGCCCCGCTGATCGGCATCACGCAAACGGCAAAGCGTTTGGGCCTGCCCGCACCGCTGGTGACGGTTGGCGTCCGTTCGGGAGATACGACGGCGGCAGATCGCCGCTCGCTGCTGTCCAACCCTCCGGACATCCTCATTACAACGCCGGAGTCCCTGTTCCTGATGCTGACGTCGCGTGCACGCGAGACGCTCAGCGAAGTGGACACCGTGATCATCGACGAAGTCCACGCTGTTGCCGGCACCAAGCGCGGTGCCCACCTCGCTGTATCGCTGGAACGCCTGGACGCGCTATTGCCCAAGCCCGCTCAACGCATCGGGTTGTCCGCCACAGTGCAGCCGCGCGAGTTGGTGGCCCAATTCCTTGCCGGGCAGGCTCCGGTGGAGATCGTTGCTCCCCCCTCCAAGAAAAACTGGAACCTGACGGTCACCGTGCCTGTTGAGGACATGTCGGACCTCCAGGGTGCTGCCGGCGCATTCGATTCCGGGCCGGCTTCCGGATTGCAGCCGCAAGCTTCCATCTGGCCGCACGTTGAGGAGCAGATTGTGGATCTGGTCCTCTCCAAGCAGTCCACCATTGTCTTTGCCAATTCACGTCGCCTTTCGGAGCGGCTGACCGCCCGGTTGAACGAGATCTACGCGGAACGCCAACTCATGGCGGAGGCGGGTTCACCGTGGGCTGAGCCGGCTGCCGGGAATACGGAGGACTGGGGCGCCGGACCAGGGCAGGATGACGCTTCCGCTGCATCCCGGGCCAAGGCGCCTGTTTCCACCGCAACACCCGCTCACATGATGGCCCAGGCAGGCAGCACCAGCGGAAGCGATCCCGTTCTTGCCAGGGCACACCATGGTTCAGTGTCCAAGGACCAACGGGCCATGATCGAGGACGACCTCAAATCCGGCAGGCTGCGCTGTGTTGTTGCAACGTCATCACTGGAACTAGGCATCGACATGGGCGCGGTGGACCTTGTCATCCAGGTAGAGTCCCCGCCCTCGGTTGCCAGTGGCCTCCAGCGCGTCGGTCGTGCCGGGCACCAAGTAGGCGAGATCTCCGAGGGCGTCCTCTTCCCCAAGCACCGGGCCGACCTCCTCCACACGAGCGTCACGGTGGAGCGGATGCTCAGTGGCCAGATTGAGCGGCTGAGCATCCCCACCAACCCGCTGGACGTCCTTGCCCAGCAGACCGTCGCGGCCACCGCATTGGAGAGCATCGACGTCGAGGAATGGTTCAGCACCGTTCGCCGCTCGGCGCCGTTCGCCAGCCTCCCCCGGTCAGCCTTCGAGGCCACGCTGGACCTCCTGGCAGGCCGGTACCCCTCCGATGAGTTTGCCGAGCTGCGGCCCCGCATCGTGTGGGACCGCCACGCAGGAACCATTGAAGGCAGGCCCGGATCCCAGCGGCTGGCGGTCACGTCCGGCGGCACCATTCCCGACCGCGGCCTCTTCGGCGTGTACATCATCGGTACCGAAGTTGAAGGGACCGGTTCCTCCGGTGGCTCTGACGGCGACGGCCCGAGCCCATCGTCCCGCGCAGCCAAGGGCGGCCGCCGCGTGGGCGAGCTCGACGAGGAAATGGTCTACGAATCCCGCGTCGGGGACGTCTTCGCCCTCGGAGCAACCAGCTGGAAAATTGAGGACATCACGCATGACCGTGTCCTCGTCTCCCCTGCCTTCGGGCAGCCGGGCAAATTGCCGTTCTGGAAGGGTGACTCCCTGGGCCGTCCCGTGGACCTCGGACGTGCACTGGGCGCGTTCATCCGGGAACTTTCGGCAGCTGATACCGGGCCGGCCATGGAACGCTGCCAGGCCAGCGGTCTGGACACCTTCGCGGCAAGCAACCTGATTCAATACCTCGAGGAGCAAAAGCAGGCCACCGAGGTTGTGCCCAGCGACCGAACGCTGGTGGTGGAACGCTTCCACGATGAACTGGGTGACTGGCGGGTGGTCCTCCACAGCCCCTTCGGCATGCCGGTCCATGCGCCGTGGGCCCTTGCTGTGGGGCAGAGGCTCCAGCAGCGTTACGGCCTGGACGGATCGGCGATGGCTGCCGATGACGGCATTGTGCTCAGGGTGCCCATGATGGAGGACGAGCCTCCCGGTGCGGAGCTGTTCCTCTTCGATCCGGAGGAACTGGAACAGATCGTCACCGCAGAGGTGGGCGGCAGCGCTCTCTTCGCGTCGCGGTTCCGGGAATGCGCTGCCCGCGCTTTGCTGCTGCCGCGCCAAAATCCCACCAAGCGGCAACCGCTGTGGCAGCAACGCCAGCGTTCCGCCCAGCTGCTGGATGTCGCCAAGAAGTACCCGTCTTTCCCCATCGTGCTGGAAACCGTGCGCGAATGCTTGCAGGACGTCTACGATCTCCCGGCTCTCAAGGACATCGCAGCCTCCGTGGAACGCAGGGAACTGCGGATTGTCGAAACCACTACGCAGCAGCCATCTCCTTTCGCCAAATCATTGTTGTTCGGCTACGTCGCCCAGTTCCTCTATGAGGGCGACTCCCCCCTGGCCGAGCGCAGGGCTGCAGCTCTTGCCCTCGACTCCACCCTCCTGAACGAGCTCCTGGGCAGGGTGGAACTCCGTGAGCTCCTGGACGCAGCAGTCATCGATTCCACCGAGCGGGAGCTGCAACGGCTGGTTCCGGATCGTCGGGTCCGTGGGATGGAAGGCATTGCGGACCTCCTCCGGCTGCTGGGTCCGCTGGACGTGGAGGAAGTAGCCGAGCGCCTGCAAGGGCAGGAACTGGTTCAGGAGCAGGAACAGCTGCTGAACCGGGAACAGTTTCCGGACCATGCGGAGGACCAGGAACTCACCGAAGACAAAGCCCTTCCTCCCGGAACTCCCGCTGAGGCAGAGCAGCACCTGTTGGCACTGCAGAAAGCGAACCGCGCCCTCAAGGTGACAATCGGCGGCGTCGAACGCTTTGCTGCCATTGAAGACGCGGCGCGGCTTCGCGATGCAATCGGTGTTCCCCTTCCCATGGGTGTGCCGCTGGCCTTTATCGAACCTGTGCAGGACCCGCTGGGAGACCTCGTTTCCCGTTACGCCCGCACGCATGGACCATTCACTGCGGCCGAAGCGGCGACGCGGCTGGGACTGGGCGTCGCCGTCGTCAATAGTGCCCTGAAACGGCTGGCGGCAGACGGCAGGGTTGTGGAGGGTGAGTTCCGACCACACGCCGTCGCCGCAACCCTGGACCCTGAAACCACCGATCCCGAGTTGATGGGCCCGGAAGCTCCTCCTGCCAGCGAATGGTGCGACGCCGAGGTCTTGCGGAAATTGCGGCGCCGCTCCCTCGCTGCGTTGCGGGCGGAAGTGGAACCGGTGGACGCCGCCGCTTACGGTCGCTTCCTTCCCGCATGGCAAAACGTCAGTGCCCAGGGAAAGTCGAGGGGCTCGGCCCTGCGGGGTCTGGATGGCATCATCACTGCCGTGGACCAACTGTCCGGGGTTCCCGTCCCGGCATCGGCATGGGAACCGTTGGTGCTGGCCAGCAGGGTGGCCGACTACAAACCCGCGATGCTCGACGAGCTCATGGCAGCGGGTGAACTGCTGTGGTCCGGAGCCGGCCAGCTGCCCGGCAATGACGGATGGATCAGCCTCCACGTTGCAGACTCTGCCGAACTGACCCTGAGCCCTTCGCCGGACTTCGAACCGGGCGATGCCCAGCAGCGCCTGCTGGACTACCTCAGTGCCGGCGGCGGCTACTTCTTCCGGCAACTGACGGACGTTGCCGGGGGCATGGACGCCGTGCTCAGTGACGACGCCGTCGTCTCAGCGCTGTGGGACCTGGTGTGGGTCGGCAGGGTTACCGGGGATACCTTTGCCCCCGTCCGTGCCATGATCGCCGGAGGACGGACGGCCCACCGGCAAGTTGCGAAAGCCCCGAGGGCCCGTGCACCGCGCATGAGCCGTTTGGGCCGCCACGGTGCAGGCCTCCTTGGCTCCCCGGGATTGAGCGGCGGACGCTACGGTTCAACCGCTGCTTCGGCACCCACGCCGCCGCTCGCCGTCGGGCGTTGGTCCGCGCTTCCCGCCCCGGAGCTCGACCCCACCATCCATGCACGCGGCACCGCGGAGCTCCTGCTGGACAGGTACGGAGTGGTGACGCGCGGGTCCGTCATGGCCGAGAACATCCTGGGCGGGTTTGGGCTGATGTACAAGGTCCTGGCCCGGTTGGAAGAGGCAGGACGGTGCCGCCGGGGCTACTTCATTGAACACCTTGGCGCGGCCCAATTCGCGGTGCCTGCCACAGTGGACAGGCTGCGGTCCTTCACGGAAGACGCCCGGATCTCCAAGGCCGAGCCGTCAGCGTTGGCCTTGGCGGCAACGGACCCGGCGAACCCATACGGCGCGGCCCTCCCGTGGCCGGGTGTGGCCGGTGAAGCCGGTTCGGGACACCGCCCGGGCAGGAAGGCCGGAGCTTTGGTGGTGATGGTCGACGGCGCGTTGGTGCTTTACGTCGAGCGCGGCGGCAAGACCCTGCTCACCTTCAGCCACGACGAGGCTGCCTTGACCGTGGCCGCCGAGGCCTTGGTGGGCGTAGTGCGGAGCGGCGCCGTGGACAAGCTGTTCATGGAGAAAGTGAACGGCCACGATCTCCTGGAGACCCCCATAGCGGTGGCATTGGCTGCCGCCGGCGCCTACTCCACACCGAAGGGACTGCGTATCCGTGCCTGAGGGAGACTCCATTTGGCGGGCAGCACACAAGCTCCACGAGGCCTTGGCAGGGCAGGTCCTCACCGCTTCAGACTTCAGGGTTCCCCGGTTTGCCACACTGAACCTGTCGGGCTGGACCATGGTGGAGGTGGTGCCCCGCGGGAAGCATCTGCTGATGCGTCTGGAGGGGCCGGAAGACACCCTGCCCGGTGCCAGCAAGAAACCGCGGGCATTGACCATCCACTCGCACCTCAAGATGGAGGGCTCATGGATGGTCTACCCGCCCGGGGGCCGATGGACGAAGCCTGGTCATACCGCCCGTTGTGTGCTGCGCACTCCCGTAGGGGACGCGGTCGGTTTCTCCCTGGGAATCCTGGATGTGGTGCCCACCAGCGAGGAAGACAAGATCGTCGGCCACCTCGGGCCGGATCTCCTGGGCCCGGACTGGGACGAAGAGGAGGCCTTACGGAGGTTGCAGGCCGAACCGGACGTTCCCATTGGCTTCGCCTTGCTGGATCAACGCAAGCTTGCCGGGATAGGCAATATCTACCGCTGTGATTCCTGTTTCCTGTCTGGCATCCACCCAGCGCTACCCGTGGGCCAGGTCCCGGACCTTGCAAAAATCGTCACCGACGCCAAGCGCCTCCTCGGTGAAAACCTTGGACCCGGGCGTCGGACTACGCTGGGCCCGCGTGCCATGCGTCCCGGTTACTGGGTGTACGGCAGGACCCGCCAACCCTGCCGGCGCTGCGGTACGCAGATCCGGCACGGCCTCCTCGCGGGACCCGACGGGACCGAAGAGCGGGACATTTACTTCTGCCCCCGGTGCCAGCCGGCGCCCTGAAACGACCTTTCAGGCCGCGTCAGTACCGCCCCTGCGGCGACACCCGGCTCCGCATCAGGCTTGCCCTCCGGGACCATGAACCTCGGCAGCAGCAACTGAACGAGTGGACCAATGGCCAGGGCGTAAACCACCGTGCCAACACCTACCGATCCGCCAAGCAGCCAACCTATCGCCAACACGGTGACCTCTATTCCGGTGCGCACCAGCCGGACGGACCATCCCGTCCGCCGCACGAGGCCGGTCATGAGGCCGTCGCGGGCGCCGGGCCCCAGACGGGCTCCGATGTAGCAGGCCGAAGCGATGCCATTGAGCGCCACCGCTCCCGCCAGCAGGGCGATCTGGCCGCCAAGATGGAAGAACTCCGGGATCAGCCACAAGCCCAGATCCGCAAAGAGGCCCACCAGGACCGCGTTCGCCAGCGTTCCAATACCGGGCATCTGCCGCAGCGGTATCCAGAGGAGAAGCACCAGGAAACTCACCACGATCACCACCACCCCAATGCTGAGGCCCGTCTTTTCCGAGACTCCTTGATGGAACACATCCCAAGGATCAAGGCCAAGGCCGGCTCGAATGAACATCGCCAGAGATATGCCATACATGGCCAGTCCGAGCAGGAGTTGGGTGAGTCTTCGGGTCATCATGAATCCCATAATTCATGAAAACTGGCCTTGTAATCCATAGCCAGTTTGAAATACTGGACTGATGCCGAGTTCACTGAACCCCACCGCCCTGGCCCGACTCCTTGGGTCGTGGAACTCCGGCGCGCTGCCCGCCTACCGTGATCTGGCCGACGTCGTGCGTTTGCTGGTGATGGATGGCCGCATTCCTCTGGACGTCGCCTTGCCGAGCGAAAGGTCGCTGGCGTCCACCCTGGGACTCAGCCGCACCACCATCACCGCCGCCTATGCGAGCCTGCGCGAGCAAGGATTCCTGACAGCGGGCCAAGGCAGTCGAGGGCGGACGAGCATTCCGCACCGGAGTACTCCCGTCAGCATGCCGGGCCTCGCCGCGCCCGAAGGCCTGCTGGACCTGGCCTACGCATCGTTGCCCGCGGCCGGCGAGGTGGTCCACCGTGCCTTCGCGGACGCATTGACCGAGTTGCCGGCGCTCCTGCCGGGATTCGGCTACGACGCCTTGGGCATTCCAGTCCTCCGGGAGGCCATCGCCGCGAAGTACACGGCCGACGACGTACCCACCACCCCGGAGCAAATCCTTGTGACCTCCGGCGCGCAACACGCACTCAACATCATTCTGCGTACACTTGCCGGCAAACAGCACAAAGTGTTGGTGGAGCACCCGAGTTACCCGAACGCCCTCGACGCCATCCGCACCGCGGGCTCCCGCCCCCTGCCCGTCGCGCTGCCCTCCCCCGACGCTCCGGACTCCTGGGACATCGACGCGATGGTCGCTGCCATGCACCAACAACGGCCGGCCATGGCTTACCTGGTTCCGGATTTCCACAATCCCACCGGCCGGCTCATGCCCGACCACTACAGAAAACGCCTGGCACGCGCCGCGGCCTCCTCCGGCACCGTGCTGGTTGTGGATGAGACGCTCCGGGGACTGAACCTCGACGGCGGCACTGCCGCACCGATGTCAGCTTTCAGTCCCGCCGTGGTTTCGATAGGGTCGCTCAGCAAGTCGCACTGGGCAGGGCTCCGGACCGGATGGATCCGCGCCGACGCACCACTGATCACCCGCTTTGTGGCCACCAGGACGACCATGGACCTCGGCGGGCCGGTGGTGGAACAACTCGCAGCGGCACGGCTGGTGCGCTCCTACGCCGAGCCGCTTGGGTCGCGGCTGGAAGAACTGCGCGACAACCGCGCCTCACTGTTGGAACTACTGGCCGAACATCTGCCGGAGTGGGAAGTGGAGCGACCCCAAGGCGGCCTGACTGTCTGGTGTCGCCTCCCCACACCCGGCAGCACCGCACTGACGGTGGTCGCACCGGAATTCGGCGTCCGCTTGGCTGCCGGCCCAAGGTTCGGCGTCGGTGGGGCGTTCGAGCACTACATGCGGGTGCCTTACACACTTCCGCCCGCGCAACTCGAAACCGCGGTCAAGGCGCTCCGGGAGGCACAGGACAAGCTGGGCGATTCCCCGCAACTCCGCCGGAGCCTAAAAGCTGAAGAGAGGTTCGCCGTCGCCTGACCTTTAAGCAGCCTGACCCCATCTGACTGGCAGTAGGGGTTGTTCCCAGCGCTGGGAACAACCCTTAGTGCCAGTTAGTTGGACGAGTAGACCCGCTCCAGGAAGGCGCCCCAGGTTTTGGCGGTGAGCTCGGACTCGCCGCTGCCGCCAAACTCGTGGACAGTCATGCCCACCGGTGCACCGAAAGCGTTCCGGCCAAAGAAGCGGTACATCGTGTCCGACGTGCGGATGCCCAGGAAGTTCTCGTTCGAGAAGTCCACTTCCCCTCTGAGCCGTCCCACACCGTCGACGTCCACATCAATGGAAGTTCCGGCAGCAGCTCCTTCGACGCCCAACGCCTCCTTCAACTTGATGAAGCCGTCCGGCGTCCGGGATGCCGCAGGTGCCTGGACGTCGGTGAAGACCACCGGTTGTCCGTCGAAGTAGCGGAGGTACTGGCCCAGGGTGTGGAGGTAGAACTCGGTGTGCTTGCTGGCGCCGTCGTATTGCTCGTCCCAATTATCGGCAAAGATGCCGCTGTGCACGTAGTGCAGCTTGGCCCGGCCACCTTCAAGCGGCTCAAGGACGTGCTCCAACTGGTTGAACCAGCCGTCAGGGCCCTCCATGCGGGAAACCAGGTGGTTTGGGTGTTCCTCCACGGTCTTCACGTCAGGCCACTGGTCGGTGGGGAACATCCACGCCGAGGTGCCCTTGGTGACGGCTTCCCAGACGCGCTCAGGAGTTCCGGGCAATTCGGTGTCCGCCACAATTTCGAACTTACGGTTGCCAGTCATTGCTCTGGTCCTTTTCTGCTGGTGCGTGCGTTGTTTGTTCAGTTGTTTGTTCCGTTACCGGTGTCTTCAATGCCGGATGAAGTACGACGACGAGCCGGTGCTTCCGTGCGCCGCCCGCCACTGCGGCAGCACCGCCGTCGTGATACTTGTCCACGAGCCGCGTCACGGCGACGCCGAGTTCCTCGGCGAAGGCGGCCCGCTCGGCTGCGGAGCGGAAGGTGATTTCCCCGTCGATGGCGAAGCTGGCGAGCTTCTTCTTGGCCGCCGCTGCGCCGGAGATGAGCTTGCCCATTTCCTGCACGGTGCGCGAAGCCAGGGAGAGGAGCCAGAAGGCCGAGAACCTGTCGGCAAAGCGGCGGGGATCGGGCGCCACGGAAGCCAGCGCACTCGGGGAAATGAGGTAGGACGCTGCCGTGGCACGCACGACGCGCTCGGTGACGTTGCCCTTGCGCCGCTCCTCCACCAGTTCCACCAAGCCATGCTGCTCCAGGGCCTTGAGGTGGTAGTTGACCTTCTGGCGCGGCATGTCCACCCTGGCCGCCAGCTGCGTTGCGGTTGCGGGCTGAGTGAGTTCCTGCAGGATCCGGGTGCGGATCGGATCCAGCGATGCTTCCGCCGCGGAGGGATCCTCGATCACTTCGATGTCCAACATGCCTCAAGTATCACTACCGACAACTTTTTTTGTCAAGAACTTTTTTGTGTTCGGTAGCCCCCTCCCCAGGGTCCAAGGGAGGGGCTGCCGGGCAACGTAGAATTATTCGGTGATGCAATCCCCCCTCCCCGTGCGCGACGGCGTGAACGCAACCCGCCTCCGGCTTCCGGATGAGGGCCCGTGGGAGACCGCGATGGACTACATGATGCATCGCTGGGGGCACATCGATCCCAAAGGCATCGAGGACCGCTTCGACGCCGGCGAAATTGTGGGCGAAGGCGGAATCCCGTTGAGCCGGGCCACCAAACTGGAGGACCACACCTTCATTTGGTACTACCGCACGCTCCCGCCGGAGACCCGCTTGCCCGTGGAAATCAACATCCTCCACCAGGACGAGCACATCCTGGTGGTGGACAAGCCGCACTTCCTGCCAACCACCCCGGGCGGCACCTATATCCAGGAATCGGCACTGGTCCGGCTGCGGAACCTCCTAAACCTGCCAGACCTCATCCCCATGCACCGTCTGGACAGAATGACGGCCGGTATCCTCCTCCTGTCCACCAACCCGGAAACACGCGGCAAGTACCAAGTGCTCTTCGAAAAACGCCAGGTCCAGAAGGACTACGAGTGCGTCTCTGCCGCGACCCCGGCCGCAGGGTATCCCGCCGTCGACTTCCCCGCAGTTGTCCGCAACCGCATGACCAAGTCCCGCAGCTACCTACTGGCAGAAGTGGTTGACGGCGAACCGAATGCGGAGACCCGGATTGAACAGATCAGGACCTTCGACGCCAGGGCGCAGCGCCGCGCGCTGTACCGTTTGGAACCACACACCGGGAAAACCCACCAACTGCGGGTTCACATGGCCTCACTGGGACTGGGCATCCTCCACGATGCGTTCTACCCGGACCTGCTGGACAAGGCGCCGGACGACTACAGCAAGCCGCTGCAACTCCTGGCCAGGGGTATCCGTTTTGTTGACCCCATCAGTAAGAAGCCCGTGGAGTACCGCAGCCGCTTGGAGCTCAGCGAAGCCCGCGTCTGACGCTCCGACGCGGCCCTATCCAACATGCGCGGCCCTATCCTTCAAACACAGCCCTAACCTTCAAAAACGGACTGAAAGACGGCCGCCGTCTGCTCCGAAAACAGCACGAACTCCACTATTTCCAGCGGACTTCCCGGGCCGCTGTTTCCTGAACCGCCTCGTTCCGGAACGGAGTCCCCCAAGGCGGTGACGACGTCGTACGCCACCTCCGCAACCTGGCGCGCATCCCAACCGTAAATCCCGGCACTGATCGCGGGAAAAGCCACGCTGCCGACGCCCAACTGCGAGGCAACCGCGAGGCTTTCGCGGAAACAGGAGGCAAGCAGCCCCGGGTCCGTTTCCCCGGCATGCCGGTTGGGCCCCACGGTGTGAATCACCCACCGCGCAGGAAGCCGGAACCCGGGAGTCGCCACGGCTTTCCCCACGTCCAGGCCGCCGGGCAGTTCGTTCCGCCGCAGTTCCCGGCAAGCCTCCAGTAATTCGCGCCCGGCCGCCCTGTGAATGGCACCGTCCACGCCCCCGCCGCCGAGCAATGATGAGTTGGCGGCGTTGACGATCGCGTCCGTGCTTCGCGTGGTGATGTCGCCTTGCAGGATCCTTATACGCATGCCGCCAGTCTTCCGTCGCGGGTGGGCAACGGCAAGGGAAGCGGCGGGCACGGCAAGTGCGGTACGTTGTGCGGGTGGACTTCATCTCGCCCGATTCGTGGGGATCGGCCATCTACCTGTGGATTGTTCCCGTGGTGCTTGGTGATGCCATTTTTCCGCCCGTTCCGTCAGAGATGGTGGTCATCACCGGCGGCGCCCTCGCGGCTGACGGCCACGCCAACTTCTGGTTGATCTTGTTCCTGGCCGCGTTCGCCTCATGGCTTGGCGATATGGCCGTCTACCTGCTCTTCAAACGGCGCATCAGCCACGTGCTGGACCGGTGGTCCTGGGGAAGGAAAACCCACTTGGCCATTCACGAAGCCATCGCCAAGGCCGGACGGTCCTCAACGTACGGGGCCATCATCGGTGCGCGGTTCATCCCGGCCGGGCGATTGGCGACGTCGGCCGCGTCAGGCATTGCCAACGTGTCCATCCGGGGATTCAGCCTGTGCGCCGGGCTTGGCGCCATCCTGTGGGCGGTATGGCAGGTTGGCTTGGGATACTTTGCGGGATCAGCCACCAAGCTGCCGTTTTGGGCGAGTTCATTGATCGGCGTGGCCGTGGGCCTGCTGATCGGCGTCGTGGTGGGCCTGATCGCGACGCGTCGACGCGGGAGCGCCTCACCAGTGGATGAACCGTTCGACGGCGACCTGCCGCAGCCCGAATGATGCCCCACCTCCGCTAGATCGGCGACCAGCGCCCCCGGCTGCGCCGCAGCACATAGAGGGCACCGGTCAGAGCCACGCGTTCGACGGCGTCACGCACCATGGCAGCGGACGTCCGGGCGGCGTCGTTCTCACCCGCGTAGTCCTGGGCGTCCACGGTGAACCGAAGGCTGATCTGGGGCACACCGCCCACAATGTCCAGCTGGTTCGATTCCACGTGGTGGCGGGTGCCCAGGGCCTCCACAGCTGCGGCCATCACGGACTCCGGCGCATTGCCGGGCTTGAGGCCGGTGATCTTCAGCTTGGTCTGGAACGAAGGCATCCCACCACCCTATCGTCGCCCCGGACGCTCTATCCCATCCCAACGGGTTTCGCCGGACGCTCTATCACATCCCGACGGGTCCCCCCGGGGTCGCTCTCCTAGCCGGTGTTCCGCAGGCCCGCAGCAACGCCATTGACCGTGATCAGCATGGCCCGCTGGAGCCGCTCATCGATTTCAGCTCCGGACACTGATTCTTCGCGGACGCGACGAAGGAGCTCCACCTGCAGGTAGCTGATGGGGTCAAGATACTGGTCCCGGATTTCCAGTGAACGCTTGAGCGTGGGCTGCGCGTCCAGCAGTTCCAGTTCCCCGGTGAGCCTCTCGACCTCGGCGACCGTCAGTTCGTACTCGTCCCGGATCATGTGGAAGAGCCGGTGGAGTTCCTGCGGCACCAAGGAGGACACGTAGTGCCCGGCAATTTCCATGTCCGTCTTAGCCAACGTCATCTCGACGTTGGAGATCACGGAACGGAAGAAGTGCCAGCGCTCCATCATCTCCATCAGCTGCTCCGTGTTGCCGGACTCGCGGGCCTTCTTCAGGCCTGAACCGACGCCGAACCAACCGGGAACAATCTGGCGGGACTGGGTCCATCCGAACACCCACGGGATTGCACGCAAGCCGCCCAGGCCTGCACCGGAATCGGGACGCTTGGACGGGCGGGAGCCGATGTTCAACGAGCCCAACTGCTCCACGGGCGTCGATGCCAGGAAGTAGGCCGGAAGGTCGGGATCGTCAATCAGGGCGCGGTACCGTGCGAACGCGGCGTCGGAAATGGTCTCCATGACGTTGCCGTAGCGTTCACGCTGGTCCTCGGACGTGCGCGGAGTGCGGTGCAGGGCCGAGCCCTGCATCACCGCCGCCAGCGACAGTTCCAAGTTTTCGCGTGCAAGCTCCGGCAAGGAGTACTTGTCCGAGATAACCTCGCCTTGCTCGGTGAACTTGATCTCACCCTCAAGCACCCCGTTGGGCTGGGCCATGATGGCGTCGTAGGTAGGTCCACCGCCGCGCCCCACTGAACCACCTCGGCCGTGGAAGAGCCGCACGCGGACACCATGCTTCGCAGCGACGTCGCGCAACTTCCGCTGGGTCTTGTGGATTTCCCACTGGCTGGTGAGCACGCCCGATTCCTTGTTGGAATCCGAGTAGCCCAGCATGATTTCCTGGATGTCCCCGCGCAGGCGGACGAGCTCACGGTAGGACGGATCAGACAAAAGCTGGTCCACGATTTCCGCAGAAGCACGCAGTTCTTCCACCGTCTCAAGCAGCGGAGCGAAACCGATCCGTGCGTGCGGATTCGCCCCGAAGAGGTCAATGAGCCCGGCTTCGCGGGCCAACACGGCGGCTGCCAGCACATCATCGGCACCGCGCGTCATGGAAATGATGTAGGTTTCCACGACGTCCGGCCCGTAAGTATTCAGGGCCTGGCGAATGCTCCGGAAGACGTCGTACGTACCGTCGGCGGCGCCGTCGAGCTTAATGGGGTGGCCGGACAAGGGACGGCGGGACGCCAGCTCTTCGCCGAGGAACGCGAGGCGCTCCTCGCGGGTGAGGGAGCCATACGGCTTCTCCGTCCCTAGCCTGTCGACGAGTTGACCCACGGCGTCGTGATGGTAATCGGCATGTTCACGGATGTCCAAGGTGGCCAAATGCAGACCGAACGCTGCGAGCGCCCTCCTGACACGGGCCAGGGCACCGTCCGCCACAAGCCCGGCGGCGTGGTTGCGGAGCGACGTTTCCAGGAGTCCGAATTCGGCGAGGAGTTCGGAGGTCGTGGCATAGTCGCGGCCCGGCTCGTGATACGTCGACGCCGAGATGCGACGCCCCGTATTGATGAGCTTGGCTTTGATGCATGTGAGCTTGAGCCTGTACGGCTCCTGCGCATTGAGCTCCAGCACCCGTTTGTCCAGGCCGGGCAGGTTCTTGAGGTCCACCTCGATGGAGTCCAGCAACTCCTGGTCAGCGCCGAACAGTGCGGTGGAGTTGGAAAGGACGGAAATCAGCTCATCGATCAGGGCAATGCTGATCCGGACCGCATTCTGGTTTTGGAGCTGGAGGATCTCGCGGGTAACAGCCGCCGTGACGTTCGGGTTGCCGTCCCGGTCACCACCGATCCAGGAGCCGAAGCGCAAGGGCGCGGCGCCTGTGGGGAGCTCGACTCCGTGTTCCGCCAGGAGCTCGGAAAGATCCGTGAGCATCTCCGGCATGGCATCGGTGAGGATGCTGTTCAAGTAGTAGATGGCATTGCGCGCTTCATCCACGGGAGTCGGCCGCACTTGCCGGAGCTCGTCTGTTTGCCACATCTGATCGATGATTTCGGCGAGCTGGCGGTCCTGACGGCGCCTGGCCGAGGTGCCTTCCGCAGTGGGCTGTGCCAGCACATCGGAAAGCTTACGGATCTTGTCCAGGACCGAACGCCTGGAGGCCTCGGTGGGGTGGGCGGTGAAGATCGGGCGGACATCGAGTTCGTTGACTACGTCCTGCAGGATCTCCGGCCCTGCCTGACCCGCGATTTCGGAAACGGCCTTAGCCAGCCAACCGTCCTTCTCCTGCCTGGTCCGCAGCCCCCGCACCCGGTGGACCTGCTCGGCAGCGTTGCTGAGGTGGAAGTAGAAAGCGAAAGCCCGGACCAAGTCGGTTGCCTGCTCCAGCGGCAGGGAGGCGAGCAATTCGCGGACCTGGGCTACGACGTCGTGCGCGCTCCACGGTCCGGTGGCATCGGCGCCGCCACGCGCCGCTTCCTTGGACTCCTTGGTCAGCAGGCGGACCTGCTCCACCAATTCCAGCAATTCGGGACCGTGTTGCCGGACCAACGACTCGCCCAGCAGGGTTGAAACCCTGCGGACGTCGGCTCGCAGTTCCGCGGCGAGATCAGTGGATTGCTGGGCAGTGTGAACCATGGAGTATTACCTTCGGAATCGGGTGTGGCCCGTACACTGCGCTGGATACTGTGAGCCGGATTACTAATGTTTCCCAAGGGATATTACCGGCAGCCCGGGATACCGCGGAATGCGTCTCAAATACTGGTTTCCGTGAAGCGCCGATCGTCCTTGCGGGTTGGCCCGCGGCCCAGCACAATCCTGCCGTCGTAGGGGTCGCCGCCCGGTACGCGGGGCCCCGCCGTCAAGTGCTCGTGCCTGCGTTGCCGCATCTCTTCAACGGCCGCCGCGGACTCCCACCGCGTAGGCGCACCGGTGGCCGGCTCGATCATGGACAGAACACTGCCGAGCGTACCGGTAGCCCCTTTCGCCGGGACGCCCCTACCCACCAAACGCACCCCCGCCCAGATCGACGCGAGGACAAGCCCCAAGCTGACAACTGCGGAAATCACGCCCTCCATCCCCATGCCAATCAGGGTACGCCCGCCGCACATACACGGACAGGGGCTTCTAGCGCCCCGACCAGGCCTTCTTCAGGACCTCCCAATGCTCGTCAGTCATCAAGCTTGCCGGCGTCACCGACACCGAGGCGGCGCCACCGCGGGCGGCGTCCCGGAGTTCCCGCCCAAGCCGCTCAGGCGTGATGACCCCTTCCGATGACCACAGGCCCAACGACAGGGACATACGCCAACCGGCACGCCGGTTCATGGCCCGGACCAGCTCCTTGGTTGGGGGTGCGTCGGCATCGTTCAGCCCAACGTACTGCCAGACATGGAGACGATCGAGCTGTTTAAGGAGGAGGTCGTAGTCATGCCCACTGTCCGAGCGATCCCCGGTGGCCAGCACCAGCGGCGAGCGCACGTCGGTCTCGGTCCGGACTCCATAAGGCTCGACGGCGGCACGCACCTTGCGGACGATGTCCGCCACTGCCTCGCTGCGCCACGTGCGGAGGTGGGCGTCCGCGGCGTCGATGGAACCGCTGCTGTTCCGGGGCCAGTCCTTCAGCCCGGTGGTCGCCTTGAAATCTTCAAGGTCATCAGTGCCGAATGTGAAGTCGTCAAACATCAGCTCGGTGAGGTCCACCGCCGTCGGGCGATACCGTTCGGCGACTTCCGATGCCAGGGCGGCCAACCGGTCACCCGCCTCCCCGTTCCGGAGGGCATTGACGCTCGCGAACGACGACGACCGTTGTCCGCTTGCATTCCGACCTGCAAGGGAAGGATCCTCCCCAAGGCTTCTGCCCAGGAGAACATCGATGGTCAGGACAATGTCCCGTTGCCGCCCTCCCGCCGAAGTACCTACGGCCTTGATGGCCTCGGCAACATAATCCCGGCCTGTCGCCGCAACTGCACCGGAGACAGCGTTGGGATTGCTATAGGACGGAAATGCCGTCCAGTCGGTGCGGCCCACGGCAAGGGAAACGGCTGTGGCATCCACGGCATCGAGCTGACCCGCAAGCCGGGGAAGATGCCCGGGATCATTGGTGGCAATGTCCTCGAACCCGAGGTTGACCATTCGGTCGGCGGGCCGCGAAGATTGCGCCGAAGATGACGACGTCATCACCAGAGATGACGCCGCCACCGCGAGCGCCGCCATGGCGGCGGCTATCTTTCGCTTCATGTTGGGGATCCGGTGGCGAGGTCGCCGTCCGTTGCACTGACTGAGACCACCCCTGTGCGCTGAAGCTTGTTCCACCGGGCGGGGCTGCCCCGCAATTCCTTGACGATCGCGCTCGCCAACGCCAGCCCCACGAAGACTGAGTAAAACGGCCACAGAAACACCGTCCACACGAAGCGGAGATCGCGCCAGGACTTGTTCAGCCCAATGGAGAAGACGATCAGCAGCAAGGATACGAAAAGGCCCAGCCACCCCAGGATGGCGAGCACCTCCCCAGGGATGGGTCCCTTGCCGGCGAGATACAGGAAAGGCAGTATGCCCAGGATTAACAGCTGCAGTACAGGGATCAGCACCATGGTGACGGCGTTGAAAATCAGGAACAGCCCAAAGGGCCCGTGATCCCATGTGCCCAGCATCCTGGCGTGCATGCGCAGGGTCTGCAGGAGGCCACGCGACCACCTCACGCGCTGGCGCCACAGACCGCCCATGGTGGACGGCGACTCGGCATAAACGAGTGCCTTCGGTTGGAAGCTGACCCGATAGCCTGCGCCATAGACGCGCCAAGTCAGCTCGAGGTCCTCACCCAGGGTGTCTTCGCAGAACCCGCCGACCTGCCGTACCAGGTCCGTGCGAAAGGCGCCGATGTTGCCGGAAACGATCGGAAGGCAGTGCATCAGCGACAAAGCCCGCCTGACGAGCCCTGTACCCACATGGCTGAGGATGGCGAGCATTCTGGTCTGAATCCGGTCCAGGTTCACCGGGCGGTCATCGCCGCACACGGCGCCCACCTTTGGATGGTCGAAGCCCTCCAGCATGTACAGGACAGTGTCCGGGGCGAAGATGCCGTCCGCATCCACGAACATCAGTACATCCCCGTGCGCGGCAGCGATTCCGGTGTTGAGCGCGGCACCTTTTCCGCCATTGGCCTTGGAAATGAAACGAACCCGGTCATGCTGATCCGCAAGCCCGGCCATGATGGAGGCAGTGTTATCCGTTGACCCGTCGTCCACCAGGATAATTTCCAGCCGAAGATAACGGCTGGCCAGGATGGACTCTACGCAGTTGGTGATCACCACTGCCTCGTTGTAGCCGGGGACGATGACCGAAACCAACGGCCTGCCCTCGGCCAGGGAGTACTTGTGCCTAACCCCCCGGGGCCGGTGGATGCGGTTGAAGTACAAAGCCAAGGGAACGTAAAGGATCTTGACGGCGCCAAACGCCAAAATCACCAGGCCTCCGATCTGGACAAAGGCAAGCGCGACGTCGACCAGCGTCACCCTGCCAGCCCCGAAGGCAGCCCTCGGACGTGGGCAGCCAACACGCTGTCCAAAAGCTCCGGTGCATGTGCGCTGTTGGCCCCGAAACGCGCATTGATTTCCAGCACGACGGGAGTCCCATCCGGCATGCGCCTGATGTCCAGGTCCACCGGTCCCACCAGGGCCAGGGCGTCGACTGCATCCCGGGCCAGCCCGGCTACGTCGGCATTGGCCGGGCTGTCTGTCCGGCGTACCGTCACGGCGTTACCTATCCGCCCCTGCTTGAGCTCGGTCTTCTCGAGCACGACGACGACGGCGGACCCTCCTTCCGCCCGGTGAACGACAGGCGCGAATTCGGTTCCGGGTGCGAAGCGCTGGACAATCCATGAGTCGTCGATAGTGGACCATATTCGTGCGGCGTGGCGGCCCCGGTCCGCGAGCTTCTCAAGGACGCGGACTCCACGTCCTCCCCGGGAGACGCGCGGTTTGACCACGATAGGACCGCCCAGGAAATCCATGGCTTCTTCCGCGGAATCGAAACTGCCGGGAAGCGCGAAGTCCGGGACGCCTACACCTGCGGTGTCCAGGCAGGTCATGGTGAGGAATTTGTCGTTGGCTATGTGGACGGGAGCGGGGTGTCCGATCACGACTCCGACGCCCGGTGCAAAATCATCACGGGCCTGGGCAACCAGAACCAATTCGTCGCTGACTGTCGGGATGACTGTATCTACGCCGTGTGAAGCCACAAGCCCACGCAGTTCCCAAAGGTATTGCGGAGCATAGGCACGCGATACGCGCACGACGACGTCCGCAAGGGAAGGATCAACGTCCTCCATATCAACACCGAGCACCCAGTGCCCCCGCGACCGGAGTTGCTGCGCCAGTGACGAACCTGCCGGACCCCCTAAGCCCGTTACCAGAAAGCGTGCCATCAGAATTCCCCCACTGCTGAACCGAGCAAACGGACGGGCTCGAAGCCCTCCGCGTAGTTCTGCTTGGCCTGGGAGCCCCGGAACGCTGCCAGGCTGCGGATTCGCTCAGGGCTCATGTAGGGCTTTCCCTTCTGGTCGCGGTGCATGGACACAGCGTGGATCTTCACGTCCACGTAGCCTGCGATGTCCACAAAGACGCTCGGATTGAATTGCCTCGTGGCAGACGGGCTTTCGAAGCACAAGATTGATGAGTGCTGGCGGGCCGCACGCATGGTGGCCTGATGCACCGCCAAGTGGTCCTGATGGTAGTCATGCCCTGAATGGGTCATCACAACATCCGGATTGAAATCCTTGATGAAGGCCTCAATGGTTTGAACCATCTCCTGGCCCTGCTGGGACAGCTTGGTGTCCTTGAAGTCGTGAACCTGTACTTCCGCGGCGCCCATGAACTCCGAACCGGATGAAGCCTCGACGGTGCGTACGGTGCTGTCGCCGCCTTGGCTTCCCGCACTCATCACCAACGTGCGGACCTCGTGCCCGGCATCTGCGAGCTTCGCCAAGGTAGCCCCGCACGCCAATTCAAGATCATCCGGGTGCGCTCCGATGGCCAGTACTCGGCGCGGCTGAGTCGCAACGCCGTGATCAATCCTCAATGCCGGGGACACGAGGAAGCCCACCAGCAGCGAGGCTCCGCTCAGCAGGACGAGGCCCTCAAGCAATGAGCGAAGGAGTGGCGTCAGCAGGCTCATCACCAACGCGGCAAGCAGTACTCCCCCGGCGCAGGCCATGGCCCACCTCAATCGGTGTGGTGTCCTGAACCTGCGGACTATCCAGTTCTTTCCGGCGGGAGCGATGGCCCCAACCACCGCCAAGGCGCCAAGCGCGCCCGCAACGACGAACAACGTCGCTTTCATTCTTCCCCTAAGTTCGCGGATAGCTAGCCCCACCTCGGGTGCTGCTATCAAGCAGTGGAGGAGGTCCCCCCTTCATGACGTACCGGACGGTGTGATGCAGCGCTCAGTCGCCGCGACCGCGAGCTCAGTACTCATAGCGGAGGTTGCCCGTACTGAATTCGCTGCCACTGAAGGAGTAGGTGAGGACGCCGCCGACCGGCCGGCTCGTGGTTTCTGCGGTCATATGGAAGTGCAGCTTGCCGGGCCGGATGGAACCAGTGTTACAAGTGACGGTTTGTTGGCCTTGGAACGAGCAAGTCCACCCCTTGGGGACAGTCAACGACTTCTCCAGGATGCGGGCATCAGGGCCCAGTGTGAAGGTGGCCGTACCCGGCCCGGAGGGTGCTGCCCCTCGTTGAAGGAAGTGCACGTGAACCGCGGTCAGGCCTGTGCGGGCGTCCTGAGCCGCCCAAACAGAGGTCGAAAGTGCAGTGGGATTCGCCGGTTGATCCGGTTCATCCGGTTCATCCGGTTCATCGGGTTCATCGGGCGCAGGGACCGGTTCCCGCTGAGGCTGCAGCGACTCTTGTGGACTTCCCGGCGGCAGCTCTTCCGTTGGCGCAGCTCCCTGCACCCCGGCAGCTTTTGGGACTTCCCGCTCATCGGATGGTTGCTGTTCCTGCTCCGTTGGCTGCATCTGCGCGGGGGCCGATGCGGCGGAGGGCAGTGCCGACTCGGGGGCCTGTTCCTGCGCGGATGCCGAAGGAGTCCCTGTTGCCTGACCGGAGGGCGTTGACTGTGGCCACGAGGGAAAGACAGAAGATTGGGCCTCGGGCTGCATGGAGTCGGCACGGTTGACCACCGGAGTTTCTGGAACAAAAAGACCGGCAACCCCCGAAACACCCAAGGCCAGCCCCAAACCCGCCGCCGCAACGACGGCCATCATCACTGGCTGGCTGATGGCAGGAGCCACGATGGCCGCCTTTACCGGGGCAAGTCCGCCCAGAACTCCCAGTCCGGCACCCTTGCCGGCCCATAAAGCCACCGGAACTCCGGTGACCATGGGAAGAAGCACAGCCCTCATGCTTCCTTGGACATCTTTCAGTTCGGAGAGGGCGTGGGTGCATTTTGAGCAACCGCCCAGGTGCTGACGCATTTTCCGCGACGCTGCCCGGGACAATCCACCACGGATGTACTGGCCTAGCTTCGAGGCATACACGGCGCATTCATCGTCGTGTTCATCAGCCACGTGGGCCTGTAAGTACTGTCTCCTCAAGCCTTCCCGGGCGCGCAGAGCGAGCGCTGAGACCGCGTTGGGTGAGAGGCCAAGGATGGGTGCCACCGCGGCGGGCTTCATCCGTTCCACGTCGAGGTACCACAGGACGGCCTTCCAGCGTTCGGGCAGCGCTTGGAATGCCTTGGCGACAGCATCCGATTCAAAAGCCTTGATAGCGGCATCCGGTTCCGACAGTGGGCGGTCCAATACGGCGTCGTCGCTACTGGGCAGAGTGCTTCCCGCTTTGCGGTTGCGGTGGTGGGAAAGCCTGGTGACGGTGGACAGGAGATACGCCCGGAAGAAGTTGTTGGGCCCTTTCCCGGCGACCAGGTTTTGCAGCACCGCCTGAAAGGCCTCGGCCACCACGTCCTCTGCGTCACTGGGGTTGTCCACGTTCCGCCGGGCAACCGCAGCGGCGATGGATATATGCCTCTCGTAGAGGTGGTCGAAGGCAGACATGTCGCCGCCGCGTACCAATTCGATATAGTGTCCGTCGCTCAGAACATCCGCGCCGGAATTATTGTTTGTGTTTTTCCTGGAGGCCACTATGGCATCCACACAACATAGAGAATTGCGCCCATATAAATGCAGTGATGGCGGGCCAGCAGATGTGACGCGAGTTTTTCTAAAGACTTTAAAAACGTTGCCTTGGAAAACTACGTCACGATCGGGAACAAGGGGGCACTATCCGCATATGACATCGTTCCGGAACAAATCCCTCGCCGAATGTTCATTTCCGCGCCATGTGCTCCTCCGGCGGTGGCAGACAGCCAGCTACAAGAGGGGCTGGCGGTTCCGGGCGGATTGGTTGCTGCCTGAAGTGCGCACAGTAGTCACGTCCTTGGCAACGTGCTATTCGGTCCCCGCAATGACCGCCAGGTCATTGGGTGCGGCCAGGGCCAGAAACGGTGTGGGGATCAGTGAAACCATGACTGACTTCCGGGCCCTCTTTGTTGCTGCTGACCAAACACTGGATATCGACGCACTCCAGTCCCTGGCAGAGGGCTGGGCGGAGGTGTCCGAAACGGTCCCGCCCATCTCGTGCACCGACGTCTACACAGGACTCGCCACACCAGCCCACTTCCAGCGTCGGATCCACGAAGTCTCCGTCGAAGATCCGGGCGCAGGGCCGCACGCCGTGGCCGTCATCGACCTCCCCGAACCACAGGGTGGCCGCAGCCACTGCTGGACCCTGTTGGCGCTGCTTGGGGATACGGTCCAGGCCGAACTCAAGGGAACTGGCGCCACGGCCATGTACCAGAATTCTTCAGTCCACGTGTTACTGCCGCTCTCGGCTTTCAGCCTGGGGCGTCTTCTGAACTGCAAGATCGCCGTGGAGTCCCTCGGGGAAGGAGTCCTCAGCCCGGCAAGGGTGAAGTTCCTGCCTTTCTCAGTCGACGCAGGGGCAACCACGTCCACAAATTCCCGCCCGGAGTCCATCTGAGCAAAACCTGGAACCTGGCGTCATGATCATCCTCAAGCGACCACTCATTAATGACGAAAATCTTTCGAGGATGCTAAGGACTTCCCAAAAAAATGAATAAACCGCTTCACATGAAGACCACCGCGTTGATGGCCGCATTTCTGGCTGTCTTCCTGACCTCTCTAGCGCTGGTCTGGGCTGCGCAGCCGGCCACTGCTGCAAATATTCCCGGAGCCAGCATCAGCATCAGCACAAACTCCGTAGTGACAAGCCAATGGGACCAGGTCGATCTGACCTGCGAGTGGAGCGTGCCGGACCACTCGCAGCCCGGGGACACCTTCCAAATGCAGCTGCCCCAAGAGCTTCGCTGGTTCGGCGCAGCATCGTTTGACCTGGACAATCCCGAAGGCGAAACTGTTGCCACCGCGGTGGCCGATGACTCGGGATTGGTGGTCTTTACCCTGACTGACTTCGTTGCCACGCACCCGCTTAAGGTGCGCGGCACGTGCAACTTCTCGACGCGTTACGCGGAGGTTCCGGGTGATGAGGAACGCGAGCAACTGGAATTCACCGTTGGCGATCGTGTTGTCCGTGTACCTGTAACCGTCACCCCCTGCGTCACCGACTGCACGCCGGCACCGGAATCTGCAGGCAAGGCGATGTGGTGGGCTGATGCGGGTCAGACACGGCTCGAGTCCATCATTTACATGCCGCCCATGCCCTCGCGTTCAAATGACGTGACGGTGACGGATACTCCTTCCGCAGGGATGGAAATTGACTGTGACGACGTCACACCGCGCGTTGGCCGAACCGTCAACGCAAACGGCAACGTCACCGATCCCATGGAAACCGATCGCTACCCCGCTGTTATCGAGTGCACACCGCAGGAAGTAACGGTGACGTGGACGGGTCTTCCCAGAGGGGAACGCGTTGAGCTTTTCGTCGTCACCGAGGTTACGGATGCGACGTTGGATGCCTACACGAACACCGGCACTGTGACGATCGACGGCATCGAAAATCCGGTCGGCGCAGAAACCCGACGGACCAGCGCCGAAGGAACCGGCGACGGCACCGCCACTCCGACGCCCACGCCCACGCCGACCACAGCCACGCCGACGCCTACGCCTACGCGCTCCAGCAGCACACCCACGCCCACCCCAACACCCACCACCGCCACGCCGACACCGACGCCTACGCCGACCACGCCCATGCCCACACCCACCATGACGGAACCCGCAACAGCCGAGCCCAGCACCTCGGCTCCGACGCCCTCCACGCCGGTGACAACACCCGCAGTCGAGGCTCCGAGCCAAACGCCGGAACAGCCAAAGAAGGTCCAGGACGACACTGAACTGGCCAGCACGGGAGCCAACGGTCCGGCCTTTGTCTTCGCCGCAGCCGCCTTGTTGGCATTGGGTTCACTGCTCGCCTTCGGCGCAGCACGGCGGTCGTCGCAGCGTCGTTCGCACTAAGGGCGTTGCCACGATCCGGCTCGCGCTGGCATGTATTGGGGGCCAGCGCGAGCCGCTCCATTTAAGCAGCCACGAAATTAAGGTGGGGGTAGCTGAAAAAGGGAAAGGAATTTTTACCCCTGCACCACGGTTTGTCCGTACGGTTGAAGTCCTCCAATCCATGGAGAACAGTCAAGGAACTGAGGAGAACCATGAGCGCGCCCACCACGGCTGATCAACAACTGGCACGCTGGGAGAGGTTCCGGGCAGGCCGCAACGCCGCGTTGGCGGCCGACCACGGATGGCTGACGCTCACGTCCTTCCAGTGGTTGGGGTCAGTCCCCGAACCCCTTGAGCTGGTCCCGGGGTTTTGGTCCACCGACGGGGCCTCCGCGACGCTGACGGCCGCGGCGGAAGACGGGTTGACGTTTGTTTCCTCGGGTGACCCTGTAATAGGGACCTACTCAGAAACCCTCCAGGACGAGGAGTCGCTGAACTGGGTTCAGTACGGCGGGTTGGACGGCACTCAGGTGGTCGTGGAGTTGGCCATGCGTGCGGACAAGTACGCCATCCGCACGCGTGACAACGGCTCCGCCGTCTACACGGAGTTCTCCGGCGTCCCCACCTACCCCTTCAACCCGGAATGGGTGATCAGCGGGAGGTTCGAGGCGTATGAGAATCCGGTGGAGGTTCCCATCGGCACAGCAAACCCGTTGGTAGACGGTGTGCATGTGTCCGTTGGCGAAGTGGTGTTCCACGTGCCCGGGATAGCGCACGAGGTCAGGCTGCATGCAGAAGCCGAGAAGCTGGGTGCCCTCAACGTGACCTTCCACGACGAGACCAATGGAGACACCACGGACGAGTGGCGCAAGGTCTTCATTCCCAAGCCTCGCCCGGACGGTTCGGTGATCATCGATTTCAACCGTGCCATCAACTACCCCAGCGCGTTCACGCCCTATGGCACCTGCCCCATGCCCGTCCGTGGCAACTCGATCGATGTTCGCGTTGAGGCGGGCGAAAAGCTCCCCGCGGACTAACGGGGACCAACGCGCACCAACGCAGGCCAGCAGCGAACCCGCAGACCCACAACGCCGGCCGGACCACTCCGTCAAACGATCGCCGAGTGTCCCGTCACCGCACGGCCCACAATCAAAGAGTTGATCTCAAAGGAACCTTCGTAGGTAAAGATCGCCTCGGCATCCGCGAAGACCTTGGCCATGCCGAAATCGGTCACAATACCGTTTCCACCCAGGATGGACCGGCCCATCGCGACGGTTTCCCGCATCCGTGCGCTGCAGTATGCCTTGGCCAGGGCAACTTGTGCCATGTCAGCCCCACCATGCCGCACGCCGTGGGCGTCAGTGAAGATCCCCTCCTGGAGTTGGGCAATACGGACCATCATTCCCATGCTGGCGGTGGCATTGCCCAGCATGTTCACCAGCTGTTGCTGGATGAGTTGGAACCTTGCGAGAGGCCTGCCGAACTGAGTGCGTTCCACGGCGTACTGCCGGGCGATGTCGAAGGCTGCCAACTGCTGCCCAACGGCCTGCCAGGCCACCATGATCCGGGAGCCCCTCAGGAGATGGTTGGTGTCGGCGAAGCTACTGATTCCTTCGAACCGGTCGGCTTCCAGGACCTGCACATCCTCGAACCGGATGTCGGCGTTCTGGACGGTTCGCAGGGCCACTTTATTCTCGATGCGGGTCCGAGTGATTCCCGGCAACGAGGCGTCCACAATGAAGCCCCGGATCGAACCGTCCCCCTCGTCCTTGGCCCACACCAGCATGTAGTCACAAAACGTCCCGTTGCCGATCCAGCGCTTGGCGCCATTGATCACCCAGTAGTCGCCGCCGTCGGACTCTGGCCTGGCGACGCGCCGGGCGGTGGTCTCCATGCCGCCGGCGACGTCGGATCCGTGATCCGGCTCGGTCAAGGCGAAGGCGCCGGTGGTGCGGAGGTTGGAGGCGTCGTCGAGGTAGCGGTCCTGCTGGGCGTCACTGCCAAAGTCGTAGAGGGACTCAACGAAGAGATCGTGGTGCACCATGAAGAACGTCGCAATTGAGGTGTCAACACGGGTCATCTCCGCGATGACCAGCCCAGCGAAGAGGTGCGTGTAACCGCGCTGGGCGGGTGCACTCAGACGCAGTGCCGCCAGCTTGGGAAGGATGTGCTCAGGGAACTCCGCGCGGTCCCACCACTGGCCGGCGTAGGGTGCGATCTCGGTGTCGAGGAACGCCCGCAGCTCCTTGAGCTTGCGTTGTTCCTGGACGCTGAGGAGCGATTCGAAGTCAAAGAAGTCTGCCGCGGGGAGTTCCTCGCCCATCATTTGAGCCCCATGCGGATGGCGCCATCAAGCCGGATGGTTTCGCCGTTGATCATGGCATTCTCCACGATGTGCGCTGCCAGGTTGGCGTACTCGGCGGGCCGGCCCAACCGGGCGGGGTGGGGCACCTGCTGGCCCAGGGATTCCTGTGCTGCCGGCGGCAGGCCGGCCATCATGGGCGTCTCGAAGATGCCGGGCGCGATCGTTGCTACCCGGATCAGCGAACGCGCGAATTCGCGGGCGAGAGGCAGTGTCATTGCCGCAACGGCGCCCTTGGACGCCGCATAAGCCGGCTGCCCGATCTGCCCTTCGAATGCCGCCACGGAGGCGGTGTTGATGATGACTCCGCGCTCCGGGCCACCTAGCTCGGTTGTAACCGGTTCGTTCTGCACCATGGCGGCGGCAGCGAGCCGCACCACGTTGAAGGTCCCCACGAGGTTGACGTGGATGACCTTGTTGAAAGCCTCGAGGGGTAGCACGCCGTCGCGGCCAAGGACCTTGCCGGGCGTTGCGATTCCGGCGCAATTGACCACGATCCGGAGGGTGCCCAGGGCCGCCGCGGCATCGATGGCGGCCTGGATTTGGGCTTCGTCGGTGACGTCGGCAGCCGAGAAAACTGCTTGCTGCCCGGAGGACGTGGCGTTCAATGCAGCGGCGTATTCCTCCCCGGCTGACTGGGGCAGGTCCACCAGCACCACCGAAGCTCCGGCGTCGAATAGCCTCCTCGCGGTGGCCGCGCCCAGCCCCGAGGCTCCCCCTGTTACCAGCGCAACCGTGCCTTTGATGTCCATCCATCCTCCTTGATGCAGACCCAAATCCGTTAATGCATGTTAACTGGAATCCCGGCCCGGCGCACGTCACTTCCTCCCCGCTAGGCTTGATCCATGCCCAGCACGAGCGCAGAACCACCCCTGTCCGCAGTACCGGCAGCAGTATGGGGAGAACGGGCCGACGCTGCAGCGCGTTCCGTGACGCGAACTTTCGGAAAGCGGCTCTTCTTCCTGCCCGGCACCCACATCGGCGCCGTCAGCTTTCCGGGCAGGTTCAGCCTCTTCGGCCCATGGCACTACTGGTGGCAGGCCCATTATGTGGATTGCCTGGTGGACGCGGGCCGCAGGGAACTCGCCTCGGGAGCAAGGTTCGACGGCGCCTCCCGCCCCAGCGCGGGCAGGCTCGCTTCCCGGCTGGTGACCACCATCCGGCTCCGGAACCGTTTCCGCTTCGTCAACCATTTCTATGACGACATGGCTTGGCTCGCGCTGTCGACGTTCAGGCTGGAGGAACTGGCCCGGGAGACCCGCAAGCCCGGACGGCGCCGCAACGCCTACGTTCGCAGGTGCCTCACGTTGCAGTTCGATTCTGCGGCTACGGAAGACCTGGGCGGCGGAACTTACTGGAGTACCGCGAGGGATTTCAAGAACACGCCCGCCACGGCTCCGATCGCACTGTATTTTGCCAGGACAGGGCAGAGGGACAAGGCGAAAGCCTTGGTGGCGTGGCTCAACACCAGGCTTCTGAACCAGGACACGGGCCTGTATATGGACGGCCTGCGGATCAGGAACGGCGAGCCTGTTCTTGAGAGCGCCGTCTACACCTATAACCAAGGTCCCGTACTCGGCGCGCTTCTGGAACTGGGCGGAGCAGTCGAACTGGAACAGGCGTCGAGGCTGATCGAGGCAATCGGCCGCGGCCTGACCCTTCCGGGTACCGGCGTCGTCCGCTGCGAGGGCACCGGCGATGGCGGCCTCTTCACCGGAATACTCTTGCGCTACCTGGCCTTGGCCGCCCGGGACGCCAGGCTCCCGGAGTCAACCCGCTCGGCGGCAAGGGACCTTGTCCTGGCTACCGCCGAGGCCATGTGGACGGGTCGTTCGGAACGGACCCCCGGCGGCCGCGAAGCCTCCAGGCCCCGCCTCATCTTCTCTTCCGATCCACAGCGTCCGGCCGGCGAAACATATCCAGAGGGGTCCGCCGTCGAACTTTCCACCCAACTTCAGGCCTGGATGGCATTGGAAGCGGCCGCAACGCTGGGCTAGGGGAATTACGTCACGCAATACTTGTGTAATTGACGTGATCCTTGTCACATAAGGCCTTCAGGGCTTCGTAAAGAAGGGTTGCCTAACCTACGCTTTTCACAGCGGGCACCCCCAAATCCCCGCCGCCCGCAGAGGCCCGGACCGACTTCCGGGCACCCACATCTGTTCGCAGAAAGAAGTCCGCATGAAGCTCCGCAAGAACGCGCTGGCAGGAATCGCTCTCGCCGCCACTGCCGCACTCGGCCTCGCCGCCTGTGGCTCCAACTCCGGCACCCCGGCCGCCTCCGAATCCGCTTCCGGCGAAGGCATCACGGTCTACAACGCCCAGCACGAAAGCCTCACCAAGGAATGGATCGACGCTTTCACCAAGGAGACCGGCATCAAGGTCACCCTCCGCCAGGGCTCGGACACCGAAATGTCCAACCAGATCATCCAGGAAGGCGCAGCTTCCCCGGCCGATGTGTTCCTGACCGAGAACTCACCCGCAATGGCGCAGGTTGAGAACGCCGGTCTCTTTGCCGACGTCGACAAGGCAACCGTCGACCAGGTTCCCGCCGAGTTCCGCCCCTCCACCAACAAGTGGACCGGCATCGCTGCCCGCTCCACCGTCTTCGTGTACGACAAGAACAAGATCAGCGAAGACAAGCTGCCCAAGTCCATGCTGGACCTGGCCAACCCTGAGTGGAAGGGCAAGTGGGCTGCGTCCCCCACCGGCGCCGACTTCCAGGCAATCGTGTCGGCCCTCCTTGAACTGAAGGGCGAGGCCGCTACCGAAGAGTGGCTCAAGGGCATGAAGGAAAACTTCAAGGCCTACAAGGGCAACAGCACCGCCATGAAGGCCGTGAACGCCGGTGAAGTGGATGGCGCGCTGATCTACCACTATTACTACTACGGCGATCAGGCCAAGACGGGCGAGAACTCCAAGAACGTCACCCCGTACTACTTCAAGAACCAGGATCCGGGCGCCTTCCTGTCCGTTTCCGGCGGCGGTGTCCTGAAGTCCTCCAAGCACGCTGAGGACGCGCAGGCATTCCTGAAGTTCATCACCGGCAAGAAGGGCCAGGAAATCCTGAAGAACGGCACCTCCTTCGAGTACGCCATCGCCTCCGGGGTTGATGCCAACGAGAAGCTGGTTCCCATCAAGGAACTCCAGGCTCCCACCGTTGATCCCGCAAAGCTCAACTCCACAAAGGTCACCGACATGATGACCAAGGCAGGACTGCTGTAACTACGTGAGTACCGACCTTTCGGCTTCCGGCACCCAAGCGGGAAGCACGACGACGGCGGGCAAGGGCAAGCGCCCTCGCCCGCCTTTCGGCGTCTCAACGGTGTCCGTCCTGGCCATCCTGACGGCGCTCTTTTCACTTCTGCCGCTGGGCTACGTGGTCTACATGACCGCCGCGACGGGCTGGGACACCGCCGTCGAACTCATCTTCCGGCCCCGCGTCGCGGAACTGCTGCTCAACACCATCCTGCTGATGGTGATTACGGTCCCCGCCTGCCTGGTTCTTGGCGTGGGTGGAGCATGGCTCGTGGAGCGGACCAAACTGCGCGGCCACCGCTGGTGGGCGGTGGCACTGGCTGCCCCGCTGGCCATTCCGGCCTTCGTGAACAGCTACTCGTGGGTGTCCGCCGTGCCGTCCCTGGCGGGGATTTGGTCCGGCGTCCTGATCGCCACGCTTTCCTACTTCCCGCTGGTCTACATTCCCGCCGCGGCGACGCTCGGCCGCCTGGATCCGGCGATCGAACAGTCCGCTGCATCGCTGGGTTTGGGCCCGTGGGCTGTTTTCTTCCGGGTTGTCCTGCCGCAGCTCCGGATTGCCATGTCCGGCGGGGCGCTCCTGGTGGCACTCCACCTGTTGGCCGAATACGGCGCCTTTGCGATGATCCGCTTCGATACTTTTACGACGGCGATCATGGTTCAGTTCCAGTCGACGTTCAATGGCACCGCGGGAAACATGCTGGCCAGCGTCCTGGTCTTCCTGTGCCTGATCCTGCTGGTCGTGGAGGTCCGGAGCCGCGGAACAGCACGCTACGCCCGCATCGGTTCCGGGGCGCAGGCCAAGGCAACCCGCATGCCCCTGGGCCTCTACCAGGTTCCTGCACAGCTGGCTCTCCTGGCGCTTACCGTTCTGGCGTTCGGAGTTCCGGTGTGGTTCGTGCTGCGCTGGATTGTGGCCGGCGGCCTGGACGTCTGGGCCGCGGATGAGTTCATTCCGGCGCTGCTGCAAACGCTCGTGTACGGTGCGGTCGGGGCCCTGGTCACCACCATCGTGGCGTTCCCCATGGCCTACCTGGCGGTGCGGCGCCCCAGCTGGTTCAGCAAGATGCTGGAACTTTCCAACTACATCACCAGCTCCCTTCCGGGAATCGTGGTGGGCCTGGCCTTCGTCACGGTGAGCATCCGTGTGCTGCCGGGCGTGTACCAGACCGCCGGGGTGCTGATCGCCGCCTACGTGCTGCTGTTCCTTCCCCGGGCCCTTGTGAACCTGCGGGCCGGGCTCGCCCAGGCGCCCAAGGAGCTCGACGAAGCCGCGCAGTCCCTGGGCAAGGCGCCGCTGGTCTCCTTCTTCCGGGTCACCCTCCGGCTTTCGGCACCGGCAGCTGCCGGCGGTGCGGCCTTGGTGTTCCTGGCCATCGTGAACGAACTGACGGCCACCCTGCTGTTGTCGCCGAACGGCACCAGGACCCTCGCCACGGAGTTCTGGAGCAAGAGCAGCGAGATCGACTACACCGGCGCAGCCCCCTATGCACTGCTGATGATCCTGCTCTCGGCACCCATGACCTACCTGCTTTTCCAACAGTCCAAGAAAGTTGCCGGACAGTGACCGAACAATCCCCTTCCCGACTCCCCGCGCCGCGTGTGGCACCCTCGGTGGCTTCCTCCACCAACCCACACTTGGACATTGCGGAGGTCACCAAGAACTTCGGTTCGCAGTCAGTGCTGAAAGGGGTCAACCTTTCGGTCGCCAAGGGCGGGACCACGGCGATCGTGGGGCCCTCCGGTTCCGGGAAGACCACACTGCTGCGTTTGATTGCCGGGTTCGAGCATCCGGACACCGGGTCCATCAAACTTGATGGCACCCCGGTGGCGGACGGCAACGTCTGGGTTCCCGCCCACAAGCGCCAAGTTGGTTACGTGGCCCAGGACGGTGCCCTGTTCCCGCACCTTTCCGTGGGGCAGAACATCGCTTTTGGCCTGGATGCCGGAAAGCTCGACGGCGGCCGCCGTGTGGTCAAGGAACGGGTCGCCGGGTTGCTCGACATGGTCTCCCTTGACCCGGCCATGGCAAAGCGCCGGCCGCACCAGCTTTCCGGCGGCCAGCAGCAACGGGTGGCCCTTGCCCGTGCCCTGGCCCGCGAGCCTGAACTGATGTTGCTGGATGAGCCCTTCTCTGCGTTGGATGCCGGCTTGCGCGTTGCTACCCGCCGGGCCGTCGCCAAGGTACTCAACGAAGCCGGCGTAACCACTATCCTGGTCACCCACGACCAAGCCGAAGCCCTCTCCTTCGCCGACCAGGTGGCCATCATGCGCGGCGGCAAGCTGGCTCAGATCGGCAACCCTTTCGTCGTCTATACCCGCCCCGCGGACCGGGCCACAGCGGAGTTCCTTGGAGACGCAGTCTTCCTCGATGCGTGGATGGAAGGCTCCTTGGCCACCTGTTCCCTGGGCGGGATTCCGGTACGCCGGCCACCGGCCCAGGGCAAGGTCCAGCTCATGCTCCGGCCGGAACAGATCCGGATCGCCCCGGAGGGTCCTATCCGCGGCGTAGTGGTGGACACTGACTACTTCGGGCCTGAAACCACCGTTCGCATCAAGCTCGGAGACTACCGGGCACCGGACGGCAGCGCTTCGGGCAACAGCCACCGGTACCCCGGCGGTGGAGAGATCATCACCATCCGCCACTGGAACGCGTCCATCACCAAGCCCGGGACCGAGCTAAGCCTCCGTGTCATAGGCGAAGGCGTGGCGTTCCCCATCGAGTAGCCCAACTGGGTCGCATTTGTGCGCGTTTTGAGCCCTGTAAACGCGTGTGGAGTCTCATGACTTAATAGACAGTTCTGTCTCATGACTTCGTAGACACTCTGTCTCAGGACATCGTGGACACTTAGCTTGCGGGTTTGCTGCTATGCATGAGCAAACCCCAACCGGACATCAAGATCCGGCATGCTGTGGCAACGTGGTCCGAGGATTCGCCCAGAGGCGCGGTTACTGCGTTCTGCAGGAAGCACAATGTCTCCCGGGCCTGGTTCTACCGGGTCCGGGCGGCGGCTGCCGAGGTGGGGCCGGTGAAGGCATTGGAGAAAAAGCCCACGATTCCAAGAACCATGCCGGCCCTGACCCCACAGGCGATGATCGAGTTGCTGCTCGGTACCCGGGCGGAACTGCAGGAGAGCGGGCAGGACCACGGTCCGCTTTCTGTCATCGCGAAGCTCTCACGACAAGGCTTCACACCGCCCTCGCGTGCCACCGTGGCCAGGATCTTTTCCCGGGCCGGTGTCGTGATGCCCGAACCGCGGAAGAAGCCTCGAAGCGCCTACAAAAGGTTCGTCTATCCGCAACCCAACGCGTGCTGGCAAATCGACTCGACCGAATGGCAGCTCGCCAGCGGCAAGAAGGTAGCCATCTTCCAACTCATCGATGATCATTCGCGTTTGGCGCTGGCGTCCCTGGTCGCACCCGGCGAAACCAGCGCCGCCGCAATCGCCGTCGTTACCCAGGCCATCGAACGCCACGGAGCACCGCAGAAGTTCCTTTCCGACAACGGCTCGGCACTGAATCCCACCCGCCGCGGCCGCACCGGGGCCCTCGTGGAGTTCCTCAAAGCCAAAGGCATCGAACCGATAACGGGCAAACCCTACAAACCCACCACCCAAGGCAAGAACGAACGCTTCCACCAAACCCTGCACCGATACCTGCACAGGCAACTCCCGGCCCCTTCAATGGCTGCCCTGCAACTGCAGGTCGACGCTTTCGATCTCTACTACAACAACGAACGCGAACATCAAGGCCTACCCGCGGGAACGACGCCCTATGAGGCCTGGAACGCCACCCCGAAAACGCCCCCGCCAACCGTTCCTGAGCAAGTCACGCCCGCAACGGACAGGCAAAGCGCGCACCGAACAGTGAACCGGAACGGGTCCGTGACGATCCTAGGAACCCACTTCAAAATGGGCAAAGAACACACCGGCACCACCGTGCACATCATCTACGACGACACCACCATCATGTTCTTCGGAGCACAAGGCACCGAGATCATCACTCACCCCAGACCTCCGCACGGAACCACCTACGTCGGCAACGGAAAACCCTCAGGAGTCGTCGCAGACCCACAAGGCACCCGCAAGAAACGAACAAAGTACCCGCCCCGCAGAGGCCGACAAACAAAGTCCCAAGACGAAGTGTCCACACAGTCGTGAGACAACAACCGTCCACGAAGTCATGAGACATGAAGTGTCTACAAGGTCATGAGACATGACAAGCCCTGTAAACGCGCACAAATGCGACCTACTTGGGTGGGGTTTGGGGCTTGGGTGGGGTACTGGGTTTTTTGCGCTGCGGGTACGGGGTTTCGTGGCGGACCAGCATCTCCACGAAACCTGCGATCTTCCGCGCCCGGGTGTCGGCACCCTTGACGTGGTTGGTCCTGTGAATGAGGGCGAAGCGGTTCTGGGAGGTCAGTACCTCGAACATCGCCTGCGCCTCGGGCACGGCGGCGATGGCCGCGGCAAGATCGTCCGGAACCACCGAATCGGCGGGGCCGGCATAGGCGGCCTCCCAGCGTCCATCGGCCTTGGCGGCGTCGACGGCGGCACGCCCGGCGTCTGTCATCCTGCCTTCGGATTCGAGCCGGGCAATGTGCCCCACGTTGCGCGCCGACCAGATGCTCCGGCGGCCCCGGGGCGTCATCCGTTGAAAGTAGCTTTCGGCGTCGCGGCTCTTGGATTGTCCATCGATCCAGCCGAAGCAAAGGGCCTCGTCCAGCGCGGCGTCGTAATTAAGCTCCGTGACGTTCCCGCCCTTCTTGTGCAGGATCAGCCACACACCCGGGCTGTCAGCGGCGTGCTTGGACAACCAGTCACGCCATTCGGAAGCATCGGCAACCATCAGTTCTTCGAGCTCAACGGCCATGGCCCCATTCTGCTGGCAACTGCCCCACATGCGGAAGCGGAGTCAAAACACCTTTCACGGCATAGGCTGAACCGCAGAGACCCTGCCGCGCCCAAGGAGGAGCCATGCTGCGTGCCCGCCCGACCCATTTCACGTCCCGGCTTGAACCATGGGTTGAGCTGCTGGAAGCTTTGGGGCTGGTAGCCACGTCCGAGGCCCGGGACCGGGCGGAGTTCGACGCCGGATCCGGTCGCCTTGCGCTGCAAAGGGTCAGCCACCAGCAATCCGAACCCCGGGACGGCAGCACCGCTTTCGGTGTGGAGGTCGGCGTGCTGGAAGAATTCGCCCGACGCACCCGCGACGACGGCACCCGTGCCACGGTCACCGAATCCGCACAGGGCGAGACCGTCCACGTCACCGGCAGGGATGGTTTCAGCTTCTTCGCCGGCCAGGCCCAACGGGCACCTGACGGCAGTTGGGCTACCTCGGACAAAGCCGACCCGGCACTTGCCGTGGTGGCCACGTGGGTGAGTCCCGACGTCGACGGCTCCGCCCGGGAGCTCGCCAACATCGGCGCCCGTCCCCGGACAGCCGACGACGAATCCGCGACCTTCACCACCAAGAACGGCGGGATCCTGCAGGTGATTCACGGAACCGCCCCGGAGTCCGGAGACCTGGCCTTCGAGTACGACGGCGGCTTGAAACCTTTGCTGGAGCGGCTGCACGAAGGGGGCATTGACGCGAGGATCGACGACGATGTCCTGTACGTCGCCAACCCGGATGCCGTGGGCGGCTCCGCGCCGGCGTCCATGGTGATTCGGAAACCGGCACCGGGTAAATAAAGCTACTCCTCCAGCGCCCCGTCGCAGAGCCTGCCGACCACCTCGGTGAGCATGGCCAGCCCGGCCACGATGTCCTCGTCCTTGGTGTACTCGTGTTCGTTATGGGAGATGCCGTCCACGCTGGGCACAAAAAGCATCACCGTGGGAACAAGATCTTTCATGTTGGTGGAATCGTGCCCGGCCAACGTCATGACTTCCTTGTTGGAGAGCCCCAGTTCGGCCGCGACCTTTGCTGCCAGCTCCACGCCTTCGGGCTGGTATGGCGTGACGGCCCAAGAGTGCGAATGGTGCTGCTCCACTGTGACGTTGGCTGCCCGTTCGATGTCCGCAATACGTGCGTGCAGCAGGGCGTCAGCCTCGGCCAGGACGCTTTCATCGGCACTGCGCAGGTCAAGGAGCAGGTTCACGCGGGAAGGCACCACCACCGGCGAATTCGGGTAGACGTTGAGCTGACCGACGGAGGTGTGCAGGACTCCGGGGAAACGGTCGGCCAGTTCGCGGGCCGCCACCACCAGCATGGAGGCTCCCAACAGGGCATCCTTGCGGTCCGCGATCACGGTGGAACCGGTGTGCGCCTGTTCACCGTGGACCACGAATTCGTACTTGTTGGCGGCCCAGTTGGAGCTCACCAAGCCGATGGTGATCCCTTCGCGTTCCATGCTTCGGCCCTGTTCGATGTGGATCTCGGCGCAGTAGGCGGCCTGCGGCCCCTCGAACGAACCGCGGCAGCCAATCGCGTCCAGGGCATCGCGTACCGTGACCCCGGCGGCGTCCTTGGTGTTGAGCGCTTCTTCGAGGTCGAGCTTGCCCGTGTAGACGGACGAACCCATCATGGACGGCTTGAAGCGGCTGCCTTCCTCGTTGAACCAGTTCACGACGGCGAGGTTGAACCTGGGTGCCGGAGCGCCCGCTTTCCAGCGCTCCACCAGGCGGAACGCGGCGTGGGCCGCGGCGAGCACACCGTACGCGCCGTCGTATCGTCCCGCCGTCGGCTGCGAATCCATGTGCGAGCCGACCACCACGAACGGAGCACCCGGTACTGCCTCGTAGAGGCCCCACTGGTTGCCCGCGCGGTCGAACTTCACGGTGAAACCGTGCTCCTCAAGGAGCGCGGTGAGCCACCGCCGCTGCTCGCCGTCCGGGATGGTGGCTGCCTGGCGGTCCACGCCGCCGTTTTCGGTGGCGCCGAATGCGCTCATGGTGTGGAAATCCTGCACGAAGGCGGCGTCCCGGGCAGTGAAGCTGGTTGTGGTGGTCATGTTTTCCCCTATGCGCTGTGGCTTGCAGAGATGCGGGCCAGGACCGGGCTTTCCGGGGAAAGTCCGGCCTGGAAGTCGGTTGATTGGTACGTGAAGCGGCCGCCGACGGCGGTGGCCAGGACACGGAGTTCACTGATGTCAGGTGCCTGCAATGGTGATCCGGAGAGGACGGTGAAGTCGGCGAGCTTGCCGGGTGTCAACGTTCCTTTGTCAGCCAGGGCACCGGTGGCTGCCGCGGCCCCGGAGGTGTACGCGGCCACGGCCTGGCGGGGCGTGAGCCGTTCGGCCGGATTACCGAAGACGACACCGGATTCGGTCATGCGGTCGACGAATGCCTGCATGCCGCGCAGGACGTTGCCGTCGGCGACGGGCCGGTCCGAACTTCCTGCAAGTGCCACTCCGGCCTCGAGGAAGCTTGACGCCCGGTAGGCCCAGTCCAGCCGCTCCGGGCCAAGGGATTCGGTCATCGCGTCTCCGAGGTCGCGGAAGAAACTCGATTGCGGAGTCACCGCGATGCCCGCCCCGGCCAATCGGGGCAGTTGCCCGGGCCGTGTCATGGACGCGTGCTCAATCCTGTTGGGAATACGCCTCGGGCCGTACGTTGCTTGGCAGTCGGTGATGATGTCCAGGGCCAGGTCAATGGCGCGGTCGCCGATTGCATGGGCAGCAATGGACCACCCCGCCGCGTAGGCAGCCTCGATGCGTTCGCGCAGCTGGTCGGGGTCGGCTTGGAAGTAGCCTTTGTTGCCGGTGTTGTCCTTGTGTCCGTGGCTGCAGAACTCGTGGCTGACCGCTGCGGTTTCGCCCAGGAGCGAGCCGTCCATGAATACCTTGGCGGGCCCCAGGGACAAGAAATCACCCCCGAATCCTGTGGCTATCCCCAGGTCCAGGCCGATGGGGGCCGCGGCAGGGCTGTCGGCAGCGTGGCCGTTCAAGCCGTGCAGGATATCCAGGACCGGCATCACCTGCGCACGGGCATGCAAACGTCCGTTGGACGCGGCGCGTTGGTAGGCAGCCAGCTCGGCAGGGCTGTGGCCGATCCAGCCGCCTCCCACGCCGGCTTCGGTGAAGCTCGTGATTCCCTCGGACGCGTAGTACTTGGTGGCCCGCTCCAGTGCAGCTTCGATGTCCTCCAGCGAATACGGCAGGATCAGCTGTTGGATGAGTTCCTGCGCCGTCTCCTGGACGACTCCCGTGGGACGTCCCGCTGCGTCACGGACTATTTCTCCGCCGTCGGGATCGGGGAACGACGGCGACTCGGCACCTGCCAGCCGCAGCGCGGCTGTGTTGACCACCGCCATGTGGCCTGACGTGTGGCGCATGAAGAAAGGGCGATTGCCGGTGATGCGGTCGAGTTCGTCGATGTCCGGGAAGGCGCCGTCCAGGTGGGCCTGATTGAAGCCGGTGGCGAAGAGCCACTGTTCGCGACCGGCTTCAACGCCACCTGAGACGGCACCCCGGAGGAGATCATAAAGCTCCGCCAGTGCCCGGGCGCCGGAGACGTCGAGCTCCGCCAAACCAAGGCCGAACCACGTGGTGTGGCAATGCGCATCAATGAAGCCGGGCGTGATCGTGGTGCCACCCAGGTCCAGGACCTGGGTTGCTTCGAGACCTGCCAGGTCTCCGTCGAAGCCCACGATCCGGCCCTGCCAGATTCCCATGGATTCCGCCGTGGGACGGTCCGGCTCCATGGTGATGATGTCTGCGTTCTGTAGCACAAGATCCAGTTTCATGGCTTGTCCCTAGCGGTGGGACGTGGTGACGGACTTGATGCGGGTGTAGTCCTCAAGCCCGAATACGGAGAGGTCCTTGCCCGTGCCGGAATGCTTGAAACCCCCGTGGGGCGCCTCTGCCGGGATCACCTGGTGGCAGTTGATCCACACCGCTCCGAAGTCGAGTTCGTTGGAAACCCGCGTCACCACGCCGTGATTCTCGGACCATACGCTGGAGGCCAAGGCATACTTGGTGCCGTTGGCGAGCTCCAAGGCCTCGTCTTCGGTTCCGAAGGGCTGGACTGTCAGCACGGGTCCGAAGATCTCGTCGCAGACCACTTCATCGCTTTGGAAAACACCGTCAATGACCGTCGGTTCAAAGTAGTACCCGGTGCCGGTGCGCTTGCCGCCGGTCAGCACGGTGGCGTTGGCCGGGAGGCGGGTCATGAAACCCTCCACGCGCTCCAGCTGTGCGGCGCTGTTGAGCGGCCCCAGGTCCTCCCCCACACGCAGGGCGGAGGCAGCATCGGCAAGTGCCGTTGCGAACTCCGGGTGGATGTCCCGGTGGACCAGCACACGGGTAACGGCAGTGCAGTCCTGGCCTGCGTTGAAGAAGGCACCAAGGGCGATTTCGCGGGCGGTCCGCTGGATGTCGACGTCGGCAAACACCACTGCAGGGGCCTTGCCGCCGAGCTCCAGGTGAACGTCCTTGAGGGTTTTCGACGCCGCCGACATAACCTGGGCGCCGGCCCGGGTGGAACCGGTGATCGAGACCATTTCCGGGATTTCGTGGTCCACCATCGCTGCCCCGGCTTCGCGTCCGCCGCAGACCACGTTCACTACACCGGCGGGGTACACCTGTTGGGCCAGTTCAGCGAGAATCACGGTGGACCACGGGGTGGTGTCGGCTGGCTTGAGGACCAGTGTGTTGCCCGCTGCCAAGGCCGGACCGATCTTCCAGATGGCCATCATGAACGGGTAGTTCCACGGCGTGATCTGGGCGACGACGCCCAGCGGCTCCCTGCGGATGGTGGAGGAGAACCCTTCCACGTACTCGGTCTGGGCAGTTCCTGAAACCACGCGGCAAGCACCGGCGAAAAAGCGCAGCTGGTCTGCGCCGCGCAGGATTTCGAGCTCCTTGGTCAGCGCGGCCGGCTTGCCGGTGCAGGCGACCTCAGCTTCGAGCAGCCGGTCGACGTTGGCCTCGATGAGGTCGGCAAGCTGCAACAGCAGCGACTGGCGGGTTCCCGGCGTCGTGCGCTTGTAGCTCTTGAAGGCGGCGGCAGCAGCCTGGAAAGCGGAGTCGACCACTGCGGCGTCGCTGTCCGGGGCCGTGCCGATCTGCTCACCGGTGGTGGGATCGAAGAACGGCAGCGTCTGCCCGGCGCGTACGGATTCTCCGTTGATGATGTTCTGAAGCTGGATCACGGTGGGGCTCCGGTCAGTTGATGGAAGTTTTGGGCGAACGGGTCGCGGGGTCCTGCGGCAGGTGCAGCAAGGCTGGCAGGCCGGAGTCAACGGCGCGGCGGAACGCGGCTGCGAAGTCCTCCGTACGGTCCACCCGCTCCCCGTAGGCACCGTAGGAACGGGCCAGGGCTGCGAAGTCCGGGTTGGTCATATGTGTTCCGGAGGGCCTGTCCGGGTAGTGATTTTCCTGGTGTTCACGGATGGTGGCGAAGATGCCGTTGTCCACCACCAGCACTATGGGCGTTGCGCCGTAGCCCATGGCGGTGGCGAGTTCCTGGCCGTTCATCATGAAGCAACCGTCGCCGGCCACGGAGATGACCTGCCGGTCCGGATAGGCGAGCGAGGCTGCTACTGCCGCTGGGATTCCCATGCCCATGGCACCGTTGCGCGGTGCTGCCAGCGAATTCGCGGAGTTGTGCTCCAGGTAGCGGGCTGGCCAGATGGCGTGGTTTCCGGCACCGAAGGTGAGGACGGCGTCGTCGTCGAGCTCTTTCTTGAGCACCTCCATGGCGACGCCGAGGTCCACGCCGATTCCGCCGTCGGGCATTGGCGTCGAGTACGCGAGGTGGTCGGCGCGGGCGCTGGCGAACCAGCCCTCTTCGCGTTCTGTGCTGACTTCGACGGCGGCAAGGGCGCCTGCAAACGCTGTGACGTCGGCAATGATGTGCTGGTCCAGGCGTCCAAAGTGGCCCAGGAGGTTGGCGTCGGCGTTGACCACCACGGTGTGGGCCTTGAGTCCGCGCTTGTAACCGTCGGAAAGGACATCGCTGCGGACGCAGCCGACGAAGACCACCAGATCGGCATCGTCCAGGCGCTGGGCGTTGGCGTCGCTCCGTCCGTACCCCAGGTAGCCGGCGTAGGCCTCGCTCCTGTGCGGGACGGCGTCGTAGGCACGGAAGTCTGCCACGACGGGGATGTTGTGGCGGGTGGCCCAGGCGGCAAGCTGAGCGCCGGACTCTTCCGTCCAGCCTTCGCCGCCGACGACGATCAGCGGCTTGCGTGCCTTGCCCAGCTTCTGCTTCAAGCCTTCAAGGTCCGCGGCGGCGGGTTCCGGACGGGCCACCGCGCGCGGTTCCACCGTTATTTCCTCGACGACGTGGACCAGTACGTCCTCGGGAAGGCCGATGACGACTGGCCCGGGACGTCCGCTCAGGGCAGTGCAGACGGCGTCATCCACCACCCGGGCGGCCGAGGCCGCGTCATCCAGGGTGAGAACCTTCTTGGCTGTGCTGCCGAACCAGGCGTTGATGTCGAACTCCTGAAAGGACTCGCGGCCGCGGTCAGCTACCGGGATCAGCCCCACGAACAGGATGAGCGGGGTGGCGTCCTGGTAAGCAGTGTGCACGGCGATGAAGGCATTGGCCGCGCCCGGGCCCCGGGTAACCATCGCAACGCCGGGAAGCTCGGTGAGCCGTCCTTCCGCGAGCGCCATGAATCCGGCGCCCCCCTCCTGGCGGGCAACCACGTTGGTGATGGGCGAGCTGTGGAGTCCGTCGAGGACATCCAGGAAGCTCTCACCGGGGACGGTGTAGACCCGCTGGATTCCGGTGCGCTCAAGCTGGCGGACGATCAGGTGTCCGGCGGTAGTGGTGCTCAATGCTTCATACCCTTTTCTGCGATGGAGAGCTTGGGGAGGAACAGCCCGGACAGCGCGGTCAGCGCGGAGATCACCAGGAGGATGATGGCACCGGGCCAGAAGGAACTGTTGGCCGCAACAAGGGCGGTGGCGATCAGCGGCACGAAGCCCGAGATCACGCCGGCGGTGTTGGAGGTGATGGCGACGCCGGTGTAGCGGACCTTGGTAGCGAAGAGCGCAGTCAGTGCGGTGCCGGAGACAGCGTAGGGAATGGACAGGACGGCGACGCCGATCATCATTGCGAGTACCACCAGGACTGGCACGCGGCTGTCGATGGCCAGGAAGACTGGTACTGCGATCAGGGCAGAAGCGACGCCGCCCCAAAGGATGACCTTGCTGGCGCCGAACTTTTCACCCAGCCGGCCTGCCCAGACCAGGGCACCGATCTCCAGGGCGGCTGCCAGGAGCGTGCCCAGGAGCAGGAGTTCGGACGGCATCTTGAGGACCTTGGTGCCGTAGAAGACCACGAAGCTGGTGATGAGGTAGAAGCCGCCGATGCCCAGCAGGGCCGAGCACATGCCGACCAGGATCTGGCGCCAGCTGTTCTTCAGGACACCGCGTATGGGAGCGTGCTCCGTCTCGCCGGATTCCATGAGTGCTTCAAATTCGGGCGATTCGCTGAGGCGGCTGCGGATCCACAGGGAGATGGCGAGCAGCGGGATGGCGGCGACGAACGGGATGCGCCAACCCCAGGAATCAAAGTTCGTCTGGCCTACCAGGAACAGCATGCCGAAGAAGCCGCCGGAGGACAGGATAGTGCCGATCGGCGAACCGATCTGCGGCAGCGCTGCGTAGCGGGCGCGCTTTTCCACGGGTGCGTTCTCGACGGCGATGATCACCGCGCCGCTCCACTCGCCGCCGACTGCGAGGCCCTGGACGATGCGGAGGGCTACCAGGAGGATGGGAGCCGCGATGCCGATGCTCATGTAATTGGGAAGCAAGCCAATGAGTCCGGTGACGATGCCGATCCCGACGATCGTGACCATGAGGATCTTCTTCCGCCCCACTTTGTCGCCGAGGGCGCCGAAGATGAAGCCACCGATCGGGCGGGCCACGAACCCTACTGCGAGGGTTGCGAAGGAGCCCATGGCCGCAACGAACGGGTCCTGCGAGACGAAGAACTGCGCGTTGAACACCAGAGCCGCTGCCGTGGTGAAAAGGAAGAAGTCGTACCATTCCAGCGCCGTGCCTACAAGGGCAGCCAGGGCCACCTTCTTGGTGACGCGTTCGTCAACGACGTGTCCTGCCGCGGGATTGGTGTCAGTGTCTGGGCTGACCGTGCTTGCCATAAGTGCTCCAAGGTGCGAGAACGAGGGCCGGGCATCTGGACAGCCCGAACATTTTGTGACTCACTCCATACTGCCAGTAGCTTTTCCCAAAATAACTAGCGATACACCACGCATTGATGCCCCTAGAATGTGTGAATGCACAATGTTGAATCGCCGGCCCAACAGGCACGCTGGTCCCGGCTGGTTGATCAGCTCGAAGAACGGCTTGATGAACTGGCGCAGGCTTTCACCACCAAGGTCCGGGACATCCCGGAGTACGGCGAAAGCCAGGTCACTGTCCAGGAGATCCGGGACACGGCCAGGGAAACCTTCCGGCGCCTGATCCGGGGCTTGAAAGGAACACATCCGGACAGCCGGGACGGCCTCCTCGAATTCGCCTCGGACTTGGGTGCCAAGCGCGCCCAGGCAGGTATTCCCCCGGAATCCCTGACCACGGCCGTGCGCTTGGACTTCAGCATCCTCTGGGCCGAACTGCTGGAAATCGCAACACCGGAGGACGCCATATTGCTAGCATCCCGTGTAGACAAGGTGTGGGGTGTCGTGGACGAATTCGCCACCCGCACGCACACCAGTTACCTCACCGAACGGGTCCGCATGGCCCAGGAGGAATCGAGTATCCAACGCGAGTTCGTTGCCCGGCTCTTCAACCAAAGCACGCCGTCCGTGGAAACCTCCGCCCAGGTCGCTTCAGCTCTGGGCATCAACGCCGACTCACGCTTTGCACTGGTGGCTGCCAGCGGAGAGCCTGGCGCACGGCTGCGGACCGCCATATCCCGATTCACGTCGAACACCACCGCCAGGCAGAAGCTCTTCCTCCACGAATCAGGCGGAAACACCTATGCGTTCTGGGCGCTGCCGGCTACCCGCACCCGCAGCGCTGACAGCGAGGACCAACTGCCCCCACCGCTGGCAGACCTCCCCTGCGGCTACGTCCCTGAGGTCCTCGGGCTTCGGGCCCTTCCGGCAGCGGCCCGCACTGCCGAAAGCCTGGCCGCACTGCTAAGGCCCCGAGATACGCGGCCGCTTTCCGCCGACTCGGCATGGCCCCGCCTCGCCCGCCAGGCCCTCCAGGATTCCGGCATGGACCTCGCGGCCGAGATCGAAGAAGCCCTGGCTGAATGCAGGGGCGGCGAGCGGGAACGCCTGCTCGAAACCGTCCGCCATTATTTGAGCACCGGCAACATCACCGTCACGTCGGAGCAGTTGTTCTGTCACCGGAACACCATCCTTAACCGTCTCAACCGGTTCGAGGAACTGACGGGCATAGACCTTGCCGTACCGGCCAAGTCGGCCCGCCTGATAGTTGCGTGGGCATGACGCCCGATGTGTGTTCACACATTTTCGCCGGATTTTTGCTGGGATTTTTGCCATTGAACGTGTGATCGGCAACACAGAATAGTTGTAGCTACCTTGCACCGGACACTCGTCCCCGCACCCCATCCGGAGATTCTGATGGCCCACACGGTAGATACCGCCGCCGCATCCACAGCCAGGCTAGACCTCGCCAAAATGCGCAAGATTGCCCTCGCCAGCGTTATTGGCACCACCGTCGAATGGTACGACCTCTTTGTTTTTGGAACCGCCTCGGCACTCGTTTTCAACAAGATCTTCTTCCCCAGCTTCGATCCGATCGTCGGCACCATGCTGGCCTTCGGAACCTTCGCCTCCGCATACATTGCCCGCATGGTCGGAGCCATAGTCTTCGGCCACTTCGGTGACCGCCTCGGCCGCAAGTCCATGCTCCTCGTGTCGCTGCTCACCATGGGCGCCGCAACCTTCGCCATCGGCCTGCTTCCTGACTACGCAGCGATCGGCATCATGGCACCGCTATTGCTGCTCCTGCTCCGCGTGATCCAAGGCCTTGCCTTGGGCGGCGAGTGGGGTGGAGCCGTGCTCATGACCGTGGAACATGCACCGTCCACCCGCCGGGGCTTCTACGGTTCCCTGGTCCAGGTAGGCGTGCCCGCCGGAACCCTGATCGCCAACGTCGCGTTCCTCATCGTGGCCTCCTCCATGAGCAGCGAGGACCTCCTCGCCTGGGGCTGGCGGATACCGTTCCTGGCCTCCTGCCTCCTGGTGGCCGTCGGCATCTACATCCGCCTCAACATCGAGGAAACGCCCTCCTTCCAGGCCGTCAAGACCGCCGGGGCAAAGGCCAAGATGCCCTTCGCCGCCCTCATGGCCAAGTACTGGAAGCAGGTTGTCCTGGGCGGCGTCGCTACCCTGTCCACCGGCAGCACCTTCACCCTCCTGGTAGCCTCCGGCGTGGCCTACGGCAAGAAGGAACTGGGCCATTCGGAAAGCCTCATGCTGTGGGTGGTCCTGTCTGCGTGCGCCCTCTGCTTCGTGCTGATCCCGTTCTTCGGCAAGCTCTCCGACAAGCACGGCCGCAAGCCCATCATCTACGCCGGCGTCATTGCCGAGGCAACGCTCGCGTTCCCGATGTTCTGGCTCATGGACACCAAGTCCGTGGCCCTGCTCTTTGTCGCCTACCTGGCCATGATGACTGCCTTCGCGGCCAACTACGGCCCCATCGCGACCTTCCTTGCCGAACTGTTCGGATCCAAGGTCCGGTACTCCGGCCTCTCGGTGGCCTACATGCTCTCCGGTCTCCTGGGCAGCGCGGCAACCCCGTTCATCACCACGTGGCTCCTGGGCCTGACCGGTGAAAGTTCCTCAATCGCCTGGTACATCCTCGCAGCAGCCCTCGCCTCCCTGGCAGCACTGTTCGTCCTGACGGAAACCCGCCACGGCAACATCGATGCCGTGGACGAGGCACCCGCCGTGGCCGGTGCCGCAACTGCAGGTTCCACGGAAGCCACGGCAGCGAAGTGACCGCAACCCACATCGAGCGCCTGGCCGGTATCCCCGGCCAGGCGCCCGCCGTCGGGCCCTTCTCCCCGGCGGTCATTGCCAACGGTTTCATCTTCACCTCCGGCCAGATCCCCGCGATTACCGGCCTCAACCACCAACCGGACACCTTCGAGGGCCAGGTCCGGCAGACCATCAAAAACCTCGCCGGGGTGCTGGAGGCGGCCGGATCCGGCTTGGAGCACGTGGTCAAGGTCAACACCTACCTCACCAGCCCTGAGCAACTGGAAGAGTACAACCGCGTTTACGTCGAGTACTTCGGCACGGCCAAGCCCGCCCGGACCACGGTGTGCGTCAGTCTTTGGGGCGTGTCACTGGAGATTGAATGCGTGGCAGTGCTCGCGCCCAAGACCGGCCCTGAAATACCCGCCAAGGAGGGTTCCCTGTGATCACCACTTTGCTTGAGGACCTCGCCAGGACCAGCTACCCCACGATCGGCCATTTCCTCGAGGAGGGGTTCGTTGATCCCGGCATCGGCTCGCTCATGGGGCACGTCCCGGGCGGCGTCAAAATCGCAGGGCCGGCCGTTACCGTGCGCATCGCAGACCGAGACGCAATCGCGATGAATCGGGCGCTCCTGGCACTCCGGCCCGGTGACGTACTGGTGGTGGACATGCTCGGCGACAACCGTCACGCGCCTGTAGGAGCCGTGACCGCGGCGGCGGCGATCGCCCAAGGTGCTGCCGCCGTCGTTGTTGATGGCGTGGCGACCGACGTCCGGGAACTCCGCGAGGCCGGGCTGCCGGTGTTTGCCCGCGGGACGTCGTGCCTCACCACCAAAAGGCTGCGCGGAGCGGGGTCGGCGGTCAACGTTCCCGTCCACTGTGGAGGCGTGCAGGTGAATCCGGGCAACATCGTCCTGGGTGATGACAATGGCCTGATAGTGCTCGCACCCGAAGCTGCTCAGGAAGTCCTCCCCCGGGCGCTGGCCTCCGACGAGGCCGAGCCCGCCATCCTGGCACGCATCGCGGCCGGGGAACCGCTCGAATCGATCCTTGCCCTGTAGCATCCGCGGACGCGGCAGGCCACCTGCTGCGCCACAAGCGAACTTGGTCCGGGGATGGGGTAGAACTTAACTATGAGCGTACGTACACCTGATCCGTATCCCGGCTGGCTTTCCGACGAAGACCTCTTCGAGGCCCGCGGGCGGCTGCCCATGGTCTACGTGGAAGCTGTTCCCGTCCGGCTGGATCCGCTCGGGTACGTCAATGAGGTCGGCTCACTCCTGCAGGGCGACGCCGACGGCAACATGGTGCGCTACCTCGTCTCCGGTCGCGTCCTGTACCGAGAAACCATCCGGGCAGCCCTCCTGCGGCACATGGAAAAGGACCTCGGTCCCCTGGCTTTCCCGCAGCTTCCCATCAGCCCGGTTCCTTTCACGGTGGCCGAATACTTCCCGGCTCCCTCGCAGACCGGCTTCACGGACGAACGCCAACACGCCGTCTCGCTGGTCTTCGTCATTCCCGTCACGGGCGAATGCGAACCGCGCCAGGATGCCCTCGAACTCACGTGGATGACCCCGCAGGACGTCCTCAGCGACGGTGTCCAGCAGGAGTTCGAAGGTGGCCGCGGGAACCTCGTGCGGCAGGCACTGGCATACTCGGGCATCGTCGTCTAGCGGGTCCCCCGGCTTGGAGCGGTCCCCTTTTGTAGACTGGACGGCGGACCGCAAGAGAACCAAAGGACTTCCGATGACTCACAGCCCAGCTACTCAGCAATACCGCGAAAAGCAGGCTGGGGACCTGCAGCCCGGAGACTTTGTGTACCTGCCCGGAGACGGGCCGGCCGAGGAAATCACTTCCGTCGACGTCCAGAATGACGATTACGGCGTCCCGGCGTTGGTGCTGGTGACAACGCACGACGGCGGCAGCGTACGCATCGCTGCCAGGTCCAGTGTTCCTGTCGGTGACGGAGTTCCAGCCGGTGCCAACTCCAGCCTTCCGGATGGGGGCGCCGCCGATGCCGGCGCCGCCGATGCGGGCACTTCCGACTCCGGTGTCCAAGACTCCAGCGCCCCGGACTCCAGCAGCCCGGCGGCTCCCGACGCTCCGGCCCCTGCTGAACCTGCCGTCGTCGTACCTCCCCGCCCGGAAGCGCCGCCGGCGTACATCGGGCCCAGCGCCGAAGAGATGGCGTTGATTCCCGAGCCGGCGGGCACGCCCGAGTCCGTGGTGCTGGCTGCTGCGTCCAACCACAAGGGCAAGAACGGCGTGCAGGTGCTGGCCGATCGCCTCGCCAAGGGCATCAACACCAAGTCCGGCAGTTGCCTGCGGGACCTGAGCGACCTGGCCTTCAACCTTTGCGTGGTGCTCAAGGATCCGGACGGTTCGCTTGCCGTCGCCGACCTCCTGAATGTCCTGCCGTTCGACGGCAACCTGGACCGCTGGGCGTCAATTGAACGTGCGCTCGCGCTTTCCAGCTTCATCTGCCGCGAGTCGGGCCAGACTGAACGGGCCGCGGTGTACGAGAAACTCCTCCGCGCGCCGGAATCGCAGGAAGAAGACCCGTTCAGGGCCCGGATCAACGCCCGTGTGCGGCAGCGCGCCCTCAACGAACCCAACCTCTACGACAAAGAAATCTTCCGCGCAATCGACAACGGAAACCAGGAAGCCGAACGTGAGTGGCGGTTCCTGCGGCTCGAAGCGTTGCTGTTCCTGCGCGCCCACGGCGGCTCCGAGACCATCGACGAGGACGAACTGGGACGCCGGATCGGCAATGAACTCGAGGCAGTCCGGGCCTGATCCCCGGCCGGGCTCCGCACCATGGCGTCAAGGTCTGTTGCGGGCGCCTAAACGGCGGTAAATTCGGGGCCATGACGAACAATCTGAGCGTTGTGATTAATGCTGATGCGCCGCAGGTTTGGAATATGCTGCGCGAACCGTCGCTGGTGGCCCAATGGCACGGCTGGGAAGCCGATGACCTGAATGACGAAATCAAACAGATCTACTTCAACACCGACGTCGTGGAGGGTCCGGACCACACCAGCCTGACCGTCAACGGCGGCGATGTCTTCGAACTGCATCCTGTGTCCGGGGGCACCGAGCTCAAGGTCACCCGGGCGGCCCTGGACCATAACTCCGAGTGGGCGGAATGGGACGAGGACATCACCCAAGGCTGGCTCACGTTCATCAACCAGCTGCGTTTCGCCTTGGAGCGCCACCCGCATGGCAAGCGGCGAACCCACTTCCTGTCGGTCTCCGGGAGTGGATCGGCCATAGAAAAGCTGGGGCTGGGCGACCTGCCACCCGTGGGCGACGAGTACTCGCTGACGCTGGGCACCGGTGAGGCTATTTCCGGGAAGGTCTGGTTCAAGAGCCGCCACCAAGTAGGCGTCACGGTCCGCAGCTACGCTGAACACGGGGACGGGCTGCTGATCGTTGCCGAGCAACTGCCCATACCGGAGAAGAGGCCCGACGGCGGAGCGATCGTCATTGCCTCAACGTACGATCTGGGGGCCCACACCTTGGCGGACATCCGGTCCTCGTGGGACAAGTGGAAAGAGTCGAACTACGGTTCCTGACGGCCGCCACGTCAAGTTACCTTCGGTAAAGCTGGCACACTTGGTAGCGTGCCAGCTTCTGTTTCCCAGTCCTCCCCGCTTCCTACCGCCGCGCCTCGTTCCAACGGGGCGCTTCCGGCGGAGCAAACCGAATTCGGCTTCACGGTGGGCCGCCGCCTGACGGAAACGTCGTCGCCGTCGTCCTCCCTTGTAGAAGCAAACGGAGGCGAATTCCTGGGCCGGACCGGCACCATCACCACGCCGCACGGGACCATCCAGACGCCCGCATTCATCGCCGTCGGGACCAAAGCGACCGTCAAGGCCGTCCTGCCCGAGTCAATCGCCGAACTTGGCGCGCAAGCCGTGCTGGCCAACGCTTACCACCTTTACCTGCAACCCGGGCCTGAAATCCTCGATGCCGCGGGTGGTCTGGGCGCGTTCATGAACTGGCAGGGCCCCACGTTCACCGACTCCGGCGGTTTCCAAGTGATGAGCCTGGGCTCCGGGTTCAAGAAGGTGATCGACATGAAGAATGTTGACACCTCAGGCCCTGACGACGCTGTTGCTCCCGGGAAGGAGCGCCTGGCGCACATCGATGACGACGGCGTCTGGTTCAAGTCGCACCTCAACGGGGACAAACACCGGTTCTCCCCCGAGATCTCCATGCAGGTCCAGCACCAGATCGGCGCGGACATCATGTTCGCCTTCGACGAGCTCACCACCCTGCAGAACTCCCGCGGCTACCAGGAAGAATCCTTGGAACGCACCCGGTTGTGGGCGCTGCGGTGCCTGGAGGAGCACTTTGCCTTGACGGCCTCGCGGGTGGGCAAGCCGTACCAGGCGCTGTTCGGCGTGATCCAGGGCGCGCAGTACGAGGACCTGCGGCGCAAAGCCTGCCGCGACCTTGGCGCCATGCCCTTCGATGGATACGGAATCGGCGGAGCGCTGGAGAAGGAAAACCTCGGGACGATCGTCCGCTGGTGCAACGAGGAGCTTCCGGAGGACAAGCCCCGGCATCTCCTAGGCATCTCCGAACCCGATGACATCTTCACCGCCATCGAGAACGGTGCCGACACCTTCGACTGCGTCTCCCCCACGCGCGTTGCCCGGAACTCCGCGTTCTACACGCCGTTCGGCCGCTTCAACCTCTCCGGAGCCAAGTACAAGAAGGACTTCGGTCCATTGCAGGACGGCTGCGACTGCTACACCTGCACCAACTACTCCCGCGCGTACATCCACCACCTGTTCAAGGCCAAGGAAATGGTGTCGGCCACGCTGATCTCCATCCACAACGAGCGCTTCGTGGTGAAGATGGTGGACGACGCGCGCTTGGCCATCGAATCCGGGGACTTCTTCGAGTTCAAGGCCGAGACGTTGGGGCGGTACTACTCCTAGCTGGCTGCGACTTCTCCGGTTCGCGAGTTCGCCGGAGCCCTGCTCGCTCGTGCGGAACGTCGCTGGTCTACCGCAGGCTTCCGGCGAACTCGACGAGGGCCTAGGCGGCGACTTCTCCGTAGCTCGGTTCACGCTTCTTGATCCAGCCCACCACCAGGACGGTGACGGGCACGAACAGGAACTCGACGGCGGTCTTGTACAGGAAGCCGACCAGGACGTAGTTCACGAACGAGCCGACGTCGGAGATGCCGATGACGGACGCGGCGATGCTGCAGAAGATCAGCGTGTCCACGAATTCGCCCACCACCGACGAACCCATGAGCCGGGCCCACAGGCTCTTCTCACCCGTGCGTTCCTTCATCTTCACGAGGATCCACGAGTTGATGGTTTGTCCGGCCAGGAACGCAAGCAAGGAGGCGAGGACGATCTGCGGGACGGGTCCCAACGCGCCTTCGATGGCGGCTTGCTTGGCCACACCGTAATCGTCGTCGAAGCCCGGAAGAATGATGATCACCCAGTAGCAGAGCGATGCAAACACCGATAACGCGAACGAGGTGATGATCGCCTTCCGGGCAACTTTGAAGCCGTAGACCTCGCTCATGACGTCGCCCAGAATGTACGCGAGCGGGAAGAGGAAGAATCCGCCGTCGGTGATGATCGGCCCGAGCACCACACCCTTGGAAGCGCCGATGTTGGACAGGATCAACACCACCGCCATGACGGCCAGCATGATGCCGAAATAGGGAGATCCGATCGAAGCGAAACGGGGCGCGGGCTTGCTCAAGGTACTGCCGGAAGGCGAGGGCATGGGTCATCCATTCGTAGTGGTTCGCGCAGGCGCCTCATCCTTTTCGGAGAGCGCCCCGCTGTATTAGCACTGTGGGTGGCGGGCACGTTTGGCCCGGCACCACGTTACATTCTCCCATCCCCGTCCCTCTGCCACATCCCACCCTCAACCGGCCACCCCTCAGCCACATCCCACCCCCTCCCAACCATCCCTCTGCCATCCCTCTGCCACCTCACCTTTTTGAACGCGTTCAGAAAGGTGCCATACTGATTCTTGAACACGTTCAAACAGGAGGGGCCCGATGGCAATTAAGAGCGCGCGAACCCGCCAACTCGTAGCCGACGTCGCATTGAAGATGTTCCGGGAGATCGGCTTCGAGAAAACCACCATGCGCGCCATTGCCCAAGAAGCGGGAGTTTCCGTCGGCAACGCTTACTACTACTTCGCGTCCAAAGACGAGCTCGTTCAGGAGTTGTACATCCAAGTCCAGAATGAGCACGCATCGGCCGCGGCACAGGCACTCGAAGGCATCCCGGATCTCGCAGGCCGCATGAAAGCCGTTCTGCACGCTGGCATCGACGTCATGTCCCCTTACCACCAGTTCGGTTCCGACTTCATTGCCACAGCCATCCGGCCGACGTCGCCCGTCAACCCGTTTGGCGCGGCATCCGCTCCCGCCCGGGAGGCGTCGCTCGCGATCTTCCGTTCCGCCGTCGAAGGTTCCACTCCGGCCGTCGCTAAGAAGCTAGGCGGCGATCTTCCCGAGCTGCTGTGGCTGGCGTACATGGGCGTCGCGTTGTTTTGGGTATACGACCAATCCACGGATCAACGCCGCACGCGCCGGCTGATTGACGGCGCCGCGCCACTGATGGCCCGTGGTCTGTCGCTTACGAAGATTCCCGGCGTCAGCAAAGTGTTCGACGACGTCCTGAGACTGGTTCGCAGCGTCAAGGAAGACTCATGAACCCGCGGACGGTGGTCATCGCCGGAGCCACTGGCTTTATCGGCAGCTACTTCCATCGGCGGTTTCTTGAAGAGGGTTGGAAGGTCCGAACAGTCGGGCGGAACGCGTCGGCTGACGCACAGTGGAACGACGACGGCGCCATCACCAGTACGCTGAACGGCGCCGCACTGTTGGTGAACCTTGCCGGACGTTCCGTGAACTGCCGCTACGGGAGGCGGAATCGCCGGGAAATTATGGATTCGCGCGTGTTGACGACTCGAACGTTGGGCCGCGCCTTGGCTGCCTGCGCCGAGCCACCGAGCACCTGGATCAACTCAAGTACCGGGACCATTTACCGGCATGCCGACGATCACCCACAGTCGGAGGCTTCCGGCGAACTCGGCAGCGGGTTCTCTGTCAACGTTGCCAAGGCTTGGGAAGACGAGTTGGAGGCCGCCACTGCACGGCGCACGCGCAAGGTGCCTCTTCGGATCGCGATCGTACTGGGCGCAGGGGGCGTGATGAACCCCCTCCGGAACCTGGCCAGGTTTGGCTTGGGTGGGCACATGGGACCGGGGACGCAGAAGTTCAGTTGGATCCACGTGGAGGACTTGTTCCGTTCGGTCATGTTCATTCACGCAAAACCCGGGCTTGTTGGTGCAGTCAATGCGGCGTCGCCCAATCCGGTAGACAATCGCGAACTCATGGGGCTGGTCCGGGTGAGCCTGGACGTCCCCTTCGGCATTCCGACGCCCGCTTGGCTCCTTGAAGTTGGGGCAGTTCGCATCCGCACCCAGACCGAGCTGGTCCTGAAGAGCCGATGGGTAGAGCCACGGAAGCTACTCGATGCGGTTTCGTGTTTGAGTATCCGTCATTGGCCGGAGCTCTCAGCGCTCTTCGGAGAAGTGACAATTGAGTACGCATGGCGATGACCAGTACAACCGCACAACACCGCATCCTCCCCAGCTCCCCAACCCGCGGGTCAGGGTGACCTTGGGAGGGAAGGGGCTGGGTATGGGTGTCTTGGTTGCCTATGTAGCCTTTAGTACCCTGTTGTCCCTGCAAGCCCCTGAATATGCGCTGATTTTCTTCATCTATGCCGCCATCCCCGCAGCACTCATCGGATCCGTAGTCGGATGGCTGTTAGGACTGGTTCTAAGGCAAGTGCGGAACCAATGGCTCCACGTGGCCGCGTTCTTCGTGGTTGGCACCCTGATCTGCGCACCCTTTGGTGGGCTTTCCAGTTTGGGTACGGTCCTCTTTAGCCTGTCCATCGCAACCGCCGCGGCGATCGGCAGGTTGTCGGCCTGGAGGCTGGTCAAGATCTGCCCACCCACCGCATAACGGCGGCTATGGGGCTAACTCCGCTCACCGCCGTCGGGCGTCCGCGCAGGGAACCCGACGTAACGCGGGACGTTGCCCATGTACTGGCTATACGCCGGACCAAACTCCTTCTGGAGGGCCTTCTCTTCCCACAACGCGCCGAAGTGTTCCACGGCCATGCCCGCGGGCAGGGTTGCAGCCGCCCAGCGCGAGCCCTTGTACACCGCAACCCCTGCGTGGATTAACCACCAGCCCAGGTACATCGGATGCCGGCTCGCGGAGTACGGACCGCTGGTCACCAACGCTTCCGGACGGCCCAAGGCAAAGCTTCCGGTGGTGTGCCGCCGTCGTTCCGCCACCGCCCAAACGGTAATTCCGACGCCGGTCAGCACCAACAGCGTCCCGGCGCTCCTGCGGGCGCGTCGGGCGGACAACGTGGGCAAGGGGTGTATCCGTTGTAGGACCGCGTCCAAGACCAACCCGAGCACCTGCCCGGGTGGCAAAGGGATGCCGGCCGCTTCCCGTTTCACCGCGCCGGCCAGCCGTGCGAGTGGGCTCATGTCCAGAACCATAAACCCGCGAAGGGTGAGGCGCTATGGGAAGTGATAGAGGAACGCGGGAATCCCGGCGGGAGGTGATAGAGCAACGCGGGAAACCCGACGGGAGGTGATAGAGCAACGCGGGAAACCCGACGGGAAGTGATAGAGGAACGGTGGGGGCGCGGAACCGGGGTTTTCCTCTCGGAATCCTAAGGAAGTGTTAGGAAATCCCCTCCGACGTTGGCTGTGCCGTGCATCACCCATAGCTTGGAACATGTCCTCTTCACCCCCAAGAGGACCTTTCTTAGTCGACGAAGAGCCATGTGCAAGGAAGCCATGAGCACGAGCTTCATGGACAGAACGAACTCATGCAAGACACGACTGCCATGTGCGCAGCCGTCCAGGAAGGTTCATTGATGAGCACCCAACAAGCCGCGCCTCTGAGCGAGGCGGCACAGACACGCAAGGCCGTGAGCAACATCCTCAAGGGCTCTGCGGGCAACCTCGTGGAGTGGTTCGACCTCTACGTGTACACCGTTTTTGCCGCGTACTTCCAGTCGCACTTCTTCAACTCCAAGGACGAACTGCAGGCTGGCCTTGAAGCGATGGCGGTCTTCTCGACGTCGTTCCTCATGCGTCCGATCGGCAGCTGGTTCTTCGGCCGCTACGCGGACCGTAAGGGCCGGAAGGCTGCCCTGACGCTGAGCGTGACCCTGATGTCCGCGGGTTCGTTCGCCATTGCGATCCTGCCTACCCAGGACGTCATCGGCCTGTGGGCCATGATCCTCTTGGTCTTCGTCCGCGTGGTCCAAGGCTTCTCCGTCGGCGGCGAGTACGGGACCAGCGCCACGTACATGTCCGAGGCAGCAACGGCCAAGCGTCGCGGCTTCTTCTCCAGCTTCCAGTACGTCACGCTCATCGGCGGCCAGATGCTGGCCCTCCTGGTCCTCGTGATCCTGCAGAACACCATGAGCAAGGAAGACCTGACCGAGTGGGGCTGGCGCATTCCGTTCGCAATCGGCGGCGTTGCTGCACTGGTTGTCCTGTGGCTCCGCCGCTCCATGGAAGAGACCGTCTCCGCCGACCAGATCCGTGCAGCGCACGTCAAGGTTGAGGGCGAGGCCCAGCCGGGCAGCATGAAGCTCCTGTTCACCAAGCACTGGAAGCCGCTGCTGATCTGCATCGGCATCACCCTCGGCGGCACGGTGGCGTTCTATACCTACACCAACTTCATCCTGAAGTTCATGAACGATACCTCCGGCATCGCAAAGACCGACACCTCCGTCATCAACTTCTGGGCACTGTTCATCTTCATGTTGCTGCAGCCCGTCTACGGCATGTTGTCGGACAAGATCGGCCGCAAGCCGCTGCTGATCTGGTTCGGCGTCACCGGTGTCCTGTTCACTTGGCCGCTGCTCTCCACCCTGGCCGGAACCAAGGATCCGTTCGTCGCCTTCCTGCTCATGATGGGCGGCCTCTTGATGGTTGGCGGCTACACGTCCATCAATGCGCTGGTGAAGGCTGAACTCTTCCCGGCATCCATCCGTGCGCTGGGCGTGGGTCTTGGCTACGCGATCGCCAACTCGCTGTTCGGCGGTACGGTCCCGCTGATCGGCGCTGCCCTGCAGAAAGCCGGCCAGGTGGACATGTTCTTCACCTACGTCACGGCGGCCATCTTCATCTCGCTGTTGGTGTACGTCTTCGCCCTCAAGAACAAGAAGGCTACGCACCTCGATACCGAGCAGGGACATGCTTGGGGAAACCGCAAAGACGACGACAAGAAGGACCTCGTCAACGTCTAACACCCCCTCTGAGGCCCGTTCTGCGCCCTTCGCTGAGTGCGAAGGCCGCAGGGCGGGCCTCGCAACGTTAAGCTCAAGTAGCGGAAAACACCCGCCGGGCTACCAGAAGGATCAACAGTGCACGTGCTCATCGTCGAGGACGACGACGCCATGGCGTCGGCACTGGGGGCTGCCGTGACGTCGGCGGGCCACAAACCAACCAGGGTGTCCCGCGGTGAAGATGCACTCCTGGACCACCGCAACCACGAGGTCATCCTCCTGGATCTGGGCCTCCCGGACCTGGACGGGTTGGAAGTGCTCAGGAAGCTCCGCCAAGTCACGCACATCCCCATCCTGATCCTCACGGCGCGCGATGATGAACGCAGCGTGGTCCTGGGCCTGCGCTCGGGTGCGGACGATTACCTGGTCAAGCCGGTCAAGCTGGTGGAGCTGCTCGCCCGGATCGAGGCCGTGACGCGAAGGGCCCGCCGCTCCGGCCAGAGCACACCCCATGAGGTCACCGTGGGGCCGTTGACCGTAGACCTCGACCGCCGCCTCGCCGTCGTCGACGACAGGGAACTCAGCCTCACCGCTACCGAATTCGACCTCCTCAGCCTCTTGGTCCGCAACGCCGGCTCCGTGGTGACCCGTGAGCAGATTCTGGATGCCCTGTGGGGCGACGCCTTCGTGGCGCACTCCCGCTCCTTGGATGTCCACCTGACCGGCCTGAGGTCCAAGCTGCAACTGCCCGGGTTCATCATCAACGTGCGGGGCGTCGGGTATCGCGTGGAGCAGGGATGAAGGTCCGCGTCCTCGGGATCCTCAGTGTCATCGCCGTGCTCATTGTTGTCACGGTTTCCAGCGTCATCCTTACGTCAGCCGCGCGGGAACTGACCCAGGACGTGCAGATCAACCGGGTATCGGCCCTGAACCGTTTTGCCCAGCTCGCCAACGATGCCTCCGCTGATGGCGACACCACCCAGCTCCAGCGCGAAATGGACCGGTACACCGAACTCTATGGCGAAGGCATCCTGATCCGCCTCCAGCAGCAAACCCTGGCCTCCGGCGGTCTGAGCGAGCAAAGACGGGACGTTCAGGATGCCTTGGCCCGGGCCAGCCTCAACCTCAGCGACACCACCATCGGCACGGTCCGGCCCTTCGAATCCGGGACGGAGGTCATCTCGCGCTCTTTTGGAACGGCCAGCCAGGTGCTCGGAGAAGCCGTCCTGGAAGTCAACCTCGACGCGGCCCGGGCGAAACTGCGCGAACGGTGGGTCGTCGTCGGGCTCGCGGCCCTGGTGATGGGTGCGGTGCTGCTGCTGGTCGCTGCCCGCCTCACCGGCTGGGTTTTGCGGCCGGTGCACCGCTTGAGTGAAGCGGTACACCAACTCGAAACCACGGGCAAGACCAGCAAGCTTCCCGAGGCAGGTCCGCCCGAGCTGCGGGAACTGAGCCGTTCGTTCTCCGCCATGGCCAACACTGTCAGCGAAAGCATGGAGTCGCAGCGTCAGCTCATCGCGGACACCTCGCACCAGCTGCGCAACCCGGTGGGCGCCCTGCGGCTCCGGATCGACCTGCTGCAGCTTGAACTGCAAAACAGCCCGGCGAAGGCGGCGGCGGCCGGCGTGGTGGACGAACTGGAGCGCGTTGAGGAAATGCTCGACGGCGTGCTGAAGCTGGCGACTGCGGAGCATCGTGCCGTTGCCGGGGCTGCTGCAGCGCAGTCGTCCGAGCATCGGCGCCAAAGCGTCATTGATCCTTTCCCGGTACTCCAAGGCGAGGTGGAAAGGGCGGGCCCCGCGGCACGGTTGGCCGGCTCCACCATTACCTTGGAAGACCACAGCGGGCCCGCGTTGGAGCTCCGGTGCGACCCCGAGGAACTGGCCCAGATGGTGGGTGAGTTGCTGGCCAACGCCATCAAGTACTCCCCCGGTGGTCACATCGCAGTGGCGGCCGAAGCTATTCGGGACGGCCTGGCGATCGAGGTCTCCGACGACGGCCCGGGACTGTCCGCTGATCAGCGTCTGGCATCCACCTCGCGGTTTTGGCGCGCGCCTCAACACAGCGGAATTCCCGGCAACGGCTTGGGCCTCACCATCGTGGAACGGCTGGCCGAGGCCAACGGAGGCAAGCTGGTGTTGCGGGAGCGTGTCCCGCACGGGCTGATAGGACGCCTGGAGTTCGGCGGTGGCGCGAATGGCTAGGCCTTTGTCCCGCCGTACCGTGCTCACGTCCGGGCTGATCCTGGGAAGTGCAGGGCTGCTGATGTCCTCCGCTGCCTGCACGCCGGAGCCGAAACCGGAGAAGCTGACGGTGGCTGGTGGCGAATCGGGCGGTTTCTACTTGGAGTTCGCCACCTTGCTCGCAGGTCTGCTGCAACGCGAGGGCGTTGCGGAAACGGCAGAGCCTCTGGTCACTGGCGGAAGCCTTGAGAACATCCGGCGGGTCATGTCCGGCGAGGCGACATTCGCCGTCGCACTTGCCGACACGGCAGCGCTTCCGGCCCCGGGTCCGGCAGCGCCCGGCCCAAGCCCTGCCGCCACGGGCGCAAGCCCTGCCGCCACGGGCGCAACCCCGGCCGCTGCGGGCGCAACCCCGGCCGGTACAAGCCTGGTGGCGCTTGGCAAGGTGTACGAGAACTATGTTCATTGCATAGTCCGCGCAGACAGCGGCATCGGGACCTTCGCCGATCTGGCCGGAAAAGTGGTGGGGGTGGGCGAAGCGGGGTCCGGCACTTCCCTGACGGCTCCCCGGATCATCGCTTCCGCCGTGCTTGAACCCGCGCCGCAACAGGTCAACCTAGGCCTCAACCAAGGGCTGTCCGCGCTCCGGGGTGCGTCCATCGACGCCCTCTTCTGGTCCGGCGGGGTCCCCACCGCAGCCATCGCAGCAACAGCCTCGGTGCTGGGAGTCCGGCTCCTGGACCTCTCACTGCACATCGCAGCCCTGCGCACAGAACACGGTGATTACTACGACCGCGTGCTCATACCGGCGGGAACCTACGGCGACGCCCCCGCGATCTGGACGGTGGGCGTAGCCAACCTGCTGTTGTGCCGCAGCGATCTCCCCGATTCCCTGGCGCGGCGTACGGTGCGCCTGCTGGTGGAACGGGCGCAGGACCTTATTCCCACATCAAGCACGGGCGTGCAGTTCCTCAGTCCGGAGACGCTCATCAACACAGCCGGGGTTCCGCTGCACCCGGCCGCGGCCGCTGCGTACAGGTCCCTCCACGGCTAGGAAATCGCGCATCATCAGGAAGCTGGCAAAATGGAAACCATGACTTCTGCCGCTGCCCCTGCCATTGCATTGACCATCGCCGGCTCGGAAGCGACCGGCGGCGCCGGTGCGCAAGCCGACCTCAAGACGTTCCAGGAACTCGGAGTTTTCGGCATCGTCAACCTGACGTGCATCGTTTCGTTCGATCCCAAGGACAACTGGAACCACCGTTTTGTCCCGGTGGACCAGCAAGTGATTGCGGACCAGTTGGAAGCCACGACGGCGGCCTACGGTGCCGCTTCCGGCGCACCTTCGGTGTTGGACACCGTGAAGATCGGCATGTTGGGAAGCCCGGCAACCATCAGCACCGTGGAGAAGGCGCTGTCCGACGGCGCATTCAGCAGCATCATCCTGGACCCGGTCCTGATCTGCAAAGGCCAGGAGCCCGGACACGCGCTGGACACGGACCAGGCCTTGAAGGCGCAGATCCTCCCGCTGGCCACGTTTGTCACACCGAACCATTTCGAGGCCGAATCCCTCTCCGGCCTCACCATCACCGACGAAGAGTCCCTCAAGGCCGCCGCCATCCGCATCCATGAGCTCAGCGGCGCCGCCGTGCTCGCCAAAGGCGGGGTGCGGCTGGAAGGTGCTGACGCCGTCGACGTTTTCTACGACGGCCGGACGCTGGAAGTCCTGCGTGCACCGAAGGTGGGCGAGGTCGCGGTGTCCGGTGCGGGCTGTTCGCTGGCCGCCGCCGTGACGGCGGAGCTGGCCAAGGGTGCGTCGCCGCTCGAGGCGGCCCGTACAGCCAAGGCGTTCGTGACCGAGGGAATCCGCAACCGCGTAGCGTCCGGGGCGCCGTTTGATGCCTTGTGGCAGGGCGGTGCGCTGAGCTAGCGCTGGCCTAGCGGTTGGTAACCTTGCCCATCAGCGACGCGATCGGGCGAAGGAACAGGGGCCGGGCAAGGAACCAGGCCGCAGCCGTGACCACGATGGACGCTGCGAAGACCGCGAAGCCCCACCAACTGTTGGCGTCGTCCGTGGAGGCGTACATGTGGTTGAGGTTCCGCAGGGCACCCGTGGCCAGGACCAACGTCACGTGGACGATCACGAACGCTACGAAGTAGATCATCACCGGGAAGTGGACCTTGCGGGCAGCTTCAATGGGGTAGAACTTGTTGACCGCTGCCTTCTTGGGCCACGCCCCGGACATGCGGATGCCGGTAATGATGGCCAGCGGCGCCGCGATGAAGACCGTGATGAAGTAGGTCAGCAGCTGCAAGGCGTTGTAGTTGACCCAACCGTTTTCCAGCGGCCAGTTCAGCGACGCGTACTGGAGGCCGGCCGAAACCGCGTTCGGGAAGACGTCCCAGCTGGTGGGCACAATCCGCATCCACTGGCCTGTGGCGAACAGCAGCACAATAAAAATCAGGCCGTTGAGCACCCACAGCGCATCCAGCGTCAAGTGGAACCACAGGTCCAGGCTGATCTTGGTGGGAGCGTTCCTGGTCTTGATGAAGCCCTTGTTGTTCCGCGTCCAGTAACCCGGCGGCCGCGTAGTGGTGCGCACCTGCCAACCGGAGCGGATGATCAGGACGATGAAGAACATGTTGAGGAAGTGTTGCCAGCCCAGCCACGCCGGGAGCCCCGTCGGTGCGCCCTCGGGCAGCTCCGAGTGTCCCGGATAGTCCGTCAGGAACTGCTTCACCGGTTCCAGCGTGCGGAGCCACTGTGCCACGAGCACCAGGATCAGCGCGATGACCAAAGCCCCCACGGTGACGGCGACGGGCTTGAACCACCTGTTCGACGTGATCCCGGACGACTTGCTTGAAACGGACATCAGGCCGCGTTCCTCTCTGGCTTGTTGGCGTGCGACCAGTTGGCGCTCTCATAGCGATTCAACCAGTTGCTGCCCGACGGCGAAAACGGCGCCTGGCCCGCAGGGCGCCTTTGGCGTCAAAAATCGCAGCATTCGGACACATAGCGCAATACTTATTTTCTAGAACGGACTTCCAGAATTATTTACTGTAATTTGGACTTGGTCAAGGATTCAGGCTGTCCCGGGGAGGCTCGATGGTTCGGAAAACCTCCGACGCCGCAGTCCATTCCGGCTCCTGGCAGTGGTCCCGGACAGCGACTACCCAACGCAAGCTGCTGGACGCGGCCGCTGCGGTTTTCAGCGAACTGGGCTTCACGGACGCCGGCATCTCGGACATCGTCACGCGGGCCAGGTCCAGCGTCGGAAGCCTTTACCATCACTTCGGCGGCAAGACAGAGCTCTTCCTTGCCCTCTGGGACGACTACCAAAACGAGCACGAACGGCTGGTGGCGGCCGCCGTTGCCAAGGCCCGGAAGTCCGGCGAAAACGATCCCTTGGCGCTCTTCGACGTCGGCAGCCGCACGTACTTCGACTACACCTGGAAGCACCGCGCGCTGGAACGCGTCTTCTTCGAGGGCGATGCTCCCCCCGGCTTCGAGGTCCTGCGTCGCGAGCGCGGGCGGGAATGGGTGCGCCAGAATTCGGTCCTTCTCGGAACGGCCGAGGACACTTTGGGCCGCCTCACCGTCGCGGTGATCACCGACATCATCACGGTTGCCGGCCACGAGGTCGCCTTGAGTGCCACCAAGAAGGAAGCGGACGACGTCGTTGATGCTGCGGCAGTCCTGGTGGCGCGGCTGGTTCGTTAGCCGCCGTCCTGCGCCGTGATCGCGGGAAACCGCCGTCCTGCGCCGTGATCGCGGGAAACCGCCAAGGACCCCCGGAAACTTCCAGCGTCACCGCAGGGTTGCCGCGAACTCGCCGGAGTCCCGTTAGCGCGCGGAGGCCCCGCTCAACGCGCGGAGTGCGCCGCCAGGAAGCTGTACACCTCGGTCTCATCCACGCCCGGGAACGCGCCCGGGGGCATCGCGGCCAGCAGGTGCGAATGGGCCCGGGCGGACGGCCAGGCGTTGCCGGCCCACTCGTTGGCCAGTTCGGCCGGTGGCCGCTTGCAGCAGTTCGGATCCGGGCAATTGGAGGTGGCCCTGGCCGTGGTCTCCCGCCCGCGGAACCACTTCACGTGCTGGTAAGGCACCCCGATGCTGAGCGAAAACTCGCCGGCGGCGGAACGCTCGGTCCGCGCCGTGCACCAGTACGTGCCGGAGGGAGTGTCCGTGTACTGGCTGTAGGCGCTGAACTTGTCCGGTACGTCGAACACCGCTCGGGACGTCCACGCCTTGCACGACGGCTGCCCCTCAATGGCGCCGGTGTGGTCCTGCGGGAAGGCGACGCCGTCGTTCTCGTAGGCCTTGTAGATGATCCCGGACTGGTGGGTTTTCTGGAAGTGGGTGGTGATGCCCAGGTGTTGGGTCGCCAGGTTGGTGAAACGGTGGGCCGCAGTTTCGTAGGACACCGCGAAAGCGTCCCGGATGTCCTCCACGGCGATCTCCTTGGCGGCCTTGGCCTTCAGCAGGAAATCCAACGTTGCCTGCTCCGGCAGCAGCAATGCCGCCGCAAAGTAGTTGGTGGCCACTCTCTGCGCCAGGAAGTCACCGTAGTTCTTGGGAGTCCCGTGCCCCAGGACGTAGTGCCCCAGCGCCTGCAGCAGGACCGACCGGGGATCGTGGTCCTGCCGCTGGTTCTGCGTTAGGTAAATTCTGCGGTTCTTCAAATCGGTCACGGACCGGGTGGAATGCGGCAGGTCGCTGACGTGGTGCAGTGAGAATCCCAGGTTCTCGGCGATGTCCGCGATGACGTGCTGGCTCAACGGCCCGGAGGTGTAGCCCACGCCCTTGAGGACCTTCTGCGCCTCGGCCTCGTACTCGGGGAAATAGTTACCGCGCTCGCGCATCATGGCACGCAACTCGCCGTTCGCGCGGCGGGCTTCTTCCGGCGTCGCGGCTTGCTCGTTGAGCTTGCGTTCGAGTTCCTGAAGCAGCCCGACCTGCGCCTCCAGAACCTCCAACGGAAGCCGCGAACTGATGCGGATTTTTGGCAGGTTCAAGGACTCGTACAGCGGTCCGCGCTGGTACCGCTCCAGCTCGATTTCCAGGGCGGCGCGGCGGCTTGGCGGCTCAGCTCCGAGCAGTTGGTCGATGCTCACGTTCAACGCGGAGGCAAGGTGTTGCAGCAGCCCCAGCTTGGGCTCGCGTTTGCCGTTTTCGATCAGGCTCAGTTGGCTCGGCGCGGTCCCGACGGCGGCACTCAGGTCATCGAGCGTCAGGCCGGCTTGCTTGCGCAGGTGGCGCACGCGGCGGCCAAGGCTGATCACGTCCAGTTCGGGGGACGTAGGGGACGACGACGGCGACGCGACTTCGCGGCTCCAGCTCACAGGCGACATTTCTTGAGAATACGCGAAGAACTGCATTTCTTTCCAGAGGATTTATCTAGAAAGAGCTTGGAAAGTGCAGAAAAGTAGTTCTCACGAAAAGAAATACAGACCCCGGGTGAGCCGGCCGAAGCAGCAAGGACGCAGCGGAGGCCGGCCCGGGAGCCGCTTGGATACGAGGAGACATGCAATGACCGCATCGTTTGAACCAGAGTTGACCGCTGAGCAGCAGGCCGCGGCGCTGGAACTTGAATGGTCCGCCAACCCGCGCTGGGAGGGCGTCACCCGTGATTACTCGGCTGCCGACGTCGTCCGCCTCCGTGGTCGCGTCTCCGAAGAGCACACCCTGGCCCGCCGCGGTTCGGAAAAGCTCTGGAAGCAGCTCACCGAGGAAGCACCCACCGGCGGCTACACCAACGCCCTCGGCGCCCTGACCGGCAACCAGGCAGTACAGCAGGTCAAGGCAGGCCTGCGCGCCATCTACCTTTCGGGTTGGCAGGTCGCCGCTGACGCCAACCTCTCCGGTCACACCTACCCGGATCAGTCGCTCTACCCGGCCAACTCGGTTCCGCAGGTTGTGCGCCGGATCAACAACGCGCTGCTGCGTGCCGACCAGATCGAGTACGCCGAGGGCATCAAGACTGTTGAGGACTGGCTGGTCCCGATCGTGGCCGACGCCGAGGCCGGTTTCGGTGGCCCGCTGAACGCCTACGAACTCATGAAATCCATGATTACCGCAGGCGCCTCGGGTGTTCACTGGGAGGACCAGCTCGCTTCGGAGAAGAAGTGCGGCCACCTCGGCGGCAAGGTCCTGATCCCCACCCAGCAGCACATCCGGACCCTCAACGCAGCCCGCCTGGCTGCCGACGTCGCCGGCACCCCCACGGTGGTCATCGCCCGCACCGACGCCGAGGCCGCAACCCTGATCACCTCCGATGTTGACGAACGCGACCGCGAATTCATCACCGGAGAACGCACGGCCGAGGGCTTCTACAAGGTCCGCAACGGCATCGAGCCCTGCATCGCCCGTGCCAAGGCCTACGCTCCGTACTCCGACCTGATCTGGATGGAGACGGGCACCCCGGACCTGGAACTGGCCCGCAAGTTCGCCGAAGCCGTCAAGGCCGAGTACCCGGACCAGATGCTTTCCTACAACTGCTCGCCGTCGTTCAACTGGCGTAAGCACCTGGACGACGCCACCATAGCCAAGTTCCAGCGCGAACTCGGCGCCATGGGCTTCACGTTCCAGTTCATCACCCTGGCCGGCTTCCACGCCCTGAACTACTCGATGTTCGACCTCGCCCACGGCTACGCCCGCGAAGGCATGAGCGCCTACGTCGAGCTCCAGGAAAAGGAATTCGCCTCCGAATCCCGCGGCTACACCGCTACCAAGCACCAGCGCGAAGTCGGCACCGGCTACTTCGACGACATCGCCACAGCGCTCAACCCGAACGCTTCCACCCTCGCCTTGGTCGGATCGACCGAAGAAGGCCAATTCCACTAATCCCCAGCCGCCCCCTCCGCTCGCAAGCTCGCGAGGGAACCCGGCGGCCGTGGGCCCACTTTCCCAACTAGATGGCAGTAGTGGTTGTTCTGAACGTTCAGAACAACCACTACCGCCAGTCAGTTGGTTCCTGAAGGGACAACTCCAATGAACAGCTTCACCGACAACTTCACCATCAACGGCATCACTTTGACTGCGCAGCCCATTTGCCGGCAGGGCGAGGTCCTGACTCCGGACGCGCTTGAGTTTGTCGGCAAGCTGCACCGGGCCACCGCCGAGCGCCGGCAGGAACTCATGCAGGCACGGCACGCACGCCGCAACGCAATCTCCTCCGGCCAGGACCCGCGCTTCCTGCCGCACACCGAGGCCATCCGGAATGACCCGTCGTGGCGGGTGGCTCCCCCGGCCCCGGGGCTGGAGGACCGCCGCGTGGAAATCACCGGACCAGTGGACAAGAAGATGACCATCAACGCCCTGAACTCGGGGGCGAAGGTGTGGCTGGCGGACATGGAAGACTCCTCCACTCCGACGTGGCGCAACGTCATCCAGGGCCAGCTCAACCTGACTGACGCTTTGGAGCGCCGGATCGACTTCACAACCCCCGAAGGCAAGGAATACAAGCTCAAGGCCGCCGAGGACCTGCCCACCATCGTGGTCCGGCCCCGTGGCTGGCACCTGCCGGAGAAGCACATGCTGATCGATGGCAAGCCGATCGCCGGCGGCATCGTGGACTTCGGGCTCTACTTCTTCCACAACGCCCGCCGCCTCCTCGCCCAGGGCAAGGGCCCTTACTTCTACCTGCCCAAGATCGAGAACCACCTCGAAGCACGGCTCTGGAACGACATCTTCATCCTGGCCCAGGACCTGCTGGGCATCCCGCAAGGAACCATCCGGGCCACGGTGCTGATCGAAACCATCACCGCAGCGTTCGAAATGGAGGAGATCCTCTACGAACTGCGCGACCACGCGTCCGGGCTCAACGCCGGCCGGTGGGACTACATCTTCTCCCTGATCAAGAACTTCCGCACCCGCGGGCCGCGTTTCGTCCTGCCGGACCGCGGCCAGGTGACCATGACCCAGCCGTTCATGCGCGCCTACACCGAACAGCTGGTCCGGGCCTGCCACCGCCGCGGCGCCATGGCAATCGGGGGCATGGCGGCAGCAGTACCCAACCGCAAGGACGAGGCAGCCAACACAGCCTCCTTCGAGAAGGTCCGTGCGGATAAGACCCGCGAAGCCAACGACGGTTTTGACGGTTCCTGGGTAGCCCATCCGGACCTGGTACCGGTGTGCCGCGAAGTCTTCGACTCGGTACTTGGCGAAGCGCCCAACCAGCTCACCAAGAGCCGCGAAGACGTGACCCCGGATGACCGCGCCTTGATCGACATCGCCAGCACCCAGGGCACCATCACCGAGGCCGGCATCCGCCAGAACATCGAGGTGGGCATCCGCTACATCGAGTCCTGGCTCCGGGGCAACGGCGCAGTGGCCATCCACAACCTCATGGAAGACGCCGCCACTGCCGAGATCTCCCGCTCCCAGCTCTGGCAGTGGATCCACTCCCACGCCATCACCGAACACGGCGATATCATCTCCCGCGAATGGGTCCAGGACATGCTGGATGAGGAATTCGCCCGCCTGGAACGCTTCGACGGAGACCGCTTCGCAGACGCCCGCAGCATCTTCGAAGAAGTCACCCTCACGGAAGAGTTCCCCACGTTCCTGACCATCCCGGCGTACGCCCGCTACCTCACCGAGGCCCGGGAAGAAGCGACGGCTGAAGAACTCGTCGCCGCCTAGGAGCAGCAACGCCTGGGAACGACAAACCGAAAGCCCCGACGCTGGGCTGCCTGCACTCTTCGCAACAAGTGACCCCGAAGGCCGGGGAGGCAGCCCAGCACCGGAAAAACCACCCATCTGGGTCGCAGTTAAGCACGTTTTGGGGGCTCAGAACGTGCTTAACTGCGACCCAGTTGGGGTTAAGGCTGGCGGGCGACCCAGCGCACCGACAGCGTGGTGCACACACAGAACGCGAGGACCGAGCCGAGGATGACCAGCAGCGGCGCGGTCCACCCTGCGGACACGTCATGGACGTAGCCAACGATTGTGGGAGCAAGCGCGGCAAAGCAGTAGCCAACGCCCTGCACGACGGCGGACATCTTGCCGGCCGAGGCCTGGTCGCGGGCGAACCTGATGACGGCAATGAAGATCACCGTGATGCCGCCACCCTGGGCTACTCCGCCCATCGAGGACCAGAGCCACCACAGCTGCGGGGCCAGCAGCAGGCCCACGGGAACGCTCAGCCACAGCGCGCTCAAGGTGACCGCGACCGTCGTCGTACTGGTGAAGCGGGCCAGGAGCGGAACGCCCAGGCCGCCCACAATCGCGAAGATCTGGAACAGCGAGGACCCTGCGCCGGCCTCGGCGGTACCCATCCCGAGTTCATCGGACAGGAAGCTGGGCAGCCAGGCCGTGACGCCGTAATAGGAGAACGCCTGCCCGGCGAAGCCAACAGTCAGCCCGGCTATCAGCCATCGGACGCCGGCCACCCGTCCGGAACCCGACGGCGGAGCAGCGGGCACGGGCGCCGGAACCAGGGCGCGGCGGACACCAACGGTAGGAATCCAAAACACGATCGCAGCCAGCGCCAGCAGGGCGCTGGCGGCGAGGGACAACCGCCAGCCCAGCAGATCCGCGAGCGGCGCAGTGATCACGGACGTCAGGAACGAGCCGATGTTCAACGCCGCGGTGTAGACGCCCATGGCCGTGGCTTGCCTGCGTGGGGCGAAGTCGCGACGGATGATCAAGGGCACTGCGATGTTGCCGATGGTGATGGCGACGCCGATGAGCACCGTACCCACCATCACGGGCACGCCTCCCCCGCTGGAGCGCACCACAACGCCGGCCAGCACTCCCAGCAGGGTAAGCATGACGGCGAATTCGGCCCCGAAGCGCCGTCCGGCGAGGGATGCCAGTGGGGATGCGAGCGAGAAGCACAGCACGGGAATGCCGGTCAGCAAGCCCAACTCGACCGGCGAGAATCCAAGGTCCATGCGCAGCGAGTCCACCACCGGCGCAACGGCAACGAACGGCCCGCGCATGTTGAGGGCGATGAGTCCGATGCAGGCAAGGATCAACCAACCGCGCGGAACTTTGGCAAGCAATTGGTTCACGGAACGGGCCGCAGGATCTCAGGAAACGTTTTCATCAGTTTCATTGCTATCACGGCGCCGCCCAGCCCCGAAAAAAGACGGCTCAGCCGGTTGCCTGCAGCGTGGCTTCGATCACCGCGGGAGACAGGACATACTGGGTAACCATCTGGCTCGCGCCCAGGATGGCAGCGCGGTCCCCGGCCATGGAGATGCCGATCCGCAGGTGGGTGGTGGCCAGCGGCAGGGAACGCCTGTACACGACCTCGCGGATACCGGCCACGAGATGTTCCCCGGCCTCGCCGACGCTGCCGCCGATCACGATCATGGACGGGTTCAGCAGGTTGACCACCGTGGCCAGGACATCCCCGACGTCTCGCCCCGCCTGCCGCAGGGCCTGGATCGCTTGCAGGTTCCCCTCACCGACCAGCCGCAACACGTCGGCGCCGGTTGACGCGTCCAGCCCAAGCTCGTGGAGTTGGCGCGCGACGGCGGGACCTGAGGCCAGCGCTTCGAGGCACCCGTAGTTGCCGCAACGGCACAGCACCTCGTCGCCGCGGGGTACGCGGACGTGGCCCAGGTCCCCGGCGGTTCCGTTGGCGCCGCGCTGCAGCTCTCCGCTGCTGATGATGCCGGCACCGATGCCCGTGGCCACCTTGATGAACAGGAAGTTCTCGTGCTCCGGCCAGTAAGCGGTCCGTTCGCCGAGTGCCATGATGTTCACGTCGTTGTCCACCAAAACCGGGACAGGCAGCGAGCGCTGGACGTAAGGGACGACGTCGAACCCGTCCCAACCCGGCATGATCGGCGGCTTCACCGGCCGGCCGGTGTCGTGTTCCACGGGTCCGGGCAAGCCAATGCCCATGCCGGCGAGGTCGCCCATTTCCCGTCCTGCCTCGGCGAGCAGTTCCTTGCCTGCGGCTATGACGCGCCCCAGCACGATGTCCGGGCCGTCGGAGACGTCTTGCTTGAGCCGCTGCTCGGCAAGGATTTTCCCTCCGAGGTCCGTGACCGCAACAATCACGTGCGTGGCGCCGACGTCGACAGCCAGGACCACGCGGGCGGCCGGGTTGAAGGCAAAGCGCGACGGCGGGCGCCCGCCACTGGAGCTTGCCTCGCCCGCGGGTCCTACGAGCCCGGAGCTGATGAGTGCGTCGATGCGGGACGCAACGGTGGAGCGCGCGAGTCCGGTGGTCAGCGCGAGTTCGGCGCGGGTGCGGGCCTGCCCGTCACGGAGCAGCTGGAAGAGGTCACCAGCGCGGGAAAGACTTCCGGCCTCCGGCGCAGAGGGCTCTTTTCCGGCGTCGTTCGCGGGGGCTGAAGTCATGAATCAGTGATAGCACGGATGGTTATGCGTGTCACGCGGCAAAAGAACGCCGACGTATTTTCAACTTTTGCTTGACGCTCGGCAAAAGTCCCCCTAGGTTGTGAGGTACAGCACATCACGACCGCAAATGGTGGTTATCACCAGGGTCGATCTGCGCTCAAACCACAATGACGAGGAGAGACAGTGTCATACTCGATCCAGCTCTACACGGTCCGAAAGGCCCTGGAAGAGGATCTTGCTGGAACCATCCAACGTTTGGCTGACATCGGGTTCACCATGGTGGAGCCCTACCGGTTCGTTGCCAAGGCAGCGGAACTCAAGAAAGCACTTGCCGAAAACAACCTCACTGCACCCTCCGGGCACGCTCCCCTGCTGAGCGATGACCAGGACGCCATCTTCGAAGCGGCCCGGCAGCTGGGAATCGGCACCGTGATCGATCCGCACGTTCCGATCGAGCGCTGGAACAGCATCGAAGACATCAAAGCCACCGCAGAACAGCTCAACGCGGCCGCGGCCAAAGGCGCGGAATACGGCGTCCGCGTGGGCTATCACAACCACTGGTGGGAAGTTGAGTCCGTCATTGACGGAAAGACCGCCATTGAACACCTTGCCGACAACCTCGCTCCCGAAGTGGTCCTGGAACTGGACACGTACTGGGCCGCAGTGGGCGGACAGGATCCGGCCGAACTCCTGGCCAAACTCGGTGACCGCGTGAAGTTCATCCACATCAAGGACGGTCCCGTCACCTCCGACCCCTCCAGCCAACTGGCGGTCGGCGACGGAAAGATGCCCATCTGGGACGTCCTCGCAGCAGCAGGTTCCCTGGAAGCCGGCGTTGTTGAACTCGACGACTTCCAGGGCGACATGTTCGAGGCCGTCCGCGACAGCTACAACTACCTCAGCGCAGGAAAGGTCTCCGCATGAGCCACGCCGCAGGAGCAGCGTTCGGTCCACTGGGTTCAGGTCCCGTGGGAGTCGGCATCATCGGTGCCGGCGTCATCAGCAAGCAGTACCTGGACAACCTCACCAGCTTCCCCGATGTACGGGTCCTCGCCATCGGCGACCTGTTCGAGGAAGCAGCGGCAGCCCGGGCTGCCGAATACGGAATTCCCGCCCACGGAGGTGTGGACGCCGTCCTCGGCCATCCTGAGGTCGAAATCGTCATCAACCTGACCATTCCTGCTGCCCACGTCGAGGTGGCTACCCTCGCCGTCAACGCCGGCAAGCACGTGTGGAGCGAGAAGCCCTTCTCCTTGGACCGGGAAAGCGGGCTTGGCCTGCTGAAGGCCGCGGACGCTGCCGGTGTACGCCTTGGCTGTGCTCCCGACACCTTCCTCGGTGCCGGGCTGCAGACGGCGCGGCGGATGATCGAGCGCGGAGACATCGGCACCCCGCTGACCGCTCTGACCCTGATGCAGTCACCGGGACCTGAGTCATGGCACCCCAACCCGGCCTTCCTCTTCCAGGACGGCGCCGGACCCCTTTTCGACATCGGCCCTTACTACCTCACAACGCTGGTGCAGACCTTCGGCAGCATCCGCCGCGTGGCCGCCTTCGGATCCAAGTCCCGCGAATCGCGCATCATCGGTTCCGGGCCCAAGGCCGGGGAAAGCTTCGAGGTCACGGTCCCCACGCATGTCAGCTCCATCCTCGAGTTCGAGGGCGGCGAGTCCGCCCAGAGCATTTTCAGCTTCGACTCACCGCTGAAACGCGCCGGGTTCGTCGAGATCACGGGCACCGAAGCCACCATCGCCTTCCCGGACCCGAACATGTTCGACGGCGACGTCAGGATTTGCACCCTTGGCTCTGACGACTGGACGGTAGTGCCCTCCGTGGGTTCCACCGCCAGCCGGGGTGCGGGAGTTTTGGAGATGGCCCGGGCAATCCGTGAAGGCCGTCCCCACCGGGCCCAGGGTGAACTCGCGTTCCACATCCTGGACACCATGGCTTCCATCTCGGAGTCGATCGATAACCGCGCCTTTGTGGATGTGGAAAGTTCCGCAGCCAAGGTACCGGCCCTCCCCGAGGACTGGGACCCCACCGCAGCAACCCTTTCGGCCTGATCCCATCCCCTCAGGCAACTCGACGACGAGAAAACCGGAGCAACAATGAAGAACCCCCTGAAAGTCCTATCGGCGCTGACGGCCACGGCCGCGCTCGCATTGGGCATGACCGCGTGTGGCGGCGGAGATAATACGCAGGCCTCCTCCGACACCATCACGTACTGGGCGTCGGACCAGGGCAACAGCCTTGACGACACCGCAGCAAAGCTGAAGCCCAGCCTGGACCGCTTCACGGAGAAGACAGGAGTCAAGGTCAAGCTGGAAGTCATCGGCTGGACCGACCTTTACAACCGCATCCTGACGGCTGTCACCAGCGGCGACGGTCCGGATGTCCTGAACATCGGCAACACGTGGGCCGTGACGCTGCAGGAGACGGGTGCTTTCGAGCCCGTGGAAGGTGAGCTCCTGGACGCGATCGGCGGCAAGGACCGCTTCCTGCAGACCAGCTGGTCCACCGGTGGAGCCGAGGGCAAGACGCCCACGTCCATCCCGCTCTACGGCTTGGCGTACAACATGTACTACAACACGAAGATGTTCAAGGAAGCAGGCATCGAAAAGCCTCCTGTGACCTGGGAAGAATTCGTCGCTGACGCCAAGAAGCTGACCAAGGACACCAACGGCGACGGCAAGCCGGACCAGTGGGGCTTCACCGCTGCCGGCGCATCTGTTTCCGCCAACTCCCACCAGGCCTTTATCCGCGGCCTGCAGAACGGCGGCACGCTCTTCGACAAGGACGGCAAGCCGACGTTCGACAGCGATCCGCAGGTGGCTGGTGTCAAGCAGTGGGTCGACCTGATGGCAGTGGACAAGGTGATGTCGCCGTCGGACGCCGAACTTAGCCAGGGCGCCCAGAAGGTGGACAACCTCATCAACGGCAAGGCAGCCATGATGTTCGACCAGAGCCCGCTGAAGAACTTCGCCGCACGCGACTTCAAGGACTGGGGCGTAGCCCCCGTCCCCATGATGACCGCCGACGCGACGGGCGACCGCGCCACCCAAAGCCACGTGGCCGGTATCAACCTGAGTGTGTTCAAGAACAGCAAGAACAAGGCGAACGCCATCAAGCTTGCCGCGTTCCTGACCAGCGATGAGGAGCAGGTTGCCCTGAACAAGGCATACTCCTCCCTGCCGGTGGTGACCGAAGCCTCCAAGGACGCTGCGTTCCAGACCGAGGAGGTCAAGGCCAAGAACGATGCCCTGGCCAACCACTCCCTGCCCATGCCGCTGATCGCGAAGGAAGGGCAGATGGAGACCCTCACGGGTACCGCGATCAAGAACCTCTTTGCCAAGGCAGCAACCGGAACTGTTTCCGAAGACGACATCAAGGCGGCCCTGAAGGACGCCAACAACCAGATGGCCGCGGCCCAGTAACGACGCCTCGCGGGCGGGGGCACCACTGCCGGTGGTGCCCCCGCTCCGGCAAAGGAGTTTCGATGTCCCACTCAACGCTGGACAGCGGCAAGACCGCTGCAGGCAGCACCAACGCTGCCAATCCTGAGCCCGGCGGGCCAGCCACCGCCGCGCCTGCGCCCCGGAAGCGGCGCCGTTCCTTCCTCCCCTACGGCCTGATCGCCCCGGCCGCCCTCCTTGAACTCCTGATCCACATCGGCCCCATGCTCCTGGGTTTCTGGATCGCTTTCATCTCCCTGACCCAGCTGAACCTGACCAACTGGCTCAACGCCCCGTTCGTCGGCCTGCAGAACTTCATCAACGGCCTGAACCCGGAAAGCACCATTGGTCAGGCCTTCTTCAGCACCGTGGGCCGCACCCTGGGCTACACCATCCTGGTGGTGGGCTTCTCCTGGGTCCTGGGCATGGCCGGCGCAGTGTTCCTCTCCTCCAATTTCAAGGGCCGCGCCATCCTGCGGACCTTCTTCCTGGTCCCCTACGCCCTTCCTGCGTACGTCGGAACCATCGCCTGGGCCTTCATGTTCAACCAGCGCGACGGTGCCGTGAACCAGATCCTGGTGGACACACTCCACCTCTTCGGCGACGAACGGCCCTTCTGGCTCCTGGGTGAAAACTCCTTCGGCGCCATGGTGATCGTCAACGTCTGGCAGCTGTGGCCTTTCGCGTTCCTGATGCTCATGGCCGCCCTGCAAAACGTGCCCAACGACGTCTACGAGGCAGCAGCCATTGACGGCGCAACCCTGTGGCAGCAGTTCCGCACCATCACCCTGCCCATGGTGCGCCCGGCCAACGGCGTGCTCCTCATGGTGATGTCGCTGTGGACCTTCAACCAGTTCAACATTCCGTTCGTCCTCTTCGGTGCCACGTCGCCGAAGGAAGCCACACTCATCTCGCCGCTGATCTACCAGAACTCGTTCGGCAGCTGGAACTTCGGCCTGGGCGGAGCCATGAGCGTCCTGCTGCTGATCGCCCTGTTCATCGCTTCTGTCTTCTACATCCGCATGGTGCTGCCCAAGGGAGCCGACAATGATTGAGACCCGCAACTTCCGGATCCTGAGGAACGTGGTCCTGACCATCCTGTCCCTCTGGGTCGCCGTACCGCTGTTCGTCGTAGTGTCCACCTCCTTGAAGCCGCTGAAGGACGTTTCCGGCCTTTTCCAGTGGATCCCCCGCGAAATCACGCTCGCTCCGTACTTTGATATCTGGACCACCGTGCCGTTGGCCAAGTACTTCCAGAACAGCCTCATCATCACCATCGCCGCCACTGCGTTCTCCGTAACAGTCGCTGTGTTGGCGGCCTACGCGATCGCGAGGCTGCCGTTCAAGGGCAAGCGCGTTTTCAGCCTGACCGTCCTGTCCACCCAGATGTTCCCCGGCATCCTGTTCCTGCTCCCGCTGTACCTGATCTTCACCCAGATCCGGAACATCACCGGACTGCAGCTCCAGGGTTCCTACCTCGGGTTGATCATCACCTACATGACGTTCACCCTGCCGTTCGCCATCTGGATGCTCAGCGGGTACTTTGCTTCCATTCCCAAGGAGTTGGAGGAAGCATCCATGATCGACGGCACGGGAAGGATGGGAGCGCTGTTCCGCGTGATCCTTCCGGTGGCCAAGCCGGGCATCATCGCCGTCGCGGTCTACTCATTCATCTCGGCCTGGGGCGAAGTCTTGTTCGCCTCGGTCCTGACCAATGAGGCCACCAAGACGCTGTCCCTCGGTTTGAAGGCCTATGCCAGCGAATCCGACGTGTTCTGGAACCAGCTCATGGCCGCATCGGTTGTGGTCAGCCTGCCGGTCCTCATCGGATTCATCCTGGTCCAGCGGCACCTGGTGGCCGGCCTCTCAGCGGGCGCCGTCAAGTAGCAACGACCATCTCCGGGGCCGGGAGTCCTCCCGGCCATCCGGCCCTTCTTTAGGAGCATCACAATGAACACGGCGCATACGCCAGCGCTGTCGCAGGACAGCAGCACAGCCCGCCCCCTGGGCGTGGCCGCCATCGGTTACGCCTTCATGGGGAAGGCCCACTCGAATGCATGGCGGAATGTGGCCAGTTTCTTCGACGTCCCGGCCTTTGAGCAGAAAGTGCTCGTGGGCCGGGACGCAACCCAGGTGGCCGAAGCCGCCGCCAAGTACGGCTGGGCCGAATCGGCGACCGATTGGCGTGAAGTCATTGAGCGGGACGACATCCACGTCATCGACATCTGCGCCCCCGGCTGGATGCACGCTGAAATCGCCGTCGCCGCCCTCGAAGCCGGCAAACACGTCCTGGTCGAAAAACCCCTCGCCAATACCCTCGTCGAGGCCGAACTCATGACCGCCGCCGCAGCGAAGGCCCGCGCCCGGGGCGTGCAGTCCATGATCGGCTTCAACTACCGGCGCGTCCCCGCACTGGCCCTGGCCCGGGAGCTGATAGTGGAGGGCCGGCTCGGCACTGTCCGCCACGTCCGCGCCGCCTACCTCCAGGACTGGCTTTCCGACGCCGAATCCCCCATGACGTGGCGGCTCCGCAAGGAGACAGCGGGCTCGGGAGCGCTCGGGGACATCGCCTCCCACGCGATCGACCAGGTCCTCTTCCTCCTCGGCGACGCCGTCACCGAGGTCACCGGCCGCCTCCAGACGTTCGTTGACCACCGCCCCGGCGAGGCAGGACTGGAAGAAGTAACGGTCGACGACGCCGCTTGGGCCACGCTGACCCTCACCTCCGGAGCAATCGCCTCCGTGGAAGTCTCCCGTGTAGCCACGGGACAAAAGAACTCCCTCAAACTTGAGATCTATGGCGACAAGGGCACCATCCTGTTCGACCTCGAAGCCCTCAACGAGCTCGGCTTCCTGGACGCCACCGTTCCCGTGCGGGAACAGGGTTTCCGGCGGATCCTGGTCAACGAACCCGAACACCCGTACCTTGAGGCATGGTGGCCGCAAGGACACATCATCGGGTGGGAACACACCTTCACCCACCAGGTCCGCGATTTCCTCCTGGCCATCCAGGACGGAACCCAACCGTCGCCGTCGTTCGAGGAGGGTCTGAACGTCCAGCACGTCCTGGCCGCTATCGAAGAGTCCGCAGCCGCCAAAAGCTCATTGATCCAACTGTCCAGCACCACCGAAGGAGCCTGACCATGCCCCGCCCGTACACCCTGTTCACCGGCCAGTGGGCCGACCTCCCCCTCGAGGAAGTCGCCAAGCTTGCCTCGGGCTGGGGCTATGACGGCTTGGAAATCGCCGTCTCCGGAGACCACCTGGACGCCTGGCGCTGGGATGAACCCGGCTACGTCGAATCCAAGCTCGAACTCCTGGACAAGTACAACCTCAAAGTCTGGGCCATCTCCAACCACCTCAAAGGCCAAGCCGTCTGCGATGACCCCATCGACTTCCGCCACGAAGCAATCGTGGGCTCTCGCGTGTGGGGCGACGGGAACCCCGAAGGCGTCCGCCAGCGCGCCGCCGAAGAAATGAAACACACCGCCCGACTCGCCAAGGCTTTGGGGGTGGACACCGTAGTGGGATTCACCGGCTCCTCGATCTGGCAGTACGTGGCCATGTTCCCGCCCGTCCCGGAAAAAGTCATCGACGCCGGCTACCAGGACTTCGCCGACCGATGGAATCCCATCCTGGACGTCTTCGACGAACAAGGGGTGAAGTTCGCCCACGAAGTCCACCCGTCCGAGATCGCCTACGACTACTGGACCACTCAGCGCACGTTGGAGGCGATCGGGCACCGGGAGGCGTTCGGCCTGAACTGGGACCCCTCCCACATGATGTGGCAAGGCATCGATCCCGTCTCCTTCATCTGGGACTTCAAGGACCGGATCTACCACGTGGACTGCAAGGACACGAAGGTCCGCCAAACCGGCCGTAACACGGTCCTGGGCTCCCACCTCGCGTGGGGCGACCCCCGCCGCGGTTGGGACTTCGTCTCCGCCGGACGCGGCGACGTGCCTTGGGAAGCCTCCTTCCGCGCCCTGTCCGCGATCGGCTACAACGGCCCCATCAGCATCGAATGGGAAGACGCCGGCATGGACCGCCTCCACGGCGCCCCCGAAGCCCTCGCTGCCCTGAAAAAGTTCGACTTCCCCGCCTCGCAAACCTCTTTCGACGCAGCGTTCAAGCAAGGCTAGGAAGAGAGGGGCGGGCGTGACCGTCACCGTGAAAACGGCGTCATGCCCGCCCCTCTTTAGGCCAGCAGCCTTTGGCAAGCAGCAAGGGGTGCTTGACGCGCCCTATTCCACAGTGACCATGACTGAGGGCCAGCCGGAGGCTCCATCCGGTACGGGATCGGCGCGTTTGTCTGTCTGCACTTCGCCGGTGCCGTCCGTCGCGCGGGCCCTGACATAGTGGTTGCCGGGCGTTGCGTCCCACTCGTACGACCACTGCCTCCACGTGATGGTGGACGCTTCGTCCGACAGCGTGGCTTCCACCCAGTCGCCGTCGTCTATCTGCACCTCCACTTTGGTGATGCCCCGGGTTTGGGCCCAGGCGGAGCCACCGACAGCGACCTTCCCGGCCGGCAGTTTCGCAAAGGACGCCGGGACGTCCACCCTCGCCATGGTCTTGATAGGTCCCCGCTCGGACCACCCCCGCTCGGTCCAGTAGGCCTTGCTGTCTGCGAAGCGGGTGACTTCCAGGTCGACGACCCACTTGGTTGCGGAGACAAAGCCGTACAGTCCTGGAACCACCATGCGCACCGGGTAGCCGTGTTCGAGGGGCAGGGGTTCGCCGTTCATGCCGATGGCCAGCATCGCATCCCGGCCAGCCTCCTGCAGGACTTCCAACGGAGTGGAGGCGCTGAACCCGTCAATGGAGCGGGACAGGACCATGTCCGCGCCCTCCTTCGGGCGTGCCTTGGCCAGGACATCGCGCAGGGGCATCCCCAGCCATTTCGCGTTACCGACCAATTTTCCGCCCACCGGGTTGGAGACGCAGGTGAGCGTGACGTGCGATTCGATCAGCTCCGCGTCGAGCAGGTCCTGGAAAGTCAGCGTGATCTCCTCTTCGACCATCCCATGGACCCGCAGTTCCCAATCCTCAACGTTGATTTCGGGAACGCTCAAGGCTGTATCGATCCGGTAGAAATCCTTGTTCGGCGTCAACCATGGCAACACACCCTTCACCGGCGACTGGACATTCGCCGGTACGGGGGCAGCTGGCCTGGAGGGCACAGGAAGCCTTAGTGCATCCCGGGCCTGGGCGATGTTATTCCGGGCCGCGCTCAGCAACCGGCCACCGGTAGCAGCGATACCGGCCGCCGCCGCCGTCACACCGGCAGCGGCAAAGAAGCGACGGCGGCTGGTGACGCGGCCGCCGTCGGGAGTGTCGGCGTCGGTTGCCATATCCGCCGGGATTTCCGGCCAAGCCTTCAACCGCCACACCGGCAGGAGAAGCAGGCGCAGGACCGCCAGCCCGGCAAAAGTTCCTGCAATGGATGGAATAGCGTCCGCGGGTTGCACCCCGGCCCGCGTTAGGACACAGGCCACGATCACGGCACCCATGAACAGCACGCCCAGGACCCCCAACGCCCACTTCCGGTAGGCAACCACACCCAACACACACGCCAGAACCGCAATGGTCAGGCCCATCCCAACCAAGAGGGCGGCCTTGTCATTGGTACCGAACGTTGCGATCGCGAAATCCTTCAACCACGGCGGCGTGAAATCAATGAAGGTGGCCCCCAGAGCGAACAACGGCGTTGCCCTGGCCGTGAAGAACGCACCGACCAACTCCGCGACTGCCAGAACAACCGCGGCCGATACCACCCCCGCCAGCGCGGCCATACCTTTAGCATCCCTGATCCTGTGCGTATTCCTCGTCATGTATAGAGATTCGGAGCAGCCGGACGTATGGATCGGTGTACAACCCCGCCAGTGGACCCGTCGTCAGAATTACCTGCGACAAGAAAGGCCATATTCGCCGGCAGATCGGGCCCACGTTCCCAGCTAACCAGCCAACACAACAGCCCCCAGGCCCAGAGCCGCAATCAACGCCCACGCGAACAGAGCCATGACCAGGGACCGCGGTCCGGCGTGCAGGAGTTCGCGCACGCGCACCGAGGAACCCAGGCCGAAGAGGGCTGCTCCAAGGGCGATCTCCTGCGCCAGGTTTCCGAAGTCCAGCACCTCCGGCGAAGCCCAGCCGAGGCTGCGGACGGCGATCATGGCCAGGAAGCCCACCACGAACAGGGGAACGATCGGCGGGAACGTGCCCGCATGGTCCGCTGCAGCGGCAGTTGCCCGCCGCCGTCGTCGTTCAAACAGACCTGCGGTGGCGACGATCGGAGCCAGCAGGACCACCCTGGACAATTTGATGACCACCGCGGCGCTGAGTGCAACAGCACCGGCCGTCTGGGACGCAGCCACCACCTGTCCCACATCGTGAACCGATGCACCAACCCAGCGGCCAAACGTCACGGCATCCAGGCCCAGGGGGTGCATGAGCAACGGAAGCGTGCCGATGGCCAAGGTGCCGCACAGGGTTACGAGGGCCACGGGCAGCACCGTGTCCTGGTGCTTCGTTCCCCGGACCGCTGCCATGGCACCGATGGCCGAGGCACCGCAAATAGAGAATCCCGTGGCGATGAGAAGAGGTGCGTCGCCGGGGAGCTTGAAGAGCTTGCCCAAGGCGTACGTACCCGCGAAGGAGAGCAGTACCACCGCGACGATGAGCGCAAAGGACTGCCAGCCGAGGGCCGCGATGTCCCCGAGGCTGAGCTTCAGGCCCAGGAGGACGATGCCGGCACGCATCAAGTGCTTGCCCGCGAATCGAAGGCCGGGTTGCCAGGATCCGCCAACCCATCCCGAGACGCCGGGCAGGTTTGCCGCTGCGATGCCGAGGACCACCGCCAGTGTCATGGCGGGCAGTGACGGCAGTAAGGCGTGGATGCCGAACGCCAGGGCCAAGGCCACGACGCACGCGGCCAGCCCGGGCGCCAGGGAAAGGACAGGCCCACGACGCCGGCCGCCACGTCCGCCGCGCGCGCCCCACCCGGGGGTCGCAGGGGCTTCCGATGCGGCGGAGGTCCGCGGCCGTGTTGTGCTCATGGTTCCACCATCCTCCGAATCCCCTCCCGGCGGTAGCCGCCTTTCCGGCCTGAACTCATGCGCAATTGACATGACCTTAAGGCTGCACATATCTTCCAAGCATGAGCAGCCGCCCGGACCTGACCGCGTTGGAGATCCTCGTCCTGGTGGCAGAGACTGGTTCGTTGGGGGCTGCGGCAAGGCGCGTCGGCATGGCCCAGCCGAACGCCAGCCGTGCCCTCGCCCGGCTGGAACGCCAACTCGGCCTCACCCTTGTGGTCAGGACTCCGGCCGGTTCACGGGTCACCACCGAAGGGGAGGTGGTGACTGCCTGGGCCCGCGAGGCACTTGGTGCGATGGACCGGATGATCCTTGGCGCCCGGTCCTTGGCAGCGGAGCAGGCCGCCCACCTTACGGTTGCGGCCAGCCTGACCATCGCCGAGTACCTCGCACCGCGCTGGCTGGCACGCTTCCGCAGGGCACACACGGACCTGCACGTGAGCTTGGCGGTAGGGAATTCGGGAGAAGTCCTTGAGCAATTGGCTGCACGGAAAATCCCCTTGGGCTTCGTGGAAACCCCCACAGTTCCGCGCACTGTGGCGTCAACTACGGTGGCCCGCGACGAGCTGGTTGTGGTGGTCGGAACGAGCCATCCATGGGCGCGGCGACGCACTCCCGTGGAGCCCTGCGAACTGATTGCCGCGGAGTTGGTGCTCCGCGAAGTCGGCTCGGGAACCCGCGACACCTTGGTCCGGGCGTTGGAGCGGTCCGGCACCCCGTTGGCGGCAACGAGCATGGAACTTGCCAGCACGGTGGCGGTCAAAGCGGCCGCCGTTGAAGGTTCGGCGGTGGCTGTGCTGAGCGAACTGGCTGTGACGGCGGAGCTTGCCACGGGCCAACTCGTGGCAGTGCCCGTCCAAGGGCTGGATCTCACCCGTTCACTGCGGGCTGTCTGGCTGCCCGAGCGACGCCCGGAGGGGACTGCCGCGGAGTTGATCCGCATCGCCAAGGCGAGCAAGTAAAAGCACTCAACGCCCCTTGAGCACGTAGCGCCTTTCCGGACGTCCGACGCCGTACTTCAGCTTCACGTCAACGGCGCCGGCATCGTGGAGGTACTCAAGATAACGCCGCGCGCTCACCCGCGATGTGCCCAGTTCTTCTGCGACTTCGGCGGCTGACAGGTCCCCGGAAGCAGCCTTCAATGTTTCCTCCACCCGTTCCAGGGTCTCCACGCTGCACCCCTTGGGCAACGTCCGCTCGGAGGTTCCCAGCCCAAAAACCCTGTTGACGTCGGATTGCTCAGCTTCGGCTTTTGAAGAATCCAGGCCGTGGTACGCGTGCAGGTAATGCTCGAGCCGCTCTTGGAGGTCGGCCTGGGAGAAAGGCTTGATGAGGTAGTGGACAATGCCGCCGCGGAGGGCCTTGCGCACCGTTTCCACTTCGCGGGCTGCACTGATCACCAGGACGTCCAGGTCCGGAGCCACCTCCCGCAGCTTGTGCATGAGGTCAAGTCCGTTGGCGTCGGGCAAGTGGATATCCAACAGCACAAGGTCCGGTTGCAACCGTTGTGTTTCCAGCACGGCCTGCGCGCCCGTATGCGCCACTCCCAAAACGGCAAATCCCGGAGTCCGTTGGATGAAGCCGGCATGCACTTTGGCCACCATGAAGTCGTCATCGACAATCAGGACCTTGATCACGGGCGTACTGCCTCCTTCATGAAACGCGCAGCGAACACCGCACCGTTATGGTTCGATACCGACAGATCGCCGCCGCTGCGCCTGCAAATCACCCGGGAGATTGCCAAGCCGAAACCCCGGGAATCCCCGGAACCTGGCTCCTTGGTGGAGAAGCCCTGCGAGAAGATCTGTTCGGCATCGCCCTCGGGAATCCCGGGACCATTGTCCCGGACGGTGACCCGGACCTCGTCACCGGACTCGACCACCAAGACGCTGACCGTTGCCCCGGGGAGTCCGGTGACGGCGTCGAACGCGTTGTCCACCAGGTTCCCGACCACAGTAGTGAGGTCGCGGGAAAGTTCCTCCGCTACGCGCGGCAGCGCGGATCCCGGATCAAGCTGCAGTTCCACCCCGCGCTCCGTAGCGAGGCTGGACTTGGCAATCAACAAGGCCGCGAGCGCCGGGTCCTGGATCCTGCTGGTCACTTCATCATTTAGCCTGGTGCGGTCCACGGTGGCGCCGTTGACGAACTGGATCACGGATTCGTACTCCTCCAGTTGAAGCAGCCCGGAGATGACATGGAGCTGGTTGGCGAACTCGTGGGCCTGGGCACGGAGCGTGTTGGTTACTGTCCGGGTTGCCCCGAGTTCGCGCTCCAAGGAAGACATTTCCGTCCGGTCCCTGAGCGTCGTGACCGAACCCATGTCCCTTCCGCGGGAGGTCAGCGCAACCCTGTTCATGACCACCAGCCGATCACCCACCAGAACCAACTGGTCCGGGTCCGCCTGGTCCCTGGCCAGCACCACTTTGAGCGCCGGGTCGACGGGCAGCGAAGCGAGGCGCTGTCCGACGCAATCGCCGGGAAGCCCCAGGAGTTGCCGGGCGCTCTGGTTGGCCACAGTGATCCGCCCGTGGGGATCCAAAGCGACCACACCCTCTTTCAGGCCTTGCAGCATGGCCTCCCGGTTTTCCACGAGTCCGGTGATCTCGCGTGGTTCCATGCCCAGGGTCTGCCTCTTGACGCGCCGGGACAACAAGAGCGAACCCGCAACGCCGAGGATGCTGGCCACGCCGAGGTAGGTCAGGAGGTTGGGCGCGGCGTCGCCCAGTCTTTCCAGGGTTGAGGGGTAGTTACGGCTGATGGAAGCTATGCCGATCATTTCACCGGAATCATCCAGGACCGGCACGTGGGCGGAAAGGACCGGGCCGGTGCTGCCGGCGAGGACTCCGGTCCAGGCCCGGCCTTCCTTCACCCGGCTGTCGCCAAGGGGCAGAATTTTGCCTACCAACCCGGGATCGGAGGCGGTGACCACCGTCCCGTCCAGTTTCGCGAGGGCAACCTGGCCCGAGCCGGAGACTGTCCGTACCGACTCGGCGACGGCCGGAAGGGCGGAACCGGCGCGGGGTTCCGCCGTCGGGAGCAGTTCACGGACGGTGGGGTTGTTCCCCAACGCTTCGGCAGCGGACAGTGCCCTGCGCCCCTCGGTGCGCTCGAAGGCGGCGGCGGATTCAGCCAGCGAAATAGCTGCGACGGCCACGAGCACGGCGAGCACGATCAACAGCTGCAGCAGAAGGTACTGTCCGGCGAGGGACATGCCTCTTCTTCGAGCCAGTCGGGTCACTGCTTGGTCCTTTGGGTGATTTCCAGGTTTGCCGGATGCCGATGGGCTTCGATGCGTTCACGGGACATCCGCCATGGAGTACCGGAACTATACCCCTGAGCGGGTCTTTTTGCCTCTTACTGCGTGAACGCAATGAACTTAAAGATCACTGCGAACACAAGGGTGATCCACGTCACCGGCCGTCCTAGCATCGACCGCAGGGCAGGAACCCGAGGGAACCTGCACAGAGATTCGATGAAGAATTTTTTTCACTGAGAAGAGGAACATCATGCGCCAGATCCGCGCATTGCGCATTGCCGCCGTTGCAGCCGGCATCGCCCTGATGGCTACCGGTTGTGGTGCCACCAGCAAGAGCTCCACCGGCACCGAAAGCACCGGTGCGGCCAAACCCATCAGCGGTCTGCAAATCATGGTCCCCAACACCCCCGGCGGCGGATACGACACCACCGCCCGGGCCGCGGCCAAGGTCCTGGACAACGAAAAGATCGCCAGCAACACCGAGGTCTTCAACCTGGCCGGAGCAGGCGGCACCGTGGGCCTGGCGCGCGTGGTCAACGAGAAGGGCAACGGCGATCTGGCCATGCTCATGGGCCTGGGCGTGGTGGGAGCCAGCTACACCAACAAGTCGGAATCCAAACTGACCCAGACCACTCCCCTGGCACGCTTGATCGAGGAACCCGGCGCCATCATGGTCAGCAAGGACTCCCCGTACAAGACCATCGATGACCTGGTGAAGGCATGGAAGGCCGATCCCGCTTCCATTTCCGTGGGCGGCGGCTCCTCGCCGGGCGGCCCGGACCACCTCCTGCCCATGCAGCTGGCCGGTGCCGTGGGCATCGACGCTACCAAGGTGAACTTCGTTTCCTACGACGGCGGTGGGGACCTCCTGCCTGCGATCCTCGGCAACAAGCTGGGCTTCGCAGCGTCCGGAGCCGGCGAGTACCTGGAGCAGATCAAGTCCGGCGAAGTCCGCGTTCTGGCTACCAGCGGCGAAAAGCGGTTGGACGGCGTGGACGCACCAACGCTCAAGGAGTCCAACATCGACCTCGTCTTCACCAACTGGCGTGGCGTTGTGGCACCTCCGGGCATCAGCGATGAGGACAAGAAGTCCCTGATCGCGGCCTTGGAAAAGATGCACGAATCCGCAGGATGGAAGGAAGCCCTGAAGACCCACAGCTGGACGGACGCCTTCATCACCGGTGACGAGTTCCAGACCTTCCTGACCGACCAGGACAAGCGGGTGGCCGACGTCCTCACCAAGCTTGGCTTGGCGTGAGCACTGCAGTAAAAGGCCTCAAGGGCCGCGCCGAGCTGGGAGTTTCCCTCCTGCTCGGCGCGGCCGGGGTCCTGGTCTTCCTGGACGCCAACGGCCTGGCCACCCCGTACTCCAAATCGGACCCGGTTGGGCCCAAGACTGTGCCGTTCATCGTCGCAGGCCTCTTGCTGGTTTGTGCCGTTCTGCTGGCCATCAACGTCCTCCGCGGCGGCAAGGGTGAAGCCGAAGGCGGCGAAGACGTCGACCTGGCGCACCCCGCCGATTGGAAGACGGTCCTCCCCTTGGCGGGCGCCTTCATCCTGAACATCCTGCTCATTGACTGGGCCGGATGGGTGATCTCCGGAACTCTCCTCTTCTGGGGCAGCGTTTTGGCCCTGGGCAGCCGGCGCTATGTCCGTGACGGCCTGATTGCCCTGGCACTCTCCCTGCTGACCTTCTACGGCTTCTACCTCGGCCTGGGCATTGCACTGCCCGCCGGGCTTCTGGAAGGAATCCTCTGATGGACGTCCTGTCCTCGCTGATGGACGGTTTTGCCACCGCCCTGACCCCCATGAACCTCCTGTACGCCATGATCGGCGTACTCCTCGGCACCGCCGTTGGTGTCCTCCCCGGCCTGGGACCGGCCATGACCGTGGCCCTGCTCCTGCCCGTGACGTACGCGTTGGAACCTACCAGCGCTTTCATCATGTTCGCCGGCATCTACTACGGCGGCATGTACGGCGGTTCCACCACCTCCATCCTGCTCAACACCCCGGGTGAGTCATCGTCCGTTGTCACAGCCATTGAGGGCAACAAGATGGCCAAGGCCGGGCGGGCCGCCCAAGCGCTGGCCACGGCCGCCATCGGCTCGTTCGTTGCCGGCACCATCGGCACCGCCTTGTTGGCCGTCTTCGCGCCGATCGTGGTCAAGTTCGCCGTCAGCCTTGGCGCCCCCAGCTACTTCGCCATCATGGTCCTGGCCCTGCTGGCAGTAACAGCGGTCCTTGGTTCGTCCAGGCTCCGCGGCTTTGCATCACTGGCACTCGGGCTGGCCATCGGCCTGGTGGGCATCGATTCGGTCACCGGCCAACGCCGCTTGACGTTCGGCCAGCCGTTCCTGGCCGACGGCCTGGACATTGTGGTTGTCGCCGTCGCCATTTTTGCTGTTGGTGAGGCACTCTGGGTAGCCGCCCACCTTCGCCGCAGCCCATTGCACATCATTCCCGTAGGCCGCCCCTGGATGGGGAAGAAGGACTGGAGCCGTTCCTGGAAGCCGTGGCTCCGCGGCACCGCGTTCGGCTTCCCGTTCGGCGCCCTTCCCGCAGGCGGAGCGGAGATCCCCACCTTCCTCTCCTACGTCACCGAGAAGCGGCTAAGCAAGCACCCTGAAGAATTCGGCAAGGGCGCAATCGAAGGCGTTGCCGGGCCGGAAGCTGCCAACAACGCAGCCGCGGCGGGCACCCTGACCCCCATGCTGGCGCTGGGCCTGCCCACCAACGCAACGGCCGCCGTCATGCTCGCAGCCTTCACCACCTACGGCATCCAGCCGGGACCGCAGCTCTTTGCCAGCCAGGGACCGCTGGTGTGGGCCCTGATCGCCAGCCTGTTCATCGGCAACCTGCTGCTGTTGCTCATCAACCTGCCACTGGCTCCGCTGTGGGCCAAACTGCTCCAACTACCGCGGCCCTACCTGTACGCAGGAATCCTGTTCTTCGCCACCTTGGGCGCCTACTCGGTGAACCTGCAGGCGTTCGACCTGGTGATCCTGCTGGTCCTCGGTGCCCTGGGCTTCATGATGCGCCGCTTCGGCCTACCTGTCCTGCCCTTGATCCTCGGCGTCATCCTCGGCCCGCGGATCGAAGGCCAACTCCGCAAGACCCTGCAACTGAGCGCCGGCGACCCCGCCGGGCTCTTCAGCGAGCCGATCGCGATCGTTGTGTACATCATCGTTGCGATCGTGCTGGTTTGGCCGTTTGCGTACAAGCTCATCCGGCCCAAACGTCCAGCCAAGGACCCGCTGCTTCCCGCCAATTCCGGTGCTGCGGACTACAGCGACTAACACCAAGAAACAGGAGAACCCATGACCATCGTGGTGGGATACGTCCCCACGCCGGAAGGTGAGGCCGCGCTGACGCAGGCCATCGCCGAGGCAAAGAAGAGCAACAACCACCTCCTCGTCATCAATTCCTCGAAGGGCGATGCCCTGGTGGACAACCGCTACGCCCAGGAGCCGGACATCCAGGGAATCGAGCAACGGCTTGCAACGCAAGGCATCAGCCACACCATCACGCAACCGGTTCGTGGCCATGACGCGGCGGCCGAGGTCCTGGATGCCGCAGATGAACACGACGCGGATCTGATCGTGATCGGACTGCGTCGGCGCAGCCCCGTTGGAAAGCTCATCATGGGCAGCGTCTCCCAACGGATCCTGCTGGAAGCGGACTGCCCGGTGCTGGCAGTCAAAGCCGACTAGGAGTTTTGCGCACGGAAAATGCCCCTAAGATGCGTTCTTGGGGGCATTTTCCGTACCCGACTCCTGGAGGGACACTGCGTTGACCGAGACTATCCGCACCGCTACAAGCAACGACGCCGGGAAGCTCGCTGAGCTTGCGGCCGTCACCTTTCCGCTGGCGTGCCCGCCGGGCTCCTCCCCGGAGGACATCCAGGCCCATCTGGAGAAGCACCTGAGCGAGGCCAGGTTCGCCGAGTACCTCGCGGACGCGAACATCACCATCCTCGTGCTCGATGACGCCGGCCAACTGAACGGCTACACCATGCTCATCGCCAAGCCCGCCAGCGACCCCGATGTGGCCTCGGTCCTCTCAGCCCAGCCTTCCACCGAACTCAGCAAGTGCTACGTCCATCCCGAACACCACGGCCACGGCGCAGCTGCCCGGCTCATGAAGGCCTCCCTTGCCGATGCGGCAGACAAGGGAGCGGCCGGTGTGTGGCTCGGAGTCAACAGCCAGAACGCCAAGGCCATCCGTTTCTACGAGAAGAACGGCTTCGAACGGGTGGGCACCAAGTCATTCCAGCTGGGCAACACCGTGGAGCACGACTTCGTCATGGAGTACGCGGTCTAGCCGAACAGGTCCCCGGCCAACGGCGGCCGCGGATCGTTGCGCAGCCGCAGGTTTTCCGGCAACCCCGCCACCGACCCCGTGGGCCCGGCTGCCTCGATGGTGATCCGTGAGTCACCCAGCAAGACGTTGTCAGCGCTGAACGTCCCGAAGGATGCGGGGAGTATCGGTGCCAGGTGCAGCACGTCCCGGGTGAAGTCCGGATCGAAGCGCAGCAGGATCCTGGCGAGCTGCACCGGAGCCGCAGCCGCCCATGCCTGCGGGGAACACGCCGTCGGATAGGGAACGGGCTCCGGAAAGTCCGAGCGGTCAAAGCCGCAGAAAAGTTCCGGAAGCCGGCCGCCGAAGTGCTTGGCGGCGTCGAACAATCCGCTGGCAACGCGACTGGCTTCCTCAACGAAGCCATATCGCATCAATCCGGTGGCGACGATCGCCGTGTCGTGGGGCCACACCGAACCGTTGTGGTAGCTGACGGGGTTGTAGGCCCCCATGTCCGAGGCGAGGGTGCGGATCCCCCAGCCGGTGAACATTTCAGGCGACATGAGCCGCTCGGCCACCAGCGGCGCTTTGTCTTCGTCCACGATGCCAACCCACAGGCAGTGGCCCATATTGGACGTGCACGAATCCACGGGCTTCTTGTCCTTGTCCAGGGCGAGCGCGTAATAGCCCTTGTCCGGCAGCCAGAAAGTCTTGTTGAAGGCCTCCTTGAGTGCCTCGGCCCGGTCCGCGCAGCGGCGTTCGACGGCGGTGTCCCCCGCCGCGCGTGCCAGCAGGGAACGGCCCACGTACGCCGCATAGGCGTAAGCCTGGACTTCGCAGAGTGCGATCGGCGCCTCCGCCATGGTTCCGTCGGCGAAGTTGATGCCGTCCCATGAGTCCTTCCACCCTTGGTTGATCAGGCCGTGGGGGTTCGGCCTCTGGTACTCGATGAACCCATCGCCGTCGCGGTCGCCGTACTTCTCCATCCACTCGATCGCCCGGTCGGCATGCGGGAGCAGGGATTCGATGATGTCCGACCCCAGTCCCCAGCGGCTGAGTTCGCCCAGGGTGGAGACGAAGAGCGGTGTGGCATCGGCTGTCCCGTAGTAGGCTGTGCCGCCGAGCGAGAGCCCCGCAGTCACCCCGAGCCTGACTTCGTGGGGTATCCGTCCCGGCTCCTCTTCGGAGTCGATGTCCACTTTGGTCCCCTGCAGGCCTGCCAACGTTTGCAGGGTGCCGGCGGCGAGGCTGGGGTCGACCATGAGTGACATGTAGGAGGCCAGCAGCGAGTCCCTGCCGAACAACGCCATGAACCAGGGCGCTCCGGCCGCTACGGCAGCACGGTCGGGGTGTTTCGCGTCGAAGATCCGCAGGGAGCCGAGGTCGCGCTGGCTCTTCTCCAGCACACCGGTGACGTTGATGTCGGTAACGCGGATGCGGGGAACGTGCTCCTCCCACTGTTCATGGCGTTGCGCGCCGACGCTGTGGCTGAGCGGCGTCGCCGCGGTAAAGGGATTTTCCGGTTCTTTCCCATTGGTGATGGGCAGGGCAATCACAGTGGCGGTCCAGTGGGTCCTGGCAGGGATAGTGACATTGAACGTCAGCCCTTCCTCGGTGACCTTTGCCCCCTCTGCGTGGAAGGAAACGCCCCGCTGCTGTCCGTTTGAGTGGCGGGACTCGATGTACAACCGGTCCTCATGCGCGGTCTTCAGGGTCCCGTCAACGTGTCCGGCGCGACCACCCTTGACGTCAAAAAGGTCCGCAAGATCGGCGTCGAGGATCACTTCGATGGTGCAGTTGGACGGCTCGCTGGAGTAGTTCCGGATAGTGATGTCATCCCGAAGTCCCGAGCCGATGCTGCGCTGGTGCTGGACCAGCAACGGGCTCTCGAACCGGCCGTCCTCAGTGCAGGCCCGGCCCACATATTCTGCTTGGAAAGCCGTCGGATTGCGGGCCACCAAGGGCTCGCGCGGTTCGCCGTTGATGCGCAGTACCCAGCGGGAGACGATTCGGGTGTCCTGGTAGTAAGCGCCCTGCGAACCCCCGGCGTGGACGTCACCTGTATGGGATGAGATGCAGAAGGAAGAGCCTTCGACGACCGTCACCGCCCCCAGTTCGGACGCTCCTGCTTCTGTATCTGCATTCCAGGCTGTCATGGGCGGTGGGGCTCCTTAGCTGCGGTTTTAAAAGGCCTGCCTTTGATTCTCTTTCACGTAAGGCCCGCCCGTAACCCCCTTGCCCTTGAATTGTTCGATCACCCGCGCGTAGAGCTCCAGATGTTCCGCTGCCATCCGGCCTGCACTGAAGTACCCCTCAACGGCTCTCCGGCATTCGGCGCGGCTAAGCTTCGTTGCGGCGTCCACGAAACCGGCCAGCTGGTGGACGTCGCCCAGGAATCCGGTCTTGCCGTGCTGGATGATCTCCGGGGCTGCACCCATGGGCGTAGCAATGACCGGGGTTCCGGTGGCCAATGCCTCGATCATCACCAGCCCGAACGGTTCGTGCCATTGAATCGGATTGATGAGGACGGCGGCGTCACCCATCAGCTGGTACTTCTCCGGATCAGCCAGCTCACCCAGGAACTCCTCCTGTGGGCCCAGCGCAGGCTTCACCACTTCCTGGTAGAAACGCTGTTCGTCCTTGGCGTGCATCTTGGCGGCGATCCGCAGGGGTATCCCGGCTTCCCGGGCGATCCCCACCGCCTCCATGAGCCCTTTGTCCGGGCACATGCGGCCAACGAAGCAAGCGTAGCCTCCGCTGCCGCTGCCGACGGACACCGTGGAGAGATCCAATCCGTGATGGATCACGGCCGACATCGGAACATCGGGCACCCGGGACCGCTGGCAGTGGGAAATGGCGATCACCGCCGTGTCTGATGCCATGGCCCGGTACAGCACCGCCGATTGCTCATTCAGCGGTCCGTGGATGGTGGTAACCACCGGAACGCCCGGGGGCCTGTGCCCGTACAGGGGCCCGCCCAGGGTGTGGTCATGGATGATATCCACCTCGCCCATGCCCGCATAGGCCTTGATGATGTGTTCCAGTTCGCTCAGCGTCTCCCCGAGTTCGCCCGGACGGCTGGGACCCAGCCCGTCCAGTTGGGGTACCGGACAGGTACTGTCCGACGACGCCGCGAGGAGAACGTCGTGCCCGGCGTCGCTGAGCGCCCGCGCAAGGGCATCCACGACGCGCTCGGTTCCGCCGTATTTCTCCGGCGGGACGGTGAACCAGGGTCCAACAATAAGTCCAATGCGCATCCATGCCTCCGCGCATAACCCCCATACACAGCGGGCTGACTTCCTAACCCGGATCAAGGCTATTAGCCCCGTGAGGAAAATAACAGCCTGTTGCCGGAATGCTCCCTGTGCTGCCCCGGTTGACGCAGGCATGAAGATTGAGATCTGGTCCGACGTCGCCTGCCCGTGGTGCTACATCGGCAAGCGCCGTTTTGAAAGTGCCCTTGCACAGTTCCCGCATCGCGATTCGGTGGAGGTGGAATGGCGGAGCTACCAACTGGATCCTTCCGTCCCCGAACACTACGACGGTACCGAGCTGGACTACCTGAGCAAGCGCAAGGGCATGGCTCCGGAGCAGGTCAAGCAGATGTTCGCCCACGTCACGCAGACTGCGAAGGACGAAGGGCTGGATTACCACTTTGACAGCGTTGTGGTGGCCAACAGCTTCACGGCCCACCGGCTCATCCATTTGGCAGCCACCCACGGCAAGCAGGACCTGGCGAAGGAGCGCCTGCTCAGCGACCACTTTGAGCACGGCAAGGACATCGGAAGCCAGGAGTACCTGACCGGGCTCGGTGAGGCGCTGGATCTTCCGGCCGATGAGGTGGCTGAACTCTTCACCACGGACAAGTTCAGCGAACAGGTCACCATGGACATCAACGAGGCCCGCGCCATCGGCGTCACCGGCGTCCCGTTCTTCGTCATCGACCGCAAGTACGGCATCTCCGGCGCCCAGCCGGCCGAGCTCTTCTCCCAAGCCCTCAACCAGGCGTGGCAGGAAGCCAACCCGCTGATCCCGGTGGGATCCTCCGACGCCGAGGCCTGCGGCCCGGACGGCTGCGCCGTCAACTGACCACCCGCCGTCGTACTCCCCCCAAGTAGGTCGCAGTTAAGCGCGTTTTGACGGCTCAAAATGCGCTCAACTGCGACCCGGTTGGGTGCCGCCCGGTTGGGTGCGGGGGCTAGGCTTTCGCCACCTCGAGTTCGACGACGGCCCAGGACAAAGCGGGCAGCGTCAGCCGCAGCTCGGAACCGGAGGCCTTGACGCCTTCCAGTGGCGTCAGCCCCACCCGGTCCGGCTGGGACTGGCTGTTGATGGTGAAGCGGTCCCCGCCGTCGGGTATTTCCAGGACCTCGGCCCGAAGAACCTGGCGGGCGTCGAAACCATGCAGGGCTGCCTCGACGTCGGCGGCCTCCTCCAGTCCGCGGTTGGCGAAGAACAAGGCAACCCGGCCCGTTTCCTCGTTCCACGTGGCGCTGACGTCCACCAGGTCGGTGTCGCCGAAACGCGCGTTCGAGTACTTGTCCGAGTTCACGGACAGCTGCAGGATCTGCCCCTTGGCCAGCTCGGCCATGCGTGCGAACGGGTGGAAGATGGACTGCTTCCACGCCGGTCCGTTGGCCTCGCTGAAGATCGGCGCGATCACGTTGACCAGCTGCGCCTGGTTGGCGATCTTCACGCGGTCGCCGTGCCGCAGCAACGAGTTCAGCAGAGTCCCCACCACCACGGCGTCGGTGACGTTGTACTTGTCCTCGATCACCCGCGGGTGTTCAACCCACGGGCCCTTGACGATGTTGCTCAACTGGTCCTCGGTGTCCCGGCCGCGCTGGTACCAGACGTTCCACTCGTCGAAGGACAGGTTGATGTGCTTCTTGTGCTTGCCCTTGGCCCGGACAGCGTCGGCGGTCGCCACCACCGACTCGATGAAGTAGTCGGTGTCGACGGCGGAAGCGAGGAAGCTGCCGACGTCGCCGTCGTGCTCCTGGTAGTAGGCGTGGAGGGAAACGTAGTCCACCTCGTCATAGGTGTGGGTGAGCACCGTTTGCTCCCACGCTCCGAACGTGGGCATCCCGGAGTTGGAACTTCCGCAGGCCACTAACTCAATGGTGGGATCCACGAAGCGCATTGCTTTGGCAGCTTCCTGTGCCAACCGGCCATATTCCTCGGCGGTCTTGTGCCCGATCTGCCACGGCCCGTCCATCTCGTTGCCGAGGCACCACAGCTTGATGTCGAACGGGTCCTTGTGGCCATTCCTGGCCCGGAGGTCGGACCAGTAGCTGCCGCCGGGGTGGTTGGCGTATTCCACGATCTGGCGGGCAGCATCCACTCCCTTGGTCCCCAGGTTGATGGCCTCCATGATTTCGGTGCCGGCCTGCCGGGACCAGTCCACGAACTCGTGGAGGCCGAATGCGTTGGTCTCCACGGTGTGCCAGGCTCCGTCCAGGCGGCGCGGCCGGTCCTCCCGGGGGCCGATGCCGTCTTCCCAGTTATAACCGGAGACGAAGTTGCCGCCTGGGTAGCGGATCACGGTGGCACCGAGTTCCTTGACGAGCTTGAGGACATCCTGGCGGAAGCCCTTCTCATCTGCCTCCGGGTGGCCGGGTTCGTAGATGCCGGTGTAGACACAGCGGCCCATGTGTTCCACGAAAGAACCGAAAAGCCGGCGGGGTACCTCGCCTACGGTGAAGTCGCGATCGAGCGTAATGCGTGCGCGGGACATGAATCTCCTTGGGTGTGTTTCGAATCCGGGTTTTGAATGTCAGGTTTGGGTTTATCGGTTGTGGCGTGCTCGGCAGGTGCCTGGTCAGGTTCCGGCGAGTCCGGTCGTTGAGATGCCCTTGATGATCTGCCGCTGAAAGAAGAGGAACACGACGATCAGCGGCAGCGCCGCGAGCAGCGCGGACGCCATGTTCTGCGCGTACTGCACGCCATAGGCGCTCTTGATGGTTTGAAGGCCCACGGGGAGGGTCAGCAGCGAATCGTCGTTGGTGGAGATGAACGGCCACAGGAAGTTGTTCCAGGCACCGATAAACGTGAAGATAGCGACGGCAGCCAGGATGGGCCGGGACAACGGCAGGATGATCGTCATGAAGATCCGGAGCCGGCTGGCCCCGTCCATCACGGCCGCCTCTTCGAGTTCCCGCGGGATCTGGTCGAAGAACTTCTTCAGCACGAACACCATGGCGGGATGGATGACCTGCGGCAGGATGATGGCCCACGACGTATCGATCATCTTCAACGCAAGCATCTGGTAGAAAAGCGGGATGATCAGGACCGGCGGCGGGATGATGATGGACGCGATGATGACCGTCATCAGCAGCTTCTTGCCTTTGAAGTCGATCCTGGACAGGGCGTAGGCAACCAGCGCCGAGATCACCAGAGTGATGATCGTGATGGCTGCCGAGGTGTAGAGCGAGTTCCACGTCCACAGCGGAATGTTGCCGTCCTGGAAGACTTTGGCGAACGCCTCGACCGTGAAGCCCGACGGCGGTATCCAGCTGATCTTCGACGCCGAAGCGTCCGTCTCGGTCTTGAAAGCGGTGACGGTGGCCCAAGCGAACGGAATAAGCCAGAGAACGGCAATGAAGGCGGCGACGACGATCGCGGCCACCCTGCCGACCGTCAGTTTCCTGCGCGGCTTGCGAAGGTCCTGGGTGGTTCCGGTGTGCTGTGCGGGACGGGTGAGGGTTGTGGTTGCCATGGCTATGCGCTCCTGCGGCGGGTGATGACGAACTGCATGACGGAAACCACCACGATCAGCCCGAAGAAGATGTAGGAGATGGCTGCGGAGTAACCCAGCCGGTAGCCGGTGAATCCGGTTTCGAAGATGTACTGGACCACCGGCCTGGTGGACCCGCCGGGACCGCCGGCCGTCATCTGGTAGATCTGGTCGAAGATCTTGAGCGACGCGAGGATCTGCAACAGGACAATCATCACCGTGGTGGGTGTGAGCTGCGGCAGGGTGATGGAGAAGAACTGGCGCCATCCTCCCGCCCCGTCCAGGGACGCGGCCTCGTAGTGCTGTGCCGGTATGTTTTGCATGGCCGCCAGGTACAGCAGGAAGTTGAAGCCGACGGTCCACCACAGCGTGGCTATCACAATGGCCCACATGGCCACGTTCGGATCGTTCAGCCAGGCGACTTTGGGAAGGCCGATCTTGGCGAGGAAATCGTTGATCAGGCCAAGTTGCGGGTTGTACATCCAGGTGAAGAACAAGGACACCACGGTGGATGCCAGAAGGAATGGAGCAAAGTAGGACAACCTGAACAGCCATTGTGCGGGCAGGTTCATGTTGAGCAGGGCCGCCATCAGCAGCGCAACCAGTACCAGCGGCACCGTACTGATCACGGTGAAGTACAGGGTGTTGCCCAACGATCGCCACATTCCGGCGTCGGCAAAGGCCTCGGAGTAGTTGGCAAAGCCGATCAGGGAATCATTGGCCCCCGTGAGGGATTTGCCCGTGAGGCTCATGTAGAAGCCGTAGATGATGGGCCATACAAGGAAGACAAGGAAAAACACCAGGAACGGTGCGGAGAAGGTCCACCCGCTCAGGGCGTCCCGCTTGCTGCGAAGTGACAGGCCGGCGTTGGCGTTCCGGCTCTGGGTGGTCCCGGGCTGGCTGGCCTGCCGGGACAAGGTAGAGGAACTCATGAAGGACTCCTTTGTCGCTCGGTAGGACGGTTAGACCGGGTTGGGACGGGAGAGAAGATCGTTGGTGCGGGCTACGAAGCCGTCCCAACCTGTGGTTGCCTTGTCACGGCCCAGAAGCACGTTCTGGATGTGTTCTGCAAAGTACGTCTGCCAGTCCGAGCCGGACCCGCTGAACCACGACTCCGGATCGTACGTAATGATGTCCGCGGCATTGGCGTAGTGGATTTGCGGCGACAGCTGCCGGTAGCCCGGCGACTGGACCACTGGCTGGTACGCCGGAATATGCCCTGCCTCCGCCCAAGCGAGGGAGCCCTTGAGGATGTCGCTGACGAACTTATAGACATCGCGGCGCTTGTCCGCGTCTGCAGTGAGTTGCCGCGGAAGGACGAAGGAGTGGGAATCGGCGTACGAGGCCGGCGTTCCGTACAGGGTGGGGATGGTTGCCGCGTCCACAGGCAGCTTGGCCTTCTTCATGGTGGGGAGCTCCCACACTCCGCTGAACAACATGCCTGAATCGCCGCGGACGAATTCGGCGATGCCCGTATTGATATCACCGCTCTTGGCCGCGATGGTGTCATCGAAGAGCGACGCCATGAACTCAAGGGACTCGATGGCCGCATCCCGGTCCGCCTGCATCTCCTGGCCCGGAGTGAGTACGATCTCCGCCCCGTGCTGCTTGTAGAGGGTGTAGAAAAGGCGCCACATCTGCGAGCCCAGGTTGAGGTAGCCGAAAGACAAACCACGGGCCTTGGTGACTTTCTGCATCTCCCGGGCCATGGCCTTGAAATCGTTGGGGGTGGACACCTGCTGAAGCTGGCCGTTCGTTTCCAACAACCCGGCTTTGCCTGCCACATCCGTGTTGTAGAACATGATGAACGGGTGTGAATCCAGCGCGATGGAGAACACCTTGCCGTCCTGCTGGCTCTTCTCCCAGATCCTCGGGGCGAAGTCCCCGGGCCGCACACCGTTTTCGGCGAGGAGGTCCAGGTCCCACGGTTCGATGAGTCCGCCGGGCGCGTAGCCGGGCACGCGGCTCGCGTGCATGATGGCGAGTTCGGGCGGCCTTCCGCCCGCCGAGGCCATGGCCAGCTTGGTGTAGTAGGGCGGTCCCCACGCCAGCACGGTGGGGTGCACCCTGAATCCCGGGTTGGCTTGATTGGCAGCGGCGATCATCGCCTGCATTTTGATGCCATCACCACCGGAGAGCAGATGCCAGAAGCCGATCTCGCGCGCTTGGGACGCCTGGGCCGCTCCGCCGCAGCCGGTCAGCCCGGCCATCAGGCCCAGACTGCCGAGGGCCGCGGATCCGGCTAATAGTTGCCGCCTGGATACCTGTCTCCCGGCCGTTTCGAATTGCTTCACCCGTCACTCCTTTGGATGGGTCCGCTGAAAGTCACTGCTAGCTGCAAAGTCCGGCTTGCTTGCGCCGTGTCCAGCTGAATGGTGGAGCCGGAGTGACGCAGGTCTCACATTACAACGATGTAAATTGCAAGGCAAGGAAAAATTGTTAGCGCAAACAATTTGACGCCAAGCGGCGTTGCCAGCTCCGGAGTGCGGAGGTTTCCCTGGCCCCGGGCTTAGTGCCCTTCCTTGCCCCGCGGGGCAGTGCTGCCGCGCTCCACGATGGAGTAATCCACCTGCACCACGCGCTGGGAGGAGTCGCGGTCCGTCATTCGATCAGTCAGCAGGCGTAGTGCCTCGGAGGCCACATGGCGCCGGTCGAAGGAAACGGTAGTGAGGGGCGGGACAGCGAAGCGCCCGTCCGCAACGTCGTCGAATCCTGCTACTGCAATGTCATCGGGAACCCGGATGCCCCGCTTCCAGAGGACGTTGAGCGCCCCCAGCGCCATGGAGTCCGTAAAGCAGAACAAAGCCTCCGGCACGGGGTGCGAATCAAGCCAGGAATCAAGCGCTGCCGCCGCGGACTCGGACGTCCATTTTTCGCAGCGGATCAGCAGTTCATCGTCCGGCGCTATGCCCAAGGCCTCCAGGGCCGACTCGTAGCCGGCCGCGCGGTGGATGGCAGTTGACGACGGCCGGGCCGCATTGACGCCCAGGACGGCAATCCTCCGGCGTCCCGGTTTTGCCAGCGCGAGCGTCATGTCCCGCGCCGCAGCCATGCTGTCCACAAACACGCGATCGGCTATGTGCTGGGTGACTTCGCCGAGCAGCACCACCGGAGGAAGGGAAACACCAACCTTGACGGCGCTTTCCTGCAGGACCACGGGGTTGAGGATGAGGCCGTCGATCAGGTTGGACCGTGCACGGGTCATCAGGTCCTGTTCCCGCTGCGGATCCGATCCCGTCTCCTCGATCTGCACGCTCCACCCTTGTTCGTGGGCAACTTCCACCACATGGTGGGCAAGCTCGGCGGAAAAGGGCGTGGCCAGATCCGGCAGTGCCAGGCCAATGACGCCCGAGCGGCCGTTGCGCAGTCCCCGCGCAGAGAGGTTGGGAACGTAGTCGAGCTCCTGCATGGCCTGCTCGACCTTGAGGCGCGTGGGCGCACTGACGGGCACCACGCCGTTCATCACATTCGAAACGGTCTTGGGAGACACTCCCGCGCGGCGCGCTACATCCTTGACCGTTGCCCGCAACAGTCCCCCTTGGTGAAATCAATCCGGTTGACTCGATGCTACGCGAGTTTCCGCCCGCCTCCGCCCCGCAGGGTTCACGGGTATTTGCTGACAGATAACGGTAAAGTGTCTATATGCCAAGGATCACGGCCGCCACGAACGCTGCCCAACGCGCCGAGACCCAACGTCGTATCCTCACAGCGTTCGGTGAGCTTCTGTTCACCCACGGCCTCCCCGGCCTGACCATGACCGACGTCGCCCGCCACGCAGGCGTGGGACGCACCGCGGTCTACAACTACTACGCGGACATGGAGCAACTGCTCATCGCGTACGCCTTGGACGAGACCGAACGTTTTATCGGGGACCTGCGCGATTCCCTGGCAGCCTTGGACAATCCGGTGGACCGGCTGGCCCTCTACGTCCGATCCCAGGTGGAGGACCTCAGCCGCCGCCACCTGCCGCCCGGGCCGGCGATGGCAGCTGTCCTATCCCCCGCTTCCTTCGCCAAACTCGCAGACCACGTCGGCGGGCTGAACATCCTCCTCGAAGACATCCTTAAGGACGGGGTCCGCCAGGGCTACCTCCCGGACGTGGACGTGGCGCAGCTGGCGCGCCTCATTCACGGCACCCTGTCCGCCAGCGCCGCACGACGCAACAAGACGCCCGACGGCGACGCGCCGCTGCCATCGCCGCTCACCGACGTCGAAACCGCCACAGCGCTCACCGTACGGTTCATCCAGCTGGGGGCTGGGGCGAAGTTCGACGACGCCGGCAGGCCAGTCCGGGCTGCCGCGGCGGGGACACTGCAGGCCAGCGACGCGTAGAAGCGCTGTGGGAGTTTAGTTGCCTGCGGGATCCGTGGGGATGATGGGCCACTTGGAATTGTCCGCGATGCGGAGGTCCTCACGGGGGCAGCTGAGCTTGCCTGGCGTCTTGTCAACCTGTTCCGGTTCAACCAGGCCCTCGTAGCCCGGGGTGAGGATGACGTCCACGGACTCGTCCTCACGGTTGTCCTCGTAGTAGTCGGTACCGGCGAGGTTGCGCTGGATGTTGAAGGCGGCCGCCTGGCCCTTGACGCCGGATATGACGACGCCGACTCCCGAATAGGCGGTGTCGCTGTTGTCCACGGCGCCCACTTTATGGCCGCGTGCGGCGAATTGCTCCGCGACCGTGCCGGCCAGTCCGCTGCGGGACGTGGCGTTAAAGACGTTGAGGCTGACGGTTTCGTTGGGAACGTAGTCGAAGGTGGTTCCCGGGCAAAGGCTCGTGGGAGCTTTGCTGGCTACTGCGGTGGGCACTTTCACCACGCCGTTCATGACGGCCCAGGCGCCCACGGCTCCGGCCGCGATGACCCCCACCAGGAGGACCAGGACGATCGCGTGGAAAAGCCGCCTCCCGAACCGTGAGGGCGGCGTCCCGGAGTCGTCGGCGAACGTGGCGCGAAGTTCCTCGCCCGTGACCACGTGATGGCCATGGAGGTGCGTCACATCCTTGGGACGCCTAGCCATCGATCACCAACACCCTGGCATGGATCGCCGTCCTTTGATGCAGTGCCGTCCGGACCGCCCGGTGGAGTCCGTCTTCCAGGTACATGACCCCTTGGTACTGGACCACGTGGGGGAAAAGGTCTCCGAAAAATGTTGAATCCTCAGCCAGCAACGCTTCCAGGTCCAGGGTGCGCTTGGTGGTGACGAGCTCGTCAAGCCGGACCGGGCGGGGAGGCAGGGCAGCCCAATCCCGCGGCGCGGAGTATCCATGGTCAGGGTACGGGCGTCCCTCGCCCACAGCTTTGAAGATCACCCTGCAAGCCTATGGAAGTTACAGCTCCAACGGAACTTGTGAGCCCCGGCACAGGCAGGTTGTAGCCAAATGGTGATTATCAGGCCCGCGGCGTCACAGCTGTGGAGTGGGCCCCGCGGACTGACAGAATAGGGACATGACTCAACCGCTCCAAAGTCCCGGCCGGACTGTTACCCGGGAGAACCCGGCCCTCGCGCTGCTCCTCGACGTCGACGGTCCCATCGCCAGCCCTGTCACGCGGGACGTGAAGCCGGACATCATCGCCGACCTCGTAGCCCTGGCCGCTGCGGGCATCCCGGTCATCTTCAATACCGGCCGTTCCGATGCTTTCATCAGCGAACAGGTCATGGAGCCCATGATTGCCGCGGGCATGCCTGCAGGCACCACCATCCACGCTATCTGCGAGAAGGGTGCGGTCTGGTTCAGCTACACCGCCGAGGGTCCCGGTCCCATCCACGTGGACCACGAACTCGCGGTGCCCAAGGCTTACGGCGACGACATCCGCCGGCTGGTGGCCGAGGACTACGCCTCACACATGTTCTTCGACGAAACCAAGCGGGCCATGGTATCCGTGGAGCAACACCTTGACGTTGCCAGCGAGGACTACCTCGCCGAACAGAAACTCTTCGACGCCGACGCGCTGGACATCATGGCACGGCACAACCTCAACGCGGCCATCCTGGACCACCACGCACCCGGATCCGATGACACCGCGGACTATCGGCTGGACCCCACCATCATCTCCACGGACATAGAGTCGGTCCGTTTGGGCAAGGACCTGGGTGCAAGCCGTGCCGTGGAACTCCTGGCTGCCCAGGGCATTACGCCGCTCTCCTGGCGAACGGTGGGTGATTCCCGCACCGACTACGCCATGGCGGACTGGCTCCACCACAACGACCACGACGTCAAGCATGTGGATGTACGGCCCGCGGACGGTGTTCCGGTGAAGCCCTACACCATCCTCACCGCGGCGGACCTTGAGCTTGCCGCTGACGTCATCCATGACGACGCCGGAGGAGCATTCCTTCGCAGTTGGCGCGAAGCCCTGGACATCTAGCTCCGGCTCCGCCGCAAGGCAGCGCCCTCAACATCAGCTTCACCTCAACACAGCAAGGAGGAACAGCCATCACGCAGGCACAGGTCGATCAGGTTTACCACGGCAGCCCCACGGTCGAGGAGGACTCGATTGCGGAGGCGGCCACCGCGTCCGTCGTTGCGCACCTCAAACACAGGTCCGACGTCGTTCGCCACCGCGGGCGCTATGCCCTCCTTAACACCGACCTCACGCCACAGCAGGCCATGGTTGCGGATCTGCTTGACATCCGCGCGGCGCTGGACGCCGCCGGCGTCGACTTCATCCTGGTGCGGGGCAACGACGAACGTCCGGTCATCGCCGTCGACTGGGAATCGCGCAAGGCCGTGCGGGACGCACTGGTGGAGGCTTTCCGGAACGAGCCGTTCTATTCGATGACCGTAGATGCCAAGAAGAAGGTCTCGGTACTGGTAGCGGACGGGGAGCTGTCCGCCAACCGCAAGTCCCGCATCTTCCGCCTCTACCGCCCCCGGGTAGAGACGGGCGGCGGGCTCTGGTACGGACCTGCCTTGGGCGTCCAGCTGGAACTTTGGCGCTTTGATGGCGATCGCCTGGAACTGCCCGTGGAGAATTCGCTGACCCGCCGGACCCTGCTGCGGCAGGACGCCGTGCGCGGTTCCGTGACCCGGCACGGCCTGGAGTGGCCAACCATAGAAAACATGTTTGCGGACCACGCCAGCGACATCGACTTCGACATCGACATCGTTTTCTCGTGGGTGGACGGCAGCGATCTCGCGTACATCGCGGCACGGCGCGCCCAGCAGGCAGATGCCGTGCTGGGCGAGGGTGACGACCATGAAGCCCGGTACCGGCAGATCGACGAGCTCAAGTACGCCCTCCGCTCGGTGTACATGTTCGCGCCGTGGATCCGCCGCATCTTCATCGCCACGGACTCCCCCGCCCCCTCATGGCTTGCCGACCACCCCAAGGTGACCATTGTCCGCAGCGAGGACTTCTTCAGTGACCCCTCCGTGCTGCCCACGCACAATTCGCAGGCCGTCGAGTGCCAGCTCCACCACATCGATGGCCTTTCGGAGCACTTCCTTTACTCCAATGACGACATGTTCTTCGGCAGGCCTGTTGGACCGGAGATGTTCTTCACGCCCGGCGGCATCACCAAGTTCATCGAAGCGGATACCAGGATCGGGCTCGGCGAGAACGACGCCGAGCGCAGCGGCTTCGAGAACGCCGCACGGGTCAACCGCAAGCTGCTGTGGGAGCGCTTCGGCCGGATCACCACCAGGCACCTGGAACACACGGCCGCTCCGCTCCGCCGGAGCGTGGTGGCCCGGATGGAACATGAGTTCCCCAGCGAGTTCGCCAAGACCGCGGCCAGCCGTTTCCGGGCCGCGGACAACATCTCCGTGACCAACTCGTTCTACCACTACTACGCGCTCCTGACCGGCCTTGCAGTCACCCAGGAGAACGCCCGGGTCCGGTACGTGGACACCACCCTGTGGTCCGGCCTGCACTACCTGCCCAAGCTCCTTGCCAAGCGCCACATGGACCTCTTCTGCCTCAATGACGGCAGCTTCCCCGAGGTCCACGCGGACGAACGCGCCCAGCTGGTGACTGACTTCCTGGAGAAGTACTTTCCGGTCAAGGCACCTTGGGAGAAGTAGACAAGCGGGTCTTCCCCCTGAAGCGTGTGCGTGACTGGCCGGGGATGGCGACTCCGGCGGCCTCCAAGCGGCGCCGGACTCCTTCGGCGTCGAGTTCTTCGCCCACGGTGTCGCCGCCGGACAGGGGCACCACGGAGTGCACAATCGTGTCCTCGTAAACGTGCACCATGTTGTAGGCCTGGGCGCCGTCGCGGCCCCTCTGGCCGCCGGCGCCCACCGCCAGGTCCTGGGTGTAGCAGGTGGCTGAAGCCACCGACACCGGTACGCCGGCAAAGGTGGCCGACGTCGAGTAATGCAGGTGGCCGCCCAGGATGGCCCTGACGTCCGAGTTGCCGACGACGGCGGCCAGGCGGCCCTGGTCCCGCAGCTCCACCAACACCGCGAGGTCCTGGACGCAGGGCACGGGTGGGTGGTGGAGCGCCAGGATGGTGCCGTCGGGGGCTGGTGTGGAGAGCTCATCGGCCAGCCATTCAAGCTGCTGCTCCGACAACTCGCCGTGGTGGTGTCCGGGAACCGTGGTGTCCAAGGTGATGATCCGAAGGCCGTTCACGAAGTAGCTCCGGTCCATCGGATCCATGGGCCGGCTGCCTTTCGCGGCCTCCGGGAAAACCGCGCGGAAATTAGCCCGGTTGTCGTGGTTACCCATGGCCCAGACCGGCGTAGCCCCGAGGGCCGCGCACAGCGGTTCCACTACTTCGCGGAGCCGTTCGTAGGCCTCGAGTTCGCCCTTTTCCGCGAGGTCGCCGGTGAAGATCACGGCTTCGGCATGGATCCTCGAATCGATGATCTGCTGGCAGACTTCGCGCAGCCGCTCCGTGCTGTCAACAGCGCCATGAAGGGCACGCGTTCCGCCCAGCAGGTGCAGATCACTCAGGTGCAACAGCACGTGACCTGGTTTCGGATATTCGGCCTCGATGAGCTCCATGGCTGCCTTAGCGTCCGTGGGAGCCGGCGACTCCCGTGTCAATCCAGTAGGTCCAATCCAACCAGATAGGAAGCGAACATTCGGCTAATTTCGGGCGGAAAGTTGGAAAATTCTTCCTCCCTGCGGTCACCGCCGGAGCTCTCCACAGAGTCCGCCGGGGTGCACCGACCTACGGCGTGGGCAGGATCAGGCTGGACAACGGCACGATCACACCATCCGGGCGCTGAACGAGGTCCGGTGCGATCAGGATGTATCCAGGCGGCAGGACCACCGTGGGAAGTGTCGCCAGCGTTGCAGCCGGCGTTGGTGCAGGTGCGGGGGCGGCGGGAGCCTGCTGCGTCACGACCGGAGCCGGCGCAGGTGCAACGACTGCCGGTGCCGGCGCCACCACAGCCGGGGCGGGTGCCGGAGCGACCACTGCCGGAGCCGGTTCCGGTGCAGTCACCGCGGGAGGTGCTACGGGTGCGGGATCCGGAGCTGTCGTTGCAGGCGGCACTGTCGTTGCAGGCGGTACGACGGCGGATTCAGCCGTCGGTGCGGCGGGAACCGTAGTGACGGGGGCCGTCGTCGTCGGCGCCGTAGTGGTGGGCGCAGCAGTTCCGGTGGGAGTCGGCGTCGCGGTCCCGGTGGGCGACGGCGTGGCCGTCTGCGTCGGAGTCGGCGTCGCGGTCCCGGTGGGAGTCGGCGTCGCGGTCTGCGTCGGAGTCGGCGTCGCGGTGCCGGTTGGCGACGGCGCGGCCGTCTGCGTCGGAGTCGGCGTCGCGGTCTGTGAGCCGCCCGGGTTGGACGGAGTTGCCGTGTTCGACGGCGTCCCTGGGCTCACCGGCGTCTGCGTGACGGGCGGCGCCACATCTTCTTCATGCTCACCACCGATGACTGCCCGGGTGGTCCCGTCCGTGATGGGCACTGCCCACTGCGGAGTGCCGGATCCCGTGCCGACACCGGGCTGGTAGTTCACCATGGTGATGCCCTGGAGCGGATCGATCTGCTTGATGGGCAGCAACTGCCACTGGTTCGGGTTGGTGTGCAGCCCGTTGACGATCGTTTCGAAGTGGAGATGGCAGCCGGTGGACCATCCAGTGGTGCCGACCTCGGCGATCACTTGGCCCACCCGGACTGACTGGCCTTGCGTAACTCCGATGGCCTGCAGGTGGTTATACGTGGTCACCAAGCCGTTGCCGTGCTCAATCTCGACGCGGTTGCCGCCACCCCAAATGTGCCAGCCCACGGCCTTGACCGTCCCCGAGTCCGCCGAGTAAACGCGGGTACCGCAAGCCGCCGCATAGTCCTGGCCCCAGTGGAATTCACCGGGCAGGCCCGTCAGCGGGCTGAAGCGGTAGCCGTAGGGAGAGCTGGGATTCAGGACTTCCAGGGGCGAGTACAGGTGACCGGCCGGCGGACGGGACAGCCCTGCCGAGGCAACCGTCAGCGCGCCGGAACCATCGGCACCCACGGTGCGGACCAAGGCACGGTCGAAATACACCATCGGCGTGCCGGCCACTTGCTGAGGAGGCTCTGGCATGTTGTCCAGCACCAGGGTTTCGGCCTCAGGCGGCACCAAGGTTCCCAGTGCCAGCGGGCCGACGACTCCTTGGGCCGACGCGCCATCCAGCGAATACGACGGACCGGACGTCAGCGGTTGGAATCCAAAAGCGAAGAACGCAGCTATCGCGAGGGCGCCTGCGATGAAAACGCGGCGGAAACCCTCGGTGCGCACCAGGATCGCTACCCGGTCTGATTCATGATGCTTGCCCACAAAACACTCCCCAAAGCCAGCGGCACCAAACCCCAGCCTGGCGTGCATGCACCATTGTTGCGGGTAAGCCAATGAAAATAAAGGCTTCCAGCTTGACTTCGAGCGAAAGGTTGGCTCAGCTTTTCCTCAAGACATCTTGAGCTTCGGCCATGACGCGCTCAGGTCAGGTTTTCCTTGAGCAATGCGCGGTGTTCGATCGCCGCGGAAGCATGGAGTGCGCGGCCGGCTTCCGTTAGTTCCAGGAAGACCGACCGGCGATCGTCCGCGCACGTTTGGCGTGACACCAGCCCGGCTTTTTCAAGCCGGTCCACCACTTTGGAAACTGCGCTTTGCGTCATGGGCGTCCGCTCCCCCAGCTGCTTCATACGGCAGGCAGCGTCCGTACTTTCGGCCACGAGGTCCAGGATTTCGAACTCGTTGAGGCCGATGTCGAACTTCGCTTCCAGCGCACGGTCGAGAGCTCCGGCGGTGCGGAAGTAGGAGTCCTGGATGCTGCGCCACTGCTCAACCAGCTTGGTGGCGACGAGCGCACCGTTCGCGGACCGCCTCATAGAGAAGTTCGGCGCCACGCAGCTCATCCTGACGGGCCTGACCGCCCTGGGCCTGGGCTACGTGTTGTTCCTCCGCGTGGGCACAACGCCCAATTACGCACTGGACATCCTGCCTTCGGTGATCCTGCTTGGACTCGGCTTCGCCCTGGCGTTCCCGTCCATCAACGTCCAGGCCACGGCCGGTATCCGCGATTCCGAGCAAGGTCTGGCCGCCGGACTGATCCAAACCAGCACGCAGGTTGGCGCAGCACTGGTCCTCGCCGTCACTACGGCCTTGGTCAGCGGACACGGACACACTGAGGGTTCGGTCAGCGCCCAAGCCATGCTGGAGCAGTACCGTCCGGGACTCATCCTGAGCGCCGCCGTCGCCATTGCCGCCCTGCTGGTGGCAGCAGCACCTGCCAGGCGCCGCTCCCGCGTGTAGTTTGTAAGGCATGCGGAACTACTTCCTCGAGTACCGCCACGAACTTCAGCGCACGTTCACCGGAACGTCCGGAACACCGCCTGAGTGGGTGCCTCGCCTCGCAGAAGGGAACGACGCCGGATACCACCTTCCGGGGTCGGCGGTGTGGGCTGTGCACGGCTCCATGTCCACCATCGTGGCCGGCATCCGGGTCCTCTTGATGCAGGCACTCCACCCGGGCGCACTTGCCGGCGTGTATGAGCATTCCGGGTTCAAGGAAGACCCCCTGGGCCGCCTCGCAAGCACCATCCGCTGGATCTTCACGGTGACCTACGGTTCAACGGAGGCCGCACAAGAGGCCACCAACAGGGTCAGGAAACTGCACCAGCGTGTCCAGGGAACGTACATCGACGGGAACGGAACACCGCGCGACTACGCAGCCAACAATCCGGAGCTCCTCCGCTGGGTCCACGTGACCTACGCGGACTCGTTCCTCGCGGCGCACCGCATCTTCGGCGGCCCCATCCCCGGCGGCGCCGACGCCTACGTCCGTGAGTGGGCATCGGCCGGCCGGCTCATGGGTGTGGAGGATCCGCCCGTCACGGAAACGGAGGTTCGGCGGGAGCTGGACCGCTGGTACTCCTCCGGCGCTTTGCGGTGCGACGAACGCCTTGCCGAGACGGTCGAATTCATCCGGACGCCGCCCCTGAGCCCGTTGCTGAGGCCGGGTTACCGTATTCTGTTCGCTGCCGCCGTCGCAAGCCTTGAACCCAAGTACCGGGACCTCCTTGGCTTGCGGAAAGCCCGCCTGGGTCCCGTGCCGTTGCCGGCCATCACGGCGGCCAAGGCGATCCTGGCCTTCGTCCACCTTGCCCTTGGCCGGCGCGGCCCCAGCGAGCTGGCTGCCCGGCGTCGGCTTGAGCGGTTGGGACGGGCGTCGTCGAGGGGTTAGCTTTGGACCCTTGCACAGGCACTTTGTACCGAAAGCCAACCCCTCGATGCGTGACCTGCTAGATCAGCCCGTCCGAGAGGTGGTTCGGGGTGCCGAAGCGGTGGGCTGTGATGGACACGGCCTGTTCGCGGAGGAACGGCAGCATCTCGATCCGCCCGGCCTGGGTCACCGCTCCGTGATACACAGCGATGTCCGGACGGCCACCGGTCGCCGCGCTCAGCGCGGTGAAGTCGCCACCGATCAGGCGGATGCGGCCGCCGTCGAACGTTGCTGCGCGGGCCAGCCACGCGGCGTCGTCCTCGACCCGGACGCTGACATTCAGGTTCGCAAATACGCTCACCACGGCGTCCGGAAGTACGACGGCGGAGCTCACCTTGAGTGCCGAACCGGCCACCGCGCCGGCCGCGACAAGCCGCAGCAGGTCGGCGATCCGCTCGCCTTCCGAGAGGCGGATAGTGACCGGGATGGGACGGTAGCGGAAGACATTCCGCTCCGCGGTCAGGGCGGAGACGTCCTTGCGGGTACCGAACTCGCTCGCCCAGGCGTCGGCGTCACTGAACAGCGACTGCTCCAGGACGCGGAGCTCCTCGCCGGTGACGTCCACGGACTTCGCTGCGGCGAGAATCTCCGCAGCGGCAGCCTGCAGGACGGTGCCGCGCTTGGCGTGTGCCTCTGCGGGCACCCAGTTGCCCAAGCCGATGAGGTAGTTCGGGCCACCGGCTTTGGTCCCGGCACCCACAGCGGACTTCTTCCACCCGCCGAAGGGCTGGCGCTGGACGATCGCGCCGGTGATGCCTCGGTTGACGTACAGGTTGCCGGCCTGGATGGTCTCCAGCCAGGTGCCGATTTCGGCGGAGTCCAGGGAGTGCAGCCCGGCGGTGAGGCCGTATTCGATCTCGTTCTGGATGGCGATGGCTTCTTCCAAGGTCTCGGCGGTCATGACGCCGAGCACCGGTCCAAAGAACTCCGTCAGGTGGAAGTAGGAGCCGCGCTTGACTCCGGAACGGATGCCCGGGGACCACAAGCGGCCCGTCCCGTCGAGGCGTTCGGGTTTGACGGCCCAGGTTTCCCCTTCGCCCAAGGTGGTCAGGGCGTTGAGGAGCTTGCCGTTGGCGGGCTCGATGATGGGACCCATCTGCGTGGTGGCGTTGTCCGGGTAGCCCACGGTGAGGGACCGCGCGGCGTCGATCAGTTGGTTGTGGAAGCGCTTGGACTTCGCAACGGAACCCACAAGGATCACGAGGGACGCCGCGGAGCACTTCTGGCCGGCATGGCCGAACGCCGAGTACACGACGTCCTTGGCGGCCAGGTCAAGGTCGGCGCTCGGGGTGACGATGATCGCGTTCTTACCGGACGTTTCCGCCAGCAGCGGAAGGTCCTGGCGGAAGGAACGGAAAAGTTCTGCGGTTTCGTAACCACCGGTCAAGATCACGCGGTTCACGCTCGGGTGCGACACCAACTGCGTGCCCAGCTCCCGCTCTTCGAGCTGCACGAGCGCCAGCAGCTCACGCGGCACGCCGGCTTCCCACAGCGCGTCCACCATCACGGAACCGGAGCGGCGGGCCTGCTTGGCCGGTTTGATCACGACGGCGGAACCTGAGGCGAGCGCTGCGAGCGTCGAGCCTGCGGGGATCGCCACCGGGAAGTTCCACGGGGGTGTCACTACGGTGAGGTTGGCCGGGACGAACGTGGCGCCGTCGACCGTTTCCAAATCCTTGGCGCGTTCGGCGTAATAGTGCGCGAAGTCGATCGCCTCGCTGACTTCGGGATCGCCTTGGTCCAGGGTCTTGCCGGTTTCGGAGGCCATCACCTCGAGCAGCTCGGCCCGGCGGGACTCGAGGATGTCCCCGGCACGGTGGAGGGTCGCGGCACGCTCGACTGCCGGGCGGGCTCCCCATGCCTTGCCTGCTTCGAGTGCCGCGGCGATGATGCGTTCGAGTTCGGCGGCGTCGGATACCTTGGTGGACTCGACGATTGCGTTACCCGCCGTGGAGCCGGGGATGCGCGCCAGGATGTCGCGGCCCCAAGCCCGGTTGGCCGGGAGGGCGGGGTCGGTGTCCGGGGTGTTGCGGAAGCCCTCGGTCGGGGCGGGTTCAGCCGGAAGGTGGCGGTCCTGCTTGCGGTTCGGCTCCGGCACATCCTCGCTCAGGTTCGCGAGGGAGTTCAGGAAACGCTGCTTTTCACGTTCGAAGAGCGGTTCATTGTCGCTGAGCTCGAACACGGCAGACATGAAGTTTTCCTGGCTGGCTCCCTCTTCGAGACGCCGGATCAGGTAGGCGATGGCAACATCGAACTCACCCGGGTGGACCACCGGGGTGTAGAGGAGCAGGCTGCCGACGTCCTTCCGGACAGCGGTCGCCTGGCCGGTCGCCATGCCGAGCAGCATCTCGAACTCGATGCCTTCAGTGACGCCCCGCTGCTTCGCCAGGAGCCAGGCGAAAGCGACGTCGAAGAGGTTGTGTCCCGCGACGCCGATGCGGACGGCGTCAATGTGCTCAGGGGTGAGGGCGTAGTTGATGACGCTCTTGTAGCTGGTGTCCGAATCCTGCTTGCTGCCCCATGTGGCCAGCGGCCAGTCGTGGAGTGATGCCTCCACCTGTTCCATGGGAAGGTTGGCACCCTTGACCACACGCACCTTGATGGGCGCACCACCCTTGGCGCGGCGTGCGGCGGCCCACTCCTGCAGTTCCTGCATGGCGCCGAGTGCGTCCGGGAGGTAGGCCTGCAGGACGATGCCCGCCTCGAGGTTCAGGAACTCGGGCATATCCAGGATCCGCTTGAACACGGCGATGGTCATGCTGAGGTCTTTGTATTCCTCCATGTCCAGGTTGATGAACTTGGGCTTGGGGAAGGACGCTGCCAGGCGGTAGAGCGGGGTGAGCTTCTCCACCACGTGGTCCACTGCCTCGTCGAAGGCCCACGGGGAGTGCGGGGCCACGGTGGAGGATTCCTTGATGGACACGTAGTCCACGTCCTCGCGGGCCAGGAGCTTCAACGTGCCGTCCAAACGACGCTGGGCCTCGTGCTCGCCCAGGACCGCTTCGCCCAGGAGGTTCACGTTAAGGTGGACGCCGTCCTGCTTGATTTTGGCGATGGCCGGACCGAGCTTGGCATCGGTGGCATCGACAATCAGGTGGCCCACCATTTCGCGGAGTACGCGGCGTGCGATGGGAATGACCACCTGGGGCATGATCGGGGCCATGATCCCGCCGACGCGGACGGCGCCGCGCATGTACCACGGGAGGAACGTGGGCACCTTGGGTGCCAGTTCGGCGAGTTTCCGGCCGGCGACCGACAGGTCCTCGGGGCGGATGACGCCGTCGACGAATCCGACCGTGAACTCCAGGCCGTTCGGGTCCTTCAGGACTCCGGCGAGCCGTTGCGCGGAAACGTCAACAGGAATTTTGGCGGCTTCAGTCAGCCAATGGCGAACCAGCGCAATGGCCTCGTGGGCCAGTGCGTCGAACTGCCCGGAATCCTGGGTGCGCGGGGAGGTCGCATCCGGGAGGGTGCTGGTCATGAGGGCTCCTTCTGGGGCGGAGAAGTTTGTTTGTTTCCATCAGTATGGATCTACAATCCCATTAGGAAAAGCGACCTTTTCTGACGAATATTCATTACTCATCCCGAAGTTTTGGAGGCTGCCGTGCTGGACGTCCGCAGGCTGCGATTGCTGCACGAACTCAAGATCCGCGGCACCCTCGCCGAGGTGGCTGACGCCATGCAATACAGCCCGTCTTCCGTCTCCCAGCAGCTCACCCTCCTGGAGAAGGAAGCCGGGGTGGAACTCCTCCGGAAAGCGGGGCGCCGCGTTCAACTCACGCCCCAGGCTGAGATCCTCGTAGCCCACACGTCCGCCCTCCTCGAGACGCTGGAACGCGCCGAGACGGAGCTCGCTGCGTCTCTTTCCACCGTGACCGGCACCGTGCGCCTGGCAGTGTTCCAGTCCGCTGCACTGGCGCTGCTCCCCGGATTCCTGACGATCATGCGGCAGGAGTACCCGGAAGTGCGCGTAGAGATGACCCAACGGGAGCCGGAAACCGCACTTTACGAGACGTGGGCCAGGGACTTCGACATCGTGGTGGCCGAGCAGTACCCCGGGCACGCAGCACCGCACCACCCCGGCCTCGACCGGGCGACCTTGACCAGCGACGCCATTCGCCTGGCTACTCCCCCGGTGGGGCTCGGCGGGGAACATGTTGCATCCATCGCGGACACGGCCTCCATGCCGTGGGTCATGGAACCCCGTGGAGCCGCATCACGGCACTGGGCCGAGCAAGCCTGCCGTTCAGCCGGATTCGAACCCGACGTACGTTATGAAACCGCCGACCTCCAGGCGCAGATCCGGCTCATCGAATCCGGCAACGCCGTAGCCCTGATGCCGGACCTCGTCTGGACGGGAATGGAACGGCCGGTCCAGCTGCTTGACCTGCCCGGTTCGCCCGCGCGGACCATCTTCACCTCCACGCGCACTGCCGGGCGCATCCACCCGGCCATCCTGGCGTGCCGTGAGGTGCTGGAGCGGGTGGCGGCTGCGCAAAGCTAGCGCCCTGTCTCGTGAGGGCTGCCCCGGGGCTTGGCTGGTGAACGCAAAAGGCCCCGGTCCAGTGGACCGGGGCCAAACGCGGAGAATGGGGGATTTGAACCCCCGAGGGCGTTAACCCAACACGCGTTCCAGGCGTGCGCCATAGGCCGCTAGGCGAATTCTCCTTGCTTCCGATTCGAAAGCAGATACTACTGTACCTGAGATTTTCGGCATCTCCCAATCGGGCGCCAGAACGGGTTCCAAGCCCGCGACGCCGCCCGTCGGCAGCAGCCTGAACGACAAGACTTTAACGAAAAAATGGACGCCCCCAACGCGCCCATTCCTACGGTACTTCCGTTGAGCCGCCGGGTCCGGCCCCTCTTGCCCAGGCCCCGCGGCTCACAATCGACGGAGATTGCCCCAATCGGTGTACATACTTATGGTCCGCTGCGACCTCTCCGGATGCAATGCTTGGGGCCGGTTCCGGGCCTTAGTTGCTGACAAAATGTCTTTACGACCGAACTGCATGCCTTGGTTGTCTACGTGCCCGAAGATCATGCGGACGCCGTCCTGAAGGCGATCGGCGACGCCGGGGCCGGTCGAATAGGCGACTATTCCCATTGCGCTTTCACCTCGCCCGGCACAGGCCGCTTCACTCCCCTTCCGGGAGCGCAACCGTTCATCGGCGACGTCGGGGAGCCCGAGCAGGTGCCGGAAGTCCGCGTTGAGTGCGTAGTCGCCGGAGAACTGCTCGACGGCGTGGTACTGGCTTTGCGTGAAGCCCATCCTTACGAGGAGCCGGCCTTCATGACGTGGCCTGTCAAAGGGTGGCGATGATCCACTCCGTCGCACTGGGCCGGCCGTTGACGCCGCACCCTCACCCGCAATCCGCACCCATAGGAACTGGAGCGCCACGCGGAAACGGGTGCGCCGCCAACTCACAACGGGTGCGCCAAGCGGAAACAGGTGCACCCAGACAGAGTGGCCGCACAGCCCCACCCCGGGCAGACACCGACGCCCGCCGCCGGGGCCGGCCGTTGACCCGCCGCCGACGCCGCACCCCTTCCCGCAATCCGCACCCATCAGAACAGGAGCGCCACGCGGAAACGGGTGCGCCGTCCACCCACAACGGGTGCGCCAAGCGGAAACAGGTGCGCAGAGCTCGGGTCGATAAGTGATTGAGGGACGGCCGGAAACGGACTGGACCTGATAGAGGGGCGGGCGGAAACGGGCGGCAGGTGATAGAGGGACGGCCGGGTTCGACGGCGCGGAGTACCCGCCGTCGAGCGGTTTCCACAGTCCCCTCCAGCCGATTCGAACCGTGCCCCAAGTTCGGGTAAGCTTGTCGACGGCCCCTCGTGTGGCGTCATCCTGTTGAACTCCCCCAGGACCGGAAGGTAGCAAGGGTAGATGGGCTCTGGCGGGTGCATGAGGGGTCTCTTATTTAAATGTCAGTCCCTATAGGTAGGTTTTCCCTGTGACTGTTACAACTGCCCTGTACCGAAGGTACCGCCCGGATTCGTTCGCGGACGTTATCGGACAGGAACACGTCACGGAGCCGCTGATGACGGCGCTGCGGAAGAACCGCGTGAACCATGCCTACCTCTTTTCCGGCCCGCGCGGCTGTGGCAAGACCACTTCCGCGCGCATCCTCGCGCGCTGCCTGAATTGCGCCGAGGGCCCCACGGACACTCCCTGCGGAAAGTGCCCCAGCTGCATCGAGCTTGCCCGCGGCGGTTCGGGTTCGCTGGATGTGATCGAGATCGATGCCGCCAGCCACGGCGGTGTGGACGATGCCCGGGATCTCCGTGAACGCGCCACGTTCGCCCCTGTTCGCGACCGCTACAAGATCTTCATCATTGACGAAGCCCACATGGTCACCTCTGCCGGCTTCAATGCGCTGCTTAAGATCGTCGAAGAGCCGCCGGAACACATCAAGTTCATCTTCGCCACCACGGAACCGGACAAGGTCATCGGCACCATCCGCTCCCGCACGCACCACTACCCCTTCCGTTTGGTGCCGCCGGAGCCGCTCATCAAGTACCTTGAGCTGCTGTGCCACCAGGAGAATGTGCCCGTGGCTCCGGGCGTGCTTTCTCTGGTGATCCGTGCCGGTGGCGGCTCAGTGCGCGACTCCCTTTCCGTGCTGGACCAGCTCATGGCTGGAGCCGGACCGAACGGCCTCGATTACGAGCTCGCCGTTGCCCTGCTTGGCTACACCCATGCCTCCCTTCTTGACGACGTCGTCGATGCCGTCGCCGCGGCGGACTCCGCCACGGTGTTCCGTGCCGTTGACCGCGTCATCCAGACGGGCCACGATCCGCGACGCTTCGTGGAGGACCTCCTGGAGCGGTTCCGGGACCTCATCATCGTCCAGGCCATGCCGGAAAGCGCCCAGTCCATCCTCCGCGGCATGCCGGAGGACCAGATCGCCCGCATGCGCAACCAAGCCACCAATCTGGGTGCGGCTGAACTGTCCCGGGCTGCCGACGTCACCAACACCGCCCTCACCGAAATGACCGGTGCCACGTCACCACGGCTGCACCTGGAACTTCTTTGCGCCCGCATTCTCCTTCCGAGCGCGGAGCAGACGGAGCGCGGGATCGCCGCGCGCATAGACCGCGTGGAACGTCGGCTCAACTACGCCGGCGACGCCGGGATCCCGGCTGCCGCTTCAGCCTCACCTCAGGCCGGGGCAGCACCAGTCGCCGGTTCGCAGGCTCAGCAGGCACCGGCAGCTCAACCCGTGGCTCCTGCCGCTCAGCAAACAGCCCCCGCTGTCCCTGCTGCTACGGCACCCATGACTCCCCAACAGCCGGCGGAACGTCCCGTTGAGCACCAAACCGCTACTGCCCCCGCGGCACCGACGGCACCCGTTGCACCTGCCACCGCTCCAGCGCAGGACCACCAGCGACGAGAGCCACAGCATCCGGCCTCCGAGGCCCGGACGTCCCTGACGGCACCACGGGTCTCCACCAACGACTGGCCTGTGGAGGACCGGTCCGTTTCCGGGCGCCCAACGGGTCCCGCTGAGGGACAGCAAGCTCCTGTGCAAACTCCGGCGACGCAGCAGAATCCGGCGGCGCCCACGGGACAGGCAGCACCGGCGGCACAAAGCCCGGCTGCGCAGCAGAACCAGCCGTACCCTTCACCAGCCTCACAACCTGCACCAGCCACGCGATCCGCTCCAGCCTCGCAGTCCGCACCTGCGCCGGAAGCTCGGCCCGCGGCCATTCCGTCAGCCCCAACCCCCTCCGGCGGAGACGTTGAAACGCTCCGGCGTGCTTGGCCGGACGTGCTGCAGACGTTGGCCAAGATCAAGCGCAGCACCTGGGCCTTGGTGGAACCCAACGCCCAAGTGGCCCAGTACGACGCCCAAGTCCTTACCCTGGCCTTCACAACCAGTGGCCTTGCCGGGGCGTTCGGACGCGCCGATCATGCGGAGAACCTGCGCCAGGCCATCCACAAGACCATCGGCATCGATTGCCAGATTGTCGCAGTGGCAGGCGCCAACAGCTCAGCGAGCTCTGAACCAAACCCAAAAGCACGTACTAGCCGGGACACCCCGGCAACGAACGCGCAAGAACCGGTTTCCGGCGCCCAAGGAGCCGGAAACACGGTTTCAGACGGAGCTGCACACCTGGCCAGCGGATCGGATACAGCTCCGCTAGCTCCAGCACCAGTCGCGGCAGCTCCAACGCCGGTCGCGGCTACTCCGGCACCAGTAGCGGCTACTCCAGCACCAGCTCCGGCAGCTGCCACCGCCGTGGATGCAGCGTGGGGCATTGCTCCGGCGTCACGCCCTGAACAAGAGTCTTCCGCCGGGAAAGATCCTGCGCAGGACGCGCCCCGCAAAGCTCCTGCGCAGGAAACCCCTGCCCCGGAGCCAGCAGCGCCGGAACCCGTTTCAACGGATCACACTGCCAGCACCTCAGAGTCCTCGGCCCGCAGTACGGAGAACGCGGAAGCTCCGAGCTGGCCGGCCGCTTCCCCGGTGGACCGGGAATCGGTCTGGTTGACGGGTCCGAAGACGCCGGAAGAACCACCTGCTGGACCGCAGGCAACTCCCCAGGCCGGACCCCGGGCATCCGTGCCTGACACGGCCGGCGACTACTCGTACCCTGATGACGATTGGGGTCCGCCGCTCGACGAGGACGCCCCGCCGCTGGAGGAAGAACCGCCGGCTGACTGGGAGCCGACCCCCCGGTACGAGGCCCCGGCCGCCCCTGCGCAGGCCCAGGCCGACGCACGGCCCCGGACACCGTCGCGCCCACAGGCAAGCCCACAGCCCACGCAGGCCACGAAACCCCCGAATGCCACCGAGACCCCCTCGCGGCCGGATCCCGCCCAGGATCCGTGGTCACGTGCGGTGGAACATGCGCCGGGAACGTGGGTTGTTGGCACGGAATCCAACGTTGGCGGTAAAGCCAAAGCCAACGGCAACAGCAGCGACCACCAAGCGGCCCAGCCCTCGCAGAACGAGTCGGCCCCGCAGTACGAGCCAGCTGCAGCCCAAATACCGGCAACAGCCCAGGCTCCCACGGCCGGGACTCCTGACATCGGCAGCGAAACCGCCGAGCCGTCCACCTACGGCCAGCCAACCAGCGCCGGGAACAACGGTTCCTCAGGCTGGGACGTCGCACCGCCGTCGGAATGGCCCGGAACCGGCGCGACGCAAACCCAGCAGAAGGCACCGGCGTGGCCCTTGTCGTCCCTGGAGCCGCAGGAGGCCCACGGTTCCGTCGCCACGCTCGAAGGGGACGCGCCGTCGGGCGGTCCGGCGGTCAAGCAGAGCCTCTACCAGCGGTTGACCAACAGCCCTGAGGCCCAGCGGGGCCGCGTCCAGGCGCCTGCCCATCCCCAGGCCCAGCCGACCAGCGTAGCGGAGGACATCCCCAGCCCCGAGGACGAGACCATCGAGGAATCGAGGGTGTTCGGACGCGCCGCGGTGGAGCGTATTCTGGGCGGAAAGCTGATTGAAGAGCGGTCGTTGGACGGTTCTCCCCTCCACATGCGCTGACCACCATCTGCGCCTGGCACGCAGCCCTAACCCTGGGCGCAGCGGCATTGCAACGAAACGAACGAGGACATTGTGTACGAAGGTGCAGTTCAAGAGCTGATTGACGAGCTCGGCCGGCTCCCCGGTGTTGGGCCCAAATCGGCGCAGCGCCTGGCGTTCCATATCCTCGAGGCTGATCCCGAGGATATGAAGCGCCTGGTTGCAGCCATCACCACCGTCAAGGAACGCGTGAAGTTCTGCTCAGTGTGCTTCAACGTCACTGAGCAGGAAACCTGCAACATTTGCCGCGACCCCCGCCGGGACCCCTCGGTCATTTGCGTGGTGGAGGAATCGAAGGACGTCCTGGCCGTTGAACGTACGCGTACCTTCCGTGGGCGCTACCACGTACTGGGCGGCGCCATTAACCCCATCGCGGGCGTCGGCCCGGAACAGCTGCGGATCCGCGAGCTCCTTACGCGGCTCAACGACGGCGCCATCCAGGAAATCATCATCGCCACCGATCCGAACCTCGAAGGTGAGGCGACGGCCACCTATTTGGCACGGATGCTGAAGACGATCGGCATCACGGTCACGCGCCTCGCTTCCGGCCTGCCGGTGGGCGGAGACCTCGAGTACGCCGACGAAGTGACGCTCGGCCGTGCCTTCGAGGGCCGTCGCAACGCCCTCGCCTGATCGCGGGACCCTGACCAACGCAAGCGCCGAATAGCTCAGGCCTTCCGGCGCAACCGCATCCGCCCGGGAAGCACCACCAACGCGGCCACGGCGCCCTGCAGCGCCAGGCCGGTGACCGCTACCGGCACCGTTGGCGGCAGGCTGTCACTCGATTCGCCTCCGAGGCAGGGAACGTCCCGCTGCGGACCATCGGCGGCCCATTGCAACCCGGCCAGTATCCACGCGAAATCGCTGTTCCTGGGAACAAACTCCCCCGCCGTGCTCCCGAAGACCATCACCGGGTTGCTCGCCGCGATCCACGCCACCCGATCGGTGTGCGCAACCTCAACCGGGCGCGTTTGGCCGACGCATTCATAAGCGGTCATGCGCCCGGATTTGTCGCGCTCCACGTTGACCGGAACCGAGGCTTGCGCGGTGGTGGACGTGCCCGGAAGCAGCGCGAGGGTTGCCACCACGTTTCCGAACAACAGGAAAGCCAGAAGCACGGCCACAAGCACGCCTCCGGGCAAGGCCCTCCGGAAACAGGCGCGGCTGCCGGCACCGATCAGCCCGAACAGTGCCACCTCTACAGTGACCACGACGACGGCGGCAATCGCCAGGGCGATCGGCCCTCCCGTTTCTGCGCCAACCGCAGCCAGGACAACGCCGGACAAAAGCGCCAGGACCAGGCCATGCAGCAATCCTGAGAACAGGGCGGCAAGAACGCCGGACGCGGGACGCCTGAATCCTCGGACGGCCCCGTGAGCTGCAGCGACAAGGACCAGCCAAGCCCCCAGCAGCAGGTAGACGGCGTCCCACAGGCCTGTTTCGAACCATCCGTTGGCTGCGCCGAATCCCACCAACGCCGCGGTCAAGGCGCCGGCGGCCGCTATCCCCAGAACGCATGCAGTCCAGTACCGCCACGAGCCAAGGGACGCGACCACATCCGACCAGGCAGCGCGGGCCGCCGCACCCACCGGACTGCGCGGAGGGGCCGGCGACTCATCATCGTGGGCCGACGCCGGTCCCGCCTCGGTCCCGGCACGGTGCGGACGACGGTCGTCAATGACTCCCCCACCGATCACCTCATAGTCGGAATCTCCGCCCTGGAACGTCATAAATGGATAGTACGCCGGGCGATCATAGGCCGAAATGCCTCATGATGCCGCCATGTGGTCACAATTCCTGCGTGGGGAGCACCCGGCGATAAACTTGGCAAATAAGCTACGCCGGCGTGCTCCAATGAGGATATTGGTACGCCGGATTCGAACCCTATTAATTGCAGTGAGGGTGCGCGCATGACTATGCCCACTACCGAAGTGAAAATCGAAGAGCTCGCAGGCGGAGCTGCCATTACCAAGCAGCTGATCGTCCAGAAGTTCGGCGGTTCCTCGGTTGCCGATGCCGACGGCATCAAACGGGTTGCCCAGCGGGTGGTGGATGCGCAGAAGGCCGGCAACGAGGTAGTCGTTGTCGTCTCCGCAATGGGTGACACCACAGATGAGCTCCTCGACCTCGCAGCCCAGGTCACCGACTCCGCCCCCGCCCGCGAGATGGACATGCTGTTGTCCGCCGGCGAGCGTATTTCGATGGCTCTGCTGGCAATGGCGATCAACAAGTTTGGTGCTTCCGCCCAGTCGTTTACCGGCTCGCAGGCCGGCATGATTACCGACGGTATCCACGGCAAGGCGCGAATTATCGACGTCGACCCGCACCGGATCCGCACGGCGCTGGACAAGGGCCACATCGCAATCGTCGCCGGCTTCCAGGGCATGACCCGCGTCACCAATGAGATCACCACGCTGGGCCGCGGCGGTTCGGACACCACGGCTGTTGCACTGGCCGCAGCGCTGGAAGCGGACGTTTGCGAGATCTACACGGACGTTGACGGCATCTACACTGCCGATCCCCGCGTGGTCTCCTCCGCCCAGAAGATTGACCGCATCTCCAGCGAGGAGATGCTGGAGCTCGCTGCGTCCGGCGCCAAGATCCTGCACCTGCGCTGCGTGGAGTATGCCCGCCGGTTCGGCGTTCCGCTGCACGTGCGGTCTTCATTCAGTAACCATGAAGGCACATGGGTCATCCCGGGTGCCGATGAAAAGTTCACGATTCAAGAGGGAGTTGCCTTGGAGCAGCCAATCATCTCCGGCGTTGCACACGACCGGTCCGAAGCCAAGGTCACCGTTGTTGGCGTTCCGGACATCCCCGGCAAGGCCGCTGCGATCTTCCAGGTGATCGCCGACGCCCACTCGAACATCGACATGATCGTCCAGAACGTTTCCACCCACGGGACGGGCCGCACGGACATCTCCTTCACGCTGCCCATCGTTGAAGGCGCCGACGCCCTGGCCGCCCTTCGCGCCGCTGAGGGCCAGATCGGCTTCGAGAGCATTGAGTACAACGAGAACGTCGGCAAACTGTCCCTCATCGGCGCCGGCATGCGTTCGCACCCGGGCGTTTCGGCTACGTTCTTCAAGGCACTCTCTGACGCCGGCATCAACATCGACATGATCTCCACCTCGGAGATCCGCATCTCGGTGGTTACCAGCGCAGACAAGCTCGATGACGCCGTCCGCGCCATCCACGCCGCATTCGAGCTCGACGGCGACGCCGAGGCTACCGTCTACGGCGGCACCGGCCGCTAGGAACATCCCTGGGCCCCAAGCCCTGACAGGTCCGAAGAGATAACGCCGTCCTGAGGCTTCAGGGCTGCGTTATCCGTTAACTGCTTCGGCAGGTCATCCGGCCGGGGGCAAGAGGACATCGATGAGGGTCCGGAGTCCCTCGGCCATGTCCACGTCCTTGTCGTAGAGCCACTGCAGCTGGAGTCCATCGAAGGCCGCCACCACCAGGCGGGAGAGCTGCACAGGATCCACGTCGGACCGAACCTCCCCCAGGTGCTGGCGCTGGGAAATATCAGCGCTGATATCCCCCACCAGGGCTTCGTACCGTTGGCGGAAGTATTCGTGGGAGTCATGCCCGGGGTGGCTGGCGGTCGCCGACGCCACCGCGTACAGGGTGGTCAGCCCGGGCTCCTGGCGGTTCCGCTCGGCGATCGGGGCCATCAGGTCAAGTCCCGCTTTTTCGGAATTCCCGACGGCGGCTGCCCGGCGGTCACGCTCGGCGAGGACCGCCGTGAGGAGCTCCTGCTTGCCCTTGAAGTAGTGGAACAGCGTTGCCTCCCGGACTCCTACGAGTTCGGCGACCCGCTTGAGCGCGGTCCCTTCAAATCCTTCGGTGGCGAAGACGTCTGTGGCTGTCTGGATGATCTGTTCCCGGCGCTCGGCGCCCTTGGCGTACTGTCCGCGTGCCCTCGAAGTAGACATTGGTTCAGTGTATATTTGCGGGCTCCCCGCTAAAAACCTAGTCACACTAGATTTCTAGCGTTACCCTTGGTGAAAGTCCTGAAAAGGCCATGCACAAAGGAGTCACCATGAATCAACCCCGCCTGATGGAAGCCCTCACCGTCGGCACCGACGATGCCGAAGCGAGGATCCGCGAGCTTGCTTCCGGACTCAGCCTCGAACAGCAGGTCCAACTGCTCACCGGCGCGGACATCTGGTCCACCCATTCCCTTCCCGACATCGGCCTGGGCCGGATCGTCCTGTCCGATGGTCCGGCAGGCGTCCGGGGTGAGGACTTCGACGAACGCCACGACTCCGTTTCCCTGCCCTCGCCGACAGCATTGGCCGCAACCTGGAGCGTTGACATGGCACGCCGGTACGGCCAGATCCTTGGCCAGGAAGCCCGGCGCAAGGGCGTCCATGCGGTGCTCGGCCCCACCATCAACCTCCACCGTTCACCCTTGGGCGGCCGCCACTTCGAGTGCATGAGCGAGGATCCCCGCCTCACTGCCACCATTGCGGCCGGGTACGTTGAGGGCGTCCAGTCCATGGGCGTGGGTGCGACACCCAAGCACTACCTCGCCAACGAGGCGGAAACTGACCGCTTCACCGCCGACTCGGTGGTTGAAGAGCAACCCCTGCGCGAGCTCTACCTCGCAGCGTTCGAGGACGCCATCCGGGAAGCCCGCGCCTGGCTGGTCATGAGTTCCTATAACTCGATCAACGGCACCACGGCCAGCGAAAACGACCTCCTGGAAACACCGCTCTCCACGGAGTGGGGCTTCGACGGAGTAGTGGTCTCCGACTGGACCGGAGTGCGCTCCATTGACGCCGCAAACGCGCACCAGGACCTGGAAATGCCGGGCCCTGCGGGCCACTGGGGACCCAAACTCATAGCTGCGGTCAATGATGGCCGCGTCAGCCGCGAAGCCATCCTGGAGAAGGTCACCCGCATCCTCCGGCTTGCGGCCCGCGTCGGCGTACTGGAAGGCTTCAAACCGGCAATTACCCGGCTACCGGCCGAACTGGACGGGGCCGCCGTCGCACGCGACATTGCCGTACGCGGAGCGGTACTTGTCCGCAACCGCGATGGACTGCTTCCCCTGGACGTCGGAAGCATCCGCAGCGTCGCCGTCATCGGCCACAACGCCGAGGAGGCGCGCACGCAAGGTGGCGGCAGCGCTACGGTCATGCCCAAGCACACGGTCTCGCCACTGGAGGGGTTGCAGACGGCACTGCCCGACGACGTCAAGGTCACCTATGCGCGCGGGGCCAAGGTAGCCGAGGGCATCCAGGCCTTTTCCCGGACGGACCTGCACAATCCTGTGTCCGGAGTTGCCGGCATACGGGTGACCTTCCATGCTGCGGACGGTTCGGAAATCTCAGGTGAGGACCGGCTTGCGTCGCACCTTATCTGGTTCGGCGTCGGGATCCCGGAGGGCACAGCGAGCATCCGGATGGTCACCGACTGGACGGCACGGACGGCTGGAACCCATCACATCGGGGTGGGCACCGTGGGCAGAATCCGCCTGGCCGTGGACGGTAAAGACGTCTTCAGTGGCGAACTGGAGGATCAGACCAACGTCCTCGGCGCGGCCCTCTTCGACCCGCCCGCCACGATCCATGCCATCGAAACGGCCGCCGGCCAAATGGTTCGGATCGAAGCGGAGTACCGGCTGCCCGAGGAACAGTTCATTCCACTCACGGCCATCCTGCTTGGCGAGGAAACGGTGGTGGACAACCCGCATGCAGACATCGCCGCTGCAGTGGAAGCAGCCCGCGCCTCCGACGTCGCCGTTGTGGTGGTTGGTACCAACGCAGCCATTGAGTCCGAGGGCTTCGATCGCACCGACCTGGATCTCCCCGGATTCCAGGACGAGCTGGTGTCCGCCGTGGCCGCAGCCAATCCCCGCACCGTGGTGGTGGTCAACTCAGGATCACCCGTTCTGATGCCGTGGTTGGACAAGGTCAGTGCAGTGCTGCTCGGCTGGTTCGGCGGCCAGGAGTTCGGCCACGCAATCGCGGACATCCTTGTGGGCAAGGAGGAGCCCGGAGGACGCCTGCCCACCACGTGGCCGGCCGCGCTGGAGGACGTTCCGGTGCTCAGTACAACGCCGGTGGAGGGCAAGGTGGTGTACTCCGAGGGAATCCACGTCGGGTACCGCGCCTGGCTCAAACAGGAAGCTGCTGGTGGCGCAGCACCGGCCCTGCCGTTCGGGTTCGGCCTCGGATATACCAGCATCGAGTTCGGCACGGCACATGCGCCACAGTGCGTGCCTGCGGGTAAGGACGTGGTGGTCCACGTGCCGGTCCGCAACACCGGAAACCGCACGGGCCGAGAGGTGGTCCAGGTGTACCTTTCCCGCCCGGAGACAGCGGTGGAACGGCCCGTCCGTTGGCTGGCCGGCTACGCGGGAACGCACTTGGCGCCGTCCGGGACTGAAAGCGTCGAGGTGCGGATTCCGGCCAGGGCCTTCGCCCATTACGACGGCGGCTGGCAGTTCGAGCCGGGCACGTTTACCCTGTTGGTGGGTCGCCATGCCGCAGACGACTTCCAGGAGCTGGATGTTGAGCTGCGCTGAGACAGGTGAACACCCCTAACGTGTCCTTTGCATGACATTAGTTACCGTGGTTTTCCCCACATGTGGCCTCTTTACGGTATGGTATGGAATTTTCATGGCATGCTGTACGTTGCATAGCCGTAACTCCCCTATCTGAAGAGGCAAATAAACAAGTGGCAGCCGATTACGACGAACTCCGCACAGACGTCAAAGAAAACCAGGAGCAGTCCCTCCAGGCACTCCAGTCCGCCAGCGCCCCTACGGCCAAGAGCGTGGTGCTGGAACTCGACGAGACCGATGGCCTCGACGCCAACGGCCCCGGCGGCGAAATCGTCGCCGAAGAACTGGTCATCCAGGTCATCCCGCAGGCAAATGACGAGTTCACCTGCAACTCGTGCTTCCTGGTCCGCCACCGCTCGCAGATCGCCCGCGAGAAAGATGGCGTGGCCTACTGCACTGACTGCGAGGGCTAGGACCTCCACAACCCGGGCGGTCTGATCGTCGTCAGGGAGTGCCGCCGTCGGGTTAAATGCGGAAGGACCAGTTCACTCTGTGAACTGGTCCTTCCGCAATTACTAAGCGTTTTCGACTCCCGCACCGGTACCGTGCCCAGCGAGGCTGCGTTGCCGGCGATGATTGATGATCCGCAATTGCAGGATGCGGGCACCTCCGGCCAACGCAACCAGCACGCCCCCTCCGACGGCCGCGATAAAGAGCGTCGTACCCAGGGCAAGCGATCCTTCCAATCCGAAGAACCTCACCGTCACCATGTCCTGGTTCTGCACGAAGAAGACGATCAGCAGCACCAGCACCACCAGGCCAACCGCCACCGCAACCCAGACGGCTGCCGTACGCGTCGGGCGGGAAGATCCAGGCACCGGGCCCTGCGACCGGACGGCGGGTCCGGTGTTTGCCGGGATACTTCCTGCGTTTGCAGGGATCCTTCCGGCATCATCTTGGAAACTCATTCACGGCCCCTCTCCCCAAACAGGACTGACCCTGTTTCCACTCATCCCGTAACAACATAATAAGCATGCTGATCACCCGCGTGGAAGCATCAATGATGGAAGCGCTGGAGCCCGCGGACGCCAAAGCGAAGGACCGGAGCTGAACCCCGGTCCCAGCGTCAGCCCTAAAGGCTGTAATCGGTGGTTGTTGGACCTGGATCGTTGTTCCGGACAGCGTAGTGATGCCCTTCGGAGTCAGTCTCCACGTCAAAATGCTTAAGGTCCTCTTCCGAGGCGAGCTCAAAGTCATCGTGCTTGTGCACCACAGGAGCATCCGAATAGCCATGAGTGGCCGGTCCAAAAACGGACTGCAGCCGTTCGGTTACGTGCTGGAAGCCTTCCAATTTGCGTCCCATTTTCTTCCACCCCCTTTCCGCAGGAGAAAGAAAAACGGCAGGGCCGGTGCGCGCCGTTCCAGTGAGGCAATTTTACGCCCGGAGAGCCACAATGGTCAGTCCGCGAGTTGGCATTTAATCGCAATGTTCCCCGCCCGGACTGCCATCAAATGCCATCTCGCGGGGAGGGCACCGAAGGTTTAGCGCAGAGACTTGTCGTCCGGGTTGCGGGGAACCACGTACGTGCTGCCATCGGGTCGGCGCACGGTTTCCCACTGCTGTGTTTCCGCTTGGCGCTGCGCCAGAAGGCGACGATTGGCCTCGGTCATCTCGTGATCGAGGGAGCTGCTGTGGGCCGGGCCGAAGATAACCCGCAGCCTGCCAGTTGCACGCATGAACTTCTGGGCGAATGATTCCTTGGCCACCGGCGATCGACTCCTTGTTTCAACGGATCAATACCTCCATAGTAGGCTAATAATTAGTGCACTAACTAATTGGCTGCAGGGTTACCGGCAACGCACGTCCGCCGGCTCGAGCCGCGCCCACAGCCCGGGAAGGAAGCCATGACCACAGCCAGTGGAACCGACATCAACGATCAAGCCGACGATCTCCTTCTTGAACGCCAGCTCTGCTTCGCCCTGACCGTGGCATCCCGCAGCGTGGTGGGGATTTACAAGCCCGTCTTGGAGCGGCTCGGGCTCACGCATCCGCAATACCTGGTGATGCTGGCCCTCTGGGAGCGGAGTCCCCGCACCCTCAAGGACCTCAGCGATGCCCTCCTCCACGAGCCCGCCACCCTTTCACCGCTCCTCCGCCGCTTGGAGGAAGCGGACCTTGTGACGCGGGAACGCGTCCAAGGCAACGAGCGCGCCCTCGCCATCACCCTCACCGCGAAGGGCGCTGCCCTCCGTGAGCAGGCAACTGCGGTTCCCGGGCAGATCCGCGAACGCCTGCAGCTAAGCCGTGTGGAAGTGGCAGAGCTGCACCAGGCCATGACAGGCCTGATCGCGGCAACACAACGCGGGGTCAGGGTCGGATAAGTCGGGTAAGCCGGAGAACAGCAGCACACCCCCGGCAGGTACAACACCTGGCGTCCAAAACCGAGAGACCGCGTAAAATGGCAGCAACCAAGGAGATCCAATGCGCATGCGATTCGTTCGGTCCGCCCTCGCAGTACTGACTGTTGCCGGACTGGCCGCCTGCACCGGCGGCCCTGCGCCGGACGCCACTTCAAGCAGCAGCGCCACCTCAGGCAGCACCCCGACGTCCGGTTCCACAAGCAGCACCAGCCCGTCGCCGTCGTCGTCTACTACAGGGGCGACGCCTACGCAGGTTCCCACTACCCTTGGCCCCGGCGATACTTCGCCCAACCCGAGCCTTCCCGCCACCACGCCCACTCCGGGCCAAGGCAATGCGGAGCTGTCCATTACCTTCCTGGCATCTCCTGACGCCGCGCCGAAGAACTACACCTTGGTGTGTCAGGGAGGGGTCCCTGCTGCAGAGAGCAATCATCCCACCGCGGCCGCGGCCTGCGAGGTCCTGAAGAACTACCCTGCGCTCCTCAACCCCGCGCCGGTAAAGACCGATCAGGCCTGCACCATGCAGTTCGGCGGCCCGGAGACAGCCACCGTGACGGGCGCCGTTGACGGCACCGAGGTGGACGCGAAATTCAACAGGTCCGACGGCTGCCAGATTGCCCTGTGGGACGCCGCCGGCAGCATCCTGGGTGCCAGTGGTGGTGCAGCCTAGGCTTCAGCACCTCCCCCAGGAGCAGTGGCTTGGGCTGGAGGCTGCCCATCGCGCGCGCGTCGCCCGCTACGCCGATCCCTACCTCGCCCGCCGTTCCGCCGGGCAGAAGCACCCTGTGGAGGACTTTCTCTTCACGTATTACACGCAGAAGCCCGGGCAACTGCTGCGCTGGCACCCCGGGGACGGCGTGGTGCTCAGCGGGGAGCGCGCCCTGGAGCGGGCGGACTGGAAGTTCTATCACAGGCTCGACGACGGCCAGCTCGCCGCCGTCGGACTGGCGCCCGGGACGCCTGCGGTAGCTTTCCACCGCGAGCCGTTCCTGAACCAGCGTGCGGAAGCTGTTCGCTTCGCCGGGATCATCCTCAAGGGCACTGCAATGCGGCCGGCCCAATTCGGCTGCTTTGGGCTGCACGAGTGGGCCATGGTGTACAGGCAGGAAAAGTTCGAACTACGCCATGAGTACCTGCAGCTCAGGCTCGGCGGGGAGGGGACGGATGACGTGGTGGAAAAGAACCGCATCCGCTGCTCCCACTTTGATGCCTTCCGCTTTTACACGCCGGACGCTGTCCCCCTCAACGAGCTCGCTCCTACGCGGGAGAACCAGCGGACCATAGAGCAGCCCGGCTGCCTCCACGCCAATATGGACCTCTACAAGTGGGCCTACAAGCTGGCCCCCGCGCTGCCCAGCGAGCTGGTGATGGATTGCTTCGAATTGTCCTGGCGGATCCGGGCCATGGACATGCAGGCCTCACCCTACGACCTTGAAGAATGGGGCTACCCGCCCATCAGGATCGAGACACCGGAGGGCAAAGCCGAGTACGTTGAGTACCAGCGGGCTTTCGCAGCCGAGTCGCAGAAGTTGAGGGCCCGCGTGCTTGAGTCGGTGGGTCCGTTACTGGAGGCCCTGCCGGTCAACGCTTGAAGCACCCGCCGCACCAGCGAAAGGTAACCATGGTTTCTTCCGAAAAGACCGAATACGACGTCGACCTGACCGTAACGCTGACCGAGGCACCCGGCGCGGAGCCGAGGACGTTCCGCCTCCGTTCCGTTGACGGCGTCCTCTCCCCGGCCGAAGGTTCGGTGGAATCCAACTTGCCGGACGCGCATGCGGCACTTGCCGCCGTCGAGCAGTTCGGCGAGGAAGCCTTCTTCCCGGTACCGCGTCCGGACCGGCTCTGCACGCAGCAGTACGGTGGACCGCAAATCGCGGTGGTCGAGGGGACGTTCCGCGGACGGCAAGTCAACAGCCAATTCAGCCGGACCGACGGCTGCGAAATCGCCCGGTGGCGCAGCCTGGCTCCCCTATTCGGCGGCCTCGGGGGCTCAACGGGCAACGTGTGAAATTTCCGACGCAAGCAGGCCCGGACGGCGGAGGAACAAGCCCACTGCCAGAGCCGTGGCCAGGCACAGGCCTGCGTTCACCCAGATTGCCGTAGTGACACCGCTGAGGACGGCCGGAGCGGCGTTGTTTCCGATAGACAGGATCTGTGCGGTGAAGATGGCGCTCATGATCGGAATACCCATGGTGATGCCGATTTGCTGGCTCATTGTTGCCAACCCCGTAGCCAAGCCTTGCTCTCCATCAGGCAAGCCAGATGTGGCGGTGACCATGTAACCAACAATGACGACGAGGTTTGCCACACCACCGATGAACGTGGCAATCAGAAGCAGAGCAATCGAAGCCGGGTGTTCGCTGAGCAGCACAAGCGCGCCGGTGGCGATGGCTTGGACAATGAATCCGTAAACAATGGCCTTCTTGTTGCCGATCTTTCCGATGACCTTGGGGCCAAGAACTCCACCGAGCACTGTGCCGAGGCCGAGGACCGCGAAGGCAAGACCGGCGCCAAGCGGGGTGTACCCGAGCACTTGCTGCAAGTACAGGGTCAGCAGGAATACAAGGGACGTCTCGGTGACGAAGGCAAGAATGCCGGCGATATTTCCCCAGGCGACTGCGGAGCGCTTCAAGATGTCCAAGGGAACCAACGGGGACGACGCCTTGCGCTCCACCGCCACGAAAGCCAAGAACAGAACCAGGGCTGCGGCGAGCGACCCCAAAGTCAACGGATCGGTCCAGGAATGTTCGGCGGCGTTGGTCAGGCCAAAGACGAGTGCAAGAAGGCCCAGGGTTACCGTGATGGCCCCGGGGACGTCGAGCTTCAGTTTGGTAGCTGGCTTGCTCTCACCGAGGACGATCGGGGCGATGATGAGAACCGCGACGGCGACCGGGACGTTGATGAAGAAGGCCCAGCGCCAGCTGAGCAGATCGGTCAGGAGCCCGCCAAGGATGGCGCCGGTTGTGAAGCCTGCGGCCATCAGGGAACCATTGAGCCCCAAGGCCTTGTCCCGCAGCGGACCTTCGGGGAACGAGGCCAGGAGCAACGACAGCGCAGCAGGGACGACTATCGCCGTCGCAATGCCTTGACCCACGCGGGCTATCAACAGCAGTGCGGGATCGGCAGCCAGGCCACCGGCCAGCGAGGCAGCTCCCAGCAAAGCCATGCCGATGATGAACATCCTGCGACGCCCCGCAATGTCTGCCACGCGGCCAAACAGGAGCGTCAACCCGGCAGCGCACAGCGCGAACGCCGTAGCTATCCACTGCAGGTTCTCCAGGCTGAATCCAACGTCGGCGCCGATGGCCGGGAGGGCAACGTTGAGGATGGAAAAGTCGACGGCCAAGGTAAAACTCGCCGCCAGCAGGACAATGAGTGCCAGCCTTTGACGGCCGTTCATACGCGCCGAGGCCTGGGTTGCTGCCTGGACGGGCCTCCGGACTTCTTCAGTCAAGGGTGGAACACCGGGTTCCGTGCTGACATCGGGTTGCGTTGTCATGGGAAAGGTCCTTCTCTTGGAGGTACAGCCGCCCGTGGACGGCATCTTCACAACTCCACGTTCATCCAATCCCGCGGCATCAACCACACCCCCTTCTGCCTACCACTGGCAGTGACAGGACAAGGTCCCACGACACCGGCAGAATGGGGCGCATGAGTAATCCAAGTGAACTTGGGGAGTTTCTTCGCGTCCGAAGAGCTGCCTTACAGCCAGAGGACGTCGGCCTGCTGAACTACGGCATCCGTCGCGTACCGGGCCTGCGCAGGGAAGAGCTAGCGATGTTGGCCGGTGTCAGCAGCACCTACTACACCCGGCTGGAGCAGGGGCTCAGCAATAATGCGTCCGAGGCCGTGATCGACGCCATCGCGCGGGCTTTGAACTTGAACACCGATGAGCGGGCACACCTTTTCAACCTTGCCCGGCCCGGAACAAGCAAGCGACGGACCCTGACCAAGCCGGACAAGGTCAGGCCAGGCACACTCCGGCTCATCCAGTCGCTGGCCACGACGCCCGCCGTCGTCCTTGGACGCCGCAGCGAGGTCCTGGCGTGGAACCGCATCGGCCACAGGCTGGTGGCCGGCCACTTGGATTTCGCCTCGCCTGACTCTCCATCCACGCGGCCCAACATGACGCGGCTGCTGTTCCGGGACCGCCACACACGTGAGCTCTACACACGCTGGCAGGAGGAGGCCACACGTGCTGTTTCTTCGCTGCGGCTGGTAGCCGGCCGTGCCACGGATGACCCGGAACTTGCGTCGCTAATTGGGGAGTTGGTCATGAACAGCCAGGAGTTCGCCAATCTGTGGGCCCGTCATCCCGTGGAGAACTGCATGTCCGGTGTGAAGTACATGCACCACCCCGAGGTTGGCGATATTGAACTCAACTTCGAAGTCCTGTCTCCGCCCGATCAATCCGGTCACCGCGTCCTCATGTACGCCGCAGACCCGGGTACGCCCGCGGCAGAAGCGCTGCAATTGCTGATGTCCTGCGAGCACGCCACCGGCGCTGAGCAGCACAAGCGCGTCACGGCCCAGTGATGGCGGCGGACTACTAGACCGCCAACGAAGGACGCTGCCCAGCCACCAATCGGCGGTCCGTGACAACTGTGGCCGGTGGGAAAACCCACCGGCCACAGTTGTTACAGGGAGAACACGGACTAGCCTGCGTTGTTCTCCTGTGTCGGCTCGTCGCTGCGGATCTTGCCGCGGTGCTTCTTGTCCTTCTTGGGATTCTCATTGTCAGGAACAACTACTGCCCCACCCGGGCTCACCACTACGGTGACGAAGCTGGGCTCGCTGGTCCCGTCGAAGGTCAGCCGGCCGATGTAGGAACCCGGTTCCAGGTTCTTCCAGTTCAGCGCGATGGTGCCCTTCTTGCCGTTGGCCAGCTTGATCGGGTTGGGGGTGAGTGTGGCGTTGCCTTCGTTCGCGCCGAGGACGGCGGCATCAACAGTTGCCTTGGTGGGCTGGTTGTTGGGGCTCGCGTACAGGTTGGCGAAAACGTAGTAGTCACCCGGCGCCGGGTTCGTGACAGTCACAGACTCGCTGGCCGAGGCCGTGGCGGACGGGAGCTGCTGCCCGGAGGGTGTCAGGACCAGCATGTCGAAGTCCGCGGCCTCGTCGGAGGAAATGACCGAGAACTTGGCCAGCGCACGGCCTTCACCCACCGTCACCTTCTTCACGAAGTTGGATGCGTTGGTCTCGCCCGCGAAGGGGCCGGGGACCAGTTCCACGGCAGAGGAGTCAGCCCTGGACAGGCCGTCAACCGTGACGCCCACCGGAAGGTTGGTGCCGGAGGTGATGTTGATGGTTCCCGAGCCGTTGGGGCCGGTACCGGTGAAGGCGAGCGCTTTGTCAGCAATCACCGACTGTGGGCGGACCGCGATGGGTGAGGTGACGGTCTGCTTGGCACCCTGCCAGCTCAGCGAACCCATGGCGAACTTGCCCAGTTCTGCGTTCTTGTTCTCGAACCTCACCTTGAACGTCCGCTTCTCACCGGCGCGGCTGAAGTTGAGGACGGACGGGGTGACCTTGACGTCGACTCCGGGAACGTTGACCGTTGCCCGGTACAGACCCGGCGTCAGGGCAGTGACGGTACGGGTGACCTCGATCTTGCCGGCGAGGTTGCCCAGCGCGAAGGAGGGCACGTTCATGTCACGGGCCTGCGTGGTGCCAAGGCCCGGAATGCCCAGGTCCATGCCCGTTCCCTGGACGAACTTGAGGTAGTCCTCCGTGGTGTTGTCGTAGACCAGGCCCGGCGAAAGGACCTTGGCAGGGTCCACCTGTCCGGCTCCGGTTGCGAAGACGTCCGTGTTCGGAGTGCCGTTGGCCAGTTTCACTTGGCCTGCGGTGGTCATCATGGCGGACTTGACCGCTGCCGGGGACCATGTGGGGTTCTTGGACAGGACCAGGGCTCCGAAGCCTGCCACGTGCGGGGAGGCCATGGACGTACCGGACAGGAAGCCGAAGTTGTCCCCTCCGGTTCCGATCGGGGAAACGCCGGCGAGGATGGCGACACCGGGAGCGGAAACATCCGGCTTCAGGAGGTCGGAGTCAGTAGCCAGCAGCGGGCCGCGCGAGGAGAACCCGGCAATTTGCGGCTGGGCTTCGGCCGGGAGACCCGTGGTGTCGCGGTTCAGCAGGGAGACGGTGATGGCCGGGTTGGCCGCGACCTTCTCCTTGATGGTGGCGGTAGCCGGCGGGTTGACGTGCACGGTGGGGACCGCGTGCTTGTCGGTGTCCAGCGAGGAGGCAGTCAGGTTCACAAGGATCATGCCCACGCCGCCGGCACGCAGTACTTCGGCGCTCTTGGCGGTACGGTCAACTACGCCGCGGTCGCAGACAACTACCTTCTCCGCCACCTTGGCCGGGTCCAGCGAATTCGGAGCGCAGAGGGCAGCGTCACCGTTGCCGCTGGCGGCATCGGTGGAAAGCACGACGCCGGCACCGGTCACCTCCTTGTTCATGATGCTCGCTCCGCGGAACTTGCTGCCATCGGAGAATTCCACGGTTCCCTGCAGTTCCTGCGAGAACGAGGTTGCGGCTACCGTGGTCAGCCAGGGTGCTCCGTGGTTGACGGTGCTGGGCGTCGGGCCGGAGTTGCCGGCGGACGTGGCCACAAAGATGCCTGCCGAAGCGGCGGAAAGGAACGCCAGGGAAACAGGATCCGTGGTGGACGTGGCAGAGCCGGAAATGGAGTAGTTCAGTACGTCCACGCCGTCCAGGATTGCCTGCTCGATCGCATCAACGGAAGCCGATCCGTAGCAGCCGCCTGTGGAGGGGTCGGTGTCTTCCCAGCAAACCTTGTAGATGGAGAGTTTCGCGGCCGGTGCTATGCCGCTGGTGACGCCGAAGCTGCGCCCGTCAACCGTTGCCTCAACGTTGGCGTTGCCGGCTGCGGTGCTTGCGGTGTGAGTGCCGTGGCTGTCCACGTCCACGGGGGAAATGAGTTCCTCAGGGGCGCGGTTCTCCGGAGGAACGGTGTCCAGGAAAGCGTCCGCGAAGTAGTGGGTGCTGAGGACCTTGGAATTGCAGGCGCTGCCGTCGTAGTCGGCGCCTGTGCCGGTACCGGGCTGGCACTCACCTACAAAGGTGTCTCCGTCGGCCTTGAGCATCGCAATCTTGCCGTCGTCGGTGCGGTAGGGAACGCCTATTTGGGGGTTGCCAACGAGGGGTCCTACAGGTTCGCCGGCGAAGAACGGGTTGGAGGGGGTGTAGCCGGTGTCGATGACGCCAACCACGGTGCCCTTTCCTGCGTTGTCCACCCCGCCGTACTGGGTTGCCCAGGTGCCATTGGGCCCGCTGAGCTTCAGGAAATCGGTGGTGGAGTAGTCAGGGGCCTGTTGCGTGTCCGGCGCCACCAGCAGGACGTCGGGGTCCTTGGCCAGGTTGATGGCCTGGTCTGCCGTGAGGTTGGCGCTGAAGCCATTGACAGCGGTGGTGAAATCGCGCTGGATCTTGACGTTTTCCTGCTTCGCGATTTCCTGTTGCTTGCGCTGCAGGTGCGACTGGTACTGCTTGACCTCGGCACTGTCGGCCTTTAGCTTTTTGCCCTCTTCCGGTTTGGTAGGCGCCAAGCCGGGCGTGCCGCCGTCGTAGGTCGCAGCGGGCTTCTCCGCGAGGACCACCATGTAACGGCCGTCCTTATAGGCAGCAGGGTCAAGGTTCTTCTTGGCCACAGCCGGAACGTTTTCCGCCGATGGAGCCGCCTGGGCCGGCAACGCCACGGAAGAGAGCAGCAACGGCAGACCGACAGCCAAGGCCGCCGCCTTCCGAAGGCCCTCGCTTCTGACGAAGCTCTTTCCTTGGGATTTCACGAGTGAGTGCACCTTTCACTGGGGAGGACCGGGCGCCATCGCCTGGACCTTTCAAACGGGGGCCGGTTGCGGCATTGACAGTTCCTGTCAAAAGCGCACTACCAACCGAGTCACAGAGTACAGAGTGAGAGCGACATATGACATAAGGCACATTTTTGTGTTTTTGTCTTGTCACAATCGGGCCCGTCCTCCCCAGCATCAGGACGCTAGATCTTCTCCCCCTTCGGCGTTACTTGGAGCCGGTCGAAGGAAACCCGGCGGCCGTCCTTGTCCAGCACCACCACGTCATCCCGGCCATTCCTGACCTCGGGCGGGAGGATGAACTCCACGGTGTCCCCGGTGGTGGGGAACATCCAGCCGAGGCGGTAGCCCGTCTTATTGAGGTACACGTAATACCACTGACCGTACTCAAGCCCGGCGAGGGACACCTTCTGTCCGGTCCGGTACTTGAAGGCCGTGCCGAGATCGAACGGCGGCGTCTGGTCCTCAAGGTCCTGAACTGTCAGTTCGGGCTCCTTGCTTGGCTGTGCCGGCTGCACCTTCAGCTCCAGGGGCTGACCTTCCGCAGTTGCGGTCACTTCCTTGGATCCGTTGCGGGCCGTGGCCTCAAAAGCGGAGGCAGCCAACGATCCACCTGCAACGTCGGCAGCGGTCAGGACGTGCTCGCGTGTTGCCGTGGCAGTGTCTCCGGGGGCAAGGAAGGGCAGCGATATCCCGGCGTCGGGCGCTTCAAGGCCCGTCAACGCTACATTGCCCGCGTTGCCCACGGTGTAGGTGAAAGTTACAGGGTCTCCGGCGCTGGCGAAGCGGTCTCCGTCAGCATCCTTCCATTCGGCCACCACTGTGGCGGACAAGGCAGCATCGCGGACCAACAGGTCCACTTCTCCCCCATTGATCCGATACGTCCTGGTGCTCTGGCCCGCTGCGCTGACCTCCCAGGTGGTGTCGGGAACAAAGAAGCCCTGCTCCACTTCTTCAGCCGTCACCGCGTGACGGGGCGTCGCGCACTCATAGCTCTGGCCTGCCGGGAGGGACAGGTAGCGGCAGTTTCCGGCCCCGGCAGGAAGGAACGGACTGAAGTTGCCGGCTGTAGGAACCACCTGCTCCACGAACGGGCTGGTGTTCTTGACCGTAAAGGCGTAGGGAACCAGCTCGCCTGCCGCGTACGGCCGGGTTGCGAGGTCGCGTCCGACGTCGGTGCGCGCACCGCTGATGTCCGCCGAAATCAGGCCATCCCGCAGGGCGACCGCAGCGCCGGTGAACTGCACCGTCTTGGTGAGTGACGGCGTCGTTGTGGAAGTGATGCTGAAGGTGGCCTCCGGAACAAAGTAGCCCCTCTCCATATCGGCGGCCGTGATGGTGTGCTTGGCCGTGGTGCAGTTGTAGCTGGCTCCGGCTGCAAGGTTGTTATAGCGGCAGTTGGGGGCCGCGGGAGGCAGGAAGCCGGAGTCGAACGTTCCGGTCAACGGCACGGAGTTGGCCGCCACATTCGCGGTGCTCTTGACGTTGAGCGTGTACCCCAGCACGTCACCGGCCTGGTACGGGTTGGCCGCTACGTCACGTGCCGGAGCCGAGCCCGTGATGGTAAGGCCCACTTGCGGAGCCACGGGCGTGGTGGCGGTGAAGGTGAACTGCGAAACCCGGCCATCCGCCGTCGTGAATGCCGCGTTGAGGCTGCGCGGGCCACTGGCGTCCGCCGGTGCGGTCAGTGCAACGGTCACGGTGACGGACGCGCCGGGGGCGACGTCGGGCACGGGCACCGTGGTGGCAGACCACCCCGACGGCGTATAGACAGTTGCGGTCGCGCCGGAAAGCGTGGTTGCTTCCTGGTTAGTGACGGTCACCGGAACCTCCTGCGTTGCGCTCGGGGCGATGTTGACTGCCGGTACTGCCAAGGGAGCGCAGACGTAGTTCAACCACGCGTCGTCGAAGGTGGCGAAGGGCATGTTGTCCGTGTAGTTGCCCTCGTAGAGGACGCCGAACTTTCCGTCCGCCAGGCGGGTCACTGTTGAGTAGGCCGAGAAGCCGGAACGGATGGTGCGGACGCCCGGCCAGGTTTCGCCGTCGTCACAGGAGACCCGGGCCGAGACGTTTTCGCGGCCGGTCTTGGAGTTTGCGTTGGTGAAGATCAGTTTCTTCGCGTCTGCGGAGCCCTGCGCCGCGTTGGGGAACATGCGGGCGATTGCACCGTTGTTGGCAGGGTCCGGCAATTCCGTGTCCTGGCTGACGGGGCCGTACGTGGCTCCGCCGTCCGTGGAGACGGCCACCTTGCGGTAGCCCCGGTTGGCGTTGTCCCGGGAGTTGAGCAGGACCCGACCGTCGGACAGTTCCACAGTCTTGTTCTCGTCCATCCGGTCGCCCACGTTGGCACCCTTGTGCCACGTGACGCCGTGATCGTCTGAATAGACGCTGTAGGCCTGGATCTTGTTGCTTCCGTCAGCTTGCCGCACGTCGCCGGCGTACTGCTGGATGAGACGGCCCTTGTGCGGGCCGTATTTGAGCTGGATGCCCTCACCGGAGGAGGCAAAGTTGGAGCGGACGTCGCCGGCTGCCGGGTTGGTCTTGCTGGTACCCGGCTTGGTGACGGAGGTGATGAGGCGGGGCTGGCTCCATGTCACGCCGGCGTCGGAAGACTCGATGACGGCGGAGGAAATGACGTTCCGGTCCGCGTCGTCGTTGCCGAACTGACTGCCGCCAAAGCCTTGGTCCTTCGAGTACACGAAGAAAGCGAAGACCTTGTTGGCTTCCGCGTCGTAGATGTACGAGGGATCGCTGTAGCCGTATCGAGGGCCGCTGGCATCGGCGACGTGGCCTGCGGCGATCACTTGGACCGGCCCCCAGGTCTTGCCACCGTCCGTGCTTCGGCGCTGGACGATCGAGTTCGGGTTCGGGGCGTCCGCCGCCGAACCCGGGCGACCGTCCCACGCTGCAAGGACCACGTCGTTGCCAAGGTAGGTAAGCGCGGGAATCCGGTAGAAGAAATTCGCCGCCGTGCGGTCGGCCGCCAGATTGGTTTCAGAGAAGCTGCCCGGTGGAAGCGTGGGCGAATTGGGCGGAGTGGGGGCCGCCTGGGCGGGCAGTCCCAAGCCGGCCAGCAAGCCGATGCTGACCGCGCAGGTCAGTACGCCGGTTGCGGCTCTTCGGACTAGCGATGGTGCGGAGGTGCTGTTGGATCTCAAATCCGTGTTCCTTCCTCTTTCCGCTCACTGCGGAGGTGCTGGTGGATCATTCGCGCAGACTAGATACCTCGTATTACGTGCCACGTCGAACGTCCTACAACCATAAAGTGCTGGCCGTCACATTGCTAGCGATGACGCTGAATCAAGTTTTTGTCCGCCAAAGCAGATAACGTCGAGCACAAGCCCTCCACCAGAGCAAAGACCATGACCCGCGAGCAGTAACGGAGTTCCGCCTTGAAGATCCTCGTCCCCAATACCATCGAGCTGGACCTCGGAACTTCGGGCGAAGAGGTCGCGTCCTACCAAGTGGACCAACCGATTCCGGACGAACACATCGACGCCGAGGTCCTGGTGACGTGGCAGAACACCAGCGGCAACCTGGAGGACGCTGCCCGGCGGCTCACAAACCTGCGGCTCGTCCAGACGTTGGCAGCCGGCCCCGATTCGGTGCTCGCAGCCGGGTTCCCGGACAATGTGCAGGTCACCTCAGGCCGCTCGCTCCACGACGGTCCGGTGGCGGAACACGCACTGGCATTGGTGCTGGCAGCCGTGCGCCGCTTGGACGTGCTGTTCGAAGGGCAGAAGTCGGCACTCTGGGACCGGGAGTACAACGCGGCCCAGTCCGCCCCGGACACAGAACAGCTCTACACGCTCGACGGCGCCAAAGTCACCATTTGGGGGTTCGGCTCGATCGCAGGACGCCTCGCTCCCCTGCTGGCCGCGCTGGGTGCGGAGGTCACCGGCGTCGCGAACTCTGCGGGCGAGCGCTACGGCTTTCCCGTGGTCGCAACCGGGGATCTCCCCGGGGTCCTGGCCACAACGGACGTGCTCATTTCCATCCTCCCGGCCACCCCCGAGACGGAAAATTCGCTGAACGAAGAGATTCTGGATGCCCTGCCGGATACGGCTGTGTTCGTGAATGTAGGACGCGGCGCCACCGTGGACGAAGACGCCCTGCTGGCCGCCCTTCGCGATGGCCGCCTCCGCGCAGCGGCAGTGGACGTCACCAAGACAGAGCCCCTGCCGGCCGGGTCGGAACTATGGTCCGCACCCAACTTGATCATCACTCCGCACGTCGCCGGGAACCGGCCCAAGGGCGGGTCAGCCCTCGTATTGTCGAACATCGCAGCGCTCCGCGAGCGCCGTGAGCTGAAGAACCTGGTTCGCTGATTCAACCCTGCGTTTGACGCAAAAAGAGCGGGCGCGCCCGGCAAGGGCGCACCCGCTCTTTTGACGAAGGATCACGTGTGCTCGTACGTCAGGCAGTCCGCGGAATCTGCGCCGGGTCCCACCTTCACGTCGTGTGCTTCACACATGAGGTTGTTGTTATGCACGCATTCGGAACGTTGGCAGGCGCCGACGTGGGCGAGGACCTTTGGAAGTCCACCCATGGCGTTCGTGTCAATGAACGTGGCGCAGGAAGCGTGGTCCTGGGTGCCACCGATGGTGATGCCGAATGCCGTGCATCCGTCATGATTGAATCCGCAACTGCCAACGCTACAGGCGGATACTTCTGCAATGTGGTCCGTCATTGTTCCTCCTGGTCGGGTCTTGGTGGCCCCGGCAAGGGACCGGCGTGTAGGACCTAAACTACGCCGGAATCCAAGAGTTTAACCCGTTGCATTAGCGCATTTGTACGTTCGCTATTACTGCGGTGCGCTACCCGTAAGCCGCCGGTGCTGCCCGACGGACATTATTTGCCTGGCGTCCTGATCGCCCGGCTGATCCGTTCCCGCGTCTCCTTGTCCAGTGCAGTGGTGACCCGCTGGCTTCGTGCAGCCTTGTCTGCCTTGATTCTTTGGAGGACCATGCGCCCCAGCCCGGCAAAGACTGCGGCACCCACAATGCCCAACACCATCGACTTCGGTTTCTCAGCCATGCCGCCATCCTAGTGACGCCCGGCACCTGCTGCCATACCGCCGTCGGGCCCTCCAACGCAGGGAATTTCCACCGAAACGGCCCGGGCTCCTCGCGCAATTGCGCTGAATAGGGTATGCGCGCGACTCCCGGTAGGATAGATGTGCAAGCTCGCGGAGCGCCCCCACACCGTTTCAGGACACCGTTTTCAGGACACAGTTCGAACGCGGCTGACCGGCGTGAGACGGCACCCTCCGCGGCAGCCTTATTTAAAGGTTCACCCAACTCACGCACAGGAGTTACCGGATGCCCCGGATCGTCGTTGACGTCATGCCCAAGCCCGAGATTCTGGACCCCCAGGGGAAAGCCATTGTGGGTGCACTGCCCCGCCTTGGCTTCAACAGCTTCAGCGCAGTCCGCCAAGGCAAGCGCTTCGAACTGACGGTTGACGGCGAGGTGACCGACGCTATCCTGGCCCAGGCCCGTGAAGCTGCCGAGACTCTGCTCTCCAACCCTGTCATCGAAGACGTAGTCAACGTCGAGGTCGTCGAGGCCTGACATGACTTCAATCCCCCTGATTGGCGAGGCGGTGGCTGTCGCCGCGGAACCCCGCTTGGCAGGCGCCAAGATCGGCGTCGTCACCTTCCCCGGTACCTTGGACGACCGCGACGCCGCCCGTGCAGTTCGGCTTGCAGGCGGCACGGCGGTGTCGCTTTGGCACGCAGACGAAAGCCTCGGTGACGTTGACGCCGTCATCATTCCCGGCGGTTTCTCCTACGGCGACTACCTGCGCGCCGGTGCCATTTCGCGTTTCGCGCCGCTGATGTCCAAGATCATCGATGCCGCGAACTCCGATGCAAAGCTGCCGGTCCTCGGTATTTGCAATGGTTTCCAGATCCTGACCGAATCGCACTTGCTGCCCGGCTCCATGATCAAGAACGACCACCTGAAGTTCATCTGCCGCGACCAGGTGCTGCGCGTCGAAAACGCCAACACTGCCTGGACCCTGGACTACCGGCATGGCCAGGAAATCACTGTGCCGCTGAAGAACCAGGACGGCCAGTACATCGCCGACGAGAAGACCCTCGACGCCCTTGAAGCCGAGGGCCGCGTCGTCTTCCGCTACGTGGGCTTCAACCCGAACGGCTCCCGCCGTGACATCGCCGGGATCTCCAGCGCCGCCGGCAACGTGGTGGGCCTCATGCCGCACCCCGAGCACGCCGTTGAGGCCGGCTTTGGTCCCGAAGCGCTCGATGGAGCAGCGTCCGACACCGACGGACTCGGTTTCTTCACCTCCGTACTGACCAAGATTGTGGGAGGCGACAAGTGACCACGGAAACCACCAAGAAGTTCAACATCGATACCGTTGAAAACGCCGCCAAGACCCCGGACACGGAACTCCCGTGGGCCGAACTGGGCCTGAAGCAGAACGAATTCGACGAGATCGTCAAGGTCCTCGGCCGCCGCCCCACCGGTGCCGAGCTCGCCATGTACTCCGTCATGTGGAGCGAGCACTGCTCCTACAAGTCTTCCAAGAACCACCTCCGCCAGTTCGGCGAGAAGGTCACGGAGGAAATGAAGAAGGACATGCTGGTGGGCATCGGCGAGAACGCCGGCGTGACCAACCTCGGCGACGGCTGGGCCGTGACCTTCAAGATCGAGTCCCACAACTCGCCGTCGTTCGTTGAGCCCTACCAGGGCGCTGCTACCGGCATCGGCGGCATTGTCCGCGACATCATCTCCATGGGTGCCCGCCCCGTAGCCGTCATGGATCCGCTCCGCTTCGGCGCGATCGACCACCCGGACACCGCACGCGTCATGCACGGCGCCGTTGCCGGCATCGGTGGCTACGGCAACTGCCTCGGCCTGCCGAACATCGGCGGCGAAATGGTCTTCGACTCCGTCTACCAGGGCAACCCGCTGGTGAACGCGCTGGCTGTCGGTGTCATGCGCCACGAGGACATCCGCCTGGCCAACGCCTCCGGCAAGGGCAACAAGGTTGTCCTCTTCGGCGCCCGCACCGGTGGCGACGGAATCGGTGGCGCTTCGGTGCTCGCATCGGAGTCCTTCGACGACTCCAAGCCGTCCAAGCGCCCCGCAGTCCAGGTTGGCGACCCCTTCGCGGAGAAGGTGCTCATCGAGTGCTGCCTCGAACTTTTCAAGGGTTCCCTGGTGGAGGGCATCCAGGACCTCGGCGCCGCGGGCATCTCCTGTGCCACGTCCGAGCTCGCTTCCAACGGCGACGGCGGCATGCAGGTTGAACTGACGTCCGTCCTGCTGCGCGACCCCACGCTGACCCCGGGCGAGATCCTCATGTCCGAGTCCCAGGAACGCATGATGGCAATCGTCACGCCGGAGAACGTGGAAGCGTTCGAGGCCGTGATGGACAAGTGGGCCGTGGAGTACTCCTGGTTGGGTGAAGTGACCGATACCGGCCGCCTCATCATCACCTGGGAAGGCGAAGTAATCGTCGACGTCGATCCCCGCACCGTTGCGCACGACGGCCCGGTCTACGACCGCCCGTTCGCCCGCCCGGAGTGGCAGGACTCGGTCCAGGCCAACGCCTTCACGGGTTCCGTTGAAGACGCCAACCGTCCGTCCGCTCCCTCGGAGCTGGCAGCGGCGGTCACCGAGCTGGTTTCCTCCCCGAACATGTGCAGCAAGTCCTGGATCACCAAGCAGTACGACCGCTATGTTGGCGGCAACACTGCCATGGCGTTCCCGGATGACGCCGGCGTGGTCCGCGTTGACGAGGAAACCGGCCTGGGCGTGGCCCTGGCCACCGACGCCAACGGCCGCTACACCTACCTGGACCCCTACAAGGGCGCACAGTTGGCACTGGCCGAGGCCTACCGCAACGTCGCCACTTCCGGTGCCGTTCCGATGGCCGTGAGCGACTGCCTTAACTTCGGCTCCCCGGAGGACCCGGACGTCATGTGGCAGCTCGCCGAAGCCATTCGCGGCCTCTCCGATGCCTGCATGGAGTTGGGCGTCCCGGTGACCGGCGGCAACGTCTCCCTGTACAACCAGACCGGCACCACACCGATCCATCCCTCCCCCGTGGTGGCAGTCCTGGGCAAGCTCGACGACGTCGCCCGCCGTACGCCGTCGGGCTGGCGCGAGGACGGGCAGGCCATCTACCTGCTGGGCACCACCGCGGCTGAGCTGGATGGTTCCGAATGGTCCAACCTGCGCGGACACCTCGGTGGCCAGCCCCCGAAGGTCGACCTGGCAGCTGAGCGCCAGCTTGGTGAGATCCTCATCAACGCGTCCCGCGACGGCATGGTTGATGCCGCACACGACCTCTCCGAAGGTGGCCTCGCAGCCGCACTCGTGGAGTCCTCGCTGCGTTACGGCGTCGGTGCCCGCATCGCGCTGGAAGAACTCATGGAACGCGACGGTGTGGACCTCTTCACCGCGCTGTTCTCCGAGTCCCAGGCACGTGCGATCGTGTCCGTTCCGCGCTCCGAGGAAGTCCGATTCAAGGACATGTGCACGGCCCGCGGTTTCGCGCACCTCCGGATCGGCGTCGTGGACGCGGCCGGTGGAAAGCTGGAGATCAACGGCGTGGACGAGCTCTCCTTGGAGGCCCTCCGCGAAGCCCACGAAGGCACTCTGCCGAAGTACTTCGGCTAGCACCCGAAAAACGCGGGACCACTCATGTGGTCCCGCGTTTTGCGTTTAAGCGGGCCAGGTTTCCTGCCGCTTCAGCTGTGCCGTGAACTCGGTCCCGGAAACCGGGCGGCCAAAGTAATAGCCCTGCCCGCTGGTGCAACCGATGCTCCGCAGCGCTTCGGCCTGTTCGGCGGTCTCTATTCCCTCCCAGATGCCGTCGAGTCCGCAGGAGCGGATCACGTTCTGAATGGCGGCGAGGAACTGCAACTGGGTGTCGTCCTTACCCAGGTCGCGGACGAACTCCCGGTCCACTTTGACGTGGTCCACCGGCAGCTTGCGTAGGTAGCCGATGGATGAGTATCCGGTGCCGAAGTCATCTATCTCAAGGCCCACACCCAGCCGGTGGAGGCTCATCAGCGTGTAGCGGTCCAGTTCGTTGTTCTGGATGATGGCGCTTTCTGTCAGCTCCAGCACCAGCGACTCCGGCGGAAGGCCTGCCGTGGACAGGGCTTCCCGGACATCATCGACGAACTCCAGGCTCTGCAGATCCGGTGCCGATACGTTGATCCGCATGGAGAAATCGTGGTGTGCGGTGGCCGGGTCGCGCCGCCACGCGGCAAGCTGGGCCACGGAATTGCGCAGCACCCAACGGCCCAGTTCCGCAATCAAACCCGTGGCCTCGGCAACGGGAATGAACTTGTCCGGCATGATGAGTCCACGTTCGGGATGGTTCCACCGCACCAAGGCCTCGCTGCCTTGGAGCCGGCCGGTAGCCAGCTCCACAATCGGCTGGTAGAAGAGCACAAGCTGGTCCGACCCGATGGCATGACCCAGCTCGCTGACGATCTGCCGCTCGAGTTGGCGCGCCAGCAGGGTGGCAGGATCGAACGTCCTGACCTTGTTCCGGCCCTCGGCTTTGGACTCCCCCAGGGCAAGGTCTGCTTCCATCAGCAGCTCGGCAGGGGTGCGGCTGGGATCGGCGGTCCTCAACCCCATGCTCGCTGTGCAGCGCACGTTCGCGCTGCCGAGATTGATCTCGGGTTCGACCGCAGCCAGGATGCGGTTCCCCGCGGACACGGCCCGGGCCAGCGGTGTTGCCGGCAAAAGGATTCCGAACTCGTCGCCGCCCAGGCGGGTGACGACGTCGTTCTCCTGCACTGCCGCCCTGATACGCGAGGCGACGGTCTGCAGGATAAGGTCCGCGGCGGCGTGGCCAACCGAGCTTTTGACGGCTTTGAACCCGTCCAGGTTCAGCAGCAGCAGGGCAGCCGGCGATGTTCCGTTTGACGCGGCCGCTTGGGCATCCCGCAAGGCGTCCTCGAGCACCAGCCGGTTGCCGAGGCCCGTTATAGGGTCGGTTTCAGGGTGGTGGCTCGCGGCCGTGCGGGGTTGTTTCAAGAGAGGTCCAGGTACCGCAAAGTGTCGTCAACCACGGACTTCGGCTTGGCGACCGGGTTGTTCCGTTCGTCAAGGAACAAACGGTAGGAAGCGATGTCCAGCTTCCCGTCGGGCTGCGCGGGTGTCCCGGCGCGGTAGACCTGAGGCAGCCAGGAGCGTCCGAGGATGGCTTCGACCCATGCGTCGCATTCCCCCAGGGGCAGCGGGACCCGGGTTCCCGTGGTGCGCCGGTGGCCTGCGATCGAGAGAGTGATGCAGCTTCCTTGCAGCCCCTTGTCCGCCGTGAGCCAGGCGAGTCCCTGAACATCTGCGACGATGGTCAGGTTGGCGCTGGCATCCTCTACGGAGTGGACGGGATTCATCCGCACCGAGCGCCTGGCCGTGTTGAGGGTGGTGGACGTGCCGGCCTGGTAGGGCGGGCTGGTGATGTCCTGACGGAACGCGGCCAGTTCCTGGTTGTGCTGGATCTGGATCTTGGTGGTCAGCTGGTTGATGGTCATGATCGTGCCTCATCCGCGATAGTTGCCGCCTCAAGGCGGTTGGCTCCGACAATCCGGTTCCTGCCCTGCGCTTTGGCGCTGTAAAGGGCTGCGTCCGCAACTTCGATCATGAAGGTGAGGTCTGCGGTAGCTGGAGTGCTGGATGTGACTCCGTAGCTGACCGTGGGGAAAGCGCCGCCTCCGGGCACTTCCATGGTGGCCATCCGTTTGCTTATTTCGAGGGCAATGTCTTCTGCCCTTTTCTGCGTGGCACCAGGCAGGAAGAGGACAAACTCTTCCCCGCCGTAGCGCCCCACCAGGTCCGTGGACCTGACGCTTTCCCGGCAGGCCTCCGCGAAGGCCTTCAGTGCTGCATCTCCCGCGCGGTGGCCGTGTTCGTCATTGACGGCTTTGAAGTGGTCCAAGTCGGCAAGGACGACGGCGGCACCCGAACCACTGGCGCGCAGGCGCTTGAGCTCCGCCCCTGCCAGGTCCATGAAGGTTCCCCGGTTGAGGAGCCCGGTGAGGTGGTCGCGGCTGGCCCGTTCGCGGAGCCCCCTGATCAGTTGATCGTTGCTGAGCGTCGTCATGGTGAACGAGGCGGCGACCAGCAGGACAGTGGTCACCAGGCCCAGCGGTCCTGCACCGAAATAGCCTTTGAACAGGGTGCTGTCAGGACCATGAGTCACGTAGAAGATAAACCGCGCAAAGAAGTACAGGGTGGCGAACCAGGCAACGATCGACATCGCCTTGGATATTTGTGGATGGGTGGGCTTGAAGTGCCAGAGATCCCTGGCTGCCAGACCAACACCAACCGTGATCATGGCCAGATACACTGCGCCACCCGACCAGATGTTGTTTGCCGGGTCCTCCAGGGTGGAAGCGACCCCCGTGACCAGGGGCCCCAAAGCCAGCAGCCAGGGGGCTGCCCTGAGGTCGCGCAAGGTCCTGGCGCCTGCCCAGATGCTGAACGCACCGGCTACCACCAGCACGTTGCCGAGGGGGTTGGCCCACACCTGGTGCGGAGTTCCGTTCAGCAGGAAGCCGGCATTGCCGAGCATGAATTCGAAGAGGGCCAGCGCCCACCACCCCGTGTAGGGGGACCTGGTCTTGCCGTAGGAGGCTGAGAACAGCAGGAAAAGCGTGAGGGTAACGACTCCAAGGGACATCCTGGCGGAAAACGCATCGAGTATCACGGTTCGCTCCTGCCATTGGGTCCCCCGCAAATCTCCACCATGGCTGGATGCTTGTCAAAGCAGGTTTCTTCCGTGCTGCCGCGCAATGTGCCCATGCTGCTCGTCTCCCCCCGTGGATGATCGTGACTCCAGTGTGATCCGGCTCGCTCAACCTCCTCGCGGCATTCCCTCAAGATTCGATCAAGATCGCCGCCTGCGCCTGTTTAATGGGCGTATGTGGATTGGGTGGGTCGAATTCGATGTGCTGCTGGGCGATGTTCACAGCCTCAAGGAGAAGCGCTCGCTTGTGCGCCCGGTGGTGGCTGAGCTGAAGCGGCGCTTTGACGTATCGGCCTCGGAGACCGGGCTTCAGGACCAGCACCGCCGGGCATTGATTGGCGCGGCACTGGTGGCTCCGGACCACGGGCACCTCAGGGAAGTACTCGACGCCGTGGAACGGTTCGTCGCTGCCCGGCCCGAGCTTGAGCTGCTCAGCGCCAGGCAGCGGGAAATCCACAGCGAGGACTAGCTAGTCGATGGTCAGCTCGCCCATGCGGTCCCAGCCGCTGCCTTCGAGCTGGCGGCTGATGATGTGCGGGGTTTCGGCGAGGGCCTGGGGCATGTCAGCCATCGCCTTCTTGAAGTGCGCGCTGTTCACGTGGGCCTCGGCGGCGTCGTCCTGGAACGCTTCCACCAGGACGAACTCGTTCGGGTCTTCCACGCTGCGGGACCAGTCGAACCACAGATTGCCCGGTTCTTCGCGCGTGGCCTGGGTAAAGTCGGCCACCAGGTCCAGCCAACGCTCCGACCAGTCGGGTTTCACCTTGAATTTGACCACAATGAAAATCATGTAATTCGGCCTTTCGATCACTTGCCGGGACTGTACTGCCCCGGCACCGGTTGCCGTTCCATCCTTTCAGAGTTAAAGCCCGACGGCGGCCCGCACCGAAAGGCGCGCACCGCCGTCGTACGTCCCGCCTGGCCGGGGCTATTTCATGGTTCCCTGCGACACCGAACCCTGGAGCTGGCGTTGGAAGATGACATACACGATCAGCACCGGCACCACGGTGACAGTGACCGCCGCGAACAAGGCGCCGAAGTCCACCGCATACCCCATCTGCCCGGCGAAAGCCGCGAGGCCTTGGGACAGCACGCGCGGTCCGGCCGCATTGATGGAGACCGGGATGAGGAACTGGTTCCACAGGCCAAGGAAGTTGAAGATCGCAACGGAGGCAAGGCCCGGCTTGGCCATGGGAAGCATGACCTGGAAGAAGGTCCGCCACTCGCCCGCCCCGTCCAGGGCCGCGGCCTCCGTGATCTCGTGGGGTAGGGACTTGAAAAAGGAGAACAGGAAGAACACCGTGAACGGCAGGGCAAAGCCGACGTACACGAGGATCAACCCGGGCAGTGTATTGAGCAGCCCGATGTTCCGCATGACGAAGAACAACGGGACCATGGCCAGGAAGATCGGAAACGTCAGCCCGGCGAGCATCAGGTAGTAGATGGCCCTGCTGCCGAAGAAGACATACCTTGCCAGGACGTAGGCACACATGGCTCCAAGCACCATGACGATCACCAACGCGCCGCCCACCACGATCACCGAGTTCAGGAAGTAGCTTCCAATCCCGGCATCGCTCCAGGCTTTGACGTAGTTGTCGAAACGCCACTCGGACGGCAGGGCGAACGGAGAAGCGAAGATCTCGCTGGAGGTCTTGAACGATGACATCACCGTCCACAGGAGCGGCAGGATGACGATGAGTGACCATATGGTCAGGGCGGTGTGGGAAATGGCCCCCACCACTTTGTCGCCGGGAGTTGTTGCGGGTGTCCGCGGCTGGAAGTGCAGGGACTTCCTTTCCGGCATAACTGTCTTGGTGGACATCAGTTGCTCACATCCTTGTCGCCGCCGGTCAGCTTGTTAACAGCGAACACCAGCCCGGAGAAGATCAGGGTGGTGATTGCCAGGACCACGCCCATGGCGCTGGCGAGCCCGAACTGGCCCTTGCTGAACGCCGTGAAGAACAGCTGTTGGGACATGACAAGCGTCGAGTTGTCCGGCCCGCCGCCCGAGTTGAGGGCCGCCATATACACGAAAGCGTCCAGCGCCAGGATGCCCATGTAGATGTAGGCGGTCTGGATGTTGTCGCGGATCAGCGGGATGGTCACGGACACCGCCGTCCGGAACCTCCCGGCGCCGTCGATGCGGGCAGCTTCGAACAGTTCGGCGGGAATGCCCTTGATGCCGGCCACGAACAGCACCATGTAGAACCCCACGAAGCCCCACACGATCACGAACATGGTGGCGATCATGGCTGTGTCCTTGTTCCCCAGCCAGGCGAAGTCCTTGAACTGCTCCATGCCCAGCCCGGTGAGGATCCCGTTCAGCAAGCCGCCGGAAGGATCGTAGATCTGTCCCCACATGATGCCGATGGCGATGGCAGGAATCGTGTAAGGGAAGAAAGAAACCACGCGGTAGAAACTGGAGTTCCGCAAGCCCTTGATCTGGCCCTTGCTGCTGCCGCCCACCGTGACCATCGTCGCCAGGACGAGGCTCAGGACAATGGTGATGATGGGCAGGAAGATGACCAGGAGGATGTTGTTCCCCATGGCCTTCATGAAGATATCGTCCGTGAAAATTTTGGCGTAATTGTCCAGCCCGATGAAGTTTTGGTTCGGCGAGAAGCCGGACCAGTCCGTCAGGGAGTAGCCAAAGGCCTGGATGAACGGCCAGATCACGAACAGGATATAGATAGCGAGCGGCAGGCCCAGGAAGACGAGGAAGAAGCTGGCCTTGTCCCACGTCAGGGGCTTGCGCCGCCGCTTGGCGGAAGCCGGCGGCGGAGGAGCCATGGCCGGAACGACGGCGGCCAAACCGTCGCCGCTCCGGCTCTGCTGTGGTTCCACTACGGTCACTTCACTTCAATCTTCTTGACCGAGCTGTCGTTGCGGACTTTGTCCGTGATGCTCTGCAGGGACGACGTCAGCGTGGCAACGTCCGACTTGCCGTCGAGGAAGGTGTTCCACACAACCAGCTGGTCCTTGTTGGTTCCGTAGAGGTCGATGAAGTTCCAGGTGTAGATGTTCTCGCCGGCATCGCTCAGGAGTTTGGTCTGGGACACCAGGGCCGTTGAACCAAAGCCGTCCTCGGGGACAGTGTCCTTGACGATCGTGGGGGCGAGCTTGGTCTTCGCGAAGTTGGTGGCGGCTTCCTTGGAGAGCATGACGCGGAGCAGTTCCTTGCCGCCGGCCACGTTCTTGCCCTGCGACGGGACGATGTACGGTTCACCGGCCGCGCTGTGCAAGGACTCGTAGGGCATTTTGGGGCTGGAACTCACTGCGGGAACGGGCGCCCCCGTCATCTTGAAGTCAGCCTTGGTCTGGTCCTTCATCTCGTTCTCAATCCAGGAACCGGACGGGTAGAACACTGCCTCCTGTGCGTTGCTCCACTGCGCCTGAGCTGCCGTGAACTGGGTGCCGGACCCGCCGGGCTTAAAGAAGCCTGCCTTCACGATCTTGTCCATGGCCGTGAACACGGACTGGACGGCCGGATGGGACCAGCAATCGGCTTTAAGGTTTTCCAAGGCGAGCCGAACCTCGTCGCCGCCTTCCTTGATGGCCGAGGCGATTGCCATCTCCTGGTAGTACGTGGCGGCTTCCTTGCCCCACACAAACAGGTACTTGCCCTTGGCCTTGGCCTGCTCGCCCAAGGCATACATCTCATCCCAGGTCTTGGGCACGGTCCAACCGTTCTCCTTCAGGAGGGAATCGGAGTACCACATCGCGTAGACCGTCAGGACGTAGTTCAGGGCGGCCAGTTTGCCGTCGAAAGTGCCGGGTGCGAGCACACCGGTGTAGAGGGTGTCCTTGATGACCTTGCCCTCCAGGTTCTTGGCCTCCACAACGCTGGTGAGGTCTTCGAGCTGGGCAAGGATGGTGCTGAAGCCGATTGCCTTGGCACCGGAGTTGTCGATCAGGTCCGGCGGGTTGCCGCCGACGAAGCGTGGCTGCAGTTCCTGCGCAATGTCCGTTGACGGGGCGATCTTCGCCGTGGAACCGGCGTGTGCAGATTCAAACGCCTTACCGGCAAATTCAACGTAGTCGATGCCGTAGCCACCCTTGAAAATGACTGCGTCAACGGTGGATTTGTCCGCCATCCCGAACGGGTTGGTGTCCGACACTGTGCCGGAAGGACCAGCCGTGGTTCCCCCTCCGCCGGCTGCACAGGACGCGATGGTGCCGCCCATCGGGACGAGCACAGCTGCAGCAAGTGCTCCGCGCAGGAATCCGCGGCGGCCAAGGGACTGGTGCTGAATGGTCATTTTCATACCCCTTAAGTGACTCATATAGGCCGACTCAGGCGTCTGGGGCACCATTGAGCCGACAGTCTGGGTTGACGCCCTACAGCACCAACCTTCGTGTGACATACTTCACTAAGAGTGATTGGAAATCAATATTTCCCCGTAGTTTCGATCAACTTTTGTCAAAGTGTGATCTTTTTAGAGCAGTCCCGCCCATCCGAGTTGCTCCCGTTGCCGCCGGCTCAGGCTCGCCACCACCAGGTCGTAGGAGTCCTCCACCATGTCCCGGATCATGTCGTCCGGGAGCCCGCCGTCCAACCGCACGCCGTTCCAGTGCCTCTTGTTCAGATGCCAGGCGCCGGTGATTTCAGGATGGGCAGCGCGCAACTGCTCGGCAAGCGCAGGCTCGCACTTGAGGCTGACGGACCAGTTGCCGGGATCCATGGCCGACAGGGCAAACATCTTGGCCTCGTGGCGTACGCCACCGGACACCGCAGCCCTCACCTTGAAGACGGACAACTCCGGGCCGAACGGGAAGTCTTCAAAAGCACCCGGAAAGCCGAGGCAGATCTCACGGAGGCGTGGCACGTCCATGATTCGAGGGTACCGCTGCCGGCGTCCCGGACCATCAGCTACGCGACGCCCAGGAAGTCCTCCAGCAACACCACTTCCAACCCCGCCGCGAGCTGGGCAGCACGGAAAGCGGCCAGGTCAGCGGCGAACTCCGCCCGGAAATGCATCAGCACAATATCCCCCGGGCGTAGGGAATTTCCTACCTGGTAGTCCATCTTTCCCGCGTTGGCTTTCGCTTCCCACGTGACGATCGCCTTCATGCCGGCATCCGCCACAGCCTGGCGCATCACGTTTGAATAGGCGCCGCCCGGGGGACGGAAAAGCGTTGGGCGCCGCCCGTACTGCTTCAGCGCGTACTCCTGCATGCCCACCATGTCGGCGAGCTGCTGCTGATAACCCCACTGCCGAACCATGTTGATGTTGTGCGTGACCGTGTGGTTTTCCACCAGGCTGCCCTGGGCCTTGAAGGCGTCAAAGAAGGCGGGGTTCTCGGCGATGGTGTCCTTGGTAAGGAACAGCGAGGCCGGGTAGTCGTACTCAGCCATGAGCTTCACGGATTCAGGGCTCTTGATGTTGCCGTCGTCAATCGTCAGGAAGACCACCGGATGCTGCGTAGGAATCCTGGTGATCACGGGAGCCAGGCCACCCACTACTGGCGGCAGTTGGTAGTCGGGGATGAAGCTGCGGCGAATGCGCTTGGAGGGCTTCGGCGTCGCGGTTGGAGCGGGGGTGCCCGACGGCGGCACCTCACCGGCCGCCGCCATCGCTCCGTTGCCGGCCGGCCCCGCCGGCGAGGCGGACGCACTACCGGGCGGCAGCTCCGGCGTCGTACTTTCCCCTGCGCTGCACGCCGATAGTCCAGCGACTACCGACGCCCCGAAGGCCCCGAGGACGGCCCTCCTGCCGGGCGAGAAAAATGGCACAGCGGAAGGCTGCTTCGGCACGTTATCCCCCATGGATTAGTGAATGGTCAAGCTGCAGGGTAGCAGCAGAACCGGCGCGCGCCTTACAGGCCGTAATGCCAGCCTTCACGTGCCGGGCAGGAGTTGACCACGACGTCGAGCCCTGCGTCCCGGGCGCGCTGGCAGGCATCGTCGTCAAAGACTCCCAACTGGAGCCAGACCGCCTTGGCGCCCACCGCGATGGCCTCGTCAATGACGGCGCCCACGCGCCCGGAGTTCACGAAACAATCCACGACGTCTATGGGGTGCTTATCAGCGGGAATATCGGCGAGGGATTTGTAGCCCTTTTCGCCGTGGACATCCTCGCCCTTGAGATTGACCGGAATGATTTCCATGCCCATCTTGTCCCGCACGTAAAGGGAGACGTCGTAAGCGGAGCGCCATTCGTTGCTACTGAGCCCCACGATCGCCCAAGTGCCTTTTGTTCGCATCAACCGCTCCACCACGGCCGGATCGTTCACATGCATCATTCACCAAGCCTACCCCCCACCTTCAGGAGCGCCTCGGGCCGAATTTTGTTCATGCTGGGGTTATTTCCTCGAAACGGCAGGTGCTTGCCTCAGGAGCTTTTCGGCGGTGCCCCAGGGGTTGGCAATGTCGATTCCCGGGGTCTTGCCGGGCTTGCCGATATTGCCGGGTGCCGTCCAGCGTGCGTCCCCTGGCTTCCCCTTCTGGCTGGTGCCGACGCCCTGGTCGATTTTGCTGTTGTGCGCGTCCTTGGCTGCCTGGTTAGCCACAGCAGGAAGGTCTTTTGAACCAGGAGTCGTTCCCTGGGCCTGGTCATCCGGGGCCCGGTCGGCCCGAGCCTGCTTCGGCGCGGCCTGCGTCGGCGCGGTGGATTGCTGGGGTGCTGTTGTTCGGGGAGCTTCGGGCAGGGCGGATGGGCTACTCGACCCGCCGCTCCCGGCAAGGCTTCCGCCCGGTACGTTTTCTTCCGTGGGTGCAGGCTCTGTGATGACCCTCGGGGCGTCAGGGCGGGGCAATTCCCGAGGTGCTGCGTCCCCCTGCCGGGACGGGTTTCCGAAGAGCCCGCTGATAATGGTGGGAGTCTTCGTGAAACCGGAACTGGCGGCAGCCACACCGCTGACGCCCAGTCCCATGGCGGCAACAACCGCAACGCCGGCGAGGGCGGCGCGATGCTTACGCTGCCAACGTCGCTTGGTAAGCTGGTCATGCGGCCCGGCCAATATCGCTGCCAGTTCGGGACCCGGGGCGGGAGCGGGAAGGTTCCCGAGCGTCCGCAGGGAAAGAAGTACCGCCCGCATGTCAGCGTCATCGGAGAGATCCGCCTCGAGCAAGAGCTCGTCAACGGCAGCTGTGCTCTCCGATTCCCTGGATGGCCTGTCCCTGTATGTCATGGCGACACATATTCCTTTACTACCGAGTGCTCACGGAGCGTAATCAGCGCCCGCCGCTGCAGTTGTTTGACTGCTCCGGCGGACTTCCCCATGATGTCGGCCACCTGCTCAACCGTCAGTCCAGCCACGATCCGAAGTGCCAGGACCTCCCTTTGATCTCCTCCAAGGTGGTCAAGCAACCGGAGGAGTTCCTGCGGAGCCAACCGGTCCATCGCCTCGGACTCGGCCGAAACTGATTCCCTGGTGTCCCGTTCCGGTTCGAACTCGTGCTGTTCCGGAGTCCGGCTCTGCCTTCGATGCTCGTCAACCATGCGGGCGTGTGCCACCGAGAACACGAAAGTCCGTAGCCCGTCGGCTCCCCCGCTGAGGTCATCAAGCCGGGGCAACACAGCCAGGAACACGTCCTGGGTGACAGCTTCCGGGTCGGATACACCCTTGGCCGTCAGGTACCCGAGCACCGGGCCGGCGTAGGCCTGGTACACGGCGCCGAACAGTGCCGAGCTGTTGCCCCTGAGCGCATGGAGCGCTTCGTCGGTCAATGCGTCGGTCACTGAAGAGACTTTCGATCGGCGGCAGGTCCTTGGCTGGAAGCCGGATCATCCGCATCTGCTCAGCGAACGATCCTCACCTAGGGTATCTGCTCGTCCGGGTGCCCAGTAGGGCGGGCCCGGCATGTCGTCAGGAACCTTCCGATTCCCGGATCTGCGTGGTCGGAAAGTCCCTTGGACAAAAGGAAGGACCGGGCTGGAACATGATGGGGGACAAATTCCAGCTCGGCCCTTTCAAAGACGTAATCGTCGGGGCACCCCAAAGGGTTACGCGGGGTTCACATTTTTTTGGAAAAGTTTTTTGGCGCGCTGTTCGCGGGCACCTCAACCCGTGCCGTACCCGAACCCGCCCGGCGCACCTGTAGCACCTGTAGCACCTGGTGCGCCCCGCGCGAACGGTGGCGACGTGTGTGCTCAGGGGGTGCGCCGGGCGCGAAGGGCTGCGACAAAAGGAGTATCTAGCCCTCCTTTGCTGCCCTCTCCTGCACAGCTTTCTCCCGGTAGGACTCCGTGACGCGCCTGTACACAGGGGTAAGGAAGGCCAGGAGTGAAGCGACAATCATGACGACGCCGGCCACCAGGAAGACCAGGGCGATGCCACGTGACGTTCCTTCGCCCAGGAGCGGTGCCAGTTGGGCAGAGCCTTCCTCCGAACGGGCGTACGGGATGATCCAGAACTGGGCGATGGGGGCAATGATGAATGCCGTGATGGGTGCGGCAGCCGACTCGAAGGCCATGGCAAACCCGAACACCCTTCCCTGCCGCGGCAAGGGGACCACTTGCTGGATGACGGTCTGTTCAGCAGCTTCCACAATGGGTACCAGGGCCAGGTACAACCAGATGCCCAGGACGTACAGCCACGGCCACTCGCGAATGGTGAAGAGTGCCCCCAGGAGTCCCATGACGGCGACGGCAATCAGCATGGTCTTGAGCGGGTTGGCGCCAAGGCCGAACTTGCCCACCAACGCGCCGCCCACAATGAAGCCGGTAGCACCGACGGCAAAGAAGGTGCCCCAGAGCTCCACCGGGAACATCTCGAGGCCATACGGATCCATCAGCGCCATGTACACGCCACCAACGAAGTTGTTGAAGGTGGAGAAGATGATTAAGGCGAAGAGACCCGCAATGGCAAGCACGGCGGCATAGGAGCCCCGAAGGTCGAAACTGCCCTTCGCGTCGGTCGCGGCCGGTCTACGTTCTTCCGGCATGCGCAGGGTCAGCAGGTGCACGTAGGCGAGCGCCGTGAACCCCAGGGCCACCACGATCGTCCATCCCATTCCCAGCAGCCCGACGGACAGGCCGGAAAGCACGGAGGTGACGATGAACATCAGCCCCTGCACCATGCCCACCAAACCGTTGGCGTTGGCCCGGCGGTCGGGTTCGATGAGGATGGTGACCGTGGTGGACAGGGCAATGTTGCGCATGTTCTCCACCACCGCGCCGATGAGGATGATCAGCGTGAACGCCCAGAACCAAGGTTGTCCGAGGTCCAGCAACGACGCTGTGGGCACCAGGAGGTACACGACGCCGGAGACAGTGAACATGATCAGCGTAAAGGCGGCGGCGAAACGCATTACGGTCAGCTTGCGGTAGCGGTCCACAAAGGTGCCGAAGCTGATGCTGGAAAGGGCAATGAGCAGCATGTAGGCACCACCCACTACGCCCGTGGCAATGACGTTGCGGGTTTCCAGGTAGACCCAGAACGTCAGCGCAAACCACAGGTAGCTGGTGGTGATGTTGGCCGCAGCGGTGTTGACCAGGATTCCCATGAAGGTCCTGGAGCGCTCCGCCGGCGTGCGGAGTGTCAGATCAATGTCTCCGGGCGCTGCTGCCTCGTGGTCGGCGACGTCACCGGCCGGTGTGTGCTCGTGATCCATTCTCTCCCGCCCCGATGCATGCGTGTTCCCCTCACTGAAAACGCGCGGTAACACCAGCATCTGCCGGTTCTCGGGGACCGGTCAAGGGGTTTCCCGCACCGCTGCCATGGCCTCGCGCTTTACAGAGGCGTAGGCTGGCCCTCCAGCAAGAGGACCGAAAACAACGAGTTCCAGGAGAGATGATGACCCTTCCTCCACAGCATGAACCCGATCCGTTCCCGCCCGAGCCCGGGCCCACCCAGCCGCCGTCGGAGCCCGGCCCGGTACAGCCGCCGCCGGACCCGACGCACCCGTTCCCTCCACCCATGCCGGACCCGGGTCCGGAGCCAGGCCCCCTGCCCATTCCGGATCCCGGGCCGGCTGCTCCCCCGCCCCATCCGGATCCCACATTCGGGGAACCGCCGGTGACATAGGAAGGCGGCAGTGAAACTGAAGTGAAGCGCGACGGCGGCTGGTCACCTTGGGTGACCAGCCGCCGTCGTGCGTTGTGAACCTGTGGCTGGCGGGACTAAGCCTTCGACGGCACGGCCACCGAGGCGCGTTCGATCGCAGGGCATTCGATTTTGAGGGCTGAGTCCACCGGCGCTTCATCCAGGCCGAGCAGGAGCCGCACGCCCGCCGCGCCGAGTTCATAATGCGGCAAGGATACGGTGGAGAGCGGTGGCCGGAGGTGGGCGGCGATGACTTCCTGGTTGTCGAAGCCCACTACGGCGATGTCGTCCGGAATGGACAGTCCTTGCTCCCGGAGGCCGTCGTAGAGACCCATGGCCATGCGGTCGTTGTAGCAGTAGACGGCGGAGACGCCGCGTTTCAGCAGTTCCGCCGTGGCGCCGTAGCCGCCTTCCTGGTCCGGGTACGCCTCAAGGACGAGGTCAGGATCGAAGGCGATTCCGGCCGCTTCCAACGCAGCCCTGTAGCCCTCCAACCGCCCGTCCCTGGCCGGGGCCGGAGTGGTGGCGTTGATGAAGGCGATGCGCCGGTGTCCACCACGGATGAGGATTTCGGTGGCCGATTGTCCGCCCTGGGCTTCGTCAGGCACCACTGCCCGTGCCGCGCCGGGCACGGGCGAGAAGCAGTTGACAAGCACGAAGTCTGCTTCGCGGAGCGTCTCCGGAATGTCGGTGGTCCGGTGGAACCAGGTGGAGTACAGGATGCCGCGGACCTTGTACTCCAGCATCATGTTGATGGCGTCGTTCTCGAGGTCGAGGTTGCCCTCGGTGTTGGCGATCAACAGGGCGTAACCGTGTTTCCAGGCCTCGTCCTGTGCTCCGTGGATGATTTGTCCGGCGAAGGGCGTGGTGGCGACACCATCGGCCACCAGTCCGATGAACTTCGAGGTTCCGCTCACCAGGGTCTTGGCCATGGCATTGGGGCGGTAACCAAGGGTGCGGATGGCCGTTTTGACGCGTTCCCGGGTTTCCTCCGCGATGCGGGCGTTCTTCTTTTTGTTGATGACCAGGGAGACCGTGGCGGTGGAAACGCCTGCAGCTTCTGCTACTTCGCGGAGGGTCACCGGATGTGCGCGGCTGGTTCCGACAGGAGCGTCGGGGGTTGCCGGCGTGCCTGGATCTTTCTCCTGCGAAATCATCTGCCCTCCATCAGGAGTATATCCATGCATTGCAGGCGTCATCCCTTGTTCGCCCCGCTCTCCAAGCCCTGGATCATGGCTTTGTTCAGGACGAGGAACACCAGGAGCAGCGGCGTGATGGTGACGCAGACAGCGGCGAAGGTGGCGGTCCAGTCCACCTTGCCCATGGCGCCGATGTAGTTCTGCAGACCGAGTGGGATGGTCTTCAGCTCTTCGGAGAGGACGAACGTGTTGGCGAAGATGAAGTCGTTCCAAATGAAGATGCTGTTGACCAGCACCACCGTAACCACTGTGTTCAAGGACAACGGCAACGTGATGAGGCCGAAGATCCGGTACGGCCCGGCGCCGTCGAGGGACGCAGCCTCATAGGTTTCGCGCGGGATGTATTCGAAGAAGGAGGAAAACAGGTAAATGGACATCGGCAGGGCAAACCCGGCCAGCGGAATAATCATCGACTGGTACGTATCCAGCAGGTTCACCGCTGAGTAATCAATGAACAACGGAACCAAAGCGATCTGTACCGGGACGATGATGCCGATCAGGAACAGGCCGCGGACGAAGCTGCTGAACCTGAATCCGAGGACCTGGATGGCATAGGCGGCCATCATGCCGAAGAGAACGATCAGCACGTTGGCGCCCATGGTCACGATGAAGCTGTTGAGGATGTTCCTGCCAAGGTCTCCGGTCTGGAACGCCCGGGCATAGTTGTCCCAGGTCAGCGCGCCCGGCAAGGCGAACGGATCGCCCGTCGCGAAGTCGTGCTCGGTCCGCAAACTGGTAAGGAACAGCCAGGCCAGTGGGTAAACCTGGACGATCACGATCAGCATGATCAGCACCCGGGAGAGCGTCCGGTACAGGTTCGGCTTGCGCCGCCGTCGTGTTGGAACCGGCGACGGCGGTTTGGTGGCCGTCGGTCGGGAGGCAGGTGCTGTCTGGGCGATCATGAGTCAGCCTTCCGCTTGAGCATGAACAGAATGAGGCCGACGGCCACCAGGCACTCGATCACGATGAATACCGAGATGGTGCTGGCATAGCCGAAGTCGGTACTGGTGAAGGCGGTCTTGTACATGTAGGTGGTCAGCAGCTCGGACGATTGGCCGGGGCCGCCGTTGGTCATGAGGTAGGGAATGTCGAAGCCGCGCAGCCCGTAGGTGGTGGCCATGATGGTGGTGGTGATCCACACCGGACGGATGTACGGGAAGCGGATCTTGGTGAAGAGAGTCCACCGCGAGGCCCCGTCCAGGACCGCGGCTTCCTCGAGCTCCTTGGGGACGGCAATCAAGGCCGCGTAGATGATCAGCATGTAGAGGCCCGTGAACCGCCACCCTTCCGGGGCAGAAACTGCGGCCAGGACGGTGTTCACGTCGGACAACCATGCCTTTTCCAGGCTGCCCAGCCCGATCCAGTGCAACAGCTGATTTAGCAGGCCGACCGGATCGATCGAGTAGATACGGACAAAGAGGAAGGCGATGGCCACGGTGGAGATGACGGCAGGGAGAAGGTAGAGCGTCTTGATGAGTTCCCTGCCCCGCGTCAGTGACAGCAGCAGGCTCGCCACGACCAGCGCTCCGCCGAGCTGGAGCACCAGGCAGATGGCCAGGTAGATCAGTGCGTTCCCGAAGGACCGCCAGAAAATGTCGTCCGCCGTCAGCATCCGGATGTAGTTTTCGAGACCCACGAACTCCATGTCGCTGATGCCGTTCCAGGAGAAGAAGCTCAGGAACAGGGACTGGAGGATCGGGAAGAGCACTGCCGCGCCGTAGAGAAGCAACGGCGGAAGCAGGAAGACCAGGACTGAGGTCTTGGACCTGTTGGGAAGCATGGTGTGGCCTTTCGGGCGGGGAACCGGCCGGTCCCCCGCCGCTGGGATCTATGTGCAGAACTGCTTACTTGAAGAACTTCGGCGCGTTCTGCGCGATGGTCTGGTCCATGGTGCTGGTGAACTGCTCGGGCGTGATGTTCCCTTGCACCAGGAGCACGAGTTCCTGCTGGAGCCTTCCGTTGGTGGTTGGGTCCAGCTGCGTGTCCCACGGCATGGCCTGCTTCGACCCCAGGTCACTGGCAGCGTCCAAGGCCTTCTTGTACAACGGCGTGGCGTTGGCCGGGACGGTGGTTTCCACGTTGGTGGTGGGTGACAGTGCGCCGGTGGCTGCGTATTCCGCCGGGTACTTCTGCAGGGCGAATTTCAGGAAGTCGCTGACCAGCGGATCGTAGGTCTTGGAGTTCACGGCCATGCCGATGCCGGAGGGGGAAACATACTCATTGGCGGCCGTCACGGAATTCGCGGTGGTGGGCAGTGTGAAGAAGTCGATGTCGTTCCGCACGGCGGGGTTCAGTTTGTCGGTTGCCAGGCTGGGAAGCTCCCACGTGCCGATGTTGTACATGGCAGCCTGCCCGGACGTGAACTGGTTTTGCGCGTCTGAGTAGCCTTGGGCTGAGAAGCCGTCCTGGAAGCATTTGGCCTTGCCCAGCCCGGACATCCAGTTCACGGCTTTCTGCCCGGCGGGATCGCTGAACTTGGCTTCGCCCTTCTTGAGCTTCTGCACGAAGTCGGGGCCGGCCTCCCGGAAGGGCTGGTAGGCCACGTACCTCTCCAGCGGCCACTGGTCCTGCCCGTCGATAGCGATCGGGGTGATCCCGGCGTTCCGCAGTGCCGTGCACATGGCCGGAATGTCGTCGAGCGACGTCGGCACGGAAACTCCTGCTTTCTCCAGCAGGGCTTTGTTGTACCAGATGAATTCGAGCTCGAACTGGAACGGAATCATGTACAGCGAACCGTCGTCGAAGCGTTGGTAGTCCAAGGCTCCCGGACGGTAATCGTCGTAGAGGTCCAGGGATTTGAGCAGCTTGTCAGCGTCAAGCATCTTGCCCTGCTTGGCCAACTGCTGCGCGAACGGGGTGGCATCGGTGTCGAACAGTTCCGGAAGCTTGTTGGCTGCGGCCAGGGTCTCGAGTTTTTGGATGTAGGAAGGGCGGTCCGGGGTGGTGATGAGGTTCAAGGAGAACCCGGGGTGGTCCTTGGCGTAGTCATCGGCCAGTTTCTTCATGATGTTGATGACTGCGCCGTCGGCGGGCCTGGACAGCAGCCAGGAGATTTCCCGGGGTTTGACCTCGCCGGTGGGGCTCACGTCGGTGGGGTTGCCGGCGCCGCCTCCCCCTGCGCAGGCCGTCAGTGCCAGAGCTGCTGCAGCAGCGACCGCCGCGGCGCGGAATAGCTTCTTCATGGGGATTTGTCTCCCTTGACTCGTTGGGTATGGGACGGGGATGTGAATCAGTTGTCAGTCCGTTGGCGGACGTCGAATTCGACGACGGTGGCGGAACCTTCACCGGCAAAAATTCCGATGCGCCCGCTGGGGCGGTCATAGATCCTTGCGCTCAGCGCCACCTGGCGGTCGACGACGGCGACGCACAGGTCGCCGTCGACTATCACCTCGAGCGTGTGCTCGCCCGGGGCGAGGTGGCAGGGCCGTTCCAGCTCGACGTCGTAAGGGACGTCGCCGGAGACGTGCCACTGCGCGTCGCCGGTCAGCTCGCGCGGCCAGCGGTCGAAGACGAGGCGCCCGCGCCGCGGCTCCAGCCGGAGAACATAGGACGCGTCGCCGTCGTCGCTGGAACGGAGCAGGAGCCCGCATTCGGTGGTGTCGGGGGCGATGTCCAGGACTGCTTTGGCGTAGAAACGGGAGGGCAGGTCCGCCGTGGAAATGATCGCGGAGTAGCTGTCAGGCGCACTCAATTCAGCCGGAAGTGCCTCGGCCAGCGATACCGGGACTTCTACCCAGAAACTGTCCACCAGTTCATCGGCGAACCCGAAGCCGAGCGTCCCGTCCGGGTTTTGGCGGGCTTCCAGGACGGACATGGTGCCCGCCCACTGCCACGGACCGTCGTCGCGGTTTCCTTCCTTGCTGGCGATCCATCCGAAGAAGAAGCGGCGGCCGTCGCGGCAAGCGCTCTTGGAGGCGTAGAACGCGCGCCCATCGATGCTGTCCAGGGCCGGAACTTCCCAGGGTCCGTCCGGGCTCTTGGCCATGCGGTAGCGGGTAGTGAAGGACTCCGAGAACTCGGAGTACACCAGGTACCACCAGTCACCCCACTGGAAGACGTCCGGGCATTCGTGGGTGATGTAGCGTCGGGGATCCCAGAACGGATCGGTGTACTCCCAGGTCACCAGGTCAGTGGAAACGCATTGGGCAATCACTCCACGACGGCGGTCCGGACCGGTTGCGTGCCGGGCGGCGACCAGCATGCGCCACACAGGCCGCGCCGGATCGGACTCGTCCCGGAAGACGAAGGGATCGCGCCAATCGCCGGATTCGTACCCTTCCGGAGCGCCGAACGTATCCTCCGGGTGCTTGGTCCAGGTGCGCATCCCGTCGCTGCTGGTTGCGCGCATGACCAGCTGGAGCGGCAGCCCGTCCGGACCCAGCCGGTGCGGGTTCTGGCCTGTGTAGAAGAGGTGGTGGGTGCCGTCGTCGTCAACCACCACGCTGCCCGTGTAGGCGTTGAAGTCCGGCTCCTGCGTGCTGCCGTGCTGCAGCGCAGCACCGTGATACTCGAACTGGGTGAGGTCCTTGGTGGTGACCAGGTGCCAGGACGTACCCGGTTTGGGGGTAACCCGCTCCTCGTGGAGGTAGAAGAGCCAGAACTCTCCGTCTTTCTCGAAAGGGATAAGGTCCCCTACCCACGCACCTTCGGGTTGGAAGAACACTGAGCGTTTCATCTGCGCTGACCTACATTCTGCTAAAGCGTTTGATCACGATGAAGGTAGCTCTGCGGAGCTCCGTTGGTCAAGCGTTTTAGCAAGAAAAATAATAATTGCGCTAAAACGCTTGACCATCCCTCGCGGATGAGGTTAGTGTCCCTTCCATCCGCCGCGTCCTTTGACGCCTTCCGCTGCCGTTTTTGTGCAGCCACCACCGCGGTCTCAACCAATGAATGCTTGAGAGGAACCACTTCATGACCCTCGAATTCTCACGACGGGCAGTCCTGCAAGGAACCGGTGCCGGCGCTTTGGCGCTCCTGATGTCCGGCACTGCCGTTGGAGCCTCGCACGCTTCACCGTCGTTGCGGGCCGTTTACCACATGACGCCGCCCTCAGGATGGCTGTGTGATCCGCAAAGACCCGTCTACACCAACGGCGCGTACCAGCTCTACTACCTGCACTCGGATATCAACAACGGCCAGGGTGGCTGGGACCACGCGACCACCACGGACGGTGTTTCGTTCACCCACCACGGAACCGTGCTCCCGCTGACACCGAATTTTCCCGTATGGTCCGGTTCCGCCGTGATCGACTCAGCCAACACGGCAGGCTTTGGTGCGGGAGCCGTCGTCGTACTGGCCACCAAGCCGACCGAGGGCATCCGCAAGTACCAGGAGCAGTACCTCTACTGGTCGGTCGACGGCGGGTATACGTTCACTTCCCTGCAGGATCCCGTGATCGTCAACACCGACGGCCGGACGGCCGTCACTGCGGCGGAGATCGAAAACGCCGAATGGTTCCGTGATCCAAAGATCCACTGGGATGCCGCGCGCGGGGAATGGGTGTGCGTAATTGGCCGGGCACGGTACGCCGCGTTCTACACCTCCGCGAATCTCCGTGATTGGCAGTGGCGGTCCAACTTCGATTACCCGAACCACGCACTCGGGGGCATCGAATGTCCGGACCTCTTCGAGATGACCGCCGACGACGGCACCCGGCATTGGATTTTCGCGGCCAGTATGGACGCCTACAGCATCGGGCTGCCCATGACCTACGCATACTGGACAGGCAACTGGAACGGCACGGAATTCCTGGCGGACGATCTGACCCCGCAGTGGCTTGACTGGGGCTGGGACTGGTACGCGGCAGTGACTTGGCCATCCTTGGATGCGCCGGAAACCAAACGGCTCGCCACAGCGTGGATGAACAACTGGAAGTACGCCGCGCGCGATGTTCCCACGGACGCCACTGACGGCTACAACGGCCAGAACTCCATCACCCGGGAGCTTACTTTGGAACGCCAGGGCGGAGGCTGGTACGCCCTCCTTAGCAGTCCCGTCTCTTCGCTGAGCGGCTATGTTACCGGCACCACGAGCATTCCGGACCACACCGTCAACGGCAGCTTCGTAGTGCCGTGGAACGGGCGCGCCTACGAGCTGGAGCTGGACATTGCGTGGGAAACCGCCGCGAACGTCGGGGTGTCAGTGGGGCGGTCCGCCGACGGATCCCGGCACACCAACATCGGCAAGTACGGCGGTGACCTATATGTTGACCGCGCTCCATCCGACCTGGCCGGCTATTCGCTGGCCCCCTACACCCGGGCGGCCGCCCCGATCGATGCAAACGCGAAGTCTGTGCATCTGCGCATCTTCGTGGACACCCAAAGCGTGGAGGTATTCGTCAATGCCGGCCACACGGTTTTGTCGCAACAAGTGCACTTCGACGACGGCGACACGGGCATTTCCTTCTACGCCGACGGCGGCCCGGCGACGTTCTCCGGCATCACCATCAAGGAGTTCGGGAATCCAATCTGAGCGCGGGTGATCCAATCAGTCAAAGAACCCCACGATGTAGCCAATGAAGTAGAGCAACGACATCAGGACCACGACGCCGATCACGGCGATCCAGAAGACCTGCGTGGATTTCCTGGTTCCGTGTTCCTCGTGCCCCTGCGGTCCGGCAGTGGAGGCTTCCCCGGGCGGGGTTTCTCCCGGAGGAACTCCCCCGCCGGGCTCCAGGCCTGTGATGTTCTCTTCGTACGGATCCGGATTGGCGCCTGACATTGGTTCTCCCTTGCTGCAGCTTGGGCTGGGTACGGCTTACGTTGTCCCGTACCCAGCCCTGCAGCAGTCAAAACACCCGGACTTTGCCGGAATGGTCCGCAATCAGTCCACGGAAAGCACGATTTTGCCGCGGGTGTGGCCTTCCATGTTCAGCCTGAAAGCATCCGCGGCCTCTGCCAAGGCGAAGACCTTGGCCACCTCGACGCGGAACTTTTTGTCATCAACCAAGTCGGCCAGTTCCTGCAGGTCGGCACCCACAGGGCTTACCCACATCCACGTACCGCCGTGCTCCTCGACGTCGCTGTCCGCGATCGAGGCGTGTCGTCCGCCGTCGGCCAGTACCTGCAGAGTCGCCTCGAGGTTTCCACCCGCGAAATCAGCAACAACGTCCACCCCGTCCGGGCTCAGCGCCCGGACCCGCCCGGCAAGTCCTTCACCGTAAGCCACCGGCTCGGCACCCAAGGACCGCAGGAACCCGTGGTTCTTCTCCGACGCAGTAGCGATGACCCTGGCACCCCAGGAGGCGGCGATCTGGATGCCCAAGGAACCAACGCCACCGGAGCCGCCGTGGATCAGGACGGTCTCCCCGGCCTTCACTTCCAAGCGCCGCAACACTTGGAACGCCGTCAACCCGGCCAGCGGAAGCCCCGCGGACTCGTTCCAGTCCAGGGACTTCGGCTTGCGGGCCAGGAGCCGCTCGGGCAGGGCAATGTACTCGGCGAAGCTGCCGCCGTGAACAAAATCCTTCCGGCCGTACGCAATCACTTCATCTCCCGGAGCGAACTTCCGCGAATCAATTCCCACCGACTCGACGACGCCCGCTACGTCCCACCCCGGAATCGCCGGGAACTGGAGGTCCATTACACCGTCGAGGTAACCGGCCATGATCTTCCAGTCCACGGGATTGACCGAAGCTGCCTTGACCTTGACCAGGGCCATTCCCGGCCCGACCTTCGGTTGTGGCTGTTCCGTCATCTCGAGGACATCCGGATTTCCGTATTTGCTGTAGGTGATTGCTTTCATGGTTAGTGCCAACGGGTGGGGCGGCGCGGGTATTCCGCTAGAGGTTTTCCACCAGCGAGACGTCGCGCACTGCGCCCTTGTCCGCGGACAGAGCCATCGCGGCGTAGGCACGCAGGGCCGGGGATACCTGGCGGTCCCGGTTCTTGGGCTTGAAGCCTCCGTTGACCAGCAGCTTTTCGCGGCGTTCGGCGAGGATCTCCTCGGACACCTGCAGCTGCAAAGAGCGCTGCGTGATATCGATGCTGATGATGTCACCGTTCTCGACCAAGGCGATGTCGCCGCCGGAAGCGGCTTCCGGGGAGATGTGGCCGATCGACAGCCCGGACGTGCCGCCCGAGAAACGTCCGTCGGTGATGAGGGCGCACTTCTTGCCGAGGCCACGGCCCTTGAGGAACGACGTCGGGTACAGCATTTCCTGCATGCCCGGACCGCCGCGGGGGCCTTCGTAGCGGATGACCACCACGTCGCCTTCCTTGACCGTCTTGTTCAGGATCATCTCCACTGCTTCGTCCTGGGACTCGCAGACAATTGCCGGTCCTTCGAACTTCCAGATGGACTCGTCCACGCCGGCGGTCTTCACGACGGCGCCGTCCACGGCAATGTTGCCGCGCAGCACAGCCAGGCCGCCGTCCTTGGAATAGGCGTGTTCCACCGAGCGGATGCAGCCACCCTCGGCGTCAGTGTCCAGGGAGGTCCATTCGTTCGACTGAGAGAACGCCGTGGAGGAGCGTACGCCACCGGGCGCCGCGTGCCACAGCGCCTTTGCCTCCTCGGTGGCCTTGCCGCCGCGGATGTCCCAGTCATCCAGCCAGCCATCCAGGTCTGCGGAGTGTACGGAGTGCACGTTCTTGTGCAGGAGACCGCCGCGGTTCAGCTCGCCCAGCAGAGCGGGGATGCCGCCGGCCCGGTGGACGTCTTCCATGTAATAGGTCTTGTTCCCGGCAACGTTCGGGGCCACCTTGGCCAGGCAAGGCACCTGGCGGGACTTGGCATCCATCTCGGCCAGGCCGTAGTTCACGCCCGCTTCCTGGGCTGCGGCCAGGAGGTGGAGGATGGTGTTGGTGGAGCCGCCCATGGAGATATCCAGGGCCATGGCGTTGTCAAAAGCCTCGGCGGTGGCGATGTTGCGCGGCAGTACAGAGTCGTCGTCGCCGTCGTAATAGCGCTTCACGAGCTCGACGATCGTGGCACCGGCCTTCTCGTAAAGGGCTTTGCGGGCTGTGTGTGTGGCGAGCACGGAGCCGTTGCCGGGCAAGGCAAGCCCGATTGCCTCGGCGAGGCAGTTCATGGAGTTGGCCGTGAACATACCGGAGCAGGAGCCGCACGTGGGGCAGGCGTTTTCCTCGATGAGGTTGATGTCTTCATCGGAGATGGACTCATCAACGGCGTCGGCGATGGCGTTCACCAGGTCCAGGGAGCGCACGGAACCGTCGGTCAGGGTCACGCGGCCGGCCTCCATGGGGCCACCGGACACGAAGACAACAGGGATGTTCAGGCGCAATGCTGCCATGAGCATACCCGGGGTGATCTTGTCGCAGTTGGAGATACAGACCAGGGCGTCGGCGCAGTGCGCGTTGACCATGTACTCCACGGAGTCGGCAATCAGGTCGCGGGACGGCAGGGAGTAGAGCATGCCTGAGTGGCCCATCGCGATGCCGTCGTCCACGGCGATGGTGTTGAATTCGCGGGGTACTGCGCCGGCGGCGAGGATCGCATCAGAGACGATGCGGCCCACGGGGGCGAGGTGGGTGTGACCCGGAACGAACTCAGTGAAGGAGTTGGCCACGGCGATGATCGGCTTTCCGATATCCGAGTTGGCGACGCCGGAGGCACGCAGCAGTGCGCGGGCTCCAGCCATATTGCGGCCATGGGTAACTGTCTTTGAACGAAGTGCAGGCATGTCTACCATCCTGCTGTTGTTCCAGGACCGGCGGAAGACGGTGCTGCTACTAGTAGTGAAAGTACCAGAGTAATAGTGTTGAGTTCGTGAAAGACGAGAGGCGCAAGGAACTGGGACTCTTCCTCAGGACCCGCCGCAACCAAGCCCTTCGTTCGGACTACGGCCTGCCGCCGGTGGGGCGTTCCCGCGAGCGCGGCCTTCGACGGGAAGAGATCGCGTTCCTCTCCGGCGTCAGTGTTACTTGGTACACATGGCTGGAGCAGGGCCGGGACATCAGTCCCTCGCGGCAGGTTCTTGAATCCATTGCGAGGGCCCTTCATCTCTCCAACACTGGACTCAGCTACGTGCTTTCCTTGGGCGGCTATTCTTCTGCACTGCCAAAGGGACCCGTCGCGGCCGACGCTCCCGCCCATGTGCAGCGCCTTTTGGACGCCTTGGACCCCAACCCCTCCTACGCTTTGTCCCCGGATTGGGGAATTGCCGGCTGGAATCGGGCGTACGAGGCGCTGTATCCCAATATCGGCACGTTTGACGCCTCGGACCGGAACCTGCTGTGGCTGGTCTTCACCGACCCCTTCATCCGCGATCTTCTCCCCGATTGGGACGTCACCAGCAAGCGGTTCCTGGCAGAATTCAGGGCTGAAACAGGGCAACGCCTAGGCGACCCGGATGTCGCGTACCAGGTTGGCCGGCTCAAGGAAGCCAGCCCGGAGTTTCAGGAGAGCTGGGACCGGTACGACATTCTGGGCTTCGAATCCCGGGAGCGCCAGTTTCACCACCCCGCCGTCGGCGTCCTGCACATGGAGCACCACCAGGTCTCGCCGTCGGACAGGCCTGACCTGCACATAGTCGTCTACACGCCGGCACCGGGGAGCGACGCCGGCGCGCAGATGAAGCGGCTGATGGAAAGCTAAGCTACGCCGTTTGCGCGGTGTCAACTGCTCTTCCCGGCCTGGCAGCCACTACCTGCCAGGCGGGGCTGCGAGGTGTTCGTTGTCCAGCTGAGACGTTTCGGGGGTCGCATTCCTTCCAGCCGTTATTCTCCCCAGGATCAGCACCAGTGCCAGTGCTACGAGCACGGGTATGCAAACAGAGAAAACATTGGTGCCGGTGTCTGCGCCAAGGCCAATGAGCATCCCGCCGAATATGGGACCCACCACCGATCCGAGCCTGCCCAAGGAAGCTGCCCATCCCACGCCCGCGGTAACAGTTGCTTGAGGGTATAGAGTCACCGCCACAGCCGCCTGGCCGATCATGCCGGCTTGGAGCCCAAGTCCGACGCCACCGAAAACAATCAGCAACAACGCCTTGTCCGGACCGAGGAATGCGGAAATCACCAGGAACACGACAGCTGCGGCCGAAGTGCAGGCCAAGACTGAAGTCATCCGGCGGCGACGTGATCCGAGAAGCAGCACACCGGCGCCCACAATGCTACCTACACCCAAGGCCGCCGATCCCAACGGGGCCATGCCAGGTCCAAAGCCGTAGCTGGTGAGCAGCGTGGGCAGCCACGATGAGAACACGTAGTAAACAGCGAATATCAGGAATGAGAATGACCACAGCAGAAGCGTCTTGCTCCGTACGGGTTTATCGAAAAGGCGGGACACTGCGGCGTGATGCTTGGCCTCGGAATGATTTGCGGGCGTGATCGACTCATGTCGGCCCGATAGTCCGATCCACAAAAACGGCAGGAGTACACCCGAAGCAATGGCTCCGAGGATGAACACCCACCCCCACCCGAGCGCACTGATAACCACGCCACCTGCGAGGCCGGCGATCAGGGCCCCAAACGAAATACCCGTCATCACCACCACCGCGATCGATTGGCGCAAACGCAATGGATTGGTGGCGGTGGCATGTGATACAGCCGCGGGCAGCACCGCACCCAACCCCAGGCCTGTCAGGAATCGGAGGATCGTCAGCTCCACTATTGAACCTGACCACGCTGTCAACAGCGAGCCAATCGTGAAGAGCGCAACGGCGGAAAAGATGACATTGCGAGTGCCCAGTTTTGCCACCAGGCGCCCCACCGCCATATAGCCAATGGCAACCCCCGCACTGGTTAGAGCCAGGGCCGGGGTGAAATGGGCGGGCTCAACCCCCCACGCCTTTGACATGGATGGGATGGACACCCCCAACGCGACAGTATCGAATCCATCAAGCACTACAGCGGCAAATGTTAGGCAAAGTACCCACCAGTTAGGTTTGACCTCATCCTGCATCACGTGTTCTCTCGTTGTGTCCATGGGCATCCTTAGAGTTTCGAGGGCTTCGAAGATGAAGCAAGGCATCACAGCGGTAATCCCGGAGCCGCATTCACAGAATGCCTTGGTGCAAAATATCTTAGCAGTGTGATTCTTTGAAGTGATGGATTTCACGCTTCAGCGTTTCTCATCACGCGAGCGGTTCGGGGGCTGGAAAGAAAGTACTAAGTCTGCTTACTATGTTGGCGTGCTGTTGATCGGCACACCCGCATCTTTCCCACGGAAGCAAGGACGGTCATCATGGCAGGAAATCTCTTGGCCCGCTCGATTCATGATCTGACAGCAGCGGCATGGTTCGGAGGATCCCTCATGGGAGCCATCGGCTTGAACGGCGCCGCCGCCGAGGCCACCGATCCCGCCGAACGGACACGCCTTTCCAGCAAGGGCTGGATGAAGTGGGCACCCATCCAGACCGCAGCCTTCTCCGCACACCTGTTGTCCGACCTCGCGATTGCCTGGGAAAACAAGGGACGGATCGCCAAGCAGGACAGCGTGGCGGGGGACACGGTCCTGAAGACCGCGGTCACCGTAGCCGGCGCCGCGGTCACACTCTACGCAGGCATCCTCGGCAAGAAGGTTGACAAACTGGCCGACGAGGGCGCCCGGGGCGCAACCGAGCCGCGGCCGGATGCATCAGATGAGCTGAAGGCAGCCCAGAAACAGCTGAAAGCGCTCCAGTGGGCCATCCCCGCTTTTGCAGGCTGGGTCATCGTACTTGGCGCCAAGCACGGCGAGATGCAGCGGCCTAAGAATGTGCTCGCCGGGCTGGTGCAGCACTAGTCATCAAAGTGCGTCCTCGCTTCTTCGATGTTGCCCGCGAGACTGCGGAGCATGTCGCGGGCAACATCGTGAAGCTTCTGGTTGCGGTTTTGGGACGCCCGCAGCATCACCGCAAAGGCTTCTTCCTGCGAACACCGGTTTTGTGACATAACGATGCCTGTTGCGAGGTCGATGACCGTCCTGCGCTCCATGGCTGCTTTCAAGTCCTTCGCCAAAAGATCCGCTGTAGCTATACGCAGCGCCAACCTCAAGGCCTGGCTCGCCATGTCAGCGAAAGTCACCGCTTCTTCGATGATCCCCTCCGTAAAGAGGTCGGCGACGTCGGAGAAGAAATTCAGTCCTGCGGAGGCATCATCGCCCAGTTCCATCGGCACGCCGAGCGCACTGCGTGCACCGGCGACAGTCAGGTTGCGCGCATACTCCGGCCATCGAGTCTCAGTGGCCGCGTCGATCACCACTACAGGCACACCGGTCCTCAAAGCCTCCATGCACGGGCCGTCGTCGAGCCTCTGTTCAATCCCGTCAAGCAGGATGGCGTCATCACTGCTGCCGGCTATTGTTGCTGCCCGCTTCCGGCGGTGCAGCGTCACTGCGCACTCGACCTGCACGCCAGTGGCCCGCGTTAGGGCCCGTGCAGCGTACTTGGTGGTTCCATTCAAGAAACCCTTGAGGTCTTCCTTGCCGTCAATCAACTGATGAAGGCGTTGGAAATCTTCATTCTGCTCGTCGGTTTCCACAGCATTGATCCTAGAAGCAACAAACTGAAATCGCCATTGGATAGGCGAGTATCCTTGTAGTCCTGCTAGCCCAGGAGTTCCTTGAGGTCAGGTTCGGTCAAGCCTGAAGCCAATTGGAGGTCCCGGCCCTCAACACCGGCCAAGGTGGCCTGCCGGACCGCATGACCCAGCGACTCTTTTGCAGAGTCCATCTCCCATTGCAGCGACTCCACCAGGGCAGCAGCCGTCCAGACGCTGCCCACGAAATCACTGGCCTCCGCGTCCATCCGGAAACCGCAGGAGCACGCCCAAGCCGGCCAGACCTCACCATCGGAGCGACCGCTCGTGACGGGCCCGGGCGACACCGAGAGGGACATTGCGGCTCCACAGTGCATGGGACTTCCGGCCGCCGGGACGTGGCCCATCTCAGCCATTTGGCTCAGCCCCGCCTCGCGAACCAGACTGGAACCGACCTCGGCAGCAGGCTCCGCGCCGGAAACGTTCGAAGATTCCGTCAACGTTTCCACCTCGGCAGCTTGCTCCGCCAAGGAAACCAGTTCGATGACACCGTCCACGGCGTCGCCACCTTCATTCATTGGGCGTTCGTTCGCACCGGGGCCATGCAGTACTGCTGTCATAACAACCACCCAATCTCGCTAAGCTGCAAAGTAACTCGATAAACTAGTTATATTGCTTTTTTAGCTGGGTGTCCATTCAGGATTTACGAAGCTCCGCAACGCCGAGCTTGCCCACCCCTTCGGCGAGCCTGCCCAGGAAGGATGCAACCGCCTCCGCCTCGTCCGGGGTCAGGGAGTCAGCTTCAGCGGCTATGAGGTCACTCAACGCAGCAAGTGCGGGGTACGGCTCAAGAGCGAGGGAAACCGGACGCAGAATAACCGAACGGCGATCACTCGGATGCCTTTCGCGTCGAATGTGGCCCGAGGCTTCAAGCCGGTCGATCAGCATAGTGGTGGCCGCAGACGTAATGCCCAGACGCTCACTCAAGTCGCGGGGGCTGACAGCCAGCCCCTCCTTTTCGGCGTCGAAGACGATCTGGAGGGCAACGATGTCCGTATCTCCAACGCCGCTCTGCGAGCGATTGCGACGACGCCATTCATTAATGGCGCGCTGAAGGTCATGAAGGGAGGCCACCGCATGCGCGCCCGTCACCTTCTGGTTTCCAAGGTCGAACCAGTCTTCCTGAAAAACACTTCGCGGGTCCATGTCCACTTTCCTAGCTAGCCGTGTATTTCGCGAATCAAGGTTTATCCGGTTTAACGAGGTTACACGGAATCCGGGGGGCCGGTTGCCGGGAGTCCACCTTTTGACGTAACGCAGATCACGAACTATGATTTATGAATCGATTCAACCGCAGCATCCTTGCCAATGACGACTAAGGAGATCCACGTGAGCGTCATGCACCGAAGGGAAACAATTCCCACCCCGGGAGACACCCCGATCGACACCACCCCGGGCCGGAAAGATCCCAAGAAGGCCGCGATGAGCGGTTGGATCGGAAGCGCCCTGGAGTACTACGACTTCGCCTTGTACTCCCTGGCAGCCACACTCCTCTTCCCCACCATCTTCTTCCCCACGGAGAACCCGACCGTGGGCATCATCGCCTCCCTTGCCACCTACGCCGTCGGCTATGTTTCACGGCCGCTCGGAGCCGTAGTCCTGGGCGCTTATGGCGACAAGCAAGGGCGCAAGAAGGTTCTGGTCTTCGCCATGCTGCTCATGGGCTTCGCGACCTTCGCCGTGGGCCTGCTTCCCACCTATGGACAGGTTGGACTCCTTGCGCCGCTGCTGCTGGTGATCCTGCGCCTCATCCAGGGCTTCGCGGTAGCCGGCGAACTCGGCGGCGCAAGCGCCATGATTGTGGAGCACTCCCCTGATGGGAAACGCGGCTTCTTCGCCAGCTTCAGCCTCCAAGGCACCCAGGTGGGCTCCATCCTTGCCACGGCAGTCCTGATTCCGCTGGCTGCCTTGCTTCCCGAAGAGCAGTTCCACTCCTGGGGTTGGCGCCTGCCGTTCCTTCTGAGCGCCTTAGTGATCGTGGCGGGCTACGTCATTCGCCGCCGCGTGCAGGAGCCTCCCGCCTACGTGGCGCAGTCAGGCGACGCGACAGCCAAGCGCCGCTTCCCGTTGGTTGACCTGCTCCGCACGCACCCGTGGGTACTGGTCCGATGCATCGCGATGACCTTTACCAACGTGATCGGCATGGCAACCCTCATCTTCGGTGTCTCCTACGCAACGCAAAAGGGCTACGGCATCGGGTTCTCCAGCAGCGAGTTCCTGTGGGTCACCCTGGCCGCCAACGTCGCCGCCGTCGTCACCATTCCGCTCTTCGGCGCACTGTCCGACCGCATCGGCCGCCGAACCCTCATGGTTGCCGGCGGACTCGCGGGCGGCCTGCTCACCATGGGCTACCTGTATGCGATCCAGCTGGGCAGCCTGCCGCTGGTCTTCGTTTGCGTCGTTATTGTCCAGGGCATCTTCTTCCAGATGTGGAACGGCACGTTCGCCACGTTCTTCCAGGAGCAGTTCCCCATGCGGATCCGTGTCACTGGTTTCGCTGTCTCCCAGAACATCGGACTCATGATTGCCTCGTTCTTCCCGAGCCTCTTCACCGCAATCGCCCCTCCGGGTTCCAGCAACATCCCCATGGTCATCGGATTGACCACACTGGGCATCTGCGCTGTTGCCGCCGTCGCCACGATGCTTTCCGCCGATACCAAGGGCAAGACCCTTGAGGACCTCGAAGCCCGGTAACCAGGAAGCCCAGTAACAAAGAGGTCCGCTGACAAAGCCATCGGTGTGGAAGCAAAAGCTGCTTCCACACCGATGGCGCTGCCCGTTCAACCAAGGGACAGAGTCCCCTCCAAAGCCGTTCGGGGAGCTCCAACTGATCCGCGCTGGATGAGCCGCGGGTGCAGCTCCGGGCCGGATGCCGCCGCTGGCCTCCCCTCAATTTTCCGGATCAGCGCCGAGGCAGCAGCCCTGCCCATCTCATACACCGGCTGGGCGATCACGGTGAGCGGCGGAGAGATGAGCCGGGTCCAAGCGAAGTCGTCGTACATGATGAAGGAGATGTCATCCGGAATCCGGAGGCCTGATTCCTGGATTGCTTCAACAACACTGAGTGCGATCAGGCCGTCTGAGGCGATGATGGCCGTGGCGGGGTCCGGACCGGTGACCAGATCGCGGGCAACGGCCTTGATGGACCCGGCGTCCCCGGCGTTGAGGCGGACCAAGTCAGCGGGGAAAGGGAGCGCCTGCTCTTGGAACGCACGGCGCATACCGTCCACGCGGTCCGCGATCTGCGAAGACTCCAGCGCCATTCCCTCCCGGTAGGGCTGCTCCGATTTGAGGGTGGAAACGAACGCTATCCGCAGGTGGCCGAGCCCGATGAGTTGCTTGGTGGATTCATAGGAAACCGGACCCATATCCACGGCGAAGGTCTCAACCTCCAACCCCTCCGCCGCCCTGTCCAGGAGGACCAGCGGACGCCCGGACTCCTGGACCTCCCGGAGGTGCGGAAAATCCGTGGAGGAAGCGGGCGCGACGATCAGTCCGTCCACTCGTTTGTCCAGCAGTACACGGACGGCATCCACTTCGGCCTGCTTCTCCTCGTCGGTGTTGATGAGGATGACGTTGTAACCACTCTTTTTTGCCGTGTCCGTGATGCCGCGGGTGGCGAGGCCGAAGTGCGGGTTTTCGATGTCACCTACCACCACCCCAAGGGTGTTCGAGCGTCCCGTGTTCATGCTCCGGGCCAACTCGTTGGGACGGTAGCCGAGCTCTTCGGCAGCTGCAAGGACACGCTCGCGGACGTCATCGCTGACGGCTCCATAGTTCCCCAAAGCACGCGCTGCTTGTGCTTTGGACACTTTCGCGGCCTTGGCGACGTCGGCAACCGTTACGTCCCGCCGTCGGGATCCTTCAGTGCTCATGTTCACCTTTCACGGGGGTGTTGACGCGGCTTTGTGAGTTCCGCTACATTCGTTCAAACGATGTGAGTCCGGTCTCAATTTTAGGCGGTGAGACCGGACTCAACAAGACTCAACATCGAGCAAGATCTCCCGGCTGCCTCCGACAGCACCGCATCCCTCCCACGATTGGACACGCTGTGATCAAACTGAAGTTCCGCCCCGCTGCGTTCGCAGCCGCAGCAATGGCGGCCGTCATTGCCCTCTCCGGCTGCGGAGGCTCCTCCGCGGGGAGCTCCCCTTCCGCCGACAACCCCTACGGCCTGATCGAACCCGGCACCATCCGGGTCGCAAGCCTTGGCGACTCAAAGCCTTACACCTTCACCGACAGCTCCGGAAACTTCACGGGGTTCGATGTTGAACTCTTCAAGGACGTCGCACATCACGCCGGAGTGGACAACGTAGTCTTCACCGGACAGGACTTCTCCGGGCTGCTCGCCGCCGTCGCCAACGGCCAATTCGACGTCGGAGTCGCAGCAATCGGCATTACCGACAAGCGCAAGGAAACGGTCGACTTCTCCGAGGGCTACCTGGCCGGCTACCTCACGGTCATCACCACCAAGACCTCGGGCATCAAGGACGTTGACGGGCTCAACGGCAAGCGCCTCGGCGTAGTCCAGGGAACGCTCCAGGAAGCCTACGCGGTGAAGAACTTCACTTCCTCGCAGCTGGTCCGCTTCCCCGACAACAACACGGCCATCTCGGCAGTGAACAGCGGAGCAGTGGACGCGCACTTCCTGGACTACGAAGCCGCCAAGTCCTACCAGGACCAATTTGGCCTGGTCAGCGCCGCGGACATCCCTTCCTTCGATGCCCCTGCCGGTTTTGCGATCGCCAAGAACAAGCCGGAGTTCAAGGAGGCCCTGAACAAGGGGCTCGCCGAAGCCATGGAAGACGGCACGTGGAAGAAGCTCTACCAGAAGTGGTTCCCGGGATCTCCCATGCCGGAGCAGTACCTGCCCAAGGCAGAGCAGACTTCCAGCCCTTCCCCGGCTGCCAGCAGCAAGTAATCCAACAGGGCGGGCCGCCACGATGCACCCTACCGGCGGCCCGCCCGGCAGAAACACAAATCCAACTACCGACTGAGAGCATTCAATGGATTGGCTCAATACCATCAGCCGCACGTTCTTCGACTTCAACGCCATGGTCGAAGTACTGCCCCAACTCCTCGGAGTTGGCCTCCTCAACACCCTCATCATCTCCATCGCAGCCACCATCCTTGGCGTCGTGATGGGCATGGTGGTGGCCGTCATGGGCATCTCACGCTCAAAGTGGCTCCGCATTCCCGCACGGATCTACACCGACCTGTTCCGCGGCCTGCCCGCCATCCTCACCATCCTCCTGATCGGGCAGGGATTCGCCCGTTTGAGCCAATCGGTCTTCGGGCCCTCCCCCTACCCCCTGGGCATCATCGCCCTGAGCCTCATCGCCAGTGCCTACATCGGGGAAATCTTCCGCGCCGGCATCCTGAGCGTGGACAAGGGCCAAGGCGAAGCCTGCCGCGCCCTGGGCATGAGCTACAGCAAGTCCATGGCCTTGGTTGTGGTGCCGCAAGGTGTGCGCCGCGTACTCCCTGCCTTGGTGAACCAGTTCATCGCCATCGTGAAGGACTCCTCCCTGGTGTACTTCCTGGGGCTGCTGGTCAGCGAGCGCGAATTGTTCAGGGTTGGCCAGGACGCCGCAGTGCTGTCCGGCAATCTCTCACCACTGGTCATGGCAGGCATCTTCTACTTGGTGATCACAGTGCCGCTGACCCACCTCGTCAACTACTTCGACAACAAGTTCCGGACCGGCCGCCGTCGTCCCACAGCCCCGACCAGCGGCCTGAAGGAAGTCAAGGAACTCGACGCGGCTTCGCCGCTCATCTCCGGGAGCAACACGTGAACCTCACCAGCAGCACCAGCGCCGGCACCAGCAAAAGCGCCACCACCGCGCCGGACATCGAAAAGTTCCACGGTTCCAGCCTGGAACTGCGAAGCCTGACCATGGCCTACGGCGATGTGGACGTCCTCCGCAATGTCAGCCTTACAGTCGCGCCGGGAACCACCACCTGCATCATCGGCCCCTCCGGCTCCGGCAAGTCCACCCTCCTGCGGGGCGTGAACCGCCTGCATGAGCCGAAGAGCGGCGATGTCCTCTTGGCCGGAGAAAGCGCTCTGCAGGTCAAACCGGACATTCTCCGGGCCCGGATCGGCATGGTGTTCCAGCACTTCAACCTTTTTCCTGACCATACGGCGTTGGACAACGTGGCCTTGGCGCTCTGGAGCGTCAAGGGCATGTCCAAGGCGGAGGCCAGGGAACGGGCGCGGCGCCGGCTTGCCGAAGTAGGCCTGGCTGAACGTGCGGACCACCGTCCGAGGGACCTTTCCGGCGGCCAGCAGCAGCGCGTCGCCATTGCCCGCGCGTTGGCCATGGAACCCGAGGTGATGCTTTTCGACGAAGCAACCAGCGCCCTGGACCCGGAGCTGGTCAAAGGCGTCCTGAACCTGATGGCCGGACTTGGACGACGCGGTATGACCATGCTGGTGGTCACCCATGAGATGAACTTCGCCCGCAAGGTTGCGGACCAGGTGGTGTTCATGGACGAAGGAGAAGTTGTGGAGATGGGCCCGCCCACTGAACTGTTCGACAACCCGCGCAGCGAACGCCTGCAGCGGTTCCTTTCGGAAGTCCTGTGATGGGCGCCGCGATTAACGCACCTATCCGCACCGCCGTCGTCGGGTTCGGCGTCTCCGGCAAGGTTTTCCACGCACCGCTGATTGCGGCGGACCCTGCCTATTCGCTGGATGTGATCGTGACGGCGGATCCCCGGCGCGCTGCGGAGGCAGCACGGCTCTACCCGGAAGCACGGATCGTCGGGACGTCTGAGGAATTGTTCGCCTTGTCCGGGCAGCTGGACCTGATGGTCCTCGGAACCCCGCCACTGACCCATATGGAACTCGGGGCTACGGCAATCGCGCATGGGCTCAACCTGGTGGTGGACAAGCCCTTTGTCACCACAGCGGCCCACGGCGAGGAGCTGCTGGCACGGGCGTCCGACGCCGGGGTGCAGCTGACGGTCTTCCAGAACCGCCGGTGGGACGCCGACTTCCTGACGCTGCGGAAGCTGCTGGACGAGGGAGCCCTCGGAGAAGTCCGCACTTTTGAGTCCCGGTTCGAGTGGTGGCGCCCGGAAGGCTTCGGCAATTGGCGTGACTCGGCAACGCTGGCCGAAGGCGGCGGAATCCTCCATGACCTCGGAGCGCACGTGATCGACCAAGCCATCCAGCTGTTCGGCCCCGTTGCGGAGAGCTACGGCGAAACTGCCAACCACGGCCCGCATCCAGAGGCCGCCGACACTGAAGCTTTTGTGTCCCTGCGGCACGAATCGGGCGTCCGGTCCCGGCTGTGGATGAACGGCATGGCCGCCCAAGTGGGCCCCCGCTTCCATGTGCTTGGCTCAAAGGCCGGGTACACCAAGTGGGGACTGGACGGTCAGGAACCCGCCCTGGCAGCGGGCGTCACGCCGTCGGACCCTTCCTACGGAAGCGAACCCCAGGAGTCTTGGGGGCTTCTGGGAGTGGACGGCTCCGCCGCGCCTGTTCCGCCCGAAAAGGGCAGCTACCCGCGGTTCTATTCCGAACTCGCCGCTGCGCTGCGCGGCCGCGGCCCACTGCCTGTCCAGGCTGCTGAAGCCCTTGAGACCCTGCGGGTCATCGAGTCAATCCACGCCTACGCCTGACCCCGCAAGTTTTCCAACCTTGAGATGAAAGGGAGAACCATGTCCTCCACCAAGCACGTTGCCGTCATCGGAGGCGGCATCCTGGGTGTTTCCACCGCTGTCCACCTGCTCCGCGGGGGCGCTTCGGTCACCCTGTTGACCGAACAGGGCCTGGCCAGCGAAGCCACCGGACGCTCATTGTCCTGGCTCAATTCGGCCGGCGAGCGCTCAACGCCGTACCACCAGCTGCGCGTGGCGGGCGTGGACCGCTACCGCACCCTGTTCGCGGCCGACCCCACCCGTGAATGGTTGCAGTTCGGCGGGGGCCTCATGTGGAACGCCGCCGGTCACAAGGAAGCCACCGAGGCACGCCACGCCTACGAGGAGTCGATCGGCTACGACTCGAAGCTCCTGGCACCGGAAGACATCGCCAAGGTCACCCCTGGCATCGATTCCGGCGCCGTTCCTGAGAACGCCATCTTCAACCCCGGTGAGGGGTGGGTCAGCCTCCCGGACCTGGTTAATTTCCTCATGGAGGAGTTCCACTCCTTGGGCGGCCGGCTGGTCCTTAACGCGGGCAAGGTTTCGGTGACGGTCGACGGCGGCAAGGCCGCCGGCGTCGAAACCTCCGGCGGTGCCACCTACGCAGCGGACGCGGTCCTCGTGGCGTGCGGCGCGGCTACTCCCGGCGTGGTGAAGCCCCTCGGGGTGGAAATCCCCAATGGTTCGCCCGTGTCCATGCTGGTTGTCACCAAACCGGTGGAGCACCGCGTGACCGCCGTAATGAACACCCCCCGCGCGGCGGTGCGTCCCAACCCCGGCCGGACGTTCGCGCTGGACCATGACTGGTACGAGGAGCACATTACCGAGCACGCCGACGGTTCCTTCACTATCCCGGATGACATCGTCCAGGAACTGGCGGATGAATCGTCCAAGCTGATCGACGGCAATCCGGAGTTGAGGCCTGCGTCGTGGAGGATCGGCTACAAGCCGATCCCGGGCGACGGCGAACCGGTGTTCGGCGAACTGGGACAGGTGCCCGGCTGCTTTGTTGCGTTCACGCACTCGGGGGCGACGCTGGGGCTGATCGCCGGCGAGTTGCTCTCCGGGGAGATCCTGACGGGCCGGAAGCACCCGATGCTGGCCACGTTCCGCCCGGGCCGCTTCTCCTAGGGCGGTTGTTCGCAGCTCATCCTGACCCGGACTCGATATGAAAGGAGCCCCGGCAACGCGCCGGGGCTCCTTTCATGGTGTGTGCTTACGCCGGCAACTCCAGCCGGAACCCGCAGTCCATGCACTGCAGGACTTTGGTGCCGAGCCGAACGTCCAGCAGCACCAGCTCTTCCGCTCCAACAGGCTTGGCGGTGATGCTCCGCCGGACTTCGACGGGAATGGGAACCATGGGATCGCCACAATGAAGGTAGCTGTCTCCGAAAACAATCAGCCCTTCAAGGTTTTCCTTCGTGTTCAATTTCGAAGCCACTTCGCGCAAGGGAGTGAAGTGGGACTGGGCAAGGCCGCAGTCGGCGCAGGTGTAAGCAACAGCCACCAACAGGCCGACGTTGTGCGCGTGGACCGAATCAATGGAGTGCAGCACCAGATGCTCGTCCGATTGGCAGCGGGAGCACCACATGCGCTCTCCCTGGGGCAGGGACATTCCGTCCGATAAACCGTCTGCCTTTCCCATCGCCTCCACCTCCATAAAGTAAGTATCCTTACTAAATGATAGCGCAGAAGTGAAGCGGACGGCAGTACTGCGGCACAAGGACTAGTCGGCGCCTCCCGGGACGTCCTCGCCCGGCAGCTCTGTTGGCCGTGGGCCGCTGGTAATGATGCCGAGCTCTTCCAGCTGGTCGGACATACCCGCACCGTCGGGTGCATAGATCCACGGGACACCGGGGGTCGGTCCGGCGTCGGATGACCGGCCACCGGCAAGGACCGCCTCGCCGACTGACAGCTGCCTGATGGCGATGGCGCACACATTCTCCGGATGCCGCTGGGCGAACTCGGTGTAAATGGCAACGTCATGCTGGCCATCGTCGCCCACCAACAGCCATTTGATGTGCGGGAACTCCTCGGCCAGCCGTTCCAGGCTTCCCTCCTTGTGCTCCCTTCCGCTGCGGAACCACCGGTCCGTCGTGGGTCCCCAGTCCGTGAGCAGCTTAGGCCCGGCCGGATAAAGGTTGCGCGAGAGGAAGCGGGAAAGGGTAGGGGCTACGTTCCAAGCACCCGTGGACAAATACAACACCGGAGCTTCCGGAGCGCTCCGCACGATTCTCTCGTAGAGCACCGCCATGCCCGGAGTCGGGGTGCGGGCGTGCTCGTTGAGCACAAACGTGTTCCAAGCGGCCAGGAAGGGCCGGGGCAGGGCGGTCACCATCACGGTGTCGTCAATGTCGGAGATGAGTCCAAAATCAGCGTCGTCCGGAACGATCTGCACCGGAGCTTCCACAACGTCGGATTCGCCCGATTGGAGGCTTACCTTGTGCCAACCAGCCGCCAGGTTAGCGGGAATCCGGGCGTCCACCACTCCCCCGCGGTCCGCCTCGACGTCGTGGACTTCTCCGCCCACCGTGATGCGGACGGCAGCGTGCGCTACCGGCGCGCTAGTAAAGTTGCGCCAACCGCGCATCCCCTCCGTCAGGGGCCGCTTCGAGCCATTCCCCGAATTGCCGATGTCCCGTGGATCGCTTCGCACCACCCTGGCGAGCACGCGCACCCAGGACGTCGTTCCATACCCCGTATGCGGAACGACCGTCACTACGTGACCCCTCCGGATGGCGAGGCGGGTCTGGAACCGCAACCACGCGTCGTCGAGCCTTGCAGCCAAGTGGCGGCTGCCCTCCTTGACGGACGACGCCGGGTGGCCGGTTTCGAGGGAATCGGACGGTGTGCGCGGTGCCTGGGAACGTGAACGCATGGCTTTAGTCTGGCACGGGCAGGCGATGCGTTCCGTTACCCGGCTTCACTTTGGGGCTCGGCACGCCTAGGAAGCCTCGGCAGGGCGCCGCCGCGTCCACACGTTGCGGACGTGCTGCCGGAGGGTTTTCTCACTGCGGCGGCTGACCAGGATCACGCACGCCACACCGGTCACCAGGACCACCGCGCCGCCCGCCGCAACCGACCACCGTGCTCCGAATTCGGTACCGATCCATCCCATCAGGGGCGCCCCGATCGCCGTGCCGCCCTGCAGGATCGCAAGGTACAACGCGAGAACGCGGCCACGGAACTGTGGCTCCACGGACAGCTGGATGGTGGTGTTGCAGCTATTGAGGAATGTGATGGAGGCAAGGCCCACAGGAATCAGCACCACTGCGTAGACCCAGAAGCTTGGCGCGACGCTTGCTGCCAAGGTGAAGATGCCCAGGCTCAGGGCCCCTCCCAGCAGGAACCTCAACCGGGGACCCGAGCGCCTCGCTGCCAGCAACGCACCGGCCAGGGTTCCGATGGCCATAATGGATCCCAGCGCACCGAACTCCTCCGGGCCCATGCCGAACTCTGCTGTGGCCATCAGGGAGTTGGTCACCGGGAAGTTCATGCCGAAAGCGCCCAGCAGGCCCACCATCACCATGATCAGCGTGAGGTCAGGGCGTTGGCGCACATACTGCAGTCCGTCGAGGAACTGGTGCTTTCCGCGTGCCACCGGCGTGGCCGGCTCCAGTTGGGAGACCTTGACCCGGAGCAGGGAGATGATGACGGCAACGAAGCTCGCAGCATTGAGGATGAAGACCGGCCCGGTGCCGATCCACGCAATCAGGACGCCCGCGATCGCCGGACCGGTCAGGCGGGCGCTGTTGAAGGACGCCGAGTTGAGGGCTACGGCGTTGGAGAGCTTCTCCGGGCCGACGAGTTCTGAGACGAACGCTTGCCGGGCGGGAGCATCCATGGCTGCAGCCAGGCCCAAAGCGGCCGCGGCGATGTAGACGTGCCATAGTTCAGCCACTCCGGTGACCACCAGCAGTCCGACGATGAGTCCACAGATGCCCATGGCAGCCTGTGTCCACAGCAAGATGACGCGCTTGCGGTAGCGATCGGCGAGCACGCCGGCATAGGGACCGAACAACAGCATGGGAAGGAACTGCAGCGCCGTGGTGATGCCTACCGCCGTACCCGAATGGTCGGTGAGGATGGTCAGGACCAGCCAGTCCTGGGCCACGCGTTGCATCCACGTACCGATGTTGGAGACCAGCGCGCCGCCTGCCCAGACCCGGTAGTTGGGGTTTTCCAAGGCTTTGAACATGGCACTCACTTGGCACTCATCTCCTGCATGATGAGGGCCGCCCGGCTCAGCGTGAGCCGATCCTCTTCGCTAAGCCCGGCAACGCGCTGGGCAAGCCATGCCGTTCGCTGGCTGCGGGCCTCGGCAAGGGCTTCCCTTCCCGCTTGCGTGATGCTGACCTGCACCTGCCGGCCGTCGCCGGGATGCGCTTGCCGGGACACGAACCCCTGGTCCGTCAGCGCGTTGACGATGCGGGTCATCGAGGGCGCCTGGACGTGCTCACGCTCAGCGAGCTCCCTCAGCGTCTGCGATCCCGCACTGAGGTGGGCGAGCACGGTGTATTGACCCGGAGTGATGACGTCACCCGTGGCTTCGATGCGCAGGCGCCGGGACGTGCGCATCACAGCTGTTCGAAGGTCGATGGCAAGGAGATCCGGCTGGACGCCCGGATCGTTTATTGGATCGGCTGGTGCTATGGCTCCGGTCAAATGGGATCCGGTCGCGTTGGTTTCGCTCGCGTTGGTTCCGGTCAAGGGGAGGCGCCTCCTGAGGTCGGCATAATAGTTAGCAGTGCTAATTAGCTCCGCTAACTATTATGCTCCTCCCCTCAGCACCCTGTCCATGGAATGTGATCAGGCTTGCTTGCGACTGATCGTGCAGTCCGTCGTTCCCGTCCGAAGGCGGTAGAGCGAAGTGGTAGCCGTGATGTAGAGATCCTGCCCGTCGGGCCCGCCGAAGCAGAGGTTGGACACCTTCTCGGGAAGTTCGACGGCGGCCAGCAGACCGCCGTCTGGGGCGTAGACACGGACCGAGGCTCCACCGGACGTCCAGACCCTGCCCTCAACATCCACCCGGAAGCCATCCGAAGGCCGGTCGTCCTCCAGCTCGACGAACGTTCGTCCAGTTCCGCAGGTCCCGTCCTCAACGGGGTAGGCCGCAATGCGGTACGGCGATCCGCGGTCCGGGCCGGCGGTGTCCGCGACATAAAGGATCGACTCGTCCGGGGAAAATGCTAAACCGTTGGGATGGATCAAGTCGGTGACAACAGCGGTCAATTCAGGGGTGGCCGGGTCGAAGCGAAAAACATAACAACCGCCATACTCCTGATCGCCCTCATGGCCTTCCACAGTTCCGGGCAGAATGCCGTACGGCGGATCCGTGAACCACACCGCGCCGTCACTGGCCACCACAACATCGTTGGGCGAATTGAGCCGGTGCCTGCCGAACAAATCCACCAAAGGCGTCACCACGCCGTCGTGATCCCGTTCCACCCGCCGCCTCCCGTGGCTGCACTGGACGACGCTGCCGTCGCGGTCCAGGGTCCGTCCGTTGGTGAACTCGACGCCGGTGGCATACTCCCGGGTTTGGCCGGTTTCAGAGTGGAATTCGAGGATCCGGTTGTTGGGGATGTCGCTCCAGCGGACGGTTTGGGTTGCCGGGATCCAGACGGGCCCTTCTGCCCAAATAGTGCCCTCGAACAACTTCTCCACGGTGCCCGTGATCAGCTCTTCCACGCGGTGTCCTTCCAATGGTTTCGGTCTAGCGTTCCGACTCGGTTGCTTTCGCTCCAATATCCGCAGGCATTGAGTCACGGTCGGAGGCTTCCGCAGTTTGCCGGCCTTTCGCAGCTTCCCCTGGCATGGCCAGGACCGCGACGACGGTCAACGCAGCGCTGACGAGCACTGCAAAGAAAACTGCCGTCGAAGCCGCGCCGGTACTTTGCGGGTTGGGCCCGCCGCTACTGGCATAAATGGCGTTGGCAACGGCGCCGAAAACCGCGACGCCGATGGAACTGCCGATGGATCGGGCAAACAGGTTGGTGCCCGTGACCACGCCGCGCTCGTTCCACTCAACGCTCGTCTGGGCCGCGATGAGGCTCGGAGTAGCAACGAGCCCCAAACCCAGTCCCACCACGAAGCAGGCCGCTGCCACCAGCAGGACACTGGGGGAAGACGCCGTGAGGGCCAGGATTCCGGTGCCGGCAACCGTAATGAAGATCCCGATGATCGCCGTGTTCCGGAACCCGATACGGAGGTAGAAGCGGCCTGCCTGGGATGCACTGATGGGCCAACCAAGCGTCAGCGCCGCCAATGCCAGCCCGGCCAGGAGCGGCGAGGTGGAAAGGGCGCCTTCAAGGAACGTCGGCACGTACGTGGTGAGGCCAAGCATCACGGCACCGATCCCGAACGCGACCAACGCCGTCGTGGCCAGCAGCCTGCGGGAGACCACCCACGGCGGAAGGACCGGTTCCGCGGCCTTCCGCTCAACCAGCAGGAAGGCGGAGAAGAGGACGGCGCCGATGACGAAGACACCGATGCTGATAGGAGAGTTCCACGCCCAAGCCTGGCCTCCCTCGAGTGCGCCGAGAATGAGGAGGCTCAGTGCCGTGGTGAGGAGCGCAGCACCCAGGTAGTCGATCCGATGGTTGGTGCGATCGACGTTCTCGTGGAACGTCCGGACTAGCACCCAGCCCGCCAGGATGCACAGGGGAATGTTGATGAAGAAGATCCAGCGCCAGATCTCCAAGGATGCGAAGACGCCGCCGAGCGTTGGCCCCACCACGGAGGAAACGGCCCACACACTGGCAAGGTAGCCTTGGACCTTCGCCCGCTCGGCCAACGTGTAGATGTCGCCGGCAATCGTAATCGCCACCGGCTGCACCGCACCTGCGCCCAAGCCCTGCAGCACCCTGAAGCCGATGAGCGCGGGCATGCTCCACGCCAGGCCGCACAAGATGGAGCCGAGCAGGAAGAGCCCGATGCCGGCAAGGATAATCGGCTTCCGGCCCAGGACATCGGAGAGCTTCGCGTAGACCGGGACCGACACTGCCTGGGCCAGCAAGTACGCCGAAAACAGCCAAGGGAAAGAAGAGAAGCCGCCGATGTCTTCCACGATGGACGGGACCGCCGTAGCCACGATCGTTGCGTCAATGGCCACCAAGCCCGTAGCCAGCATCAGCGCAATGAGAATCGGTCCCCGTTTGGAACGGAAGCCGACACCGTCCTCGATCTCCGTGCTCATACCCCTTCAACCGTCCTCAACTCGTCGCGTCCGTGCTGGTGCTCCACAAGCGTGCTGGTTCCCCAAGAAGAGGTAACCCCGCGGGTGGCCGAATTAGTCCCGGGTTTGGAAATAAGAAAGACGGCCGCCAACGTGACGGCCGTCTTTTTAGGAGACAACGCTCTATTCGGGCAGGCTCAGTAGTTGTAACCGAAGCTGCCGATGTACTTCTGTTGATATTTGTTCCAATGGCACGCGGTAACATTGGTGACTTTGCCGCCATAAGCCTGAATCGCTGCACGGAGCTTCGTCGCGCATGCAGAGTTGGTGCTCTGGACTACCTGGTACGTGTTGTAGTCGGCGTGCGCCGGCGCGGCGAGCACCAACGTCCCTGCACCCAGAGAAAGCCCTACCGCCGCAGTTGCAAGGACAGTACGGAACTTCTTCATCTTTACCCCCTGTTTGGATTGCTCGTGCATTTCACCCTATTGGGGTCAGCCCGGGCCCGGAAATGGGCAGAAGTCCCCAAGGTACATGACACTCGCAACAGCGGCGGGCCGCCCCCAAGGTTCCTTTCGAACCCAAGGGCGACCCGCCGTCGTCGTAATTCAGCGAGGGTTAGTCGTTGATCAAGTCGTGGACAACGATCGTCTGGTCGCGGTCCGGGCCGACGCCGATGGCCGAGAAGCGCGTACCGGAGAGCTTCTCGAGGGCCAGCACGTAGTTGCGCGCGTTCTCGGGCAGGTCTTCCAGGGTGCGGGCGCCTGTGATGTCCTCGGTCCAGCCGTCGAAGTACTCGAAGATCGGCACCGCGTGGTGGAACTCGGTCTGCGTCATGGGCATCTCGTCATGGCGGACGCCGTCAACGTCGTAGGCCACGCAGACGGGAATCTGCTCGATGCCGGTCAGGACGTCCAGCTTGGTGACGAAGTAGTCCGTGAAACCGTTGACGCGGGAGGCATGGCGGGCCAGGACGGCGTCGTACCAGCCGCAGCGGCGCGGACGGCCGGTGTTCACACCGAACTCGCCACCGGTCTTCTGCAGGTAGACGCCCATCTCGTCAAAGAGCTCCGTGGGGAACGGGCCGGCGCCGACGCGGGTGGTGTACGCCTTGATGATGCCGATGGAGCGGGAGATCCTGGTGGGGCCGATGCCCGAGCCCACCGAGGCGCCGCCGGCCGTCGGGTTGGAGGAGGTCACGAACGGGTAGGTGCCGTGGTCCACGTCCAGGAACGTTGCCTGTCCGCCTTCCATGAGCACAACCTTGCCCTCATCCAAAGCGTTGTTGAGTTCGAAGGTGCTGTCGATCACCAACGGGCGCAGGCGCTCGGCGAAGGACAGGAAGTACTGAACGATCTCTTCGATCTCGATGTCCCGGCGGTTGTAGACCTTGACCAGGAGTTCGTTCTTCTGGCGGAGCGAACCTTCCACCTTCTGGCGGAGGATGGATTCGTCGAAGACGTCCTGGACGCGGATGCCCAGGCGGGCCACCTTGTCCATGTAGGCCGGGCCGATGCCGCGGCCCGTGGTGCCGATGGCGCGCTTGCCGAGGAAACGCTCGGTGACCTTGTCCAGCACCTGGTGGTACGGAGCCACGAGGTGGGCGTTCGCTGAGACGCGGAGGCGGGAGGTGTCTGCGCCGCGGGCTTCGAGGCCATCGATTTCCTGGAACAGGGCCTCGAGGTTCACCACGCAGCCGTTGCCAATAATCGGAATGGCGTTGGGGCTCAGGATGCCTGCGGGGAGGAGCTTGAGCTCGTACTTCTCGCCGCCCACCACCACGGTGTGCCCGGCGTTGTTGCCGCCGTTGGGCTTGACCACGTAGTCAACGCGGCCACCGAGCAGGTCGGTTGCTTTGCCTTTGCCTTCGTCGCCCCACTGGGCTCCTACGATCACGATTGCGGGCATGGGATCCTCCCCCATTCTTTCGGGCCGGGCCGCAGGGCCTGGCGCCGTACATGAGAACGCCCCGACAGTACTTGGCACAGCCTGCCGCGTACGGCGGCATACGCAAGAGGTTCGGGGCTCTTACCAGCCAAGTTTAGCCGATCAGCATACAAAGTCCGGCTTTAAGGGACACCCCGCGGCGCAGGCCGCCCCGTTGCGAACGGACGGCGCGCCGGTGGATATCACCGGTCGTCCAACAGTCCGGTAAGGTTAACCAGCCCCCACCAGCACCCTTTGAGCATCGGCAGCGGCATGCCCGCAGCCGACACTCTTGTGTGCGCGCTGTAACACCTAGGAGACCTAACTTCCGATGCAAGACCTGGCGACTGACTCACCCGAACAACTCCTCTGGAACCGCCGTTACGAAGACCACATCGCCGAGGTCAACTCGCTGTGCGATTCGCTCAAGGAACAGAAGCCCGGAAGCGAGGTCCTCTACATCGACCCCGCGCACAGCATCGACGACTGCCGCATCGTGAGCCTCTTCTCCAACCAGCGCACCACCTCCGGCGAGGGCTTCATCCGTCCCGGCGACGAGGAAGCCACCACCCGCATGCTCGGAATGCAGTGGCAGCTTGGCCTGCGTCCGGAGTACGTCATTCCGTGGAACGCTTACCCGTGGATCGAACCCAACGAGGAGCCGGGCAAGCTCACCCCCGCGAACATCACCGAAGGCCTCAAGCCCCTGCTGCGCCTCCTGCAGCTGCTCCCGCGCACTTCCGCGCTGGTGGCGCACGGCAATGAGGCCCACCGGCTTGCCGACCAGCTCATGAAGGCAGCTCCGGCCAGCATCGCCCGCCGTGGCTTCAAGACGTTCAAGGTCCGCTCCCTGGGCGGCCGTTCCTTCGCCGGAACCCCCGAACGCCAGCAGGAATACCTGGACGCCATCCACGCCGCCTACGCCGAGGCCATGGCACGCACGGGCATCCCCCGCAAGGCTTAGTCTCCCCTCCCCCAACTGACTGGCAGCAGGGGTTGTTCTCAGCGCTCAGAGCAACCGCTACTGCCAGCTACTTGGGCGGTTTAACGACGACGGCGACCCTCACCATGTAGGTGAGGGTCGCCGTCGTCGTTTGTACTTTGTTGACGCGCCTTAGCGGGCTTCCAAAGCCGCTTTCGCGTTCGGGTCCGAGTCGTTCAGGAACTTCTCGATCCGCTCCGGCTCGTCAGCCTCGCCAATTGCGGCAGCCGCCCGGCCCAGCGCGTACAGTGCGCGCAGGAAACCCTGGTTGGGCTCGTGCTCCCACGGGATAGGGCCTACTCCACGCCAACCGTTGCGGCGCAGGGCATCCAGCCCGCGGTGGTAACCGACACGGGCGAACGCGTAGGACTCGATGGTCCGGCCTTCATCCCATGCTTCCTCGGCGAGGATGGCCCACAACAGGGAGGACGTCGGATTCCGGGCAACCAGGTCCAACGCTTCCTTGCCGAGGGCGAGGTGCTGGTACACGTCGGTTTCGGCGGGCAGGAGGGTAGGCTCCGGCCCCATCAGGTTCTTGCGGAATTCGTCGGACATTAGAACGTCTTGCCGGCCGATCCGAGCTGCTGCGCGGCCTCGACGATGCGTGCTGCCATGCCGGCTTCGGCCGAAGCACCCCAGACGCGGGGGTCGTAGGTCTTCTTGTTGCCCAGCCCGCCGTCGACCTTGAGGACGCCGTCATAGTTGGAGAACATGTGGCCGGCCACAGGGCGGGTGAACGCGTACTGGGTATCGGTGTCGATGTTCATCTTGATCACGCCGAAGGAAACAGCGTCCGCGATTTCCTGCTCGGTGGAACCGGAACCGCCGTGGAAGACCAGGTCGAACGGGTTTTCCTTGCCGATCTTGGCGCCGACCTCGGACTGGATCTGCTTGAGCAGTTCCGGGCGGAGCTTGACGTTCCCCGGCTTGTACACGCCGTGGACATTGCCGAAGGTCAAGGCGGTCAGGTAGCGGCCGTTCTCGCCCGCACCCAGGGCTTCGATGGTGGCCAGGGCGTCCTCGGTGGTGGTGTAAAGCTTCTCGTTGATCTCGTTCTCCACACCGTCTTCTTCACCGCCGACCGTGCCGATTTCAACCTCGAGGATGATCTTCGCGGCAGCAGCGCGCTGCAGCAGCTCCCGGCCGATGCGCAGGTTGTCCGTGAGGGTCTCGTGGGAGCCGTCCCACATGTGCGAGTTGAAGATCGGGTCCTTGCCGGCCTTCACTGCTTCCTCGGAAGCGGCCAGCAGCGGCAGGACGAAACCTTCGAGCTTGTCCTGCGGGCAGTGGTCCGTGTGCAGGGCGATGTTGACGTTGTAGTTCTTGGCAACTTCACGGGCGAACGCTGCGAAGCCCAGCGAACCGGCCACCATGTCCTTCACCGAAGCGCCGGACCAGTAGGCTGCGCCACCGGTGGAAACCTGGATGATGCCGTCCGATTCGGCCTCGGCGAAACCGCGGATCGCAGCGTTCAGAGTCTGCGACGACGTCACGTTGACCGCAGGGAAGGCGAAGCCGCCGGCCTTTGCGCGATCGATCATCTCGGAGTAAATCTCTGGGGTTGCAATGGGCATGGTGACTCCTATGCTGAATTCGTCTGTGGGCGGGTAACCCTGGAGTAGACCGCTTACGGCTAGCACCATCCTAGCGACAACCGCCCGGGCGCCGTGTTTCGGGTCACTTGGGCTGGTAACACTTCCGCTTCGATGGCGCGAGATGGCATTTAATGGCAATCCCGACCATTGGGATTGCCATTAAATGTCATCTCGGTGCCCAGCCTCGGCTCAGGAGCGCGCGACGCACCTTGTGAACGACGGCGGGCCTGTCGCCTTCAAGGTCGCGTTTGGAAATCCGGACCTCCAGCCAGCCATGGGCCAGCGATTTTTCCTGGCGTTCGATGTCCCTCAGATGGTGCTCAGGGCCGCCATGGTGCCGCCCGTCGTATTGAAGGGAAATCTTATACTCCCGGTACGCTCCGTCAGGCCACAGCACAGCTTGCCCAAGGTGATTGCGCACCACAAGGTTCAACTCTGGCTCGGGAAGCTTCGCGTCGACCAGTGCCAGCCGCATGAGGGTTTCCGGAGCAGAATCAGCCCCCACACGGATGAGTTCCAAAGCTGCCCGGGCCGTTCGCACTCCCCGCATGCCCGGGTGGCGGCGCACGATCTGCTCCAGTTCATCAGTAGAGCATATGGCGGCTTTAGGAACAGGGAAGTCGGGACCGTGGGAGCACACCAGGTGGTCGCCGGCGGCAACGAGGTCTTCCACGTTCAGGACGGCGGCCAAGTCCAGCCATGTCCGCGCAGGCGAGGTGAGTCTGACGCCGTCGTACTCGACCGCCTCCTCGGGAAGAAGCGTGAGGAGGTGACCGACTACGTTGGTCCTCCGCGGAAAACTGAATCCCCTGCGTCGTGCGAGGTGGATGCGCCAATCACCACTGACGTTGGCAGGCAAAGGCATATCCCAGATCCTCGCCGCACTCAGCGAAGCCAGCACTGAGGTGTCATCCAGATCCGTATAAGCGCGCAGGGCGGCAGTTCCGGCGGCACCGGACGCGGCGGGCACGCGTATGCCGCGCGAAACAAGCACCAAATCCTTGGCATGGGTCCGCGACCGCGGTACGCCCGCCTTGTCCGAAGCGCGCACAGAGAATGAACCAGTTGTGAGATGTTCCGGTAGTTCTTTTCTGCGCATGCCCCATTCTGGCTACCCAAGCTGTGCCTCGATCGGGTTATCCACAGTTCGCACTGCTCACCCCGCGTCGAGATGGCACTTAATGACAATCCGCCCGCCCTGCATTGTCATCAAATGTCATCTCGGGGAGGGCTAGACGGGCTGGCTGAACACGTGGCGCCGGACCCACGCGTGCATGGCGATCGCGGCTGCGGATGCTGCGTTCATGGAACGCGTCGAGCCGAACTGCTCAATGGAAAGGGTTGCGACTGCGGCATCGTGCACCTCGGGGGTCAGGCCCGGCCCCTCCTGGCCAAACACGAGGACGCAATTCTTCGGGAGGTCGTAGGTCTCCAGCGGCACCGAATCCGGGAAGATATCGATCCCAATGATCGCCAGCCCCTCCCCCTTGGCCCACTCCACAAAGTCCTCCACCGTGGGGTGGTGCCGGACGTGCTGGTAGCGGTCGGTGACCATGGCACCGCGACGGTTCCACCGCCGTCGACCAATGATGTGGACCTCCTTGGCGAGGAAGGCATTGGCCGTACGGACGACGGTTCCGATGTTGAGGTCGTGCTGCCAGTTCTCAATGGCGATGTGGAAGGAGTGGCGCTTGGAATCCAGGTCCGCGACGATCGCTTCGTGCTTCCAGTACCTGTACTGGTCCACCACGTTGCGCCGGTCGCCGTCCCGCAGGAGGTCCGGGTCCCAATGGTCGCCTTCGGGCCACTCACCTTCCCAAGGCCCGACGCCGACCTCCGGTTTCGCCTCCGCCTCACCGTCGGTGGCGGCGCTTGCAGGGGTGGGCTCGGTTGCTTCGGGGGGAAGGTCAGTCACCCCTCAACTTTAGCTTCGCCCTTCGGCGCTCCTAACCGAGCTTCCACTTGTTGATGCGGTAAGAATTGGCCAGCTGCTGTATCAGTCCCGGGTGGGCGTCCCAGTACTCCTTGTGTCCGCTGACTCCGAGCATCTGCGGCGTTCCCCAGGGCGTGACCGAAAAGAGGTTGACGGCCTGGATCTCTTCACCGCGGGCGTTGGTGCACGTGAACCCAATGACTACAGCAGCGCCACGGCGGAATTCCCGGATCTCCGGCATGCTGGTTGTGAAGTCCGAGGCGCACTTATGGCCAACCAGGTTCTGCGGCAGCTCCGTTGCGGTCATGCCCTTGAACCTGGCTTCGATCTCCTCAATGGCGGCCTTTACCTTTGCCGGGTCCTTGCCGTATTTGCCCTCTTCGGACTCGGCGAAGAACGCGTAGGCGAGCGCAATTCCATCGCCGTCCGTTTCCGTTGTGCCTTGCGCCCTCTTCTGGATCTCAGCCCCCGTGGTGGGGTCCTTCGTGATGCCGAACGACTCATCGTGCGTCCACTCAGCCAAGTACTGGAAAGACGACTCCCCCGTGACCCACTTGCTGAACTGCGGGTCGCCGTCCGCGGGGACGTTGGACGGGCCATCGAAGCTTTCCCACACCGAAGGGAGGGCAATGGCGCCATCGGGCATGCCCGAGGCGTCCGAGTCCTCCGATGGTTCCTCTGCTGCAGCCTCGTCGCTGGCCGGCTGGTCGCTTGCGGGCGCCGATTCGGCCGGGGACGGCTCAACCGTCGACGTCGGATCCCCGGCGGCTACGGGCTTGGTCATCGAGGGGACCAGCCACGTGAAGACCACCACCAGGGCAATAATGACGACGACGGCGAGGCCACCGAGGATGAACAACAGCGGCTTCTTGTTGGGGTTGCGTTCGGGTTGGTTGCGTTCGGGTTGGTTGCCTCCGAATTGGTTGCCGTCGAACGGGGCGCCGGGTGCTGGATATCCGGGCTGCGCGGTGTAGTTGGGTTGGGCCGGCTGGCCGTGCTGGGCAGCGTTGGCCGCGTGCGGCGGCTGGGGAACGCCGTCGGGGTTGTACGGGGGCTGGGGAACGCCCTCCGGGTTGTACGGCGGCTGGGGTGTTCCGTTGTTGCTCATGCAAGGCCTTTCAAGCGCTGGGACCGGCCCCGGATTGCCTGAGCCCTCCCAACAGTAGGTAGGTCCAAGGTGTTGCGCGCAAGTCAAAACGGCTTTCACAGATGGGTACTTCTACCCACATAGAAAGATTCAAAGGTGTCTGGCCGCCCCAAAAATGGAAGACTGGGATGCAGTGAATGACCAACCCCAGCCGGAGGCGAATATGGCAGATGAAACCGTGCCCACCACAACCAAATCGGTGTACCGCAGCGGCAAGGAAATTGAGTGCTGGCTGACGGACATGGACGGCGTCCTGGTCCATGAAAACCAACCCATTCCCGGTGCTGCCGAACTTATCCAGCGCTGGGTTGATACCTCCAAGCGCTTCCTCGTGCTGACCAACAACTCCATCTTCACTCCCCGTGACCTCGCGGCGCGGCTGCGTGCCTCGGGCCTTGAGATCCCGGAAGAAAACATCTGGACGTCCGCCCTTGCCACCGCCCAGTTCCTGAAAGACCAAGTTCATTCCTCGGACTCCGGAAACCGCGCCTACACCATTGGCGAAGCAGGCCTCACAACCGCCCTGCACGAGGCCGGCTTCATCCTTACGGATACCGATCCCGATTTCGTGGTGCTCGGCGAAACCCGCACCTACTCCTTCGAAGCCATCACCATGGCCGTCCGCCACATCCTGGCCGGTGCCCGCTTCATCGCCACCAACCCGGATGCCACGGGTCCCTCCAAGGACGGCCCCCTTCCCGCGACCGGGGCAATAGCTGCCATGATTACCAAGGCGACGGGTCGTGAACCGTACATCGTAGGAAAACCGAATCCCATGATGTTCCGATCCGCCATGAACCAGATCGATGCCCATTCAGAGACCACTGCAATGATCGGCGATCGCATGGACACGGACATTGTTGCCGGCATGGAAGCAGGCCTGCATACGGTCCTGGTGCTGAGCGGCATCACCCAGCGCGAGGAAATCGTGTCCTTCCCGTTCAGGCCCAACCAAATCCTGAACTCGGTGGCCGATCTCAAGAGTCAGATCTAGGAGATCACCATGGCTGTGCTCAATCTGCGTCCCTTGGCTGGAGGCCGGATACTCAGGGGGAGCCAGCCCTTCGGCCTCGATGCTGCCGGCACTTCGAACTTCCTGGAGCAGCACGGGATCCAAGCCATCATGGACCTCCGCAGCGACCTCGAGCGCAGCATTGTGCCTTGGCTGGTGGATTCGGGCGCGGACGGCAGTGTTCCCCCTGCAGGGACGCCGTCCCGCGCCGGAACAGGGGCGCCGTCCCGCGTCGAAGTCATTCATAACCCGTTGGACCCTAATGCGGTGGCAGGGTCCTTGCAGGCAGTGGAAACACCCGAGGATCTGGGTGAGCTCTACCTGGGTTGGCTCCGGGTCCGCCCGCAGTGGGTGGCCGACGCCCTCCGGCCTGTGGCACAGGGCCGGCGCACACTGGTTCATTGCTCCCTGGGCAAGGATCGGACCGGGGTGGTCTCGGCAGTGGCGCTCATGGCTGCAGGCGCGTCGGATGAGGCCGTCGTGAACGATTACACCGCCACAACAGCAAACCTCCCCGACGTCTTGAAAGTCATGGCGGACACCTGGCGCTTGCACGTTCCGTCCACCCCGGCCCAGTACTTCAGTCCGGACCTCATGATCCTGCAAAGCCCGGAAGCGGCCATCCGGCATTTCCTGATGGGATTCGCCAGGGAATTCGGTGATGCCCGCGCCTTCCTCAATGAGGCCGGCCTGACCGCCGTCGAGGTTGAGAGGCTTCGCGACGGTTCCTGAGGCACGGCTCCCTTCAGATCAACCGGACCCAGCCCAACCGGAACAGCCCCAACCAGCCCAGCTCAGCCGACGCCGGTCACCTCAAGCCGGCCGGATGATGCGCCCGTCCGGCGTCCGGTAGGACGGTTCTTCGGGTGCCGGCGGTAACGGATCGAGCTGGTTCTGAATGTGCTCAATCAGCGGCCGGTAGACGTCGGGATTCCATTGGGGGCTGGCGTGGGCCGGCCGGGCGCCTGCGGTGCTCAGGATCGGAAGCTTCATGTTCTGCGCAAATACTTTGCTCCACCCGGCCCGTGCAGTGAGGTAGTTGACCGTCCCGTCGGCCGAGTTGCCCATGTACGCCATCTTGGCCGGACCCAGCTTCCCGACGAAGCGCAAGCCATCAAAGTGGTAAATGTAGGCAGATTCGGTCTGGATCAGAACGCTGGACGGCGCGATCGGAGAAAGCTGCTCGGCCGTTTGGTCGAGGATCTGCCGCCAGGAACGCTCATCTTTGTGAACCACCCGCTCCCCCAGCTCGTAGCCGCCGCGAAGTACCGAGGGAATCCTGAAACCGTTCTCGTAGAGGAACACCACACCGTCGAACCAGCTCTTATCCAACACGTCGGCACGGTTGAACGGGCTTGAATCGAGGACGATGAGTTCCGTCTCACCGCCATGCAACTCCAGGAGGCGGGCAGCCACTTGCGTCGCGAGCATTCCGCCGAAGCTGTGTCCGTAAAAATAGAGCTTCTCGAGGCCCAGCTCACGGACGTAGAGGATTACCTCGCGGACCACCTCGTCAACGTCCAGCCCCAGGTTGGAATATCCCACGGCAGCCAGGCGGCCCCGCTGGTGGAGCGCCGGACGCAACGAATTAAGGATCCACTGCGCTTCTTCCCAGCTGGTTTTGTAGCCCGGAAAGAGGATCCAGCTGGCTTTAGGGAAGTACAAATCGGAGAACTGATCCGGGATGCGGAGGATTTTTGGTGCGCGCCGCTCAGCCTGCACGTGGCGGGTGAAAAGCATGTCGCCCGCCAGGGCCGCCGACGCGCCCGCAGCCACCAGGAAGTTACGGCGGGACGACTTCTTCAGTCGGGCAGCGTAAGGCAGGATCCGGGCCCACGAACCCGGATCCTCCGCTGGCTCCGTCCCTGCCCCGGGCCCACGGCCCGGCTCAGGCTTGGCGGGCCGCGGGAGGTCTTCTTCCACTTCCGGCGGTACCGGAAGCTTCCCTACCTGAACGCCCACGCAGCCAGCATAGGCTTCGAACGCACTCCCTTACAGCCCTGTGGAAACCGCACCGCCGATGCCCTTAGGATGCGCCCTCGGAGGATTGCCCTCGTCCCTCCCGACCCGATGATTTTGCCTGCTTCTGCCCTTAACCGAAGATTTCTTTGAACGAGTATGCCGACGACCAATCCGGGTGTTGCTGAAGCCTGTTCAGGACGTCAGTCATGTTCTTATCCGACGTCATGACGACGGTCGCAGCCGCGGCAGAAGCCACATGTATAGCGTCAAGGGATTTGACGTGGAACGGAATTTCCATGGCCCGGTCCAGAATGGCACTGGAGATAGGCATCACTGTTATCTGCTTCAAGAAGAGATCGACCTGCGCGCCGAGGTTATGGTTGCCGTCCCTCACGGCTACACGTGCCGCCTCCAACTGCGTGAGTTTGCTGGTGCATAGCTGGTTCCAGAGGTCCGCTTGGTCAAGGTAATCCAAGAGCGATTGACGGGAGGGATGCTGAGGCGTAAGGAGCCGGATCAGTGAAGATGTGTCCAAATAGCATCCCGCGCTGACGATCGGCATCAGTAGCGCTCTCCTTCGCGCATTGCATGAAGGGTAGCCTCGGAGTCAAAGGTCACCGTGGATGCCATAACGACGTCCCTCGCCGACCGGCGCTGAGCCGTGACAGCTCGGTGGACGGCTTCAACTTCGTCGTGATTTCTCAGGACAGACGCCGGAACTACGTACGCCACGACGTCCCCGCGCCGGCCATAAGTTACAGGTATGACGTTGCCTTCGCGTACCTGCCGGAGGATCTCGCTGGACGAGTGATTAAACTCCCGGCTCGTGACGCTGTTTTTGACCTCCACAAAGAGTCCTTCCCGCTGCCCTGAGGTACTACTGTAGTACCTCAGGGCAGCGGGCGGCAACGTTTTTTGACGCGCCCGGACGCTTAGTCGAGTCCCAGCTCATCCTTGCCGAAAGCGAAGAGGTACGGGACACCCGTTTCGGCTTCGATCTTCTCTTTCGCGCCGGTGTCGCGGTCGACGATCACGGCAACGGCAACCACGTTGCCGCCGGCCTTGCGGACACCCTCGACGGCGGTCAGTGCGGATCCGCCCGTGGTGGAAGTGTCCTCGAGGACCACAACAGTGCGGCCTTCAACGGACGGACCTTCCACCTGGCGGCCCATGCCATAGGACTTCTGGGCCTTGCGGACCACGAAGGCGTCAACAGCGCGCCCGGCGTCGGCGGCTGCGTGCATCACAGCGGTACCGACGGGGTCGGCGCCCATGGTGAGGCCGCCGGCGCACTCAACCGGGATCCCGGCGTCGTCGATCATTGCCAACATGACCTGACCCACCAGTTTGGATGCCTCATGGTGGAGGGTGATCCGGCGCAGGTCGATGTAGTAGTCAGCTTCCTTGCCGCTGGAGAGGATCACCTTTCCGCGGACCACCGCCAGTTCTTTGATGAGTTCAAGAAGGCGGGCGCGGGCAACTGAGGTCTCAGGCGAGGAAGTCATGGCTTCTATTCTACGTAAGGCCGGGAGCAGGAAATCGAAGTGCTGCGAGCGGGAAATCAGAGCCGGGTGTCGAAGGAGTCACAGAACACGTTGTCGTTGAACGTCCCTTGGAACTCCGAGTTGCCTTGGATCTTGTGGATCGTCGCGCGGATGGCCTCCCTGGTTCCTGCGTGGGCGTGAATGGCGGTTTTCACCATGGGCACGTCGATCAGGTGGTTGGGCTGGTTCAGCGAGACGAACACAGTGGGAACTTCCGTGGCGTACCAGGGGATTTCGGCTGCCATGGGTGATGACCACTTGATGCGGATGGCCGCTTCCTGCGCGAACCCCTTGACGTTGGCAAAGACGAAGGCAGCGTCGTAGCGTTCAGAGTAATCCGCCGTGGCTTCCTCTGAGAGGACCCGCATGAAGTTCATCCCGGTCTCCCCCGCGGCTGAACGCTGCTCAGCCGTTTTGAACACGTCAACCGAGAAGCCCGCAGCTTCGAGTTCCTCCTTCACGGTGTCCAGGTAGGCGAGCGGGTCAGCACGGGTGAAGTCCGCACCTCCGGAGATCCCGTAGAGCCGGATACGTTTGTGGGTTTCGGGCCTGATCGGGAGGTTGTTCGCGGTGTCTTTGACCAGGGTGACGGTCTTGTCCGCGATCTCGGCGGCCGCAGCCTTATGGGCTTCACTTCCGATGACCGACAGCGCATCCGCCGACGGAACCAGGGATTCACGGGAAGCCGTGTGCAGCCCAAGGCTCGCCTTGATGCCGAGAATCCTCCGGAGCGCATCCTGCAATCGCTCCTCGGTGATGACGCCGGACTTGTAGCCGTCCAGCATGAATTGGAAGTCCTCCTCCGGGTTACGGAAGAAGAGGAACATGTCGCAACCGGCAGCGATCGTCGCAGGTACCAGGTCCCGGCGCTTCATGGCCTGGGTCAGGCCAACCATCAGCGAGGCGTCGGTGAGCACCAGGCCGTTGAAGCCCAGTTCACCGCGGAGCAGGTCCTGCAGCAGCTCAGGGGCAAGGGTGGCGGGACGGATTTCGGAATCAGTCATTCCGGGCCGGAAGTGTCGCGACACCTCCGGGGCTCCGATGTGTCCCACCATGATCGACTGCACGCCGTGCCCGATCATTTCGCGGTACACGTGACCGTACGTCCGGCTCCATTCCTCGTAGCCCAGCGTGTTGTATGAGGTGACCACGTGCTGGTCTCGCTCGTCGATGCCGTCGCCGGGGAAATGCTTCATCGCGCAGACGGTGGGTGATTCGCTGATGCCGTCGAAGTACTCCTTGGCACGCTCCACCACCATCTCCGGAGTATTGCCGAAGGCACGGGTGGAGATGACAGTGTTCCGCCAGTTGTAGTGGATGTCCACGATCGGCGCGAACGCCCAGTTGCAGCCAAGGGCGGCGGTTTCGACGCCGGCAACCCGGCCCATCTGCCGCGCGATCCCTTTGTCAGGGTGCGAACCAGCCTGCAGGTGCGTTGAAACGAAAGTGCCGTCGTCGCAACTTCCAGCGCCGCCCATCTCCGGGTTGGAGGCGACCAGCAGCGGAATCCGGGTCTTCGACTGTGCGTACCTGATGTGCTTCTGCACCGCACCGGAGGGGCCTGGCCTGTACCGCATGCCGCCCACATGGTATTTCTCCAGCACCTCGTCGAGGTACTCCGGGGAGTAGTCGTTGTTGTGGTTGATGAAGAGCTGCCCGATCTTTTCCTCCAGCGACATTGTGCCGATGGTGGATTCCACCCACTGGACAGCGGCGTCATCCAGGTTGAAGGGGGCGGCTTTCAGGTCCACTGGGAACCGGGCCGCGGCGTCCTGGATATTGCCGCCCTGGGCTCCGAGCAGAAACTCCGCGGCGCGGTCCACGATCTGGTCCACGGGATTTTCGATGTCCACCATTACTCCGTCTTCGTCGGATTGGAGATGTTCAAGGGTAGCCAGTTGTGAGTCCAGGAGGGAGGTTGGCATGAAGTGGCCGGGGCGGTTGTTCATGCGTTCATTGAGGAGTTCGCGTGTGCCGTGCAGGTGCACGAATGCCACGGTCGGGTCGCCTTCGCGGATGATGTCGCGGTAGGCGCGCTTGAGCGCACTGCACGCGATCACCAGGGCCGCGTCCGACGTCGAGAATCGCCTGCCGATTTCGGCCAGCCAGGGTGCCCGGTCGGCGTCGTTCAGGGGTGTGCCGGCGGCCATCTTGTCGATGTTCGCCTGCGGGTGGAGGGAGTCGCCGTCCAGGAACTCGGCGCCGAGCCGTTCGGCCAAGGCCGCACCGACGGTGCTCTTGCCGCACCCGGCGACGCCCATGACCACCACGTGAATCGGTTTACCAGTCATGAACGGTGCCGTCCACGAGGCGGTTGTAGGGCAGGTAGGCCTGCTGGTACGGGTAGGCCGCGGCGGCTTCTTCGTTGAATTCGACGCCGATGCCGGGGTTGTCGCCCGGGTGCAGGTAGCCGTCCTTGAAGGTCATGGACTGTTGGAAGACCTCGTTGGTCTTGTCCGAGTGCTGCATGTATTCCTGGATGCCGTAGTTGTGGATGGCCAGGCCCACATGCAGCTGCGCGGCGAAGCCCACCGGGGAGATGTCCGTGGGCCCGTGGAAGCCGGACTTGATCTGGTACTGCGCGGCGAAGTCCATGACCTTCTTCAACGGGCTGATGCCACCGAAGTGGGTGGACGCGGCACGGACGTAGTCGATCAGCTGTTCCTTGATCAGGGTCTGGTAGTCCCACACGGTGTTGAAGATTTCACCGATGGCCAGCGGGGTGGTGGTGTGCTGGCGGACCAAGCGCAGGCCCTCCTGGTTCTCGGCCGGGGTGCAGTCCTCGAGCCAGAACAGGTCATACGGTTCCAGGGCCTTGCCGAGCTTGGCGGCCTGAATCGGGGTCATGCGGTGGTGGCCATCGTGCAGCAACGGGATTTCGGGGCCGAACTCGTTCCGCACGGCTTCGAAGACGGTGGGCAGGTGGCGCAGGTAGGCGCGGGTGTCCCAGTCCTCCTCCAGCGGGAAGTTGCCCCGGCCTGCAGGTTCGTAATCGTAGCGCTCCCCCGAGGCCTGGGCCTGCGCGGCAACACCGTACACGGCCTTGATCCCCGGGACGGCGGTCTGGATACGGATGGACTTGTACCCAAGTTCCAGGTGCTCGCGCACGGAGTCGAACAGCGAAGGGATGTCCGAACCGGAGGCGTGGCCGTAGGCGCGGAGCCCGTTGCGCGAGGCGCCGCCCAGGAGCTGGTAGACCGGCATGCCGGCCATCTTGCCCTTGATATCCCACAACGCCATATCGACGGCGGCAATCGCGGCCATGGTCACGGGGCCGCGGCGCCAGTACGAGGACCGGTACAGGAACTGCCAGGTGTCCTCGATCCGGTGCGGGTCCTTCCCGATCAGCAACTGGGCCACGTGCTCCTTCAAGTACGCGGCGACGGCGAGTTCCCGGCCGTTCAGCGTGGCATCACCGATACCGGTCACACCGTCCTCGGTGGTGATCCGCAGGGTGACGAAGTTACGGGACGGGCTGGTCACAAAGACATCAGCAGCAATGATTTTCACAGCTTTTCCTTTCGGGACAGTGCTGGTGGCGAACGAAGGGTTAGCTCTCGGCGGAAAGCAGGGGTGTAAGTGCCGGGATCTCACCCCTCGGCGAAGTTGAAACGAGTCTAGGATGATTGCGCGCTTTTGGCAATCGGTTGCCAAGTCGCGCGGGATGGAGAGTGGAGTCGGGGCAGGGCACCAGTTGACGCGGCTACCAGCTGACGCGGATCCCGACTAACGCGACCCCTGGCTGAGCGAGCCTTTGCCGCGGGATGCTTGCACGGATTCCGGCGCGGGGGCTTCCACGCTGCCAATGGCCCCGTCCGCGCCGCGCCCGGGCACCGGACCGCCGTCGTCGTGGGCTTCTTCAGCGCCGCCCTCCTGCGGACGGCGACCCTCCTGGACGGCCCGCCGCGCTTTGATCTCGTTGACGATTTGGGCATGCATGGCGTCGGTCAGCTTGTACTTGGCCATAACGGCGATGGCGAGGATCACCATGATGGCAGGCAGCGCACCGGCGGCGAACTGGATTCCCTGCAGGGCCTCCGGGCTTTGGGTGGCGCCGGACTTGTAACCGCCCATGGCGAGGGCGTAGGCAGCGAGGGCGCCACCAACAGCCTGCCCGGTCTTGCGGGTGAAGGAGAACAGCGCGTAAGTGATGCCTTCGGTACGGACACCGGTCTTCCACTCACCGTATTCAACAGTGTCAGCCTCAAGCGCCCACACCACGATGCTCACCGCCATCACGCCGAGCATGCTGACCAGCAGGCCGGAAAAACCGATCCAGGTCAGGGCTGCCGGGGTGAAGAAGATCATGGCACCGCCTACTGCGCTGAGCGCACCTGCTGCGACGTATACCGCCTTCTTGCCGAACCTGTGCACCAGCTTGGGCATGAACGCTGCGAGGACGAACGTCATCACCAGTTGAACGATGGACATCACGGCATACAGGTCCAGCCGGCCGAGAACATCGCGGAGGTAGTACAGCTGGACCGAGGAGAGCGCCATGTATCCCGTGAGGAACAGGAACGAGCTCAGGCAGAGCATCAACAGTGGACGGTTGGTCTTCAGCGTGTCCATGCTCTGCTTGAAGGAAACCTTGGGGACCGTCCGGTGGACCCGCTCTTTGGCGGTGGCGAACGTGAAGAAGTAGAGGGCTGCGCCTATCACCACGAAGATCAACGTGATGGTGGTGAAGGTTCCTTGCAGGTCGGCCCCGGGCTTGATCAACGGTGCCACGAAGATACCCAGAGCGGAACCTACCAGCAGCGCACCCACCATGCGGGCTGAGCCAAGCTTGGCACGGTCGCCCGGGTCTTGGGTCATCGCCCCGGCCAGAGACCCGTAGGGGATGTTCACCAAGGAGTATGCCAGGCCCAGCGCCGCATACGTGACGTAGGCGTAGAGCAGAGTTCCGGTTTCCCCAAGCTGCGGCACCGAGAAGGTGGCCACGCTCAGGAGAAGCAAGGGAATGGAACCGAACATGATGAACGGCCGGAATTTGCCGAAGCGCTTGCTGTAGGTGCGATCCACGAGCCGGCCGGCAAACACGTCAGCGAAGGCGTCGAAGATCCTCACGACCAGGAGCAAAGTGCCCGCAGCGGCAGCAGATATGCCGGCGACGTCCGTGTAGTAGACGAGGAGGAACATGGTGGCCGTGGTGAAGGCCAGATTATTCGCGGCATCGCCGGCGCCATAGCCGAGGATGCTGAGCTTGCTGAGCTTTTTCAATGCGGGCTCCTTTACCCTTCGCGTCATTGCGGACCGGACGTACTCTGAGCAGTGCTTTGGCGACTGGAGTGGCGAACCCGGATTGTGCAGCTGTTGTAATTCTAGTCACGTTGGCAAGAGTTTGGCAATCGGTTGCCGCAAATTTCCTTGAGCTGTTTTCCTGAGGGCCGACGCACAAGAAAGCCCGGGCGGGCAGGGAATACCCCCGCCCGCCCGGGCAAATTCTTCGGCGTGGCCAAACCCGCGAACGGCGCGGGACCGGCCCGGAAGACCTGCTGCTAGGCCGCGGTGCCGGACCGGACTCCACCTGCGCCGGCTGCGGCCGCAGCAGTTGGAGCACCATCCAGCAAAGGTCCGCTAAGCCCGTGCACAAGCTGCACAACGTCGCCGTCACGGGCCAACTCGTCATCCAAAAGGGCAAGCAGTGCCTGGGTCCGCGCAGCGCCGGACAGCAGGTCCGCCTGGGCGATCGCTTCCGATTGCGGGTCCTGCCCGCCGGGATGCGCGGCCACATACGCCGACCACGCAGCGATCATCCGCGCCGCCGCAGCACCCGTGCGGCCATCGCCGCGCTCGGCCCGGAGCACCGGCACCGCACGCATGCGGAGTTTGGTGCTGCCATCCACACCAATCTGGGCAAGGTGGTGGGCGATCCGCGAGTTGCCGAAGCGTTCCAGCAACGCGGTCCGGTACTCCGGCACCTGCAATTCTTCTCCGGGCAGATGACGGGCCGCCTCGTCCCAGAACTCTTCGACGGCCTGCCGGCACGCTGTGTCTTCCAATGCCTCGGCCACGGTGGCGTGGCCCCGGAGTTGCCCGGCGTAGGCGAGGATCGAGTGGGCGCCGTTGAGGAGCCACAGCTTGCGGTTCTCATACGGTTCAATGTCTTCCACGAACACCGCTCCGGCATCTTCCCAACGCGGCCTACCTGCCGGGAAGTCCCCGGACAAAACCCAGTTATGGAAAGGCTCCGTGACCACGGGCGCGTCATCGAGGTAGCCGCAGGACTCGGCCACCAAGGCCACGTCTTCGGGAGTGGTCCGGGGTGTGATGCGGTCAACGGAGGTGCTGACGAAGCTGACGTTCGCGCCGATCCATTCGGCCAGCCCGGCATCAACCTCGCGGGCCAGGGAAAGCACCCCGTTCCGGGCTACGTTTCCGTTGTCCGAGAGGTTGTCGCAACTGACGACGGCGAGCGGCCCGGCGTCGTGGTCCTTACGGGCGGCGAGGCCCGCGACCAAGCGGCCGACCGGCGTCGTGGGTTCACCTCCGGACAGCAGGACGGGCAAGTCCGCGGCGCCCAATCCGTACGCCGCCTCGGTGATGGTCAAAGTCACCACGGCGGTGGAAGGAGCGGCGAGGAGGTCAAGGAAGCGGGCCACATCAGCACCGTCGACGGCTTCGACGATGCTGCCCACCACTTCAAAGGAGTCCCCGGCGTCGGAGCGTTCCACGACGGTGAACAGGCCATCCTGGGCGGCCAGGACAGTTGCCGCGTCGGGCCTGCGTCCGGTGAACGAAGCGATGCCCCACTCCCCTGCATCGCCGGCGTGCTGGGTGTACCAGGCTTGGTGGGAGCGGTGGAAAGCGCCGAGGCCCAAGTGCACGATGCGTACTGGCGCCGCCGGGGTGGTGCGGCTCAGCCGCGCGCGTGGAGTGCTCATAGTTTGAACACCCGGCGTGGGGAGCCGTCGACGATGTCGAGGATGAGCTCGTGGGCACGGTCTTCGGAAACCCTGTGTTCGGCCACCAGGCGGGCAAGGAAGGAAGCTTCGATCCTGCGTGAGGCGTCATGCCGGGCGGGGATGGAGCAGAAAGCGCGGGTGTCGTCGATAAAACCGGACGAACGCGAGAAGCCTGCTGTCTCGGTGACGGCGGAGCGGAAGCGCAGCATGGCATCCGGCGCGTCCAGGAACCACCACGGGGCACCAAGGTAGACCGAGGGGTAAAAGCCCGCCAGCGGCGCGAGTTCCCGGGAGAAGACAGTCTCATCCAAAGTGAACAACACCAGGTGGAAGTCCTTGGCCGTGCCGAAATCCTGCAGCAGGGGCCGGATCCCTTCGGTGTAATTGATGGCGAACGGGATGTCGTGGCCGGTGTCCGCGCCGAAGGCCTCGAACGTCGGCTGATGGTGGTTGCGGTAGGAACCCGGGTGGATGGTCATGACCAATCCGTCTTCCACGGACATCCGTGCCATCTGGTACATCATGTGGGCCTCGAACGCATCGCGGTCCGCGGCTGTGGCCTTGCCGGCGCGTGCCTTCTCGAAGAGCGCTTCCGCGTCGGCTTGATCCAGCTTCAGGGTTGCCGGCGTCCGCACGCCATGGTCCGCGGACACGGCACCGTGGTCCACAAAATAGCGACGGCGGTTTTCCAAAGCGGCGATGTAGCCGGCGTAGCCAGTGCCGCCGTCTCCGGCGGTTTCGATCAGGCGCTCAACGTTGGCGGCCCAGGCAGGGTGGGCAACGTTCAAATACGCGTCCGGGCGGAACGTCGGCAGGACGCGGCCGTTGAAGCTGGCGTCGGCGGTCAGCGCCTTGTGGCTGGCCAGGTCATCCAGGGGATCGTCCGTGGTGGCAAGGACCTCGATGTTGAAGTCCTTGAAAAGCTGCCGCGGACGGAAGTCCGGTTCGGTGAGCTTGGCCGAAATAGCGTCATAGCTTGCATCGGCGGACATCCCGGAGAGGTCGGCACCAAGCTTGAAAACCTGTTCGAACTGGGTCCGGAGCCAGTAACCGGAGGCCGTTCCCTCAAAAAGGGGCCAGGCTTCAACGAACCTGCGCCAGACTCCGCGCGAGTCCTGGGAGTCGCTGGCATGAAGCTGATCCATGGGCACCCCGTCGGCGTGGATCAGGCGGGTGACGTAATGGTCCGGGCTCACCAGCAATGCAGCGGGATCCGGGAACGGAGTGTTCTGCTCGATGACAGCGGCGTCAACGTGGCCATGGGGAGAAATGATGGGCAGGTCCTGGACGCGCTCCAGCAAGGACCGCGCAATGCTGCGGGTCCCGGGATCAGCGGGCAGGAGCCGGTCAGGATGGGCTGCAAGGGACTGTGACATAGGTCAATCTTCGGTTTCCCGATGAGGTTTTGTCAACCGGTTGCCAAAAATTGCCACTCGATTGCACCGAGCATTGCCTGAGGTCTGCAGGGGCCCTGCATCGCGGAAAAGAGTTAGCTAAGCAACCTGCCGCTGGAACCCCGCACCACGAGTTCCGTCTCGACGCTCACCGGGCCGGCCGGCGCGTCGTGGCCATGCAGCACGTCAAGCAGGATGGTCACAGCGCGGGTGCCGCACTCGCGCAGCGGGGACCGCACGGTGGTCAGCGCCGGCGTGGTGAAGTCCGCGCCAAAGATGTCATCGAATCCCACGATGCTGATCTGGTCCGGAACCTGCATCCCACCGGCTTGGAGTTCCTGCATGAGGCCAATGGCCAGGAGGTCGTTGTAGGTGATGACCGCCGTCGCACTGCTGTCCAGGACGTCGCGCGCTACTTTCCTGCCGCCGTCGACGGTCGGTTTGGACGATTCCAAGCGAACGGCGCTCAACTTGGACCACTCGCAGGCGGCTTTGACACCCTCCCAGCGCCGGGCAGTCATCCATGATTGCTGCGGCCCCGCGACGTAGGCGATGTGCTCGTGACCGTTGGCAGCCAGGCTCCTGACAGCCTCCCCGATGCCCTTGTTGACGTCAGGAACCACGCAGGGGACGCCCTCTATCTCGCGGTTGATGACCACCACAGGTTTGTCCCCGGCCAAGGACCGGATGTTGTCGTCGTCCATGCGCGGACTGGCGAGGATGAGGCCATCCACTGTGCTCAGCAAGCGCCGGGCGGCAGTGACTTCGGTTTCCGGCGACTCCGAGGACTCTGCGAGGACCAGCGTGTAGTCGCGTGCAGCGCCGGTGGTTTCCGCTCCGCGGATGATGTCAAAGAACGTGGGGTTGGTGATGTCCGCGACGATTAGTCCGATGGTCTGCGTCCGCCCCGTGGGGAGCGCCCGGGCAAAGGGGTTGACCTGGTAGTTCAGTTCAGCAGCCGCATCTTCGATGATCTTCTGCGTCTTGGCGCTGACCCTGCCCGGCTTGCTGAGGGCGCGCGAAACAGTGGAAGGATTGACGCCCGCCAGCTTGGCGATGTCGTAGATGGTGGGTGAGGACTTCTCTCCGCGTCCGCGCTTGGCAGGGGCAGTGGAGGTTCCGGTGTTCGTCGCTTCAGTCACCGCTCCATCGTAGTGCGGTTTGGCAACAAAAAGCAGGACGGTTGCCAAAAACGCTCTCTCACCTTCCGTCCCGATGAGCCGGCTCCTCTCTCGATTTCTTGAAGAAAGTGATAGAGCGTCGCCCAAAACGGGCTGTTATGTGAGAGAGCATCGGAGGGGGCGGGCGGTCAGGCCCACGGCGCGAAGGTCCGGCGCAAGTAACCCAGTGGCACCTGCCCGGTATGGGATGCCTGCCGCACGCGGCCAATGACAATGACATGGTCGCCTGCGGGGATGGTCTGTTCCACGTCGCAATCGGCATACGCCACAGCATCGTCCACCAGCAGGGGGTTGCCCAGGATGCCGGGCTCGGTGCCAAAGTCTGAGCACAGGGCGGTATCGCGGCGGGCAAAGGCGAGCGCCGCGCGGGAACCGTTGCCGGCCAGGATGTTGACCCCGAACGATCCCCGCTTCAGCACCGGTTCCACCGCCCGGGAACCAACCGCAAGGCTGATCATGATCAAGGGCGGATCGATGGAGATTGAGGCGAAGGCGTTGACAGTCATTCCGCCAGGTCCCGTGCGGGGGTCCTGCCACGTCACTACCGTGACACCCGTGGGGAAGCTTCCCACGAAGGATTTAAACGACTCCGGGCTGATTTCGGTGGCCGTCAACGACGGCGCGAATTCGATACTCAAGATAGCTCCTTCTGTGAAAAGCTGACTATCGCAGTATTGCACTAGTTAAGGCTTCTTGCCTACCCCTTGCAGGGAAATACCTTCAGCGACCATCCGGGCCACCTTTCGTGCGATCGCCACGTCGGTCAGGAGCGGCGCTGCCCGCACCAACGTGGGTGAGATGGAGGAGTCGGCAACCCTAAGGCCCCGTACGCCCCGCACGCGACCGGAACCATCCACGACGACGGCAGGGTCGCCGTCGCTCCCCATGCGACAGCCGCCGGCGTAGTCCCCCATGGGCTCCACCACCGACCTGAGCCAGCCGTCGAGGTCCTCGGACGGCCGATCCAGGACCCATGCGTCCCCAGCGGCGTCCTGGGGCTCCCGGAGACAGCCTGCCAGGCTCGGCCGGGCCGCCAAGTCGCTCAGATGGCGGTACAGGAGCCGGAAACGGTAGCCGTCCAGGGAATCGGAGAGCATGCCTGCGTCCACCCAGGGTGCGGC